>NZ_JBPKBI010000010.1:116910-174290 GCF_051388935.1 Yinghuangia sp. YIM S10712
GGTCGGGCCGCGGAATCCGCCGCCCGACCCGAAACCGAGTGTTTTGATGCCACGAGTTCCCCGCGTCCGCCGTCAGCCGGAATTCCGTTGCAGCGCTCGGTAGCCAGGCAAGCCACAAGCGGATCCTTCCGCCACCGCCGATGCAGGTTCGGCTCAGGCGGCTTCTGTCCCAACCATCCCAGGGGCCGGCACGCAGAGCGCCGGAATGTCGTTGGTGACGGCCGCCGGCAAGCCGTCTCCGGCCGTGTCGCTCGAACTGGTTGGGGTGCCGAAGTGCTTCCTGGCAGCCGTTGCCTGCGACGCCGCCATGCGAGCCCTGTCCCCGGCCCACCACACCCTGGGGTGGCGTGTGGAGATGCCGAACGGCCTCGCGCGCGTGGTCCGCAACGGAACGGTCACGGTGACTCTCGCAGTGGCTCCGCCATTGCTGGAGACAGTTCTTCTTCTGGCCGTGCCCACTGCAGCGGACACTCCGAGGACGAATGCGATGGAAACGACGGCGTTGCGGGTGCGGGACGTGGCAACCGGCCGCACAGGCTCCGTACAGGTCGAGCACTTCCTCATGCCGGAACCGGGAACCACCTCGCCTGTGGGCAAGATGCAACGCACGGCCACCGGATGGGCCTTGCACGAGGCCCCCGCATCACCCGTACCGCTTCGGCGGCTACGCGACCTGTTCGGCCTCTTGCTCGACTGACTGCGGGCGCCCGGGCTCAGGGACGCGGCGCGATGCCGTGCAGGATGGTGACGAGTCCGTCCACGAACCCGGTGGGGACCGCAATGTCGTTGCCGGGGACTCCGTGGAACAGGCGGGGCAGCGTCACGTCGTGGCAGGCTCCGACAACAAGGCTGGCGGTCGCTTCGGGATTCACATCCGATCGGACGCGCCCAAGCTCCTGCTCGCCGCCAAGGTAGGCGGCGAACGTAATCGGGAGGCCCCCGCCGCCGAGGACTCCTCCGCTGTGGCCGGCCAACTCGTGGAACCGCGCCAGCACCTTCGGGTGGCCAAACACGCCGGCGAACACGGGGAGAACCCTGTTCAAGGTGGCCAGCCCGTACTCGATCAAGGTCCGCACATTTTCCTACGCGGTTCCGTACTCAATTGGGCGTCCCGGACGAGGTGGCCAGCACCGCCTCCACACGGGCGCGCAGGGTAACGGCGATGACCTCTTCCTTGTCCTCGAAGTCCTCGCTGGCGACGACGGACGGACGCAGTGGTCCGCCGCCTCGGACGCCGCGAGCAAGCACACGTACCACCTTCGAGTCGACCGCAGGCGAAATCGCGCTGTTCGACGGCCCGTTGGTGCGACCGTCGCCCACCGGGAAGCGGCTGGAAGAAGCCACAGGATCGGCCCGTTCGGGTACGGGCCCGTTTGCGGGCACTCTGGTGGAGAACGCGAGTGGTGGCGAACTTGCGCGGACGAACCGCCGGACGCCGCAACGGGTCGGCACCTCCCGCTTGAGAGACCGGAGTTGCCGACCGGGTGGGGTGGAGGCCCAAGTCTTCGGCGGATGGATGTCGGGAAGCCCCGGAAATGCGCATGTCCGGGCGATCGGTCACGTGTCGCGGCGCTGCAGCCGCCACGCGGCGACCGCCGCGAGCGCCGAGGTGTACGCCGCCACCAGGGCCAGGGAAGGCCAGGCGCCGAGGCTGCCCAGGGCTTCAGGGTCGGCGTCGGATGTCTGGGTCAGCTTCTCCAGCGCGGCGGTCGGCGTCGCCCCCGCGACCCACGGCTCGGCGCCGCCCAACAGGGGTGCGAGCAGCGACGGCAGCAGCATCACGCCCACCACGGCGGCCACGGCCCCGGCCGCGTGCCGCAGGAGCACACCGACGGCCAGGCCCAAGACCCCCGCGACGGCGAAGACCCCGGCGATCCCGAACAGTGCGGGGAACGCGTCTCCCTGCGGGTGCCTCCCCTCGGGAAGCACCGCGTCGCCGACGAGGTACGCCCCTGCGCACGTGGCCAGCGCGAGCGGGTAGAGCACCCCCACCACAAGCGCCGCCTTGGCCGCCAGCACCCGCCCCCGGCGCGGAACGGCGGCGAGCGTCACCCCGATGCTGCCGCTGGAGTACTCGCCGCACACCGTGAGCGCGCCGACCACTCCCGCGATCATGAGGGACACGACGCTCAGGCTCAGGCTGCCCCCGAGCACCGTGTCGTCGTCCTGAAGGCTGCCCGTGGCACCGACGAAGACCGCACCCAGGACGGTCAGCAAGCCGATGGCGGCCGTGGTCCACATCGTCGAGCGCAGGCCGGTGAACTTCGTCCACTCGTATGCCAGCGCCTCCCGGAAACCGGGGGTCATCGTCGTCATCGTCGTCATCGGACAAACTCCTTCGCGATCTCGTCGGCATCCGCTGTGTCGTCGGCCGCGCCCACGCCCCGGTACTCGACCGCGCTCCGCGTCATCCGCGTGTAGACGTCCTCCAACGAGGAGAGAAGCGGCGTGAGTTCGTGTACCGCGATGTCCTGCGCGCGGGCCGTCTCGCCGATGCGTGCGGCGTCCACGCCGTCGACCCGCCAGCCACCGCGCGCGTGCAGGCGTACCGTCGCGCCCTGCGCCTCCAAGGCGCCGCGCAGACGGCCGGCGTCGGCGTCCGAGGTGCGGACGAACGTCGCGCCGCCGGAATGCGCCTCGATGAACGCGCGCATACTGGTGTCGGCGATCAGCCTGCCGCGACCGATCACGATCAAGTGGTCGGCGGTCAGCTCCATTTCACTCATCAGGTGGCTCGACAGGAGGACCGTCCGGCCTTCCGCCGCAAGGGACTTCAGAAGATCTCGAAGCCACCTGATGCCTTCGGTGTCGAGCCCGTTGACGGGTTCGTCGAGGATCAGCACCCGGGGGTTCCCGAGCAGCGCAGCCGCCAGACCGAGCCGCTGCGCCATCCCCAGCGACAGGCTCTTCGTGCGCTTGCCGGCGACTGTGGTCAGGCCGACGTCCGCCAGCACCGCATCCACGCGGCGGCGTCCCAGCGCGTTGCTGCGGGCGAGACCGAGCAGATGCCCGCGGACGGTACGGCCGCCGTGCACGGCCTTCGCGTCCAGCAGCGAGCCGACTTCGCGCAGCGGCGCGGCCAGCTCGCGGTACGGGCGTCCGCAGACGGTCGCCTCGCCCGCGCTCGGCTCGGCGAGGCCGAGGATCATGCGCATGGTGGTCGACTTGCCCGCGCCGTTCGGCCCGAGGAATCCCGTGACCTGGCCGGGCGGGACGGTGCAGGACAGCCCGTCGACGGCGGTGCGGTCCCCGTAGCGTTTCGTGAGGTCGTGTAGTTCGATCATGTGACCGACGCTACGGACGCGCGACGGTCCGGGAATCCGCCCTCGCGAGTCGGCGACTGCTCCGTTCGTCGTAGTGGCCCTACTCCGAGCCGCCGACCGACCGCCCTCAGCTTCCCGCGCGTACCAAGCCGGTCTCGTACGCGATCACCACAAGTTGCGCGCGGTCCCTCGCGCCGAGCTTCATCATCGCCCGGCTGACGTGCGTCTTCGCCGTCAACGGGCTCATGTGCAGCGCCGCGCCGATCTCGTCGTTGGACAGCCCCCGGCCCACTGCCGCCAGCACCTCGCGCTCGCGGTCGGTCAGGGGCGCCAGCCGCTCCGCAGCCGCCGCACCCGGGGAGCCGAGCCGCGCGAACTCCTCGATCACCCGCCGTGTCACCCCGGGTGCGAGCAGGCTCTGACCGGCCGCGACCGTGCGTACGGCCGTGCGCAATTCGTCCGGCTCGATGTCCTTCAGCACGAACCCGGCCGCCCCCGCACGCAGTGCCTCGAACACATACTCGTCGACCTCGTAGGTGGTCACCACCAGCACCCGCACATCCGCCAGCCCGGGATCCGCCGCGATCCGGCGGGTCGCCGCGAGACCGTCCTCGCGCGGCATCCGGACGTCCATCAGCACCACGTCCGGCCGTGTGCTGCGGGCGAGTTCGACCGCCTGGAGGCCGTCGGCCGCCTCGGCGACGACACTCATGTCGCCGGACAGCTCCATCAGCGCCCGGAAACCGGCCCGGACCACCGCCTGGTCATCCGCGAGCAGCACTCTGATCAAGGTGTGTTCCTTTCGTCTGTCAGCGGAATCGACGCGTGGACGCGCCAGCCACCGCCCGCGATCGGCCCGGCAGCCAGCGTGCCCCCCACAGCGGCGGCCCGCTCGCGCATGCCGAGCAGCCCGTACCCGTTCGCGTCGCCGACCGCCTCGCCGGCCGACACGCCGCCCGCCGAACCGCCGTCCCCGTCGTCGGCCACCTCGACATCGAGGCGGTCCCCGACGACCGCCACCGACACCGCGACGTGGCGCGCTCCCGCGTGCTTGATCACGTTCGTCATCGCCTCTTGCACGATCCGGTACGCAGCCGACTCCGTCAGATACGGCAACTCCCCGTCCACCGCGTCCACATGACACGACACCCGCAGCCCCGGGACAGCGATCCGGCGGACCAGCTCCGGCAATTCACCCAACCGCGGAGCCGGGGCGGTATCGGCCTCCCCCGAGCCGGTGGCGTCCGCAGGCCCGCGCAACACCCCCACCGTCGCCCGCAGCTCACGGACCGCCTCCTTGCCGGACGCCCGCACCTGCCGCAGCGCGTCGCGCGCGAGGTCGGGCCGCACATCGAGCGCGTCCAACGCGACGCCGGCCTGGACCGTCATCGCGGACACGGTGTGCGCGATCACGTCGTGCAACTCCCGCGCGATCCGCACCCTCTCCTCCTGCACGCGGCGCCGCGCCTCGCGTTCGCGCTCGGCCTCGGCACGCACCGCCCGCTGTGCGTACTCCTGCGTCAACTCCCGGTGATTGCGGACCACTTCGCCCAGCAGCAAGGGAACCAGCGGCCACAACATCTCCAGGACCGGCGCGCCGCGCGGCTGCGCCACATCAAGCCCCGCGATCAGCGACACCACGCCCGACACGGTCGCCGCGATCAGGGCCGTCCACATCGTCCGCCGCCGGTACCCCCGCACGGCCACGGCGTACAACGCGACCATGACCGGCAGGTTGAGCAGCTCTCCGATGTGCCCGTACAGCGCCCACCCGGCACCCGCCGCCCCGGTCACCACCGCGACCGCGACCGGCCACCGGCTCCGCACGGTCAACGCGGCGACCGACACCGCGAACAGCAGCCACGTCACCTCGTCAGCCTGCCGGTGGCCGTCGTCGTTGACCGCCGCGTCTGCGCCGGTGAGCACCCCGACCACCGCTGTCACCAGGAGGTCCGTGACCTGCGGCGACAGCGGCCGCGCAAGGCCGCCGAAGCGGAACGAACCGGTCACGCGGATCACCCTAGGGCGGCTGCGGGGCCGGAGCGTACGACGACGGGAGTACAGGCGCGCCGGGGACGGTCCGGGGCACGTGCCCCGGGCGGCCGGTGAGGTGCCCCCGCATGCTCGCCGCACAGCCGCTGGCGGGTCGAACAACTGCTCCATCGCTGTGGTCGGGACCGAACAACCCCCACCTGGCCGAGTCGCGCGTGCAGGTGAGGAAGACCGCACCGCTGCCCAGGACGGTGTGCTCGGTCAGCCGCCACGGGCGCGGATCGAACCTCGCGCCGCGGCCGAACAGCGGAATTCCGTGCCGATGGTCAGCGGGCCAACCTTAACGACGAGCCGGTCGATCTCCGAGTACAGGGCGCCGGCCAGTTCGCCGCCCCCGATCAGCCGGATGTCCTTGCCGCCCCGCCGCTTCAATTCCCAAACTTTGGCGATCGGGTCGCCGATGACCAGTTCGAAGGCCGGTCCGGGCTCTCGGCCAACGTGCAAAAGAACACCAGGTGGCGCAGGTGCGGGAAGGCGTCAGTGGCACCGGCGTCGACCCCGACCTGGTACGAGTCCCGCCCTTCGAGAACGGTGTCGAAGCGGGTGCCCTCGGTGGTGATTGCCGGCGCCTGCCGAACCTACGCCATGCTGATGCGTGAGCTTGTGGAGCGGGTCAGCGCCTTCCGCGCCGGATACCTGGCGCTGCTTGGACTGCGCCTGGAGGCCACCCGGCGCCCGGAGCCGTCGTGGTCATCAGCGGTCCACGATGGGGCCGTCACAGCCACTTTCTGGTTGTTGATCTGCTGGACCGGCGGGAATCTTGCGACGGCTTCGGCCGGGAGCTTCGGCCCGGCCGCGCCGGTCCCTTTGGGGGCCCGAGTCGCCACTGCGGCCGTTCGTCGAGGTCACCGACCGCTGGGAGCCGTCTCTCGACTCTGGGTTTCCCTCGATACGCGTACCTCGTTCGCCAACTCAACGCCCGTTGCTGTCCGGCTCCGAGAGGGCAACTGTCCTTCCCTGAGCATCGCCACCAGTTGCCGTGATCGATAGGCGCCGACACGAAGCTCCTTGCGCAGATTCTCGGCTGAGATCGGACGCCGGTGCACCTCCCAGTGCCGCTGATCAGCAGCCTTTGCAAGCGCAAGCAGTGTGTCCTCCGGGGAGTCGGCGTCAGCTTGCAGAACCGGTTGAAGAGGCACCGCAGCCGTCCGTTGCCCGTCCTTGCGTAGATCCTTGTCGTGATGCGCTTGATGCGCAGCGGTGCCGTTGCACGTCCATCCCTCGCGGTCTGGGTGGCGATTCAGCATTTCCAAGAGACCGGGGCCCACCTCGGCCCAGCCGATGAGCAGTAGTGGTCCGACGGCGTCGAACGCTGCGCGGCCGTAGTGCTGGGTGATCAGTGGCTCGGCGACGTTCAGCGCGAGAGTCATGACGCTGGAGAACACCAGCAGCCGTCGCGCCGGCCGGATCACCGTGGCGTCGGCGCCGTCGAGTACGAGCCGCCGGATCGCGAGCAGGAGCCCCAGGATCGACAGGTCCACGGCCGGGGCGACCAGGGGTGCGACCCAGGGAAGTACGCCGAGGCGTAGGGCGAGTGCCCAGACGTTGCCGAAACCGAACAGGAAGGTGAGGCCGGCGACGGCGCCCATGATCAGGGTGACGGCGCGAACTGCGGAGGCCCGGGGATCTCGGGTGTTACCAACTCGGCGCATCGGGGCTGCGCTTGCCGTCGACATCACAGCACCGCAATCTGCTGCGCGCCTTGCGACATGGCATGTGTGTAGTGTTCAAGTCCCCCCTCGGACACACAATTGCCCCATAACGGCATGATTCAGGGCAGCATCGATCGGCACCCGCGTTTGGCCTCGGCCAAGGCGGGTGTTCGTCGTTTCCCGGGTTGGTCTCTGCGATCCTCTCCTTCGATTGGGGTTGGTCGTCGGTCGCGCTCTGACCGGCCGTCCGGTGCCGGTCGCGCTGGGGGTTCATCGACCGATGGCGATCCTCTCTTTCTTCTCGGTGCCGGCGGTCACGGTGCGATTGGTCTGGTCGTAGATCAGCTCGATGCCGTCCGTGCGGAGCCGTGCGAGCGCACCCGCGGGATCCGGTGCGGTGTCTTCGCCGGTGAGCACCAGGTGAAGCGCTGGCAGGTGGGCGAGGATCGCGTCTTCGCGGACGTACGCGTTCGGCATCCGGTTCGCGTTGCGGGGCGTGGCGCTCGTGTGGCCGTGTCGGCAGCGGTAGGCGGCGTGGCCGTTGGACCAGCAGGACTCCATGCGGCGTCGGCAGCGCCCACAGCGCAGTATCCCGGCGAGCTGATAGCGGTGCTCGGGTGCGCTCTTGCCGACGCGGATGTTCTGCGCGGCGACGAAGTCGGCCTCACTGACCAGGGCCGGGGTGCGGGTTTCTCGGAGATCACCCACTCGTCGGGGGTGTTGCGTCGTTGGACGTCGCGGTGGCCGAGGGTGGTGTTGTCGGGGTCGATGAGGTCGTGGTCGGTGCGTTGCCGGTTCCAGACCTGGCGGCCGGTGTAGCGCGGGTTGCCCAGCACAGCGCGCACCGCGGGGAGCGTCCACGCTCCGGCGGTGCGGTGCGGGTTGCGTGCGCGGTCGGCAGCGGACGGGCACGGGACCTTCATGTCGTTGAGCGCGCGGGTGATGCGGGCCATGCTGCGGCCGGCGAGGCGCTGTTGGAACATCCAGGTGACGACCGGTCCGTTCGTCGGGTCGATGTCCAAACGCTGGAGGCGGACGCCGCGGCGGCCGAGGGCGCGGTTCGGGTGCGGCCCGGCGTCGACGAGGCGGTAGCCGTACGGAGGCCGGCCTCCCAAGTAGCGGCCGTGGTCCCGGGCTTGCACGGTCATCGATGTCCGCGCTCGCATGCGGGCTCGCGCGACCTCGCGTTTGGACAGGATACCGAGCAGGACCATGAGCTCGTCGTGGGCTGTCAGGCTCGGGTCGACCTCGCCGCCGAGTTCGGGCACCCACATGGCCACGCCGTAATGGGCGAAAAGGGGCGCCATCGTCGCGAACTGCTGTCCGTAGAAGGCTCGTTCGCTTGACCCGATGACGATCGCATCAAAACTGCGGTCGGGATCCGCAAGTGCCGCAATCAATGCCGCGGCGTCCGGTCTGCGGGCCCAGGGGAGTAAGCGGCTGTGCCCGACGTCGAAGAACTCCGCGACAACGCGGCCGTGGCCCGACGTCAGCGCCTGCGCGCGCAACAGCTGCCACGCCTTCGATGTCGCCGGGTCCTGGTGGTCCTCGGTGGAGACCCGCCCGTAGAAGGCGAATCGTGTACCTGCCGAACTCGGGTGCGCCGCAGACCTGTTGTTGGACTGCGTCGCCCAGGCTGCCAGCACGGTTCCCGGTGCGGGTGCTTCCCCCGAGGCGTCCATGCCAGTTCGGGTCTCCTTCGGGTCGAAGACCGATTGCGGATCCACGTCCTCCGATCGTCGCTCCGGGCTGGTTAGGTGGCCACAGCGCGTGGAGGCAATCTCGGCAACATGGCGCCTCTCACCACGCTGAGGCAAGCGACACGTGCGCCGCCCGCGAGTCGCGGGCGCCGGGAGCGTGCGCTGTCGCGCGGTCACGGTGAGGCCGTCATACGCCTCGACGCGGCGCTTCCTTCGGGGCGGAGATCCGGCTACGAGCAAACCTGGATCAACACTTGTGTTGTGGACGCGACCGTGTTTCGCGGACCTGAAGCGCGGCATCGCCCACGAAACCCTCGCGATCGGCATGCCGACCGAAACCTTAAGGACTGGCTCATCCGCGATCCTATGAGCGAGCACGCAGAACTCCCGGTTGCGGCAACTGGGTGGTGACCCGCCTTCGCGATGCCGTCGCCGTTATCGAGTCCGCCGCGGCACGGGACGGGCTGGCGATTCGGGATAGGTGCCGGTCCACCGCGGTCCTGCCGTTGGGGTCACAGGTGCCGGATCCACCAGGCCGTACCTGTCGCCGCGGCTGTGCCGACGGCTACGGCGGCTCCCTGAGCAACGCCGTGCACCCCGGTCGAGGCCAAGCGTCGTAGCCGAATGCGCCAAGGGCTCGGGGCGACCGCGGCGGCGGGCCGGTCGGCGCGCAAGGGCGGGAACGCCCGCAACGGGTACCGCCCCAAGACCGTCCTGACCGAGGCCGGCCCGGTCACCATCGACGTCCCGCGGGACCGCGCGGGCACCTTCAGGCCGAGCATCGTGCCGAAGCACCAGCGACGCACCGACGGCCTCGACGACCTGGTGATCTCGCTGACCGCGAAGGGCCTGACGACCGGCGAGGTCGTCGCGCACCTGGCCGAGGTCTACGGGGTGACCACCTCGAAGGAGACCGTGTCCACCATCACCGACCAGGCCTTGGACGGGATGGCCGACTGGCGCACGCGTCCCCTCGACCCGGTCTACCCGGTGCTGTTCGTCGACGCGGTGAACGTGAAGATCCGCGACGGCCAGGTCGCGAACCGGCCCGTCTACGTCGTCCTCGGCGTGACCGCCGACGGCTACCGCGACATCCTCGGTTTGTGGGCCGGCCCCGGCGGCGAGGGCGCCCGCTTCTGGCAGCAGGTCCTGACCGAGATCAAGAACCGCGGCGTCGCCGACTGCCTGATCCTGGTCTGCGACGGGTTGACCGGCCTGCCCGACGCGGTCGCGAACGTCTGGCCCCGCACCGTCGTCCAGACCTGCGTGGTCCACCTCCTGCGGAACTCCTTCCGCTACGCGTCCCGCAAGGACTGGGCGGCGTTGGCGAGAGACCTCAAGCCCGTCTACACCGCGGCGAACGAAACCGCCGCGCTGGAACGGCTCGTCGAGTTCACCGATATCTGGGGCACCCGCTATCCGGCCGTCGTCAAACTCTGGGAGAACGCCTGGGCCGAGTTCACCCCGTTCCTGGCCTTCGACCCCGAGATCCGCACCGTCATCTCCACCACCAACGCCATCGAGTCGCTCAACGCGCGCTACCGCCGCGTCGTCAACGCCTCCGGCCACTTCCCCAACGAGACCGCAGCCCTCAAACGCCTCTACCTCGCGACGCTCGCGCTCGACCCCACCGGGCGCGGCCGCAAACGCTGGAACAACCGCTGGAAAGGCGCGATGAACGCCTTCGACGTGGCATTCGACGGACGCCTGTCCGCCGGACGGCGGTAGGCCAACCAGCCCACCGCCACCCGCTAGACCAAACGAAGACCCGTACACCAACTACCTGATAGACCCCTGATTCCACATAACGATCTTGTTGTTGACGCCTTCGGTGCGGCCGTTGTGCCAGGGCAGGGTCAGGGCGGCGTCGACGGCCGCGCGGTCGCGTTCGAGGCCGGTGGCGTACGAATGCAGGAAGGGCAGGTCCGCTGCCCGGACTTGGGCCATCCAGTCGGTCAGTGCCTCGCTGTTGGCGTCGTCCGGGGTCAGCGGAACGGCGAAGTCGCGCACGGAGGCGGCCAGTGCGTTCATCTCCGGGCAGGATCCGGCGAGCTGGTCGCATAACACCTGGTTCGCTTCGCGCAGGTGGGCGGGGTGGGTGAGCAGGAGGCGGGCGGCCCGGCGCGGGGAGAGGGCCGCATGGTCGGCTTCGACGCGGCCCTGGTTGATGTAGCGGACCAGGAGGTTCGCGCTGCCGGTGTAGCCCAACTCGCGGATCTCGCGTAGGAGGTGGGTGACCGGCACCGCGGGGTTCTCGGCCCGGCGCCGGCGCAGGTGGTCGCGATAGGGGTCGACCAGGCAGGCCCGGTACTGCGGTGCCTGGACCAGCGCTCTGGTTGGCTGTGGCGGGCGTAGCGCTTGACGGTGTTGAGGGCGAGGCCCAGTCGGCGGGAGCATTCGAGCAGGCCGACGCCGGCGTCGAGCAGCCGGTGGACTTGCTGCCACCGCTCGTGGGTGGTCTGCGCGCGCGTGCCGTCGCGCAGGGGCGGGTCGGCCTTGGCCCAGCAGGTGCTGTGGGAGCCGACTTCCTTGCAGACCGCCTCGGCCAGGTCGTGCCACAGGTGCCAGCGGTCCATGACGTGCACGATCGCGGGGTCGGCGTCGGTGACGGCCTGGGCGAAGCCCCCGGCCCGTCCCGGCAGACGGCCTCGATGCCGGGGTGGGTCCTCAGCCAGGCGGTGACCGTCTGCATCCTGCGGTCCGGCAGTACCTCGATCGTCTCGCCGGGCTCGGCGTCGGTCAGGACGGTGGCGTAGCGGTGGCCCTTGCGCAGGGCGAACTCGTCGACGCCCAGCACTCCGGGGATTTGCCGGGCGGGTGGCGTGTTCCGCATCAGGCAGTTCAGCACGCTCGCCCGGGACAGCCAGCACACCGAGCAGGCGGGCTCCGGCCGACCCGGCCAGTGCCACGGCGACCGCGTCCACCACCTCCTGCAGGGCCGGTGTGCGGCGCTGGTAACGCTCGGTGAGTCCCGGGACCTGCTCGGCGAAGGTGGTCTTCGCGCAGGCGGGGTTCTCGCAGTACAGGCGGCGCACCGATAAGTCGATCACGACCGCGCGACCGCCCACCGCCTCGTCCGCGACGTGCCGCACGTAACGCGAGTGCACCCAGCCGGACACCTGCCCGCACGCCGGACACGCCGACGCAGTGTCATCCCTGGTCCGCGCCGTGATCCGCAGCAGGTCCCCGCCGGCCTCCAGACGCTCGACCTGCACCGCGGCCAGCTGCGGCAGCAGGTCCTCCACGACGGCAACACACACCACCAGCCTGACACCAACCAGCCCACAAAATAGGTGAGTTGAGGCGATCAGCGCCTACGAAAATGTTGGAAGAGCCGTTGGCTGGACAGACCCAGACAGCCGTTGAGTTGACACACCCCTTCAAGATGACGCTGGCATACCCATGTGGTGCGGCCAGGAAGGCTACGCGACCTGGCCCGGTGCGCATCGACGGCCCGGCTAAGCTGCGGGACGCGGGGTCGCCGAACGGGGTGGTGACGGGCGATGCGAGTGCTTGTGGTTGAGGACGATGAGGAGATGGCGCAGGTCGTGGCGGTGGGTCTGCGGCGTGCGCAGATGGCCGTCGATCTGGCGTTCGATGGAGAGGCGGCGCTGGAAAAGGTGTTGGGGCCCGACCGCGATGCGTACGACGTCGTGGTGCTGGACCGAGACCTGCCTGGCACACACGGTGACGATGTCTGTGCGGCGCTGATCGCTGCTGGTGGCCGCAGCCGTGTGCTGATGCTGACCGCCGCGGCCACGGCGGACGACATCGTGGACGGGCTGGGCCTCGGGGCAGACGACTACCTGCCGAAGCCCTTCGACTTCCCGGTGCTTGTCGCCCGAATCACCGCGCTGGCCCGCCGCTCCCATCCGGCCGTCCCGCCCTCGGTCCGGTACGGCGACTTGGTCGTCGACACCGCCCGGCGCACCGCTGTGCGGGCCGGGCGGCCGCTGGCGCTCACCCCCAAGGAGTTCGGCGTGCTCGAACTTCTCCTGGCCGCCGGGGGCCGCGCGGTCTCCGCCGAGGAACTGCTCGAACGTGTCTGGGACGAGACGGCTGACCCCTTCACCAGCGCGGTGAAGATCACCATGAGCCGGTTGCGGGCCAAGCTCGGGGCGCCGACGGTCATCGAAACCGTGGCCGGCCGGGGGTACCGGATGCTCGGAGAAGTCGCCTGAGCGGGGTGGCAGGGCGAGTCGTTCGGCTGATCCCCCGGACGGTTCTTCGGTGGGGGCCCGGTCGCCTCACCGCCCGGATCGTGCGCCCCGGGCGGCCTCGCCGCACCGTGCGGTTGCGGCTGACCGCCCTGTACGGCGGGCTGTTCCTGGTGTGCGGTGCGGCGCTGTTGGCGGTCACGTACGCGCTGGTGGCCGGCGCTCTTGACCGTCCGCCCGCTGTGGTCAAGCGTGCGGTGACAGTGGGCGCTCCTGCGCCCGGCGACGGGGCGCCGCCGAACGCCGGGCCCGGCGACCAGGCCGCCGTGGACTCCCTTCAGCAGGAGGTCCGGCGGAGCGTGGACCACCAGAAGTCCGCCATGCTGCACACCCTGCTTGTACAGTCCGGATTCGCGTTGGGGCTGATGGCGCTGACGTCCGTGCTGCTCGGCTGGGTGGTGGCCGGTCGCATCCTGCGCCCGCTGCGGACCATCACCTCCACCGCACGGGACATCTCGGCCACCAGCCTGCAACGGCGCCTTGCCCTGGACGGACCACGGGACGAACTGCGGGAGCTGGGCGACACGTTCGACGCCTTGCTGGCCCGGCTCGAAGGTTCCTTCCAGGCACAGCGGCAGTTCGTCGCCAACGCCTCCCACGAGCTGCGTACGCCGCTGGCCCGGCAACGCGCGCTGGGCCAGGTCGCGCTGGCCGATCCGGAGCCGAGTGTCGCGTCCCTGCGTGCCGCCCACGAGCGGATACTCGCTGCGGGGGAGCAGCAGGAACGGCTCATCGAAGCGCTGCTCACCCTCGCCCGCGGTCACGCGGGCATCGACGTGCGCCACCCCGTCGACCTGGCCAGGCTCGTCGAGGAGAGCATCACCGGGTGCGGCACGGACGCGGCGGAGCGGCACGTCACGGTGCGCCCGTCGACCGGCGCGGCCGTCACCACAGGTCATCGGGCACTCGTCGAACGGTTGGTCACCAACCTGCTCGACAACGCGATCCGCTACAACACGCCTGGCGGACACGTCGACATCGGCACCGCCACCGAGAGCGGTCGTGCCGTGGTCACCGTGGCCAACACCGGCCCGGTCGTACCCGCGGACGCCCTCGAACGGATCATCCAGCCGTTCCAACGCCTCGACGCGACCCGTCCGGCCCGCAACGTGCGCACCGCCGACTCCCCGGGCCTCGGCCTGGGTCTGTCCATCGTCGCGGCGATCGCCTCCGCCCACGACGCCACGCTTACCGCCGTCGCGCGGGCCGGCGGCGGCCTGGTGGTCACCGTCAGCTTCCCCACGGCGTCGACGAAACCGCCGTGAAACCGCCCGCTCGGTAGAACATCCGTCAGCGCGGCCGACGCACCGACAGCGGTGCCGCCGCGATCGCAGGACTGACGCGAGTTCGGGAGCAGCCCACATGAGCAACGACATGCCCACCACCGACGCACCGACCGAGGCCGACGCAGGAGCAACCACGGAAGCCGACGGCGGACCGCGCCAGGACCCGACGTCAGCGCCCGGGCCGATCAGCCGACGGCGCGGCGACCGCCGACGGGCACTGACTCGAAAGCGGCGCGTGCTGGCCGCAACAGGTGTGACCGTACTGGCCGGCGGCCTGGTCGCCGGGAGCATTGTCGTGCCGGACATCACCGCCTCGGCCGACTCGGCGGGCCGGCCCGCTGCCTGTGTCGCGCAGGACCCGAACCGGCCCCAGCCGCCCGCGCAGGCGCCGGTCCCGACGTCCGTCACCACCGTGCAGCAGGCGTACTACTGCCTGTTCGACAACTACTACGGCGGCTCCCGGCTCGACGACCGCACGCTGCTCCAGTACGCCTTCCAGGCCGTCGTCCGCGAACTGCGCAAGCGCGGTGTCGACCAGCCGAACGCCGTGCTGCCCGCCCTGACCGGCCACCGCGACAAGGACTGGGCGCGCTTCGCCAAGCGCCTCCAAGAGGTACTGGACGCGGTACCGGACGACCAGGCGCTGCGCTCGTCCCTCGCCGTCGTCGCGATCCAGGGCATGCTCGCCGCCCTCCACGACAACCACGCCGCCTACCAGGCGTCCGGCGTCGCCCCGGGGCAGGGCGCTCCCCGGTGGGGCCTCGGCGTCAGCCTGAACTACGCATTGCCGCGAGCCGAGACCGCGCCCGACTTCACCGGACCGCTGTTCGCCACCTCGGTCGCCCCGGGCGGCCCCGCCGCGGCGGCCGGACTCGCACCCGGCGATGTCATCGAGTCGGTGAACGGTGTCCCGGCCTTCACCAGCGGCAAGCTCAACCCGGGAGTCCTGGACCTGCTGCGTCCGCCTGCTCCGCAACGCACCCCGGTGACGCTGGCGATACGCCGTCCCGCGACCGGTGAGACGCGGCAACTGACGGTCCCCCCTGGGGAGTTGCCCGCACCGCCCCAGTCGCACGTCGACGCCACGGTGTTGGACGGCGGCATCGCCCGCATCCGCTTCGACGCCTTCTCCCCGGGCGTCGCCCAGGAGATCCTCAAGGCCATCACCGATCTCCAGGCGACCACGAAGCTCACTGGCGTGATCTTCGACGTGCGCGGCAACCGCGGCGGCGTCGCCGACGAAGGCAACGTACTGCTGGGTGCCTTCGTCCACGACGCGACGGTGCTCTCCTTCTGCGACGCCAACGGCCGCTGCGACCCCCAGCGCGTCGACGACAACACCCCGCTGCTGCACCTGCCCATGGTCACCCTCACCGACGACGGCTGCGCTTCGGCATGCGAGGCGTTCGCGACAGGCGTCAAGGACCTGCACCTGGGCACCCTGATCGGGACCCGCACCGCGGGCGTGAACTCCGGCCCCGCCCGGCTATACACGCTTAACGACAACACCAGCGCGATCCGCTTCCCTTCGCAACGCGCCATTGGCGCCAACGGCGAGATCGTCGACGGCATCGGCGTGCCCCCGGACATCTACGCGCCGCTGACCGCGACGGACGTCTCCACAGGCAAGGACCCGGCCCTCTCCCAGGCGGTATCGCTGCTCAAGCAGTAGTCCCTGGTCGCCACGACCGCGGAAGCCCCGGAGCCCCCCGAACGCGGCGCACGGCTGAGGCCTTGGCCGGCACGATATGCCGGGATCGACAGGCATGGCGGGGTTTTTTCGGTGGGCACGGTGTGAAGGGTGGCGGGGTGTCCCGATCCAGCTTGATCGAACGGCGGGACCGGAACACCACATGGTCGGTCGATGGGGCGGGGCGGCCGCCAGTCCCGGTGCTCACCTCTGCAGAACGGCCTGGATGTCGAGGGTGATCGACACCCTGTTGCTGATCGTGCGGCCGCCGGCGTCGATGCCGAAGTCGCGGCGTTTGATGGCTGCGGTCGCGGAGAAGCTTGCCCGCTGCGCACCTCGCCGGTCCGGTTGGGACCCGTTCACCTTGAGGGTGAGCGGTACCTGCCGTGTGACGCCGTGCAGGGTCAGCTCGCCGTCGACCGCCCAACCGTCGCCGGTCTGGCGGACCCCGGTCGAGCGGTAGTTCATCGTGGGGTGGTTGTCGACGTCGAGGTATTCGGCGGCGCGGAGGTGGTGGTCGCGCTTTTCGTTGCCGGTGTCGATGGACGCGAGGTCGATCGTCGCGGTGACCGACGAGCGCAGGGGGTCCTCGTCCGTGATGAGCGTGATGTCGTGGGCGGTGAAGCGCCCACGGGTCTTGCTGATCGTGAGGAGGCGCGCGGAGAAGGCGATCTCGGAGTGCACTGGGTCGGCCTTCCACGTGCCGGCCAGATAGCCCGGAATCGCGGCGAGTGCGGGGGCGGTACGGGTGGTTTCGTGCATGGCTTGCTCCATGGATGTGTTGCCGCGGGCGCGGCGAGGGGGGTGGTGGGTCGGGTGTCGGTCGCCTGGGACAGTTGCCTCGTGTCGGTCGAACTGCCGTGTCAAGGTTGGAGGTCGACCGCTCCTTTGCCGCCGGCGATGTCGAGCGGCACCGAGACTTGGTCGTGTGCGATCAGCCAGGCGTCGTCGATCTTCCGGAAGCAGTACGTGACCCTGACCCACATGCCACTTGTCGTGGTCCCGTTCTTCAGCGTGCCGCCGAGTCGGGCGAAGGCGTATCCGAAGGCGATGTTCGTGCCCACGGTGAGTGTCAGGTCGCGAACCTCATAGTTCACGGTTTCGAAGAGGGTGAAGGCGGGCGTCCAGTTCTGGAGCTTCGCCTCCAGGCCGACATGTTGGAGCGGCGGCTGGATATCGAAGGACACGACATCGGTCGCGTAGACGTGCCGCAGAGCCGCGAGGTCCTTGCTTTGCAGGCCTTCGACGATCATGTCGACCTGTCGGCGGATCCTGGCTTCGTCCTGCCGAAGTTGTGTGGTCATCGCTGACTCGGCCCTTTCTTCGCGGTGGAGTTTCTGCTCTGCTGCGCCTCCGAAGCTATGCTGATGGAGTTATCTTGTCCAAGGCGAATATTGCTATGTCGTTATGTCTTGAGGGTCATGATGGAGCTGAACTCGCTCAGGCAGTTCCTGGTGGTGGCACGGCTGGAGCACCTCAGCAGGGCCGCTGAAGAGCTGCGCATCGCCCAGCCGTCGCTGAGCCGCACCATCGCCCGGCTGGAGGGCGAACTGGGCGTACCGCTGTTCGACCGCAGCGGCCGGCTCCGGCTCAACGACACCGGCAGAATCTTCCGCGACCACGTCGAACGCGCCCTCGGCGAACTCGACGCGGGACGGCGCGCCGTCGCCGAGGCCACCAGCCAGGGCCTGGGCGCGGTACGACTGGCGTCGGAGACGTTCCTGACGCTCACCGGGCCGCTGGCCGCGTACAAGAAAGCCCACCCCGAGGTCGAGATCGAGCTCCACTGGTCGCCGCCCGAGGACATGGCCCGCCGCCTGCGCGCCCAGGAGGTCGATCTGTGCGTCGCCTCGCAACCGATCCACGCCGAGGGCCTGGATTCGATGCGGCTGTTCGAGGAGCCGGTGGGGGTGGGGCTGCCGCTCGGTCATCCGCTGGCAGGCCGGGCGTGTGTGACCATCGAGGAACTCGCCGGCGAGTCCTTTGTCACCGCGCGCGAGGGGCACTGGCTGCGTCGGCTGCTGGACCGGCTGTTCGCCGCCCACGACCTCACCCCGAAGATCGTCTGCGAAAGCGACGAGCACAGCGCGATCGCCGACCTCATCAGCGCCGGGCTGGGCATCGGCCTGGCTCCCGCCATCGCCCGCCGCAGCACCACGCGTGCCCCCGTCGCCTGGGTCCCGGTCGACAACCCCGACTGCCGCCGCACGCTCACCCTTTACTGGGGCGCCGACAGCCACCTGTCGAGTGCTTCGAGACTGATGCGCGCCACGATCACCAACTGGGACTGGAGTACAGGAGAACCCCGGCGCACAGTCTGACCGCGCCCGCCGGGGCTACGACGGCCCGGGGTGATCGGGTTCCAGGGCGTGCTCGTAGTCCCGCAGCGCCTGGACGACCGTGTGCCGTTGGTCGGCGGTCAAGCCGCTGAGTGCGGTGTCCCACGCCCGCGCGCTGGCGCCCAGCCAACCCTCGACCGCGGCGGCCATGTGGGGGGCGATCTCGACGATCCGCCGTCGCCGGTCGGCGTCGTCCTCCCGGCGGTGCAGGACGCCCCGGCGGGACAGGTCGGCCACCATCAGGCTCACCGTGGTCGGGGCTACTTCGAGCCGTTCGGCCAGTTCGCCGACGGTGAGCGGCCCGTCGTACTGGAGTTGCGCGAACAGCGAGAGATGGCGCGGCGCCAGGTCCAGCTCGCGCAACACATCGGGCATGGGCAGGCGCTTTGCCCGTCCCACCAGACGCGGCATCAACAGCAGCAGCGCGCGGACGGCCTCATTGGTGGACAGCTCAGACTCCACGAAGTACCTTTGCTTGCAAATATAATTTGTTGACGATTGGATCCATCATGCCTCACCTCACCGTCTACGCCGCGGAGTCCCAGCTGTCGGAGCGGGAGCCCGAGCTCGTCTCCGCCCTCACCGAAGCGGTCGTCGCTGTGTACGGCGAATGGGCGCGCCCGCTGGTGGTCGTGCGACTTGTCGGAATCCCGCCGCACCGATGGGCCGTCGGAGGCAGCTTCGACCACACGGCAATCCCCGAAGTCACATTTGGCATCCGCGCCGGCGCTCTCGCCCGACCAGACGGCCGCGACATCGCGGCCCAACTCGTCGCCGCTGTCACAGACGCCGTCGGGACCGTGCTCGGCGAAGAGCTCCGTGATTCGGTCCTGGTGGAACTCATCGCCCAGCCCGACGACCGTGTCGGCGTCGGCGGCACGCTGATCGCGGATCAGACCTGACGCGACCACCCGTCCACGCGCGGACCGCAGGGCACGAAGCGTCAGCCTGGCCCGGCGCGACCAAGGAAACGGCTCTGAGCCAGCCGGCGGTCGCGATGCCCCCGATACCTGCGGCACCACAAATGTCAGTGGAGGCACACCGCGATGAGCACGGACCGGCCGGAAGGCACACAGGCCAGGGACGCGACCAGGCACCCGCGGGTCGAACGAGCCGACGACGTCGGAGCGGGACACGTGGCGTCTCGACGAGGAGCAGTTGCGGCAGGACCATCTGGACCCCGAGGCGGTGGCCCAGGCACAGGCCCTGTACGACGCGGTCAAACGCATTCCTCAGGTGTCCGCTCCGATCGCGGCCGGCGGTCGGTACTTCTACACCGTGGTGCGCCCGGGTGCGACGCATCCGAGCCCGGTGGTCCGGGCAGCGGGCGGGTCGGCCCGGGTGGTGGTCGAGGAGCTGCGCACGGGGCCGATTCGATCGACGACGCCGACCGGCTGCGGCACGGCGCGATGAACGCCCTGTTCGGCGGGGTGCGTGTGCCGTCGACGCTGGGCACGTTCCTGCGCTCGTTTATCCACGGCCACAACCGCCAACTCCACTCGGTGCACCGGGACTTCCTCGCCCGCCTCGCCGCGCGAACGCCGCTGCTGCCCGGCGTCGGCAAGGTGGCGTTCGTCGACGTCGACCACACGCACCGGCGGGTGTTCGGACGTGCCAAGCAGGCTTCACCTCGGCCGAGCCGCCCCATACGCAGCCATGCGGGAAGCCGCGCGTGGAGAACCAGCACCCCGAGGGGCGTCGTGTTCGATGACTTCGACATGGCCGTACGCCTTTGTCCGGGCAGGCCCTTCACGCACGGGGCACCGCAGCCCGCCGCCCGCCGAGCGTCGCTCGTTCCCGAACTCGACGGCGCGCCGCCCGGCAGCGCCTGCGGGGACGGCAGGCTGGTGGCCTTCCTATGTATGCCGGGTGGTGGTAACGGGCCAGCCAGGCGAGATGGCCGCGTCGCATTGATGGAGAAGGCCTCCCGCCAGGGTCTGAGCCGGAGCGGAACAAGTTCAGGCCGGTTGTGGCGGTGCTTTGGCGGTGCGTTTGGCGAGCAGGCCGGCAAGCAGCATGCCGAGCAGGCCGGTTGCCACGCCGCATACCGTCCACAGGACCCGGTAGCCCTCGGTGGCATAGTCGGTCGGCTGCGGAAGGTCCACCAGGATGAGCACTCCTGCGGCGATGGCCGCGCTGTAGAGGGCGTAGTTCCAAAAACGGATCGCTGCCCCGTGCATCAACAGCACGAGTGCGACCACTTCGAGTCCGCGCTCTACCGCGAACAGCCTGAGTCCGTGCTCCCCGATGGGCAGCAACAGCAACAGCGCAGCCGCGACAGCGCCGATCAGCGCGCCGGCGACGCGCTGCGCGGATACGAGCGTGGCCTGCCTCAGGTCCGGCTTCATGGCGACGACGGCCGCGATCGGCATCCAGACCCCGTGCGAGAGGTCCAGCCCGAAGGCGAGCGCGGCGGTCCCGCCGATCGCCCCGGCCCGGATCATCGCGAACAGGATCAGCGGCCTGGTCAGCTTCTTCCGCGAGATGCCACCGGGGAGCTCCGAGACCGGCTGGGGCCGGTCCCCGCGCCCGCGGATCAGCCGCCCGATAAGTGTCGCCGCGATCCACAGCGCCGACCCCCCTGACCAGGCGAGCACCTGAGCCCAGGTGTGACTGGTGACACGGGGGTGCTGATGGAGGCTGGACGCCAACCCGAGGGCCACGATGAACCAAAGGTTCAGAAGCAGGGCGGCAACAAACCTGTGCACCCCGAACACGACCGCCATGCCGGCCACCAGCGTCACCGCGAAAACCGCCAGTACCAGCCAGCCCCAGGCCTGCCCCCCGATGCCGAACCCCAGCGCCGTCACCCCCGCGCCGGTCAGCGCGAACACGGCGATGCGCGACACGCGGTACCCGAAGCCGCCTCCCGGGTCGGCCAGCGCGGTTAACAGCAGGCCGAACAACGCGCTGAGAAGGTACTGTTCGTGCCCGATCACCCAAAAAACGACAAGCGGCACCAGCGCCACGTCCAGGAACACCACCCCGCGCGGCCAGTTGAGGCCGGCGGGGTTGAGCTCGAACACCTTCGACAGCCCGCTCATGACCGCCCCCGTGTGCACGGGACGTCCTGCTCCTCCGCTCGCACCGGCCATGGCCCGTCCTCGCTTGCCTAGTCGCCAGGTATGCCGTTCCCGTCCCGAATTCTCCGATTCCACCCGGGGCCACCGCGACGCGACTCGCAGGGGCCGGGGATGAACGCTTTGTCGGCGCGTGGCTCATCAAGGTTCCAGCCGGAGCGGGCATGCATCCGCACGCCGACAACGCGACGCGCCGCACCAATCGGGCTACTCGGCGCGCCGCGATCGAGCACGTGGGCCTGGTCGACGCGTGGCCGTGTCCTACGTGGCTGCGAACTCGATGGCATGTCATGGGCAGTTCGCGGTGGGGTTGGATCGTTCCTGAGGGGCTGTGGGGGTGGTGGAGCCGTTGCTGCCGCCGGCCAGGGTGCGTCCGCAGGGCGGCGGGACGGCGAACATCGACGACGAGGCGGTGCTCGCCGCGGTTGTGTACGTGCGGACGACCGGTTGCGTGTGGCGGCACCTCGCTGGATGTCAGTCGCGCGCTCGACCGGCTGTCCGGTGCCGGTAGGCGCTGGGGGTTCATAGGCCGATGGCGATCTTCCTCTTCTCGGTGTTCGCGGTCACGGTGCGGCTGGTCTGGTCGTAGATCAGCTCGATGTCGTCGGCGCGGAGCTGTGCGAGTGCACCTGCAGGGTTCGGAGCGGTGCCCTCACCGGTGCGCATCAGGTGCAGCGCCAGCAAGTGGGCGAGGATGTCGTTTTCGCGGACGTATGCGTTCGGGATACGGTTCGCATCGCGGGGTATGGCGCTGGAGCGGCCGTGCCGGCAGCGGTGGGTGGCGCGGCGGTTGGACCAGCTTGACTCCGTGCGGCGTGGGACGCCGGTGTCCGGCGGTGGAGTGGGGTCGTGCGAGCCGCGAATCAGGCCCTGGCGCCCTGGTCGCCGAGGCCGTCGTCGACTGCTGGGGCGAAGACGAGGAGCTGACCGGCCTGTTCGCGATGTTCGAGGAACATCTCCAGGTGCCTTTCGCCACGGAAGTGCTTGGTGTCCCGGTCACGGGCAAGGCGGTCGAGTTCGGGGCAGACGGTGGAATCGTCGCCATCTGTGCGACGGGTGCGCACCGGCAGGCGGTCGGGCTGCTGGACTTGCCGTTGCCCGAGCTGCCACCGGGGTGAAGCATCATGGGCGCGGCTCCGGAGCCTGTGCCCGGTGATCTGTTGTGTTCGTTGCCGGGGTGGCGTCTTGTGCGGGCGTGTCGTCCAGCGGCGAGTCCGGATAACAGATGGGCCAGCCGCGCTGCGGATCGAGTCCCACGCGCCCGGCCACGGCGAAGACGTCGCGCAGGAGAGCGGGCGTGACTATGTCGCCGGGTGGACCGTCCGCGACCACGCGCCCGGCACGCAGTGCGATGATGCGTTCCGCGTACCGCGCCGCGTGGCCGAGGTCGTGCAGGACCATCACCACGGTCAGTTTCCGGTCCCGCCGCAACGTGGCGACCAGTTCGAGTACTTCGAGCTGATGGCGCAGGTCGAGGTACGTTGTCGGCTCGTCGAGGAGCAGCACCGGGGTGTCCTGGGCCAGGACCAGGGCAAGGCGTACGCGCTGCCGCTCGCCGCCGGACAGGGCATCGACCGGATGGTCCGCCCAATGCGTGACGCCGGCGTCGGCCATCGCGCGAAGGCATATCTCGTCGTCTCCGTCGCGGAGCATGCCGAAGGGACCGCGCGTCGCGTAGCGCCCTTGCCGCACCAGGTGACGTACCGTCAGGCCTGGCACAGGCGGCGAGCTTTGGTGTAGCAAGGCGACTCGGCGTGCGGCTTCCCGACGGGACAGGCGGGTGATGGCCTTCCCCTGGAGCCATACGTTTCCCGACGCCGGTCGCAGAAGCCCTGCGGCGAGCTTGAGCAGGGTGCTTTTGCCGCACCCGTTCATCCCGACCAGCGCGACCAGTTCGCCGGGGGCGACGTCGAAGTACACACCGTCGACGATCGTGCGTTCGCCGTACGCGAAGCGCGTGTCGGCGAAGGAGAGCGCGGGCGTGTGGGCCGGAGCGGTCGCCGCGGAGGCGGTGTCCCCGACGTCGGTGCCGCGGTTGTCCGATCTGTGGTTTCTCCGCATGTCCTTGTTCCCTCAACGGAGTCGGCGGGTCACTGGTCTTCGTTTGGCGCGTACCGGCGTGCCACGGCGAGCAGAACCAAAGCACCGACGCCCGTGGTGATCGCCCCCGTCGGCAACAGGAACCGATCGGAGCCGAACAGTTCGGCCAGGGGCGGGGAGAGTGCCTGGGCGGCGGAGTCCGAGCCGCCCACGATCACCGCCCCGACGAGGGCCGCGCCGGGCAGAGCCGCGCGCAGGTCGGCGCCGAGGAGTGCGGTGGCCACGTGCGGGGCGAGCAGTCCCACGAAACCGAGTGCGCCGACGGCCGCGACTGCTCCCGCGGTCAGCGCGACGGCGCAGACGAGGGCGTACGCGCGGGTGCGCGCCGGGGCGAGGCCGACGGCCGCGGCGTGTTCGTCGCCCGAGCGCAGCACCCCGAGTGCTCCCGCACAAGCGAACGCCGCCGCGCCCCAGGCGAGCGCCCAGGGGCCGAGCATGTGCCAGTGCTCCCACACACGGCCCTCGGTGCTGCCGACGAGCCACTGCACGACGCTGCCCAGTTCACCGGGAGCCGCGACCAGCACCACGGCGGTCAGTCCGGACAGCAGCGCGGAGACCAGCACGCCGTAGACGGCCGTCATCAGCGGGTCGGTCCGCCGGCCCCCGGTAAGCAGCCACAGCAGGCCCGCACCGAGGAAGCCGCCCGCACACGCCGCCGCGGCCACCGACCCGGGTGAGGACCAACTGGCAAGCCCCGCACCGGAAGCGGCCACCGCACCGAGGACGGCGCCGGGTGCGACGCCGGTCACCTCGGGGCCGGCCAGGGGATTGCGCAGGGACGCTTGCAGCAGGAGGCCCGCGGTGCCCAGGCACGCTCCGGCCGTGAGCGCGACCAGCGTTCTCGGCATGCGCAGGCGCATCACCACGTGGTGGGCCAGCGGGTCGTCGTTCGCCCCGGTGACCACCGCCCAAACCTCATGAGGCGCCACCATCCGCCCCGCGAACAGGCCGGCCGCACCGACCGCGATCGCGGCGGCCAACAACGCCACCAGCACCGTCACCCGCGCCCGCCGGGACGCCCACCCCGCGTTCATCGGCCGCCCCCGGCTCCGGCCGCGTCCACGCCTGCCACCGCATTCCGGCGCTCCGCTCTGCCGCTGCGTTTCAGGAGGACAGTGCCGATCGGCACGCCCACCAATGCGGTCCACGCGCCGACCGGTGTCTCCACCGGGGCGAACGCCAGGCGAGCCGCCTGATCGGCGCCAACCGTGCAGACGGCACCCCACAGCATCGTGGGGGCGAGCCGTTGTACGGCGTCGGCACGCGGATGCAAGGCGCGCGCCACATGGGGGGCCAGGAAACCGATCCACGCAATGGGGCCGCATATCGCGATGATCGGAGCGATCAGCAAAATGGCCGCCGCCAGTGCACCCAGGCGCGCACGATGGACATGCAGCCCCAACGTCTGCGCCGCACCATCGCCGAGGCGCAGAACGCCGAGGACCGGCACACACGCCACGAGCGCCGGCAGCGACGCCAGCAGCCACGGCCAGACCGCGTCCAGGTGACTCCAGGTCCGCCCCGACAAACTGCCCATCAGGAAGCGGTAGATCAGTTGCAGATCGAGCTGATCGGCCATCACCAACGCCATGAGCAGCGCCGACTGAAACGCCGCCGCGACCGCCGCACCCACCAGCAACACCGCCGCGGGGCTGCGTCCGAAACCGGCGGCGACCACGGTCGCCAACCCGCCCGCCACCGCACCCGCGATCGCCAGCAGCGGATGCGCGACAGCCGGCACGGCCGTCGAGGCCACCAGGGGAACCGCGACGCCCAGCGCTGCGCCCGAGGAAACCCCAAGCATCTCGGGCACCGCGAGCGGATTGCGGAGCGCTTCCTGCAACACGAGGCCGGCTGCGGCCAGGCAGGCACCGGCGAGCACCCCGAGCAGCACACGCGGCAGGCGCAGGTCGCGGATGATCACGGACTCCACGTCCTGGTCGCCGCCGAGCGCCTCGAACACGCGACCCGGGCCCACCGCTGGCGTTCCCAGGCACAGTCCGACGGCGACCGCCCCCAGCAGCAGGACGATTCCCGCCCATGCCCCCGCCCTGCCTCGCCGATGCGTGCCGACCGACGTCGGTACGGCGTCAACAGTGTTCATCGCAGCGCGGCAGTCGCCTCGTCGATCACGATGCCCAGCGACCGGGTGCCGCGCCCCTTGGCCCACACCTCCGCGTCGACTTCCACGACCCTGTTGTCGCGCACCGCCGGGATTCGCTGCCACAGAGGGTTGGCCGCGAGCTTCTCCGACAACTTGGCCTCGCCTGCCCCGCCGAATGACAGGGTCTCGACGAACAGCACGTCGACGTCACGGGTGAGGATCTCCTCCAAGCTGTACGTTCCCTCGATCCCGCGCGACGGCCACGGGTAGTCCGCGAACTCGGCGATCATGCTGCCTGCGATGTCCTGTCCGTCCATGGCCACGCCGAAGTTCTCGTCACTGCCGAAGATCACCAGTGCCGTGTCGGCTCTTTTCGCCGCCTTGGCCGCGTCGAGCTTGGCGCGGAAGCGCTGCTCCGCGGCGGCGGCCTGCGCCTGACGGCCGGTCAGCCGCCCCAGGTCGTGCAGGTACGCGACGCTGTCCTGCCACGACGCGGGCTGCAACGCCCAAAACGCCGTCGCTCCCTTCAGCGCGGGCGCGAGCTTCCCGTGGGTGTCCTCCAGACCGATGACCAGGTCAGGGCGGAACGACAGAATCGATTCCACCTCGGGACTGACGAACCCTCCTGGCACTGTGGCGACTTCCTTGACCTTCTCCGGACCGAGGAATTGCGGATGGGCCAGAAGCTTGGAGTTGGTCGCCACCGGGACGATGTCCAATTCGGTGAGCATGTCGTCGCACAACGCCACCAGGCACACCACGCGCTCGGGCGTGCGTGCCGGCGCGACTTCCTTGCCCTTGGCATCGGTGATCCGCGACTCGGCGCCAGCAGCCGCAGTGCCTGCCGCGCCCGCCTTACCGGCGTTCCCGTCATCGCCGCTGGAGCAGCCGCCCGCCAGAACGGCTGCCACGGTGGCCGCCACCATCCATCTGACGGGCCGGCAGAGGGTGCGTGACATAAACGTTTCTCGCTTTCGAGCAGCAGTGGTCAGGGGAACGGCACAACCGCAGCGGAACGCACGGATGCCCCCAACAAATGATAATGGGAACCATATTCGTTTTCATCTGGGGTGTCTGTTCCGGCGCCAGGAGGGCTCCTGCGGAGAACGGCTCACCCCGCAATCGCAATGTCGTTGGCGCCCCCGTGCGTGTGGCCGGCTTTCGCGAGGGGCGGTCCGCGTCATGCACCAGGCGGTGAATTCGATTGCTGCGCAAGGGCGTTCGCCCCAGCCGGCGATCCACGGCCGTCCCGGCCAGGCCCATGCCCCGGTCGGCTCTGAGCTTGTGCGCGCCCGGCCGACCAGCGGGGCCGCAGTCGCCGGTGTGCAGCGCGGCAGGATCGGCTCGATCGTCGGCGAGCTCGGAGGCGCGTCAGGCACGGGCGTGCAACGGCAGGCGTACGGTCAGGACGACCGGAACAGCGGGACGGCACACCCCACTGCCACTGACGCGCAGCGCGATGGCGCGGCACCGCCGGCAGATGTGCTCGAACGGAGACCCTGTGCTCGACGGGAGGCAAAATATGTGGTCGGGGAGTGAGAAATCGCCGTGATGTGCGACGAGAATTTCTTTCCCGAAAAACCGAGCGAGTTCACCTGGTGCAGGAAATCGGCAACAACGTGCTACTGTCGGTCTCAGTTGCAGTTATGGTTCCCAAAATCTTCGGGTGCTTGCGCCGTGTCTTCCCCGGCGCGACGTGCTTTTGTGGGTCCGGCATATTTCCGGTGGGGCGATCATCGCGGCGACGCGGGGTCCGCATGGTGCGGGCTCCGGGCCCTGCCCCCTTTGAGGAGATCTGACATGGCTGCCGGAACTGTGAAGTGGTTCAACGCGGAAAAAGGCTTCGGCTTCATCGAGCAGGACGGCGGCGGACCGGACGTCTTCGCCCACTTCTCGAACATCGCCGCCCAGGGCTTCCGTGAGCTTCAGGAAGGCCAGAAGGTGACTTTCGACATCGCGCAGGGCCAGAAGGGCCCGAGCGCCGAGAACATCGTTCCCGCCTGACGCCGTCACGTACTTCGCAGCTGGGGCCCGCACCTCGGGGTGTGGGCCCCAGCTCGCTTCTGTTCGCGCTCCGCCGGGGTTTCGCGTCCTTCACGCCCTCCCCGACCTGAATTCCCGGGCCCGCCCCGGCTGCGCCATCGTCCCGATTCTCCAGATCCGCCGACCGGCCGCCTTGTTCGTCCCCGGCTCCGGCGAAATTCCCTCGGCTCGTCCCTGCAATTCCCCTTCCGGTTTTCTGCCGCGGGAATTCCTTGGCGCGCGCCGCATCAAGGAAGGTTCCGCATGAACCGCACACGTACCAACGACCGCCTCACCCGCACCGGCCATCCGGGCTCCGGACAACGCGGTGGCCGCTTCGGATCCGCCCTCTCCGACCGTTCCGGCGCCCAAGGGCGCTCGGGAGGCCACGGACGCCGACAGCTCGCACCGCAGGGCGAGTTCGCGCCGCCGAAGACGGTCACCCCCGCACTTCCCGCCGTTGCGGCCTTCTCCGAGCTCGCCATGCCGACGCCGCTGTTGGCGGCGCTCGGCCGCCAAGGCCTGACCGTGCCCTTCCCGATCCAGGCTGCGACTTTGCCGAACACCCTCGCGGGGCGTGACGTATTGGGCCGCGGCCGTACCGGATCGGGCAAGACCCTCGCGTTCGGCCTCGCCTTGCTGGCCCGTACGGCCGGGATGCGCGCCGAACCGCGACAGCCGCTGTCCTTGATCCTGGTCCCCACACGCGAGCTGGCCCAGCAGGTCACCGAGGCGCTCGCTCCGTACGCCCGCGCCCTTCAGCTGCGGCTGGCCACAGTGGTCGGCGGGATGCCGATCAACAGGCAGGCCAACGCACTTCGCACCGGGGCTGAAGTCGTCGTCGCGACTCCGGGCCGACTCACGGACCTCATCGAGCGGGGCCACTGCCGCCTGAACCAGGTCGGCATCACCGTCCTCGACGAGGCCGACCAGATGACCGACATGGGATTCATGCCGCAGGTCACCGCGCTACTGGACCAAGTACGGCCGGAGGGACAGCGGATGCTGTTCTCGGCCACGCTGGACCGCAACGTCGACCGGCTGGTGCGCCGCTACCTGACCGACCCGGTGGTGCACACCGTCGACCCCTCGGCGGACGCGGTCACCACGATGGAACACCACGTCCTCCATGTGCACGGCACGGAAAAGCACCGAGCGACCACCGAGATCGCGGCGCGCGACGGCCGGGTGATCATGTTCCTGGACACCAAGCACGCCGTCGACCGGCTGACCCGACACCTGCTGACCAGCGGGGTACGCGCCGCCGCACTGCACGGCGGCAAGTCCCAACCGCAACGCACCCGAACCCTCGCCCAGTTCAAGTCCGGCCACGTGACGGTGCTGGTGGCCACCAACGTCGCCGCGCGCGGAATCCACGTCGACGACCTCGACCTGGTCGTGAACGTGGACCCGCCCACCGACCACAAGGACTACCTCCACCGCGGCGGCCGCACGGCCCGCGCCGGCGAGTCCGGCAGCGTCGTCACCCTGGTCACACCCGACCAACGCCGCAGCATGAGCCGACTGATGGCAGCCGCAGGTGTCACCGCGCAAACCACCCAGGTACGTTCCGGCGACGCGGAACTGAGCCGCATCACCGGCGCGCAGGCTCCCTCGGGCATCCCGGTCACCATCTCCTCGCCCGCAGCGGACCGCCCTCGTGAACGCGCCCGGGGCGGCGCTTCCCCGAGCCGGGGCCGACGGAGCCGTCCCGGGCAGGACCGGACCACCGGCCAGGCCCCGCGTCGCGCCTCCTCGTGGCAATCCACCTCCGGCGCGGCGGCCTGAGGCCCTGATGCCCGGAAGACTCGCTCTGCTGCCCGACCCCAACGCGGCACCCTCGACATCGGTTCAGATGACACACCCCCAGACATGGCCGGCGGCGGCCTGCAGCCACACCCCCACAGCCCCGGCTGACGTCTCCTACGCGTCCGGGCCGCGGGTCGGCGTCGACATGACCGTCGAGGTGGCGCTGTCCGTGATGTCCGGCGCCCTTGCCGATCATCTGTTCCTGTGCGACGAGGACGACCAGTGCACGGGCGTGGTCACGCGGGCCCAGCTGGCCGCCGTACGCGACAGCCCCTCGTACACGGACCTCGTCCGCCTCCGGGACGTCATCGACGCGAATGAGGTTTCGCCGTGCCCATGACGGCGACTCGCTGCCCGGAACTCGCCGTGGGACACACAGGTTCGGCGGTGCGTCTCCCGCCGACAGGGTGACGGCACCCAGGGCGTTTCCGGCCCCCGCCGTCGATTCCCTGGCTTCGATCGGCTCTCTTCCACCTTCTGTGAGGCACCATGCGCTGCGTCATCGCCGGTTTCGCATTCGATCTCTCCAAGCACGGAGTGCTGGAATCCATGAAGGGCATCAAGCCCGAGCCCGTCACGAGCGGGTCCGTGATCATCGGCCGCCGTCGGTACCCGGTCAAGCAGGTCGGGGGTATTCTCACCCGGCAGGACCGCCGTGACTTCACCGCGGACGAAGTCACGCGAGCCATGGCCCGCCTCGGCTTCACCTGCCGCGTCTCCGAAGGCGCACCGCCGCGCGGACTGACACCACTCCAGAACGCCTCGGCGCTGTTCGGCACCGCTGCCCCCGCGTAGCGCCCTGCGGACGGGTGGTCGTGTCGGGGAACCAACGCGTGCATGGGCCTGGTGCCAATTGACACCAGTCCCGGCTTCGCGGGCCCGCGTGTGCCGACGTGCCGGACCACGGCCGACGCCGGTGCGGCGGGAAGATTGGCCCATATGGGTCAGATCTTTGACAGGATGGCGGAATGACCACAGATCCGAAGTCCGCCGCAGATTCCGTTCCCCGTGCCTCCGACGCCGCCGACTTCCCCACCGCGCCGCCCGCCGGGCAGCCTTCGCCCACGGGGATGGTGCGTCACGAGGCGGCCGCGATGACGGTGGGTGACCTGCGTGCCGCACTGGCGGAGTTGGACGACGGCACGCCGATCAAGGTCGCCGTGCCCGACGGCCGGGTACCAGGCGAAGGTGTCGGCGTCGACGACGGCTACACCATCGTCAGCGTCGGCTTCGGCCGCTCCGAGTGGGGCGACGGGCGGGTGGAGACCGAGTCGGCGCTGACCATCGAGTGCGACTTCGTATCCGCCGACTACGACGCCGACGGCAGGGACAGCCGCTGAGCGGACGGCTCGCGGCGCTTGCCCCTGCCCGCGTGCTCTGGGGCTCTGCGGGCTAAGCGCCGCCGTCTGTGGGGTCCTCCATGTGATGTCGTGGCTCGGCGCCGGGACGGAGTGCAGCCGGGCCATAAATAAGTTGGGCCAAGACGCTCATGGCCACGTCGTCGTCCTCGACGCAAGCCAGGGTGCGTGAGCCGTCCAGGCGTTCCAGCAGCACGGCGCTGCTCTCCGGGTCGTGGTCGAGCAGCCGCACGATGCCGTTGCACGTTCCACACCGACCCCGATGCCCTGGTCGTACATCAGGTTTTGAGCCGCGCGGAGCAACCGTTCGCGGGGGCCGGCCAGGTGCTGGTGGCGGTGCGGGCGACGTCGCTGGGCTTCCGCGAACTCATGGTCCTCGACGGCACGTACGTACTCCCGGCCAAACCGGACGTCGTCCCAGTCTCGGACGGCGCGGGCGAAGCCGTCGCGGTCGGCCCCGATATCGATGCGATCCGTGTGGCGACCGTGTCGCGGCCACGCCCTTCCCCTCCCGGCAGGACGGCTCCTTCGCAGCCGGGCACCTCGCGCGTCCGGGGCGCTCGGATGAGACCGGCGAACGCCTGTCGCGGTGTATGTGTGGGCAGAGGCCGGCGCGGCAAGCTGCGGCATCGCGCCTTCAGATCCGCCCGGGTCGGTCGACTGTTCGCCCTCTTGCGGTCAATCGATCGCGAACCAGCCGCGGACTTGGGCTTCGTGGTTGACGAAGCGTTCGCCGGAGACGTCGACGACGACCTTGTCGATGGTGCCGCCGGTGAACCTGAACGGGGCCTGGTAGTCGGGGGTGACAGGTGAGGCGTCGTCGCGGCCGACGCAGATCCCGTCGCCGACGACACAGAAGTACCCGGGCTGGGTGACGATGTTGCTGCTGCCGACCGGCTGGTCGTCGATGTAGAGGGTGAGAGTTCCGGCGGTTCCGGGCATCGCGGGGTCGCCGCTGCGGCCTTTCGCCGCGAAGTCGGCGGTGAACACATGTGCGCCGGTAGGGATTTCGCGGTCGGAGTGCACCGTCTGCAAGTGGGTCCCCACCCAGTTGAAGACGTAGTGCAGGCGCCCGTCCTTGAGATAGAGGCTGTGCCCGCCGGCCACCCCGCCGTGGGCGTACAGGACACCCTCGGCGTCGGCCGAGTCGATGTCGACGCCGGCGGCGACCGTGTACGACCTGCCGCTGATGACCACGCCGGACTGCTCGGGGACGGAGGCGCAGTCGGGGTAGTAGATGTACCGATCGCGCGGCGGTGTGCCGTGGGGGCGTTCGGCCAGGGCCTGTTGGAGGGCGGTGCGGTCGTCCAGCGGCAGCCCGTTGTACCGGCCCGCGTAGTAGTACCACAGGCTCTTGAGGGTCTCCAGCCGCTCGGGCTCGCGCGCGGCGATGTCCCGGGACTGAGCGCGGTCGGCCGCCAGGTTGTACAGCTCCCACCGGTCGTGGGCGTAGTCGCCCCATCCGCTCAGCGGCGGGTGCACGGTGCAGGCCAGCCAACCGTCGTGGTAGATCGAGCGCTGGCCGAGCATCGCGTAGAACTGGGTCTGTTTGCCCGGCGCCGCCGGGTCGGTGATCGAGGCGGCGAAGCTCTCGCCCTCGATCGGGTTCTGCGGATGGCCCTTGAGTGTCTCGGGCGGCTCGACGTCCAGGAGTTCGTAGAGGGTGGGCACGACGTCGACGGCGTGGATGTACTGCCCGCGCACCTCGCCGCGGGCCTCGATGCCCGCGGGCCAGGCGAGCAGGCACATGTCGGCGACGCCGCCTTCGAAGCCGGCCCAGCGCTTCCAGTACGGGAACGGGGTGTCGAACGCCCAAGCCCAGCCGGTGTTGTAGTGGTTGTACGACTGCGGGCCACCGAGCTCGTCGATGTGTTCCAAGGACAGCTCGGTCGGGGTGGGCAGGTCGCTGAAGAACCGCCATTCGTTGAACGTCCCGTCCGGTCCGCCTTCGCCGCTGCCGCCGTTGTCGGAAACCGCCACGATGATGGTGTTGTCCAGTTCCCCGGCCGCGTCCAGGAAGTCGATGACCCGGCCGAGTTGATCGTCTGTGTAGGAGACGTAGCCGGCGAAGACCTCGGCCATCCGGACGAAAAGTCGCTGCTCGTCGTTGCTGAGGCTGTCCCACGGGCGCACGACGTCGAGTCCGGGCCACGGTTGCCCGTCAGGCCCGGTGACCTGCGGCTCGCCGTGCGGGTTGATCGGCGACAGCTCGGTGTCCTCCGGCAGCAGACCGATCTCCTTCTGGCGCCGCAGAATCCCGTGCCGGATCGCCTCGTAGCCCTCGTCGAACACGCCCTTGTAGCGGTCCGCCCATTCCTTGAACACGTGGTGCGGTGCGTGGGCGGCGTCGAGCGAGTAGTACATGTAGAACGGTTTGTCGGGAGCCACGGCCTTGGCGTCGCGGATGAACGCGATGGCCTTGTCGGAGAAGTCCTTCGCGATGTGGTACCCCTCGGCGGGCGTGGCCGGCGGGTCGACGGGGTGGTTGTCGTGGATCAGGTCCGGGTACCAGCAGCTGGATTCGCCGCCGAGGAAGCCGTAAAAACGCTCGAACCCGCGGCCCAGCGGCCAGCGCCCCTTGTACGCCGCCATGCTGGTCTCCTCACCCGGGGTGAGGTGCCACTTCCCTACGCAGTAGGTGTTGTAGCCGCGCTCGGCCAGGACCTCGGAGACGAACCCGTTCTCGAACGGTATGCGCGTGGAGATCCCGGGGAAGCCCGCGCTGAACTCGGCGATCGTCGCCATCCCGTTCGACGTGGCGTTGCGCCCGGTCAACAGGGACGCGCGGCTGGGGGAACACAACGCGGTGGTATGGAAGTTCGCGTACCGCAACCCCAAGTCGGCGATGCGCTTCATGGTCGGCGCCTGCACCGGCCCGCCAAAGCAGTCCATCGTCCCGTACCCCACGTCATCCCACACGATCACCAGCACATTCGGGGCGCCCGGCGGTGCCTCCGGGGCGAGAAACGGCGCCCAGTCCGGCTCCGAATCCCGGACGTCGAGGGCGATCTTCCCGGTGAAGTGCTTCGCCATGGCAATGCTCCTGCTTCATGAGATGCTTGACGGCTGTTTCCGGCGCGGAGGGCGCGCACGGGCCCAGGTTCCAGGCCAACACCGAAGTGCCCAACGTCCGCGAAGCGGTCGAACTACACACTCGCGGTCAGGACCCGAGCCGGGCTCGGAGGGTTTCGCGTTTCGGCCCGATGCGCGTCGCGCCGTCGCGCACGCCATGAGTACGTCAGCCCGCGGACTCCGGTTCGGCGGCGGTGATGTCGATGTCCGGGACCTCGGCGATGTGGGTGCCCGCCGCCATGACGCGGGCGCTGCCGACGATCGGTGCGATGGCGTCTTGAAGCTGCTCCGGCGTCATGGCCAGAGCCTCGCCGGCCATGAGGTCGGCCTGGTAGGACATCACGGGGGTGTCCATGGCGACGAACGCGGCGATCCGGGTGAGGAGGAGGACATCCGGGGCCAGGCCGCAGCGTCCCAAGGAGTCGAGGTCATGGCGGCCAGGGTGTCCAGAACGGGGGTATCGGCCGAGGCGGTCATGGAGTGCTTCCTTGCGGTTCTCGTGCCCGCCGGGTGCCGCACGGCTCGCAGGAGTCCGCAACGGACTTCCCGGCCTCACTATCGACTTTAGGACCGCCTGCGGGAAGGGGCACATCGGTGGCGGGCCGCGACGCCCGAGCCGAGTCGCGCAGCCACGGCGACGGAGTCAGTGTGGAATCAACGGAACGCCCGCACGCTGACCTTCGTTGAGAGGTCCATCATATGGCCACGCTCAAGAACGATGCAGGTGGGCCGGGCCTGGCGTCCCTTGGCGCATGCCGAGGGGCGGTCTTCGCCCGCTCGTGCGGTGGCTACGGTGGTTCCATGTCACGCAAGCGCCGTCGTGCCCGTTCTTCCGCTCCTTCGCAGGCTGTTCCGCTGTCCCGTGCCGAGGAGGCCGCTGCCGCGGCGCCGGGCTTGGAGAAGCTCGCCGCGGAGTATCCGGACGAGCGCGAGGAACTGCTGGTTGATGCGGCCTCGGCCTGGTCGGAAGCCGGCGAGCACGAGCGCGCTGTGGCACTGTACGACCGGTTGCTCGCCGACGAGGACGCCTGCGATGCTCCTGACGTCATCCGCGCCGTCCGGGTTTCCGCTCTGTGGTCCGCCGGGCTCGTCGACCAGGCCCGAGAAGCCGCAGACGCCTTGCGGGCCCGGCATCCGCGTGACGGCGACGTCTGGTGCCTGGTCGCCGAGCAGTTCGAGGACGCCGACGAACTCGACACCGCGTCCGAGTGGTTCACGGCCGGGCTGACCCACGCCCTGGGGCCGACGACCCCCGTCACAGCGGACACTGTGCTGGGCGCTTCTCATGACGTGTCCGGCCTGGTCGTCGGCCGCCATCGGGTCCGCCGCAAGCTGCGCGTACCTCACGATCACATCGATGAGGTCGCCCACGACGTTCACGAAGCCGTCAACCGCGTGTTCGGCGGCACCCCGCGCGCGCTCGACGAACTACACGACCCGGACCGCCCGGTGGCAGCGCACGTCGAGGTGTTGCGGGAGGCCAACGCCCGCCTCGGCGAGGAAGTCGCGGAGCGGCGGGCGAATCTCCATGTCCCGGACACTGCGTCCGTTCTCTACTGGCCCGGCGGCGAGTTCACCGAGGTGCTGCGGCGCTGGCCCGGTCACGCCGAGTTTTACGGTGCGGACTCGGCGTCCCATATTCGGAACGTCGAGCAGCTGCTGGTCGCGAAGTCGGAACAGGGCGAGTCCCGGCTCGCGGTGGCGCGCGGGACGGTCGCGGGCCTGATCGCCTTCGCCGCCGACGAAAACGCTGACCCGGCGCGGACGCAGGTGCACGCCGACTACGCCGCCGACCTCACCGCCCGTGGCCGGTTCACCCTGTGGCCGCCGCCACGCAACGGGCCCTGCTGGTGCGGCTCCGACCGCAAGTACAAGAAGTGCTGCGGTAACGCGGCCGTCCGTTGACCGACCACGCCACACGGACCACGCAGGCGCACTGGCGTCGCCCATGGCCCTTCGACTGACGCCTCCTCGCGAATGTCCGAAGATAAACAGCGAATTCGACGGAACCCGCTTCATCGACTGCCGGCACACACGCGGCATAACTCTTTTGGAGTACTTCCCCCCAAGTCTGCTGCGGGAATCTCTCATTCATGAAACGAGGGTGGCGGACAGGGCATCGAACCTTACGGGCAAAGGGAGTTAGGCACCCCCGATCGGAAACATGATTTCCCCGCGAACTTCGGTTTTAGGGCAGCACCCGTCGGCACCCGTGCTTGGCCTCGACCAAGGCGGGTGTTTGTCGATTCCGGGGCTGTGTTCGGGGCGATCGTCTCCTTGTGCTGGGATTCGGTGTCGGTCGCGCTCGGGTCGGCTGTCCGGTACCGGTCGGCGCTGGGAGTCATCGCTCAATCGTCGCTCCGGGCCGGTGGGTGGCCTCAGCGTGTGGAGGCGATTCCGGCGACCCGGCGTCTGTCGCCACGCTGAGGCAAGCGACGTGTGCGCCGCCCGCGAGTCGCAGGCGCCGAGAGTGTGCGCTGCTGCGCAGACACAACGAGCCGTCGTACGCCTCGACGGGCCTTGTTGTCAGGGTGAAACATGCGGCTATGCGCAAACCTGGATCAGCGCGTGTGTGCCCGATGTTCGCCACTTCGCATCAGTTGCAGCCAGTCCGTCGAGCGTGGTTCGGCTGAGACCGACGACCACGTCGGACTTGAGGGTGCGCAGAGCGGCGACGGGTCCTGGGAAGTGCGCGACTGTGTCGGAGAATGGCGTGTTCGCGGGCCAGTGGAGGTCGCCGACGAGGCGGCGGTAGTTGAGGTCGCCTTTGAGGATCGTGAGCCGCGCGGTGGCGAGGTCGGCGCGCAGGTCGTCAGGCATCTCCGCGTAGGGGAGTGGGGCGCAGGCGAACGGGTGCGTCCTCATGCTGAGTCGCCCGGACTGCATGGCCTGCCTGAGGCGCCGACCGATCCGTTGCGCTTCTCCGCCTGCGGCGGTGAGGCGGCGGAGGCATGCGAGTGTGTCGCTGGGAGTGGCGTCGGAAACGTAGTACGGGTGCGGTTTGACGTGCAGAACGACGCTGTTGGCGTATCCGGCGTGCAGCAGGTGGTCGATGAGGACGAGGTCCGGGAGGAGTTCGCGTCCGGCGTTGTCGGCGATCAAGCAGACCCGGCCTGTCGGGTCTTCGGTGAGATGGTTCCAGAACGCGCCGCTGTCGTCCGCGACCAGAGCTGACTCCGCATGTTCCACGACGGCGTCGTTCGCAGTGATCTGGAAGCCGAGATCGGCGCGGTTGCCCCACAGCGACGAGCTGATCAGCGCGTGGCGGCGCTGCTCGTCGGTGAGTTCGGCGACGGAGTCGAGTCCGGCGAGTTCCTCGTCGACGGCGGTCCCGGTCAGATCGGTGTTCTTGGCGACGGCGAACGGGTCGATGCCCTGCCAGGGGCCGGCGGCGAAGTAGCCGACCGCCTCAAGGAGCCGGCGGTAGAAATAACTCTCGGCCCAGAGGAACGGGGCATCCCTCCACGGCGTTCCGTACCATCGTTGCCCCCACTCTTCCCACCGCGCGGCATCGTGAGCGGTGGCGTCGAGCGGCTTGATCGTGCCGTTCAGGGTCTCGTCGAGCAGGTCGTCCAGGGCCCGGCGTTGACCGGTGTCGTACGGGAAGGCCTCGCACAGCTGCCGAAGCAGTCGGGGATGCCGATCATGGAAGACGCCCCAGGCGAAGGAGCCGGGTTCGCTGCAAACGATCGGTGCGGTGCGGGAGCTGTTGTCAGCCGCTGAGGGTTGTGCCTGCGTCATGCTCTGAGTCTCCAACGTCGGATTCGGGCGGCCCACGACCTGCAGTGGGTGGTACCGACAGCGCCGGCGGCGAAGACGCATTCGGTTGTCCGGGACAAACTCGGCGCAGCGGAGCGAGGCATCGACGCGCACTTCGGCTACCTGCTGCTGCCTGCTCAGGGACCAGACGCAGGCTGTAGGTACCGTCGGAGACGACAGACATCAGGGCGGGTATTGACGGCGCCTTCCAACTTCTCGGCGTTCTCCGGTGGTTGGGCCTTCCCATCCGAACTCTTCAGCAGAATCCCTGGGCCCGCCCTCATAGTCGGTCCTCACTCGTCACCCCGGCGGCGAAGGCCGAGGCGTCGGACGACGCGCCTGGCGGCGGCCCGTTCGAGTCCGTTCACGTTGGCGGTCCGCATCAAGCCGACATGCTCCGGTTGCTCGTCGGCCATTCAGCGCCTGGTCGACGGGCGCAGTCGATATGCCGGGCAGCCGCCGCACCGCCGCGCTGTCTTTGCGGCTCACCGGCCGGGGGGCGCCTGCGCCGGTGCGGGGCCGCCGTCCGCGGTATGCCGCTCTCGACCTCCGACGCGGGCGTCGCCGGGGTCCGCGCCGCCGAACAGGTGGGTGGTGCCGGTGACACTCAGCAGACGCTTCAGGACCGGCGGCTGATCGTCCAGGTACAAGTCGGTGTCCGCCGCGGTGGCTTCGCGGCGGATCGTCAGCAGAGCCGTCAACCCCGTGGAGTCGCACGTGGTCAGCCCCGCGCAACATAGCCGGAGCGTGCCGGGTGCCGGAGCGGTGTGCAGGAAGGTGCGTGCCGCTTCGACGAGTTCGTCGGCGCTCTCCCAGTCCAGGTCGCCGGTGACGCGGATGTGCGCGTCACCGGCGGGGTCACGTGTGGCCTCCAGGTCGAAGGCGTCGTCGGAATGGGCTGTCATGCGGTGGAAACTCCGCCGGGGGCCGGGGGTGTGTCGCCGCGCACGAAGGCGCGGCCGACGGCGAGGACACCCAAAGCCCGGGGGAAGTCCTTGAGTTCCTCCTCAAGGACGGCCAGACACGGGTCGAGGACCCGGGCGGGTACGCCGCGCGCCGACAGGATGTCACCGGTCCAGCCGACGAAACCGACGAACAGGTCCGCATCGTCGGTGTACAGCGCGGCGGCCAGGAAATCGACGATGTGGCCGACGTCTTCGGCGGTGCGCTCGCGCTGCGTGTCGCTGTAGGACCGCATCGCGGGCAGCCGGGTGTTCAGTCCGGTCAACGTGTTGCGCACCAACTGCCGCTTGCGGCGCACGATCAGGGTGTACTCCTGGTCGGCGAGGTGGGGCAGATCCTCGACGGTCTGCCGGACGGCGCCGGTCCGGGGCCGCGGCAAGCCGCGGTCGAGTACGGCGGCGGCGGTACGGGCGTCGGGAGCCCACGCGTCCGCGCCCAGCCGACGGGCGTGGCGGCCGTCCGCCCCGAAGGCCGCACCTCCGGCGAGGACGGGGACGCCCACGGCCTGCGCGGCGGTGATCGCCTTGTGCGCGTCCGGCAGCCGGGTGGGCAGCGACGACGACAACGCCAGGGCGACGGGTGCCGTCTGGTGAAGGTGCGTGATCAGGCGGGCAGTCGGAACTTGGGCACCCAGGAAATCGATTCGGTAGCCCCGCTGCTGTAGAACTTCGGCGACGATCCGCGCGGGGAGGGCGTGCCACTCACCCTCCACGCAGGACACCGCGACCGTACCGGCGGTACCGTCAGGCCCGGTCTCCCCGTTGCGGTGTGCCAAGGCGGCGATCACCCGCTCGTGGATGGCGGTTGCGGCATGCTCCTGGGCGACGGTGAGCCGGTCGGCGGCCCATTCGGCACCGACTTTGCGCTGCACCGGGGCGACGACGTCCAGCAGGATGTCCTCGACACTCACTCCGACGTCCCGAAGGGCGAAGACGACGTGGCGGGCGGCGTATTCGTCGCGGCCGGAAACGGCCTGCCAGAGTGCTTCGCGGGCCTGCCCCAGCACCCGGCTGTCGTGCGCTGTATCGGCGGTAACGGGTTCGGTCATGAAGTGAACCTGCCCGCTGTCCGCCCCTCCACCGCGGTCAAATGCGCCGTATGCGACGCTGTGATGGCCATCACGGCGATGTCGTCGTGCCGGTTTCCGCCGAGCCAATCGGCGACGAGCATCTGGATCCGCTCGGTGACGGCCTCGGCGGGCATACCCGCGCACTCGGCCAACGCGGCCCGGAGGCGCTCCTCGCCGAACATGACGTCGCCGAGGGGGCCGCCCTTGGCCTCCGTGACACCGTCGGTGAACAGCAGGCAGGTCTCCCCCGGCCGCAAAACGACCCCGGCGGTGGTGGACGTGATCTCCGGCAGTACGCCGATCAGTGTGCCGGTCGTCTCAGCCTCGTCGACTGTGCCGTCCTGACGTACGATCAGCGGGGCGGGATGGCCCGCGCAGGTGAGCCGCAGGTGCGCATCCGCACCCTGCCTGCGCACCGAGGCGAGCACCAGCGTCGCGAAACGCGTATGAAGGCCGGTGAGCAAGGCGCCATTGAGCAACCGCAGCAGATTCCCGTGGTCGTCGGCCAAGGGGAGCAGCGCCTGCAATGTGTTCCGTATCTTGCCGGTCAGGACGGCCGCGTCGAGCCCTTTGCCGGCCACGTCCCCCAGGACCGCCAAAGTCTCCCGGCCGACGTCCGTGCCGGGGTGGACGTCGTAGAAGTCACCGCCGACGCGCTCGGTGTCCTGGGAAGCGCGGTAGCCTCCCGCGAATTCCACCCCGTGTACGTGTGTCAGCACCGGCGGTAGCAATTCGGCCATGAGCGTGGCCGTGACACGGCTCTGCTCCTGGTACAGCCGGGCTGCGGACAACGCCACACCGGCGCGGGCGGCGAACACGCGGGCGAACAGCTCCTCGGACGCGTCGAATGCGGCATGGTCGCTGCGGCGCAGCAGGATCAGCGCGCCGGCGGGAATGCCGTGCCCCGGCAAGGGCGTGACCACGACCGATCCGACCGGGCCGGTGAAGCCCTCCGGGAAAGCCCAGTCGGGCACTGCCGAAGGGTCGATCCACCGCGAGGGAACGGGCGGATAGCCCTGGAGGGCCTCCGCCAGCCCCGGTACCGCCTGCGGATCGATCCGTACCGACCCGTGGGCCGGACGGCCGCCGCCGGCGGCGGTGGCGATCGGATGCCGCCGTCCCGCCGACGGAGCCACCAGGACGGCGGCGTCGGCAAGGAACTCGACCGCCAGCTCGACCGCGACTTCCATGCAGCGTTCGGTGTTCAGCGAGGCCAGCAGACGCGAGGACGCCTCGGCGAGGAACGCGGTGCGCTCCTGCTCGCTCTTGAGAGCCGTCTCGGCGCGATGCCGGTCGGTGTCGTCGACCAGCCACCACACCACTTCGCCGTCGGACCCCCCGGTCGCGTGCGCCTCCAGCACCCGCTGCCCGTGCCGACCGCGCACCGGACCGGCCGAGTCCCCGGCACCGCCCGCAACGTGCCGATGCGCCTGCGCGAGCCAGCGCGGCACCGCGCCTTCGATCGGGGCGCCGGTGACCGCCGCAGGGAACAACCGCGCGGCCCGTTCGTTGGCGGCCACGAGGAAACCCGCCGCGTCGGCGACCAACGCCGGGTAGGGCGCCCGTAGCCACGAGGACCCAACGGACGACATCAAGCTCCGCGTTACGCGTGGAAATCTCTCGGTACTCGTCATGATCCGGGCCCGCACTCCGCCGCGGGCCTGACCACCCTCCTTGGAGACATTTCCCTCAACACTCTCACACCCCGGAAAACACGCCGCTGGGCCGAAGGGCCCCGGCGGCGGTGAGCGTGGCGGGTACGGGATCGCGCGCCGCGCCGTTTTCGTCGCGGTCGGCGTGCGGCCGCGCCCGAGCGTCCCGCCGCCGAACGCGGCGAACGCCTCGTCGGCCTGCTCCAGGGGGTAGGTTGCGGTGACCGGGACGCGCAGCGACGCGCCGGATGCGGCGTCGGCGGCGAGCGCGGTCAGGGTCGGGGTGTCGGGGTCGGCCATGATCGAGTGGACGGTGACGTCCGCGCCCTTCACGGCGTCCTGGGTCAGGCCCAGGGTGGAAGCCGGGCGTCCGCCTGGCCGTACCAGCCCGGCGAGCTGCGCGCCGTCGCCCGCCAGGTGCAGGACGGCGTCCACGCCGTTCGGGGCGAGCGCGCGGACTTGGGCTTCCAAGTCACTTGTGTAGTCGACCAGTTGAACGTCGGTGTCAGTCAGGTCGGCGACGAGGTCCGCCTCCTCGCCGGGCCGGGCGGTTGCGATGACGCGGGCGCCGCAGGCGGCGGCGAGCTGCACGGCCCCGCCGCCGTCACCGAAGCCCTCGCCCACCCCGACCCCTGGCAGGGCTTCACCGGCTATATCCACGCCATCTGCGCCATGCAAGCCGCCGACCGCGGCTTCGCCGACGTGCTCACCATGACCTCTCCCGCCGCCGCCAAAGCCTTGGAGGCCCGCCGCGCCGAGGCGTACCACGGCCTCGTCGAGCTCATCGCCCGCGCCTAGGCCGGCGGACACCTGCGCGACGACTTCACCGACCGCGCCGTCGTCATCCTGCTCATGGCCAACGCCGGCGTCCTCAACGCCACCGGCGACGCCGCCCCCGACATCAGACCGCGAGAACAGGGCGATTGTCGCGGTCGCTCATCGGCGTCCGCAGGTCCATGACGCCGCTCGCTTATCCGCCGAAGGCACTCTCACCTGCGGGGATGGGTTATCGGCACCCGCAGTGCCCCGAGGAGACGAGTCCTCGGGGCACTGCGGGGGTTGTCAGACGCCGAAAGCGGCGGGGTATTGGATGGTGCCGGCCGGGACCGGGCGAGTGTCGTCCAAGGCCATGGCCATCATGGCTTCGTCAGGTGCCTCGAAGGGCGCCTGAATGCCGAAGCGGGAAGCCGGGGTGAAGCCGAACTTCGGGTAGTAGTCGGCGTGTCCGAGGACGAGGACGAGGTTCTCGCCCATCGCTCGGGCTGCGTCCAGACCGGTGCGGATGGCGGCCGATCCGGCGCCTGTGCGCTGGGCCGCGGGAAGTACGGCGCACGGGGCCAGGGCGAGCGCGGGTTCGCCGTCGACGTGGCAGCGGGTGAGCAGTGCGTACCCGGTCAGGGAGCCGTCGGAGGCCTCGGTGACCATGGACAGCCCGTCGATCCACGCCTTCGGGTCCGCGCGCAGGGCGTCGACGATGTCGGCTTCCAGGGCGGTGGGGAAGGCGGCGAGGAGGATGTCGCGGATGGCGGGGATGTCGTCAGCGGTCTCGGGGCGCACGGTCCACGTGGTCATAAGAGTTCCGTTCTTGCGGGTGCCGGGGGTGTTGTCGTGGGGGAGGGGGTGTGCGAGGTGGGCGGTGCGGCCGTTGTCGCCGACGTGTTCGCGTTGTGTGGCGATCTCTGGTCGTGCCGCGGCACGTGCCTCCGTTGTGTCGGGCGGAGTCGGGGTCGTATGCCCTGCCTCGCCGACCGGGTGGTCGTGGTGGTTCACCGCTGGCGCTCCCGGAACTGGTACGTCGCGCGCAGGTGGCGGGTGATGTCCTTCTTGACCGCTCCCCGGTCGGCGCGCAGGCGGGCGTCGGTGCGCGAGGCGGCGTACGCGTTCTCCCGCAGCAGTTTTTGGTAACTGTCCAGCCGGCGTTGCGTGATCTCGCCTGTCTCGACGGCGGCCAGGACCGCGCAACCGGGTTCGCTCTCGTGGGTGCAATCGGCGAACCGGCATGCCTGGGTGAGGTGTTCGATCTCGGCGAAGGTCTGCTCCAGACCGTCCCGGGCGTCGTACAGGCCGATAGCGCGCAGGCCAGGGGTGTCCAGCAGGACCCTTCCGCCAGGCAGGGGGAGCAGTTCCCGCCACGCGGTGGTGTGCCGGCCCTTGCCGTCCTGCTCGCGCACGGTGCCGGTGGCGAGCCGTTCTTCGCCGAGCAGTTGGTTGCCCAGGGTGGACTTGCCGGCCCCGGAGGGGCCGAGCAGCACGATGGTGCCGTTCAGGACCGCGGTCATGGTGTCCAGGCCCTGCCCGGTCACGGCGCTGGTGAGCAGTACGTCCGCGCCGGTTGCCACCGCGGACAGGTGGCTGCGGCGAACGTGCGGCCGGCATCGGTGCTGCGGCGGACGCCGTCCGCGGTGGCGGCGAAGAGGACGTCGGCGTCGGACGGGTGGATCGCCAGGTCGGTCGCCTCCAGGCCGGCGCGGTCGTCCCAGGAGAGCCTGTCGGCGCTCACGCGGATGCGTTCGCTGGTGCTGTCGTATCCGTAGACGGTGCCATGCGCATGCTCCAGGGCATGGAAGTCGGCTTGCCCGGTCAGGGAGAGCGCGGTCCAGGTGCTTCCGCTGTCGGTGCTTTCCAGCAGGCCGAAGTGGTGGTCGCGTGAGCTGCCCGGGGCGGGGTGGCCGGAGGCCAGGAAGGTGCCCGGGCCGGTGACGGTGAAGCCCATGAAGTCGCCGCGGTTCTGCCCGACGGGAACGGCGCCGTCGCCGGTCAGGGCGAAGACGCCGTGGTGTGTGGCGGCGTACACGGTGCCGTCGGCGGGGTCGATTCCGAGACCGTGGACATGGCCGAACTGCGGTGCAGCCGTTGCGGCCTCGCCAGTCGAGTCAGGCGGCGCGTCGGTGCCTGAGCATGCTGCCGCGTTTGCGAGGACGATGGCGGCCAAGGCGGCGGGGATGAGGCGGCGGCGGTTCCTGGGAGCTTGTGTTGCGCGGGTCACGGGGAAACCCTTCGGGGTCGGGCCGGGCAGAGATGCAGGCAGCGGGGAGGGCCGGGCCGGAGGTGGCGGTGCGGGTGCCCGGTATGGCTGCACGGCGGTTCGCCTCAGGTGCCGTCCGAGTCGTGCTCGGACGGCACCTGAGGTGGGGTTGGCGCGTGTGTTCGTGCGCCTCGATGTGACGGGATGTCAGTGGTGCATGCCGCTTCCCTAGCGGCCACCGCCACCGTCTTCGATGCCCGGCAATGGGGCTGGTACGTTGCCGCCTGCGGGATGATCGCCGCCACCTACGCCCTGCTCGGCGTCGTCATCGGCCCCGTCTTCGGCCGCGTCGGCGGCGTCCTGATCGCCTTTCTGATCCCCTTTCTCGACCTGGGCATCGAACAGAGCCCCATGCTCCGCCCCACCCCGCCCGGCTGGGCCCACGCCCTCCCCGGCTACGGCGCAACCCGCGTCCTCATCGACGCCGCCCTCACCCAAGACTTCGACGAAACCCGCGCCCTTCTCGCCGCGCTGGCCTGGATCGCCGGCCTCACCCTCGCCGCCGCAGCGGTCTTCCACACGTCCGCCCCCCAACCGGCAGCGCAGCGCAACGAGAAACGCAGGTGGCGTGGTTCGGGGATGCCATCTTCTCGAGCGACGCCTGGTTCGACGAGGCGGTGTTCTCGAGGACCGCCGGCTATGAAGGCGCGGAGTTCGCCGACCGGGCGAGCTTCCGAAGCGCGAGGTTCGCTGGCGACGCCTGGTTCGAAGGACGACGCCATGGCACCCGTTCCTGGCCTCGGCCGAGCCGGGTGTTCGTCGTTTCCCGGGGCTCTGGCTGCGATCCCCTCCTTTGCGCCCGCAGCGCCTGCGGCAACACTCGGGCCGACCCCGACAGCAGCGCGCGGCCCGGCGACGACAGCCGCGCCTTCGGGGTTCGCCCTGCGCAACACCGCAATCTCATGCCGGAGTGCGAGTATCTCCGCAACCTTGGACAAGTGCGCGCGCGCGTGACGAGAGCGAGTTACGAGAACACGTGCACCACGAGCCGTTACACCAGATTGACGGCCATGCCCGGTGATCATCGGATCAGTTGAACGTGCAGGTCAAACCGAGTGTCCCCGTTTTCGGGGTTCAAGGGGCGCCGCAGTGTTCGCCCGTCATGAGCTCGGTGACCGGGGCGATGGCGAACCTTGGTCATTACCGGCCGCCGGCCTGGAAGATCCCGGTATTTCGGGCAGGGCAAAGCGCGGTGCGCGGACAAGGGGCCGGCACGACTTCGTGCCGTTCGTTCCCGCTCGACTTGTTGGGGTGCGCCGGGCCGCGGCCATGTCCGGAAACACCGTGGGCGGTCGGAGTCCGGTGCGTCGAGACCTGCGTGTCATTAAGTACACGCAGGTCACATCGCGAGCCTTCCGTGGTCGATCCGGTTCCGGCGCGACGTCACGACGTTTCCTGCGGGCTTGGCGGCGCCAGAGCAGCCACGCGGTCGCGGAGGAGCACTGTGATCGCGCCGGCGGTGCCAATGGTCGCAGCGGCGGTTGCGGCCGTCACGGACCAGCCGATCCATTCGACTGCGGCAGCGCCGAAGGCGGTTCCCAGGCTTCCGCCCACGAAGTAGACGAGCATGTAGCCGCTGTTGAAGCGTGCCGGTGCGGCCGGGTCGATCGCGAGGACGGTGCTTTGGTTGGCGACCTGGGTGGCGAAGAGGCCGGCGTCGAAGAGGGCGAGGCAGGCGACGGTGACGAGGGTGTTCCCGAGGGAGAAACCGAGGATGCCCGCCGAAACTGCGGCCAGGGCGAGGCCCACCAGGATCACCCGCCGGGCACCCACACGGTCGGTCCAGGTGCCCGAGACCTGTGTCGCCGCGATGCCCGACAGACCGGCAAGCGCGTACAAGCCGATTCGCTCCGATGAGTAGGAGTACGGGGGTTCGGACAAAGTTGCCGCCAAGCCTGCCCACACCGCGCAGAACGCGAAGAACCACAGGGCGCCGCAGATTGCCGCAAGACGGAGCGTTGCGTATCGGGCGAACAGTCCGGGGAGTGACCGCAACGTCGCAAGGCAGCCGCGCTCGGCCGCTCCTCCGGCGGCAGGGAGCACCGCCGACGAACAGACTGCGACGACCGCGCAGGCGGCGGCGAACACCAGGAGCATGCCACGCCAGCCGATCTCGTCGGCAAGCCATCCGCCGACGATTCTGCCCGCGAGGATTCCGGCCGAGATCCCGGCGGTGACGATGCCCAGCACGGTCGCGCGCCGATGCGGAGGCGCGAGCCGGCCCGCCACCGAACTGAGGCCCGCCCCGACCGCCGAGCATGCTCCGACGACGCTGATCACGGGCCCCAGGACCCACACGCTGTCGGCAGCGGCACTCAGGGCCATTACGGCCGCCAAGGCGCCGAATTGAATTGCGAGTACCCGCGCAGGTGGGAAACGGTCGACCAGGGGGACGAGAAGGGCGAGGCCGAGCATGTATCCAACCGGCCCGCATGCAAGCGCGAAACCGACGGCGCTGGTTCGGGCGCCGAAGGAGTCCGCGACATCGGCGATCGCGGGCTGAAGCAGGTAAATCGTCGAGGTCCCCAGCGCGGCTGCAAGGGACATGAACCAGACAATGGGACGGCGAAGTTGCGTGCTCTGAGGAGTTTCAGCGGCAGGTTCGGCATTCACGTCGCCCAACCGTAGGCAGCAGCAACGTCCAACGCTGGCGGAAAACAGACGCAGCCGTCGGCGGGAGGCACGCCTCGGAGATACCGGCTCGTTCAGTGCGGGCCGCCGCGTGACGCACGCGAAGAAGCCGCAAGCCCAACCGACGAACAACACCACGCGGAGGGCCGACACCCGCGTTGTGCGGGTGTCGGGTCACGGGCCCGGTGTGATGTCGCAGGCCGGGGGGCGGTGCTGCTGGTCGAGACCGTCCGCAAGACCGGTCTGGCAGCGTGTTGTCGGCGGCGCTGGGGACGGTAACGCCGATTGCTGCCGCGGGCGCATACACGCCGAACACACCACCGCGGTGCGCAACTCCTGCCGGTGCAACGCGGCTTTGGACGTGTTCGCCGCCCACCGGGACGATGGCCGTGTGCACGGCGACAATTGTGCCGTTCCTCGACCTACTGCCCGGCTTCGTGACCGCCTGAAGCAGCAACGCAGGGTTCAGGAAGAGGCAACCGACGTCATGCACGCCACCACGGAAGTCACCGAAGCGGCGCGAGTGTTCGGTCCCCATCCGGACGAGCTCGCCCTCGTCCGCGACTTCCACGACCACCAGCGGCGTCTGACCCGAGAACACGGCGTCCACAAGCTTGCTCGCGGGCAACACCCATACGTGATCACGGACTCGACCACCGAAACGTGAGACCGAGCCGTCCGATTCGCAGGCCCCTTGTCGACGGCCGCCCACGGACGAAGCCGCGCTTTGGTCGTCCTTCTTTGCCTCTTGCTTGCTTCCTGGTAGAGGGCTTGAGCATCATGAACGCCCGATCTCGATGCGGCACTATATGGGGCCGAATGCGTACCTGGGAGCGGTGATGACGGGCGCCGGTGACGCGAATCCTTGGGTCGAGGCCGGTGCTCGCGCCCGGACAGCCCGCGCGGCGGCGCCGGGTGACTCCTCAGCGGCCGCAAACACGACATCGAAGGAAGCAGCGGCGCCGTCATCGCCAGGTTCCTCTCACCGAGGGCGTCCCGACCTGGTCGCGCGGCGTGAGGCAGTCGATGCCAGGCAGGAAGACGTCGCGGCGCTGGCCGGTATTTCGTACATGACCCTGGGCAAGATCGAGACCGGCTGGACGCGGAATCCCAGGCCTGAGACGTTGGCCGTCATCGAGGACGCGTTGCAGCGGCTTGAGGCGCAGGTGGGCGTCGGACCGCCTGCTCAGCCGAGAGTGGGCCTCAAGAGATGGCGGAGCCGGAGGGGAACCCCCGACGCCCCCGCGGTGTCGGATCAGGCGCAGCCGGATCAGGCCCAGTTCGAGATCGCCGAGTACTTCGGCGTATCGCTCTCCGAGGCAAAGCAGTTGCTGGGCGCTGACAACCGGGCGAACGCGGATGAGGCAGCCACCGGCGGCGGTACCGACCGGGATTCCCAGGCCACCGTTTTGGAGTTCGATCTGAACGCGGAGATCAGCGCGACCGGGCTGTCGAAGGCGGAATTCGCCGAGAAGGCAGGCGTCTCCGTAACGTCGCTTTGGCGGTTGGGATCCGGGAAGGGCAAAGCGAAACCCGGTACCGAGCAGAAGGTGCGCCAAACCCTTCAAGAGCTCGCCGCGGAACGCGGCGAACCCCGCGATTTCGGTGTCGTCGCAGAACCGCATGTGTCACCGGATCTCGACGTCAGGTCGAAGCGTCGCGGTCTTGGTACGTCGCAGGAGGAACTGTCCGAAAAGGCGGGGGTATCCGTCAAACGCATAGCCGCAATGGAGGAAAGCGGCGTGGACAGCGCCGATCCACACGATGTCGCAGCTGTGAATGACGCACTGGCGAGGATCGAGGAAGCCCGCCGCGAGGAGCCGCTTTCCCACATCCGAGAGGAGCGAGAGGCGCTCGGCCTGTCCGTGGCAGGGCTTGCCGAGATGGCAGGGGTGTCCAAGAAGACGGTCGCGCGTCTGGAGGAGGAGGCCACGCTGCGCCCGAATCGCGAGACGCGGAGGGCGATCCGCGCGGCGCTCGACCAGGCGGCGGCCGAGCGGGAGTTGCAACAGCCGATGGATCTGCGGACCGAGCGGGAGTCCCTCGGCGTGCAGCTGAACGAGGTTGCGGAACGGGCGGACGTGCATCCTAATACGCTCAGTCTCGCGGAGCGTGGACTGCGGGAGTTGAGGCCGGACAAGAGGGCCGCGGTGGAGGCCGTACTGACCGATATCGCAGCCGAGCGGGCCGAGGAATCCAGTCGCGACCTGAAAGCCGAGATGTCGGCACTCGGGATCGAGAAGAGCGAAGTGGCGGTACGAGCGGGCGTAGCCGAGAAGACGGTCGCGAGGTTCCTGAACGGCGGCCGTCCGCTCGGTTCCACGCAGGCCGCCATGGAAACAGCGATATCGGAAATGGCCGCGGAACGAGCAGAATCCGGAACTCGGCGGTTGGCAGTCGGAAACCGGCCGGTCCCGGTCGGCGAGCTGTCGGTGCGCATTCCCAACGCGCCTCGCGACCTCGACCTGCCGGCTGCCCCTGCCATGCCCCCGCATCTGAACCGGCTCGGGCCGCAGGCGGCCTATCTCGACGCGACCATGCGCGGCTTCGCCGAAGGACGCAGGCACGGGGTCGAGGCCGCGCAGCAGGCCGAAGTCGCGTGGACGGAAGGAGGCACGGACGCAGGGGCCGTCGTCCAGGTCGATGCCGCGGCGGCGCAGCTCGCAGAAGCACGCCAAGTCGCGTCTCGGAACGACATCGGAGCACAGCAGGCAACCGGGGTGGACTGGGAGCGTGACGCGCCGTACCGACCGCCGCCGGGCACCGCCGAAGCGGCACGGCAGGCGGAGGCGCTCCGCGACGCCGTCTTCCCCCACAGCCGGGCCGGCGCGGCTCCGGCACAGATGACGACCGCCGAGGTCCATGGGCAGCGTTTCACGCAAGCAGCCTGGAACGGCTACCAGCACGGCTGGGCCGCCACGATGGCGCAACGCGCCCTCCAAGCCGCCGACGACCAACCCGATCTCAGTGCGCCCGACGTCACGCCCGAGATGCGTGCCGCCGCCACGTTGCCGCCCTCGGCCCCCGGCCCCCCATCCACGCCCACGACACAACAGAGACCCGACAACGCCTCGAACGTGCCCAGAGCCGCGGCCACCGGACTGGACGCGCCCTCCGCGACACGCCAAGCCGCCCCCACTCCGCCGGCACAGAACACCGCGCGGTCGGCTCCCACCCCGGCGCAGAGCATGGGCCCGAAGCCCGGTATCGAACTGAAACTGCACAAGGGCATGGGCGCCTGATCCCCGCAGAGCCATCGCGGCCGTCCCTGTGGTGGTGGCGTATCCCCTGTGGGGTGTGGTCTGCGGCGGGGACGGCGGCCGGGTCGGTCCCCCTTGTCGGGGACGGAGAGATTGGCTCGTGTGCGTGACGATCCGAGGGGATCGGGTCCCTAGCGTCTTCGACAAGGCGCGGAAGGGCCGCGTCGGAACTCGGGGACCCAATGGTGCACTTCAGGAAGGACGCGGGGCAGCGTGCGCCCCGGCGGTTGGCGGTCACGGCAGCGGCGTTGGCGGTGATGTTGTCGGGGTGCGGCGAGACGGACAAGCAGTCCTCGGGCCCGGCGTCGATCACCCCGTCCGGGACGCCTTCGAGCGGCGTACCGACAGCCGCCGCGGGGGGTGCCTCGACCGGCCCCGGCTCGCCGACACCCTCCTCCACGTTTGGCGAACAGGCGGAGGCTGTGGCGAAGTTGCTCGGCGATACGTGGCCGAGGGGCGCCGGTGGAACGGTCGTGACCGCCAGGGACGGGGAACTGGTGGGCTGCCAGGGCATGGGGCCGGCCGACCAGGGCGCCGGCCGTGCGGCCGACTGCGACACCGTGTACGACATCGGCTCGATCACCAAGTCGTTCACCGCCGCCGCCGTGCTCAAGCTGGAGATGAGCGGCACGTTGCGGGTCACCGACGCGATCGGCGCCCACCTCGACCCAGTGCCGGCCGACAAGCGCGGGATCACCATCCATCATCTGCTCACCCACACCTCGGGTCTCCCGGAGGGCATCGGCGACGACTACGACCCGGTGTCGCGGGACGCGATGATCGCCACGGCGATGGCCACGCCGCTTGAGTCGACACCAGGGCGGGAGTACGCGTATTCCAACGTGGGCTACTCGCTGCTGGCGGCGATCGTCGAGAGGGTTTCGGGGGTCGCGTACGACGACTACCTCACCCGCCACGTCTTCCATCCGGCGGGAATGACCCGGACCGGCTACGCGCTGCCCGATCCGCGCCGAGGTGACGTCGCGGTCGAGTACGACGAGCAAGGGGCCTCCCAGGGACGGCCGTTCGAGCATCCCTGGGCACCGGACGGACGTCCGTACTGGAATCTGCGCGGCAACGGCGGCCTGCTGTCCACTGCACGGGACATGTACCTGTGGTACCGGGCGTTGGAGGGCGAGTCCGTCCTCAACGCCGCCGCCAAGGCCAAGATGTTCACTCCGCACGTGGCCGAGGGCGGCGGCTCCTCCGGCTCGTACGGCTACGGCTGGACGATCCTGCCGACCGACCACGGCCCCATCGCCACCCACGACGGCGGCAACGACTGGTCCTTCGCCCGCGTCCTGATCCGCCCCGGCGACCGGACGCTGGTGTTCTGGGCCACGAACACCGCCGTGCGTGAAGGCGGTTGGGACCTGGAGGAGCAGGACGAGGAGCTGACCCTCGGCCTCCTTGCCGCACTCTCCACCGGCTCGGGCAGGGGCGCGTGAGGAGGGGCGCAGGGTCAGGTACGCCGGGTCCCGACCGCCTCCCCACAACCAGCGCGCCGTTGGTCACCCTCCGCCGGCGCCAGACGCGTTCGTCGGCTCCGAGGCCCCCAGCAGGCGAAGGACGCTGGTGCGCAGCGCCTTCGCCGCCTGATCGGGCGGCATCCGGCCGGCAGCGACCTCTTCGCCCGCGGCGTGGGTACGAAGTCGACGACCGGTGAAAGCTCTTGCCTCGGACCGGGCGACCGTGCACGTCCGACTTCTCACCGGGATCGCCCTGCTCTCCACCGGCATCCTCGCCGGTGCGTTCGGCTACGGCGCGGTCAACCTCGCCCCCACCTTCGACGCCGTCCCGCTCGACACACGGCTGTCCTTCCACGCCGAGCTCATGAAGATGAACGGGCTGACCATGCAAACCGCGATGGGTCTGGCGATGCTCAGTTCGCCGGCGCTCGCCGTCCTGTCCCGCGGCTCCGCGCGCCGGTCCGCCGGTGCCGCAGCCCTTCTGGCGCTGGCGTCGTTCCTGATCGCGGTTCGGCAACGTGCCGATCAACGGCCGGATCAAGAAGTGGGCGGCAACGTCGCCCCCACCCGACTACTCGGAGATCCTGCAACGCTGGGACATCTACAACACCCTGCGGACCTCGACAGCTTTCGTCGCCTTCATCCTGCTCATCCTCCTGACCACCCGGCCCCCGGACTCGGCTGCCCTCCGCGCCGAACGTGCGAATGACGGCGAGGAAACGGTACGCGGCGCCGGGTGACGTCGATCCTCTGCGCACGTCGAGACGACGGGCGAGAGGTTCGGCGACGTCAAGGGACGGCGTCGTGATGACGGCGAGGAGCCGGAGCCCGGCGCCGTTGACGGCGCCGGGCCCGTGGGCGGGATCAGCGCAGTTCGAACCGGTCGAGGTTCATCACCTTGTCCCAGGCGGCGATGAAGTCGCGCACGAAGCGTGCGCCGCCGTCCTCGCAGGCGTAGACCTCCGAGATTGCGCGGAGTTGGGAGTGCGAACCGAAGACGAGGTCGACCGCCGTGGCAGTCCAAGTGACGGCACCCGTGTCGCGGTCGCGGCCCTCGTAGACGTTTTCGTCCGTGCTTGAGGGCTTCCACTCTGTGCGCATGTCGAGCAGGTTGACGAAGAAGTCGTTCGTCAGCGTCCCCGGGCGGTCGGTGAGCATCCCGTGCGGGGACTGCCGGAAGCCGGTGCCCAGGGCCCGCATGCCACCGACCAGGGCCGTCATTTCGGGCGCGGTGAGCGTCAACAGGTTGGCGCGGTCCAGCAGCAGCGTCTCGGGCGAGAGCTTCTCGCCCTGCCGCAGGTAGTTGCGGAACCCGTCCGCCGGGGGTTCGAGGACGGAGAACGGCTCCACGTCCGTCTGCTCCTGCGAGGCGTCGGTACGCCCGGGCGCGAACGGGACCGTGACCGCATGCCCCGCGTTCTTCGCGGCGCGCTCGACGGCGGCGCATCCGCCAAGGACGATCAGGTCGGCGAGCGAGACCTTCTTCCCGTCGTGTCTCGCGTCGTTGAACTCCTGCCGGATGCCGTCGAGCGTTCGTACGGTCTCGGCGATCTCGGGCACGTCGTTGGCTTCCCAGTCCTTCTGCGGGGCAAGCCGGATGCGCGCGCCGTTGGCCCCGCCGCGCTTGTCGGTGCCGCGGAAGCTCGCCGCCGACGCCCAGGCGGTGGTGACGAGTTGGGGGATCGAGAGGCCCGAGTCGAGAATCCGGGACTTGAGGGCGGCGATGTCGGCGTCCTCGACCAGCTCGTGGTCGACCGCGGGGACGGGGTCCTGCCACAGTTGCGGCTCCGCGACCCAGGGACCGAGGTAGCGCGAGATGGGGCCCATGTCGCGGTGCAGCAGCTTGTACCAGGCCTTGGCGAACGCCTCCGCGAGCTTGGCCGGGTTCTCGTGGAAGGACTTCGTGATCGGCCCGTAGACCGGGTCCAGTTTCAGCGCCAGGTCCGTCGTCAGCATCATCGGTGCGTGCCGCTTCGACGGGTCGTGGGCGTCGGGCACTGTGCCCTGGGCCGACGGGTCCGTGGGGGTCCACTGATGCGCGCCGGCGGGGCTCGTCGTGAGTTCCCAGTCGTAGCGGTACAGGTTGTCCAGGTAGCCGTTGTCCCACTTCGTCGGTTCGGAGGTCCAGGCGCCCTCCAGCCCGCTGGTGACCGTGCTCGCCCCGCTGCCGGTGCCGTACGTGTTACGCCAGCCCAGTCCCTGCTGTTCGAGCGGGGCGGCTTCGGGTTCCGGGCCGACGTACGAGGGGTCGACGGCGCCGTGGCATTTGCCGAAGGTGTGGCCGCCGACGATGAGCGCGACCGTCTCCTCGTCGTTCATTGCCATGCGTGCGAAGGTCTCGCGAATGTCCCGTGCTGCGGCCATCGGATCAGGATTTCCGTTGGGCCCCTCCGGATTGACGTAGATCAATCCCATCTGGACGGCTCCGAACGGGCCGGCGAGTTCCCGGTCGCCGCTGTAACGCTCGTCTCCGAGCCAGGTGTCCTCGGGACCCCAGAAGATTTCTTCAGGCTCCCAAACGTCCGGGCGGCCGAAGCCGAAGCCGAACGTCTTGAATCCCATCGATTCCATGGCACAGTTGCCGGCGAAGACCAGAAGGTCGGCCCACGAAATCTTCTGGCCGTACTTTTGTTTCACCGGCCAGAGAAGACGGCGGGCCTTGTCCAGGCTCGCGTTGTCCGGCCAGCTGTTGAGGGGCGCGAAGCGCTGCGCGCCGCCGCCTGCGCCGCCTCGGCCGTCGGCGATCCGGTACGTTCCCGCAGCGTGCCAGCTCATGCGGATGAAGAGCGGTCCGTAGTGGCCGTAGTCCGCGGGCCACCAGTCCTGGGACGTCGTCATCACCGCGAAAACGTCCCGCTTCAGCGCGTCGACGTCGAGGTCCGCGAACGCCCGTGCGTAGCTGAAATCCCCGCCCAATGGCTCGGACTGGGGCGAATGCTGGCGGAGAACCTGAAGATCCAGCTGTTGCGGCCACCAATCCCGGTTCGTTCTGGGCCGGGTCGGCGTGATGGTCGGGGAGGGGATCGCCGGATTTTCGCTTTCGCTGTTGGACACGTCCGCCTTCTTCCTGTCTCGGTTTTTCCGTCGCGGGAGGGGCGCCCGCGTCCGCGGGGAATTCCCGTTCCGGGCGGGGGCCGACACATGCCTTTCAGTGTTCTGATGTTCGCGCACCGCAGCTCGCGGTCCCCGGGACGACACGCAGGGGTGCGCCGACCTCCGGCCACTGCTCTTGTGACATCACCGGCTCCTCGACACACGTGGAACCCGTACGGCCGCCAGGGCCCACGTCCGCGACGGGCAGGAAGAGCAGTCCGGTGCGCAGGGCGCCGTAGGTGCGGGCGTGCTGGAGGTAGAAGGTGCCGAGGAAGAACACCGCGATCATCAAAGCGGTGGCCATCGCGATGAGGAAGGCGCCGGTGGCGACGGGGCGGCGGGCGAGCAGGCGGACGTCCATCAGCGGGGAGCCGGTGTTGCGCTGCCAGGCGACGAAGGCGGTGTAGCCGACGGCGGCGGCGAGAACGAGCACCCCGGTCGCAAGGGTGAGCCAACCGTCTTCGCCGGCGTAGATCAGTACGGCAGTGCGTACGCCGCCCCGCGCCCGATCGCGAACGCAGCCTCGTTGACCGGACCTTGGGAGGGACCGCGGAACCGTCGCGTTCGGCGGGCAGTCCTCCTGGGGAGCGGCGGTCGCCGTTGGTGGCGTGGTGTGGCTCGATACGGTGCGTGGCTTTGCGAGATCGGAGCGGGGACGGGACGTTGGACAAGATCCAGGCGGCGACGGGAGCTGCGGGCGAGGAACTGGGGCGCGTGGTCGGCAAGGCGGCGGGGCGTCGCCTCACCCGGGCGGTACGCGACGAACTGGCGCGCCTCGCCGGGCCGTTGCGCGACGGCGGCGGTGTCGCGGATGTGGTCGAGGCGGCGGTGGTGAACCGCACGCACAACGGTCTCGGACCGGTGTGGGAGCTGGACTTCGACCTGCTCGACGCGGCGCTCGACGCGGGGGTCCCGGTTGCCGATCCGCCGCCCGGTGGCGCGTGCGACCTGGGCGCGTGGATGCGCCGTGCCCGGCGCGGCGGGCTCGCCGTGCTCGCGGCTGATCCGCGCTTCCGGCCGCTGCTGCGGGACGCCGTGCTCGACCGCCGCTGCGACCTGCTGGCCCTGGGACGCCCCGACATCGTGCTGCGCGACGCCCCTGACACGGTCGAGGCGATTCTCGGCGCTGCGGGGTTCGTCGACATTCTGCGCGAGGCGGTCACGACGTGGGCCGGGGCTGTTGCCGCGGGCAGCCTGCCCGTACTGCACGAGGCCGTTCACTACCTCGACCTGGTCGGCCCGGCCCGGTTCGCGGCGGCGTGTCCGCCGGCCCGTGAGGCGATCGGCGCCTTGCTGGGGGCGGACGTGGCGGAGCTGCTGGCGGAGACCTGGCGTACCGGTCTCGTCGACGAGCTGGGATCGGAGGCGCTCGACGCGCTGCCGGTCCACTCGCACAGCCTCGACGCCTTCCGCATCGAGCCGGACGACGGCGAGCCCGAGGACGCCTTCGTGGTCACCGACGGCAGCCGCAGTGTGCTGCTCGGTCCACGGGAGGTGATCACCGGGCCGCTGTTCGCCCGGCTGGACACGGACCGCGGATCCTCTGCGGCGTCCCACCGATTCCGGTACGAGCACGGCCGGTTCACCGCGGTGCCGACCGACGCCTCCGGGGCCCCTGACGTGACGATGCCCGCGGCGACCCGGCCGAACGCGCTCCGGCGCGGCCCGTACGGCTGGTGGGAGATGCACAACGAGCGCGGGGCCGTGGTCGGCCGCTGGTACCAGGGGCCGGCGCGTCCCGCGCGGGTCGCGGGAGCGCACAGTGTCGGACGCCACCGGCACCGCTGGGCGGCGGGCAGCGATCTTGTGCCGCCGCCCCAGGTCTGGCGGCACCTGGCGGCGCGTGACGAGGCGGGGTCGAGGCTGCTGCGCACCGCCGACCGTGCGCTCGCGCAGCGCGTCTTGGACGCGGTGGACGAGGAACTCACCGAGCGGCTGGTCGAGTTGGGGCGGCGCATACCAGTCGGCAATGGTTCGCACGAGATCGACGAGGCCTTTGCAGATCTGCGAGCCGCGATCGCGCACGTGCTGCCCGAAGTGACGGCGGAACGCCTCCTCGACGGCATCGCCGGCACAGTCTGGTCGGCTGCCGAGAGCCGTGTGCTGACGGCCCGTCATACCGAGCACTCCCCGGGCGGATCGTCCGCGCTGCGGACGGCTCCTCTGCCCTATCCCCGCGCGGACGCGGGCGACCTGCGGGCCCGCATCTTCACCGGCATGCAGGAGATGTTCCTGCGTCTGGGCCGGGTGGCCGAGGCCTGCGCCGATCCTGCGGTCGCGGTTCCGCCGCAGACCGTGCAACTTGCCAACGCGCAGGGCTGGGAACACCAGTTGGGCCGCCTCGGTGGTCGGGCACTGCGGGCCGCGGTGACTGCTGCGGGGGCCGATCGCAGCAATGACCTGCGGGCCGATCACATCCGGGCCTGCGGCGTGCCGCACATGGGGGATCCGGCGGGCCGCTGGCGCACGCTGACCCTGCGCCTGGACGTGCGCACGGAGCCCAAGGAGGGGACAGTGTGCCGGACCGCGCGAGGATGCCTGATCATCCTGCAAGGCTCAGGCTCCGGTTCGGCCGGTCGCCCCGCACTCGAGTACGCCTCGGACGGCGTGTTCGCCGAGCCGCCGTTCGGCCGGATCGTCGCGCAGCGGGTGTGTCGCGGATGGGGCGGCCTGGACCGTATCGCCGCGTGGCTGCGGCTGCTGGACGAGGGCGGG
>NZ_JBPKBI010000010.1:174383-240101 GCF_051388935.1 Yinghuangia sp. YIM S10712
TGGACGAGCGCGGGCCCGCGCCGTGGCCCACCGCCTCGATCGAGGCCTTCGCCGAGGCGGCCGACCTGTCGGTCGAGCGGGCGACGCTGCTCACCTTCGGCTTCGAACCCCGGGACGCGTACCTGATCGGTCGCGGCGGCACCGGACTGTCCGCGTCCCTGCTCGCCGCGTCCGGCCTACAGGAGAGCCGCGTGGCGGACGCGGGCGCCAGGCTCGCCCGCGAGGCGACGATCGAGGACCGCATGGAGGTGCCCGAACTGCTGATGCCGGACGACCCGGCAGACCTGTGGGCCGACCGCCTCGCCGTCGACCGCGCGGCAGCCTGGTGGAACTCACGGAAACGCAACACCTGAGCGCGACCAGGGCGCAAAACATCGCTACTTTGTCCGCGCTTGCTCGTGCAGCGCTGGTGTCCGTCAGGTCGGCGGCCCATTGGCGGCCGACCTGACGAGGAACCGCCGATGGCCCGGTACAGCCGTAGCGGATGGGCCTGCTGTCGTGGCAGGTTCGCTGCGGGCCGGGCCGATAGGTCCTCGGCGGGCCGAGGCGCGGGGCTGCCTGCCACCTGTCCCGCAGGGTCTTTGCGTCGCCCGATGGAGGAAATCGTTGCCGCCAACGGAGCAACGCGCCTTGAAAACACGAATCACGGGACGGCACGGTGAAAGTTCCAATCGGCCCTGGAGGTGCCCGTGACGGAGCGGGACGCGTCTCCGAAGGATCAGGTCACCACCGTGCTCCAGGCAGCCGTCGGCGGCACTTCCCTGGCGGCCGGGCTCGTATTCGTATTCATCAACGCGGCCTACATTCACTTCTATGAGGAATTTGGTGTACAGCCGGAGCAGGTCGGCCTCAATCGCCTCAATATCCTCGCCAGGACAGGAGGGATTGTTCTGGCGATCATGATCGTGGTGTTCTGTGCGGGGTCTCTCGCGGTCAGGTTCCCGTCTGGCAGACGGACTTCGCTCACCGCCTTTTCTGCCTGCGCCCTGGCATTCGCTTTCGCGGCGTACCGCTCCTTTGAATGGGCCTACCCCTGGGCGATTCTGAACGATCCCCCCGCCATTCTGCCGAAAGCAGGGGTAGGACTATTCCTGGGGACCTTTGCCCTTGGCTTCTGGCTCGTCGGATCCACCAGGGAGACGTGGCGCGATCGTCGGTATCAAGATGTCGCTCCTCGTGTGGTCGCCGAACGCAAGAGGAACTTCTGGTTCAGGTCGGCAGTCGGCCTATTCGCTATCGTGATGGCAATGGCGCTTGTCGAATTCGGTGCCGTGCAAGCCCGCCAGGAAAGCGTTCTTGCCGGCAAGAACGTCAAGGCGGCAACCATCCTCGAATACCCATTTCTGGATGTCAAAGCGCGATACGCCAGAGTCCTCCAGTCCGATGTGAAACCCGATGTGCAGGCGAGACTACAAGATCCTTGGCTGCTCTATCTGGGGCGGAATTCTGATTCCGCGGTATTCGTCAGTTGTGGAAGCGCCATCACATTATCTGCGGCGAACCTCGCGTTCGAGACAACCAACAAGGACGAGCCCTACGGTGGGGATAAGGACAAGTTGACCGGGAGCGGCCGCAACGCGGAACAAGCCAGGGACAGGTACAGGCGTTTTTGCGATTCGCGTTGAGACACGCTCCAGGCACCACTTCCTCCCACCGGAGGTATGCAAGCTGCTGCGACTCAAGGCGGTCGATGTCGGTTTGGTGGTGCCGGGTCAGGAGTTCACGATTCGGTCGACGGCCGCGTTGACGAGTTGGTCGCGTTCGGCGGCGGTGAACACGTCGGGCAGGGTGAGTTGTTCGACGATGAGCCAGTTGAGCGCCAGGTAGAGCAGCCGTACGGCGGTTGCGTCGCCGGGTAGGCCGGACGCCTCGTTGTAGGCCACGTTGGCGGCGACATCGGCACGTACGCGCTCGGTGAGTACGGCGCGCAGCCCCGGGCGCCGGGTGGCCTCCAAGCGCAGTTCGAGCAGCGCCAGGTAGCCGGTGCGGAAGGCGCTGACCCGCTCCACGAGCTCGCGCATCAACGTGGCGTAGGTCTCCCGGTCCGTACCGGCCGACCGATGGCGGGCGATCATCGCCTCGTCGGGCTGAAGCCGCTCGTACACCCGTGCGCCCGCCTGGGTGAGCAGGTCGTCTCGGTTGGCGAAGTAGTTGGACGCTGTCCCGGGCGGCACCGCGGCCGCGGCGTCCACCGCCCGCAGGGTCAGCCCCCGCGCACCCTCCCTGGCCAGGACCTCGATGGCGGCGTCGACCAGTGCCGCTCTCCGTTCGTCGTTCCTGCGGGCCATTGACACCACTCCAAGCAAAGTAGTAATTTCAAAGTACTTCAGTCAGAGTACTTCAATCGGAGCATGTCCATGCGCGAACTTGTGTACTACATCGCTTCCACCCTCGACGGCCACATCGCCGGCCCGGACGGCGCCGACCCCACCGGCCCCGACGGTTTCTGGCCGGTCCCGGGCGACTACCTGGAGCATCTCGCCACCGAGTACCCCGAGACCCTGCCCGGCCCGGCCCGTCAGGCACTCGGCATCACCGCCGAGGGCACCCGCTTCGACACCGTCATCGGAGGGCGGAAGACGTACCAGATCGGTCTCGACGCCGGCGTCACCGACGCCTACCCGCACCTGCGTCACCTGGTGTTCTCCCGAACCCTGACCGAAAGCCCGGATCCAGCCGTCGAGCTGGTCACCGGCGATCCGATCGCCAAGGTCCGGGAACTGAAGCAGCAGGACGGCAAGGACATCTGGCTGATCGGGGGCGGGGAACTGGCCGGCGCCCTTTACCCGGAGATCGATCGGCTCGTCATCAAGCTCGCCCCCCTGACCATCGGCACCGGCATCCCGCTGTTCGGCCGCAGCGCGACGTTCGATCCGCGCAACTGGCGGTTGACCGACCACACCGTCCTGGACAGCGGCGCGGCCTTCCTGACCTACGCCCGGCCCTCGACCGGGTAGGACGAGCTGTTCGCGGCGCGGCCCCGAGGACCGGTTCATCCGGGGGCGCGCAGGCGTCGCTGTGTGCGGGCGGCGGCGAAGCCGGTGACGGCTCCGAGGAGGGTGGTGGCGAGTTCGGTGGTGTTGAGCGCTTCGGTCTTCAGCAGTTCTTGGAGGACGGGGACGTACAGGGCGAGCAGACCGAGTGCGACGGAGCCGAGGACGGCGGCGGGCAGGGAGGGGTTGTCGCGGGTCAGCGGCCGGTCGCGCAGGCCCATGACAATGCCGAGCTGGGCGAACAGCAGGGTGATGAAGAGCATCGACTGCCAAGGGCGTTGGTCGTGGTCGGCCCAGGTGCCGACGGCGAGGGTGACCGCGGTGACGACCGCGCCGAGGACGAGGATGCGCTGCCACAGGCCGTCGCCCAGGATGCTTTGGCCGGGTGGGCGCGGCGGGCGGCGCATGCTGTGCGGTTCGGTCGGTTCTGCGCCGAGGGCGACGCCGGTCAGGCCGTGGGTCAGAAGGTTGATCCACAGAATCTGGGCGGCGACGAGTGGGACGGCCAGCCCGAACGCGGGGCCGAGCAGCATGACGGCGATCTCGGCCGCGCCGCCCGCGAGGCCGTACAACAGGAAGCGGCGGATGTTGGTGTAGACGCGGCGGCCTTCCTCGACCGCCGCGACAACGGTGCCGATTTCGTCGTCGGCGAGCACGAGGTCGGCCGCCTGCCGTGCGACTTCGGTGCCGCGGCGGCCCATCGCGACGCCGATGTCGGCCTGTCGGAGCGCGGGGCCGTCGTTGACGCCGTCGCCGTTCATCGCGGTGACCGCGCCGTCGGCGCGCCAGGCCTGGATGATCTCCAGTTTCTGTTCCGGCGTCGTACGGGCGAACACGCGCGTCGCGACGACCTGGGACGGTGCGGCGTCCGGGAGTTCGGCCCCGGTCAGCACCTCGGCGTCGTCGTCGGCGATGCCCAGGCGGCTCGCGATGGCGCGGGCGGTCGCGGGGTGGTCACCGGTGATCATGACGGCGGTGATGCCGGCTGAGCGGCACGCGCGAACGGTCTCGCGGGCCGACGGCTTGGGGGGATCGCTGATCGCGACCAGGCCCAGCAGGGACATGGTGTTCTCGACGTCCTCGGCCCGGGCCGGGACCGCGTCGAGGTTCCGTGTCGCCACGGCGAGCACACGGTGGCCTTGGGCGGCGAGTCGGTCGGCGGCATCGCGTGCCGAGGCGAGCAGTTCGGCTGTGCCTTCGACGAACTCCGGTGCGAGTACGACCTCGGGAGCGCCCTTGAGGACGGCCCGGATTCGGCCGGCGCGGTCCCGGTGAACGGTGGTCATGCGCTTGCGGGCGCTGTCGAAGGGCGCCTCCGCGACACGGGGGTGTTCGGCGCGCAGGTCGTCGCGGTCGAGCCCGAGCTTGGCCGCCGCGGTCAGCAGCGCCGCCTCGGTCGGGTCGCCGAGGGTTGTCCAGGATGCGTCGGGGGCTTCTGCCGCGGGTGGCACCAAGGCGGCGTCGTTGCACAGGGCGGCTGCGGTGAGCAGCTCGCGCAGGTGGGCGTCCCGCGTGTCGGCGCGGCGTCCGTCGACGAGGACTTCGCCGATGGGTGCGTAGCCAGTCCCGCTCAGGTCGGCGGTGCCGTACGGCGTCCACAGCCGCTGCGCGACCATGCGCCCCTCGGTCAGGGTGCCGGTCTTGTCGGTCGCCAGGACCGTCACCGATCCCAGCGTCTCGACGGCGGGCAGGTTGCGGACGATCGCCCGGCGCGCGGCCATGCGGCGTGCGCCGAGGGCGAGTCCGAGCGTGACGACCGCGGGCAGCGACTCGGGGACCGCCGCGACGGCCAGGCTGATCGCGGTGACCGCCATCTCCTCGACCGGCCGGCCGCGCAGCAGGCCGAGGACGAACACCACGACGCACAGCGCGATCACGACCGCCGCCAGCACACGCCCGAGCTGGGCGAGGCGGCGTTGCAGGGGCGTGGGGCCGGGCCGTCCGGTCATCAGGGCCGCGATCCGCCCGAGCGTCGACGCCGCGCCGGTGGCGGTGACCAGGCCGACACCGCGACCGCGGGCGACGACCGTCCCGGCCTGGAGCCGGCCGGCCGGATCGGGTCGGTCGGGTTTCGCACCGCTGCCCGCGGCGGTCGCCGGGGCGGTCTTGTCGACGGGGACCGATTCGCCGGTCACCGTCGACTCGTCCACGAGCAGCGCGGACGCGTCGAGGAGATCGGCGTCCGCGGGGACGATGTCGCCCTCTTCGAGGAGCACGACGTCGCCGGGCACCACGTCGGCCGAGGGGATCTCCGTCTCGCCGCCGTCGCGCCGCACGCGGACGGTCGGCGCGGACAAGTCCGACAGCGCCGTCACGGCCTTGTCGGCACGTACCTCCTGAATGACACCGACGACGGTGTTCACCGTGACGACCAGCAGAATCACCGCGGTGTCGGCGAAGTCGCCGGTGAGCGCGGTCAACACCGCGGCGCCCAGCAGTACGAGCACCAGCGGGTCGCGCAGTTGGGCGACGACGCGTGCCCACAGCGGAGTCCGGGCGCCGCGCGCGACGCTGTTGGGGCCGTATTCGGACAGTCGTTCGGCGGCCTCCCGGGTGGTGAGGCCGCCGAACGGGTCCTGTGCCGCCGGCTTGGCGGCGGACCGGGTTTCGGGTTCACGCATCGTCGGACCCGCTCGGGACGACGACCAACGGGCAGCGGGCGTGGTGCACGAGCCCGTGGCTCACCGAGCCGAGGAGCATGCGGCGAAACCCGCCCACGCCGCGGGAGCCCACGACCAGCGACAGCGCGTCTTCGGACGCTTCGGTCAACATGCGTACCGGATGCCCCGCACGAACCTCGCCATGAGCCGGGACGTCCGGATACCGGGCCGTCCACGAGGTGAGGGAGCGCTCCAGCGTCTCCCGGGAGTCGCGGGCGGCGGCGTCCGCGACCATGGTGGCGCCTGTGCCCAGCGGGAACGACCAGGCGAGGACCGCGAGCACCGAAGCACCGTGCGCGGACGCCTCGTCGAACGCAAACTCCATGGCGAGGTCCGCGCCCCGGGATCCGTCCACGCCCACGACGACGGTGGGCGGCGTGGGCGTGGCGTCGCTGTGTGGGGCATGACGGATGACGGCCACCGGGCACGAGGCGTGCGCGATCACCGGAACCGCGACGCTCCCGGTGGTGAACGCCTCGCGCAGAGACGACAGGTGACGCGAGCCGAGGACGACCATGGACGCTCCCTCGGCCGCTTCCCCGAGCACGTGCTCCGCGGTTCCGTCCGTCAGCCGCTCGTCGACGTGCAGATTCGGGTGCCGGGCCAGCGCCGCGGTCCGTACTTCGTTCAGGAAGCGCCGGTTGGCGTCCCGATAACGGCTGTGCCAGGTCTCCCAGGGGGCTTTGGGGGCAAGCGACTCGTCCGCACCGAACGGCCAGTCGAGCGCGCGGACCAGGCGCAGCGGCCGACCGTGCAGCGCGGCCTCGTCCGCGGCCCAGGCCGCGGCCAGCCGCCCGGCGTCGGTGTCCTCGACACCGACGACGATGGGCGCGTTCGTCGGAACGCTGGGCATGTCCGGTTCCCTTCCGCGGCCGACCCGGTGCCGGTCGCTGCTTTCGACTCTGTGCCACGGCCGACCGCCTCGCCACGGCTGCTCGGCCCTGTGCAACTGCTCGCAAGCGGGTTACCCGTTCTGCCCGCCTATCGTCCCGTCGTCCTGCCGGCCGATGCCGACGCGGAAGCCGCTCGGGCCGGGGAGCCGGGACGACCGGTGAGGCCGGTCCTGCGCCGCAAGTCCGAAGCATCGACTCTTCTGCTTCCCGTACCGGGCCACGGCACCCGCCGCAACCGCCGGGTCAGCGCTCGGTCAGAATCCTCGCACCCGCCAAGCGGATCGTCGGGCCACCCCGACCCGAGGCGACGCGGGCGGCGGGCGTCCGCGTCGTACGGCCCCAGGTTCGAGGCGTTGCCTTGCGGCAACGCGGTGGAAGGAGGCACATGGCCCAGCCCCCTGGCTCCGACGGGCCGAGCCGGCGCCGTTTTGTCCCCGGGATGCCCGGAGTCGCCGTGCTGAGGGAGTATCGGCTTGGTTGGCTTCGCGGGGATGTCGTCGCCGGTGTGACGGTTGCCGCGTACCTGGTGCCTCAGGTCATGGCCTACAGCAGCATCGCCGGCCTGCCACCGGTCGCCGGACTGTGGGCGATCCTGCCCGCCATCGGGATTTACGCTGTGCTCGGGTCCTCCCGGCTGCTGTCGGCCGGGCCGGAGTCGACGACCGCCCTGATGACCGCGACCGTGGTCGCACCGCTCGCGGCCGGGGACGCCGGGCGCTACGCGGTCCTCGCCGGGAAACTCGCCGTCGTGATCGGGGGGTTGTGTCTGATCGCGTGGGCCGCCCGCCTCGGTTTCGTCGCCGACCTGCTCTCGCGCCCCGTCCTGATCGGCTACCTCGCCGGCGTCGCGCTGCTCATGATCGTGGACCAGCTTGCCAAGCTGACCGGGGTGCCGGTCGACGGCGACGGCTTCTTTCCCCAGGTGTGGTCGTTTCTGAGGCGGCTGCCCGAGGCGGAGACGGCGACCGTCGTCGTCAGCGCCGGCGCGTTGCTGCTGCTGTTCGCCACGGCGTACTTCTTCCCCCGCGTGCCGGCGCCGTTGCTGATCGTCGTGCTCGGCGCCATCCTGGTGGCGGTCCTCGACCTGGAGCGGCACGGGGTCGAGTTGGTCGGCACCATCCCCTCCGGACTCCCCGAGTTCTCCGCACCGGACCTCGGCGAGCTGCACCAACTCGCGCTCCCCGCCGCCGGCGTGCTCCTCGTCGGCTACACCGACATGATCCTCACCGGCCGCGCCTTCGCCTCCACCGACAAAGGGGAACGCCTCGACGCGAACCAGGAGCTGCTCGCGCTGGGCACCGCCAATCTCGGCTCGGGCCTCCTGCACGGCTTCCCGGTGAGCAGCAGTGCCAGCCGGACCACGCTCGCCCAGGCATCCGGCGCCCGGACGCAGGCGTACGCCCTCATCGCGGGCGCGTGCGTCCTCGCGGTGCTGCTTTTCCTCGGCACGCCTCTCCGGTACGTACCGAAGGCCGTGCTCGGCGCGCTCGTCGTCTACGCCGCCGTCCGGATGCTCGACCTGGCGGGCTTCCGGCGGCTGGCGTCCTTCCGCCGCCGGGAACTCCTGCTGGCCCTCGGCTGCCTCGCCGGGGTCCTCGCCCTCGACATCCTGTACGGGGTGCTGGTGGCCGTCGGCCTGTCGGTGGCCGAACTGCTGACCCGGGTCGCGCGCCCGCACGATGCCGTCCAAGGGATCGTGCCAGGCGTGGCCGGCATGCACGACATCGAGGACTACCCGCACGCCCGCACCATCCCGGGGCTGGTGGTCTACCGCTACGACTCGCCGCTGTTCTTCGCCAACGCCGAGGACTTCCGCCGCCGCGCCCTGGCCGCCGTCGCCGAGGAAAGCTCCCCGGTACGGTGGTTCGTCCTCAATACCGAGGCCAACGTCGAAGTCGACATCACCGCGCTGGACTCGCTCGACTCCCTGCGCCGGGAACTGACCGAGCGCGGCATAACCTTCGCCCTGGCCCGGGTCAAGCAGGATCTGCACAAAGACCTGGACGCCTACGGTCTGATCGAATCCATAGGGCCGGCACGGATCTTCCCGACCCTGCCCACCGCGGTGAACGCGTACCAGGCCTGGCGGGATGCCGAGGAAGACGACACACAGGCAACCGGCCGTCCCGCATAGCCTGGACGACGCATGGGACATGCGTCGCCAATGAGCCGACCTTCGGAAGCGGCGACCACGGCGACGCAAGGGTCAGGTTCCGCCGTGGCCCGTGAGGTAGATCGCGAGCCAGATGGCGCCGCCGACGAGGTGCGTGCCGAAGAAGAACACGAGCATCCAGCGGATGATGCCCCGTTCGATGTCTCTCTGGGATTGTCCGCGCCGGACGGGCGGGCCCGGCGCGGTGGTCGGGGAGTGCGGGGGATCGTGGCGCCGGTCGGTCATGACGGCTCCCCGTCGCGCGAGAGCGGTTCGACGCTGTCCTCGCGGGCACCGCCGGGGGCGGTGGGGCGGATGCGCAGGTTGGCGCCGTCGATGGCGGCTCGGTCGAGTGCGGCGCGGACCGTCGCGGCGTCGGCGCGCCTGGGCGGAACCGGGATTCCGTCGGGGGTGATGACGGTGATTTCGTACGGCATGGTGTCGGCCTCTCGGCATGGGGTTGCGCGGGCATGGTGGCCGGTCACATCGGCAGGGTGATCCAGATGGTCTTGCCGCGTTCGTCGATGTCGGGACGGGCGATGTGCGTGCCGCCGAGTTCGTTGACGAGTTCGGCGATGAGGTCCAGGCCGCGTCCGGCCCGGTCGGTGGTGGGGGTGAAGCGCGGCAGGAAGGGGTGGCGGTCGTGGACGCCGAAGGCCAGGACGCCGTCGGCATGGGCGTAGATGACGTCGAGGCTGGGGGAGGCCGGAGCGGCGTGCCTGACGCTGTTGGTGACGAGCTCGGTGAGGATCAGCAGCGCCTGGCCGAGGGTGAGGTGGGTGGGGGCGACACCCCAGGCGGTCCAGGTCTGCTCGCCGGTCCGGCGGGCCAGGGCGACGGTGGCCGGAAGAGTCGGAGCGGTCAGCACATGCCGGCGGTGCGCGGCGGTCGGCAGGGTCATCGCGTGCTCCCGCGGCGCTGCTTGTCGGGGACGGAGTGGGCGGGGCGGACGAGCCGGTGGCCGGTGACGCTCTGCGGGTGCAGCCGCAGCAGGGTGTCGTGCGGGCCGAGTGCCCAGCCGGGCAGGTTGCGGCGGTGGTGCGCCTCGATGTGCGGGTCGGTGACCGGTGTGGCCGGGCCGAGCGCGGTGACGGACCATCCGTGCGCGGCTGCCGGGTCGATCTCGTCGGCGTGGTACGCGAGGATCGCCGGCCTGTCGGCGGAGCCGGACAGTGCGGCGGCGGGTATCGCGGCGCGCACGACCAGGGCGCCGTGTTCGAGGACGTGCCGGGCGGGACGGATCGCGGGCAGACCGTGCAGGGTGAACACCAGGCGGCCGACGGTGGAGCCGTCCAGCAGCCACAGGGCCTCGGCGCCGGAGACCTCCACGAGGCGCGGAGCGGACGAGCCGGAGGCGGTCATCGGGCACGCTCCCATCGGCCGATTTCTGCGGTGATCCCGGCGCCGTCCTCGGCGGTTGTGTCGTGGCCGGCGCCGACGGGCAGGATCCCGGCGTCGTGAAGGTGCCTCCGCGCGTCGGCGATCGCCTCCGGGGTGGTGGCGAACACCCGTCCTGCCGTCCGCAAGTGGTCGACGACCCCGAGGGCGTCGAGGGTGCGGTGGTGGTCGGGCCTGATGCCGGAGACGTACACGGCGATGCCCCGGGCTTCGAGGCGGTCGACCGCGTCCCCCAGGACGAGCGCGCCCGAGGCGTCGATGGTGCTGACCCGGGACATGCGCAGGATCACCACCTGGACATCGGCGACGTCGGACAGCTCCAGCAGGAAGCGGTGCGCGGCGGCGAAGAACAGCGGGCCGTCGATGCGGTACGCCACGATGTGCTCGGCCAGCAGCGCGTGTTCCTCCGCGCTGTGGTCCTCGGAAAGGTCGTCGTGCAGCGGCACGTTCTCCAACCGGGCGTCCTTCGCGACCGCGCGCAGCGCCAGCGCCCCGGCGACCAGCAGCCCCAGGATGACCGCCTTGACCAGGTCCAGCGCCAAGGTGGCGGCGGCGGTCGCCACCAGGATCACCGCGTCCGAACGGGTCGCGCGGGCCATCGCGCGGACCGAGCCGACCTCCACCATGCGGATCGCGGTGGCCAGCAGCACCCCGGCGAGCGCGGCAAGGGGGATTCTCTCCACCAGCGGGGCGGCGGCGAACACCACGCCTGCCAGTACCACCGCGTGGGTGATCGCGGCGAGTCGCGACCCGGCGCCGCTGCGCACGTTCACCGCGGTCCGGGCGATCGCCGCGGTGGCCGGCACCCCGCCGAACAGCGGGGTGGCCAGGTTGGCGATCCCTTGGCCGAACAACTCCCTGTCGGGGTCGTGCTTCTGATTGACCGTCATGCCGTCTGCCACGGTCGCCGACAGCAGCGACTCCAGCGCCGCCAACGCCGCGACCGCGACCGCGGGGGCGAGCAGCGAGGACAACGCCGAGGCGTCGACGAACCCGAAGTCCGGAGCCGGGAGTCCGGCGGGCAGTTCGCCGATCCGCGCCACATCGAGGTGCGCAACTTGCGCGGACACGGTCGCGGCGGCGACCGCGAGCAGGGAGAACGGCACGGTGGGGCGCCGACGCGCACCCAGCAGCATGACGACCGCCACCGATACGGCCAGCACCGGAGCCGCGCCGTGCGGTCCGCTCGCGAAGTCCCGGACGGTGCGCCACGCCACGACCGCGGTGTTGTCGCCCTCGGGCACCGGCACGCCGAGCGCGGCCGGGACCTGCTGCAAGGCGATGATCCCGGCGATGCCGAGCGTGAACCCCTCGACCACCGGGGCGGGGATGTAGGCCATGTAGCGGCCCGCACGAACCAGGGCCAGCCCGATCAGCAGCAGCCCGGCCAGGAAGCCCACGGTCAGGACACCGTTCGCGCCGTACTTGTGCACGATCGGTACGAGTACGACCGTCATCGCGCCGGTCGGACCGGACACCTGGAGGTTCGACCCGCCGAACACCGCCGCCAGCACACCCGCCACGACGGCGGTCGCCAGCCCCGCCTCCGCGCCCAGCCCCGAGGAGATTCCGAATCCGAGGGCGAGCGGCAGCGCGACAATGGCCACGGTGAACCCGGCCATCAGGTCCCGGCGCGGCTGTCGGCGCATCGCCGCCACGTCGGCGCGTACGGGCAGGAGGGAACGCAACCGGCGCCATGCCGGACGACACCACGTGCTCACTGTGCGGCGGCCTCCGCCTCGCGCAGTTCCTCCAGCAGTTCGTGCTGCCCGGCGAGCATCTCGGTGAGAATGCGGCGCGCGGCCCGCATGAGGTCGGCGACGTCGCCACCGGCGAGCTGGTAGACCACGGTCGCGCCGTCCCGGCTGGAGGTGACGATGCCCGAGCGGCGCAACACCGCGAGCTGTTGGGACAGGCTGGACGGCTCGATCTCGATCGCGGCCAGCAGGTCACGCACGGGCATCGGCCCGTTCTGCAACAGCTCCAGAACCCGGATGCGCACCGGGTGGCCGAGCATGCGGAAGAACTCCGCCTTCGCCTGGTACAGCGGAACCGGCACCACAGTCACCTTCTTTCCTCCTCACATGCGGCAGCGCCGCTGCCGTTCGCCGTTCGGCCGTCCTCGCCCGCGGGCACCTCGACGCGTTCGATCCGCGCGAGCGCCAGCGCCTCCTCCATCTCGTCCACGGCGTCCCGCACCGCGGACGCGTTGCGGGACGCGGCTGCCGCGGCCAAATCCGCGCGGGCCTTCCGCACCCGGCCGCGTACCGCTTCGGCGTGTTCGTCGCCCGTCCGCTTCGCAGGGGTCAACCGGCCTGCTCCGTTCGTTCGAAGGGATTGGTGTACGCCCGTTCCGCCATCGCTCCGGCGTCCTTCCTCGTCCGCAGGAACGCGTCGCGGACCGCGCCGCAGGACCGACCGTTGTGCCGCCCGCGTGCCCGACAACGCGATCGGCCGCACGCGACGAGGCCGGACGACCCTCACGGCCCATCGGGCAGCCCATCCGACGCGCGCATGAACCATCATGTAAGGAATTGAAGAAATTTGCAATTAACCAACAAGGTCATCCCGTCCGCCTGGTGAGGACGAGGCGCAACGCCGGCAGCGGGGCGCGCCTTCGACGAAGGCAAACCGGGCGCCTCCAGGCCGTCCCGAAGCCGGCGGACGGCGTGCCCCGGCTCCACTTTGAACGTGAACTTGTCGTAGCGCGCCGGGAGTTCGACACCGCCCCAGACGGCTCCTCACCGCCTCCCGAACCGGTCGGGGGAGGGCTTCAAGGCGCGTTGGTAAGGTCCGGCGGTGCGCCGGTGTCCGGCCGGGAGCGCGGGGGACGGAGTTCGGGAGGATGGAGACCCTGTGCAGAGGCAACTGCTCGGCGACCGCTACACCGTCACGACTCTGCTCGGCCGCGGCGGGATGGGCGAGGTGTGGGAGGCCTGGGACGCCGAGTTGGAGCGTACGGTCGCGGTCAAGCTGCTCACCTCCCCGCCTGCGGGCCCGGCCGCCGACCCGTCCGACGACCCGCGTGGCGGCCGACCGCTGCGTCGCGAGGCACGGGCGGTCGCGCGGTTGACACACCCGAACATCGCCGCGGTCCACGACGTCGGCCGTGCCACGGACGGGCGCGACTTTCTCGTGATGGAGCTGGTGCACGGGGCGAGCGTGCGCGAGCTGCTGGTCGGGGGTCCGCTGCCGTGGCCGACCGCGGCCGACATCGGTGCGCAGACCGCGCACGCGTTGGCGGCGGCGCACCGGGCGCAGGTGGTCCACTGCGACGTCAAGCCGTCGAACCTGCTGGTCACCGAGGACCACGTGGTGAAGGTGGTCGACTTCGGCGTTGCGGCCACCGGGCCGAATTCCACGTCCGACGGCGGCCCGGTCGCGGGTCGTGTGGAGCTGGTGGGTACGGCCGCGTACACCGCGCCCGAGCGTGCTTTGGGGCATCCGCCCCGCCCGGCGGCGGACCTGTACTCGCTGGGTTGTGTGCTGTACGAGGCCCTGACCGGACAGCCGCCGTTCGCCGGTGACGCGCCGACAAGCGTGCTGCACCGGCACGTTCGCGAACTGCCGACCCCACTGGGACAGCTACGACCGGACGTCCCCAAGGAGTTCGCCACGCTCGTGGACCGGCTCCTGGCGAAGAACCCGCACGACCGGCCGGATTCGGCCGCCGCGACCGCGGCGATGCTCGCCGGCATCGCGGGCACCGCCCCGGCCGGGCAGGCCGCCGGGGCGGATCCGGGCGCCACGCAACTGCTGCCGCCCGTACCGTCGGCAGCCGCCGACGACCCGCCCACCGCGCTGCTCCAGCCCGCGACCGAAGACGAGCACGTGCCGCATTCGGATGGTCGTCGTGACCGGCGTGGTCTGATGCTCGCCGCGGGGCTGGTCGGTGCCCTGCTGGCCGTCGGGCTGGTGATCGGGCTCCTGGTCGCCATCGACACCGGCGGTGGTTCCGAGGCACCCGAGGCAAAGGCCACCACCGGCGCCCCCACCTTGCCCGGCCCCTCCCTCCCGGCTTCACCGGGGACGGCAACCGCCTCCGAAGCCGCGGCACCATCGGCTGCCGCCTCACCGACCACGGCGTCCCCCACCCCGACGACCTCGGCGCCGACCTCCGCGCCGGCGACCACCACACCCCCGGTGACACCACAGGCCGACCTGGCCGCAGATCTGAGCGCCGCCTACACCACCGCGTCGGCCGGCATGCAGCCGAACCTGGCCCGGTCGACCCGCAGTGACGTGAACGAGATTGTCGCGAATCTGCGGAGCGGCGAAGAGGACAAGGCCGCCGCGAGAGCCCGCGACCTGCGCGGACGCTTGGTCGAAGCGCAGCAGAAGGGCCGGTGGGACGGCGACGCCGCGTTCCTGCAACTCCTCGGCCGTATAGCCGCCGGCTGAACCGGCGACCCGCTGGTCACGATGCGTGCGGTGCCCTGTCACCCCGGACTCCGGCCCCGCCTGACGGACTCAGCGGGTGGGACCGGGAGAAAGGCAACGGCGGCGTCCGCGCGGACGCCGCACAGGCAAAGGGCGCCGGCCGTGCGGAGCTCCCCCGCACCGCGAGGCCGGCGCCCCGGTGTCATCCGGAACCGATCCGTGTCAGAGGGACGTCCGCCGCACGACCAGGTCGAAGGCGAAGGCCGTGTCGCATGAAAGCGGAACGGTCTTGCCCAGGACGGTGACGGAAACCTGAGCCGCCAGAGGCGACTTGCGGCCCTTGGTCACGATGCGTTGCCCGGCGTCCTCGATCACCTCGTCCACACGCTCCGGGCGACCGGCGCGCTCGTATGTGCCCTCGACGACGAGGGTGTACCGATCTCCTGCCGGCTCCTCGCCGAGCGGGCCGATCTCCACGTCCGCCTGGACGCTGCCCCGCTTGAACAGGCTCGTCGTTTCCGGTCCGAAGCCGCCGCCGTACTCACCGGACGGGGTCTCCACGACAACGTTCGCGTGCGCGCCGTAGGCGGAGTTCTCGTACAACTCCACGTACGCCGAGACGCCTTCGGCCGCGCCCGAACACGAAAGCGCGTGCCCGCGCTCGACCGTGACCGTTCCCGCCCCGCCACCGGCCGCGTGCGCCGCGGTCGGTGCCGCCGTTGCCAACGCCGCGCCGAGTGCGACGATCGCTGCGGCCTTTGCTGTTTTGTTCACTTTGCCCCCCAAGTTCTTCACCTGTCAGCGAGAAGACGATCAGGGACACAGGTCGGTTGCGTGGTAGGCGCCATCCTGCTGTGAATCGGCGGCCCCGGCGGGATCGGATGGGTCAGGCGGGGGAGGCGGCGGAGATGTCCGGATACGGGCCGAACGACCAAGGACAACCGGGAGTTCGCGTCCGGCCTGGAGCCGAGGGCCGATTCGTGCGGTGTGGTCGGCCCCGGCTCCAGGCCCCGGCTCCAGGCCCCGGCCCCGTCAGGTCGACCGTGCCGTCGGCCGGTCACCGATTTGTTCGGCGGCGCGGAGCAGTAGCGCGAGGTCGTCCCGTGCCCGGGCGACCCGTGAACGGACCGTTCCTATGGGGCAGCCCAGGATCTGCGCGGTTGCCGCGTAGTCGAGCCCGATCACTTGGGTGAGGACGAATGCCTCGCGCCGTTGCGGTGGGAGTGTGCGGCACAGGTCGGTGAGCGCAACGCCTTCGTCGAATCCGGGCACCCCCTTGTCCTGCCGGCGTTCGACGAGGTCGGCCCAGTCGGCGACTTCGGTGGTGCGCGGCCTCGAAGACGCCGCGCGGTACCTGTCCACCACGACGCGGCGGGCGATCGCCAGGAGCCAGGTGCGGGCGGAGGAGCGGCCGGTGAAGCGAGGCAGCGCCGTCCAGGCCCGCAGATAGGTCTCCTGGGTGAGGTCGTCGGCGCTTTGCACGTCGCTCAGATAGGCCAGGAAGCGCCACAGGTCACGGTAGGTGCTTCGGACGAACTCCTCGACGGCGCCGGGGGTTCCCCGGCCGGCTGCGAGGGCGTGCGCGGTCACCTCGGAGTCGTCCACCGTGCTCCTTTGAGGTAATGGTTCCCGATGCGGATCGGAGACCATGACGTCATGGACTGCACGCAATGGCGGGAAGTACTCTCCGCGGCGCTCGATGCCGAAGCCGGCATCGAGGAATCGGCCGCGGCTCGCGAGCACATGGCCGCCTGTTCGGGATGCGCGGAGTGGTCGGACACCGCGGCGGCCGTGGGCCGGGCGGTGCGGCGCGCGCCCGAACCGCCGGTGACGGGCGTCGAGCAGGTGCTCGGCGCACTGCGCGGTGACGCGGGCGGCGAGGCGATGTCTCCAGCCGGAGGGGTGGCTTCGGCACCCGGAAGCGGGTGACCCCAGTTTCCGTGTGGCGGTGGTTGGGTCGAGGTTTTCATGGTCGACGTCCTTGTGGGCGTGCGCTGGCGGTGACCGGCACAGGGGCAGGCCACGACCGCGGAGTCTTCTGCTGACGGCCGGCCGCGTCGCGCGGCTCGGGCTGTGCAGGACATGGCAGTTCATCGCCTGGCGACGCAGACGAAACTCGGCATCGAGCCGGCCGGGCGACGACGGCTCCCTTGGGCAGGGCATGTCCTGTCAACGTGCGACCCCTGCCCGCGGGTGGGCGTGCGCCATCGACGGCGGACGCGCGCTCAGAATGCGCTCCTGCGGGCAGGTCAGATCGCGACGTGCGCCGGCGGGCCGCGTCGGCTCAGCGGGCGGAAGGCCCAGCGCGGCGTCGCCTTCGGCCGCCGGTGCGGAGCACGGGCGTGGCGGGCGGCCGGGGGGACTCCATAGCCCCCGGTCCACAGGCGAACAAGGGCCAGCACAAAGCTGGTTCGCGCAGCCAACAGTCGGAGGAGGTAAAAGAGGGCTTTCTCGCCGCGCCGCAGCCACAAGGCACAGCCGAACGCCGCGAATGCGTGCATGACCAGCATGCCGACGCCGCCGTGCAGCAGCACGGCTTCCGAGCCGTGCCCGGGGTGGGCCGCCATCGCGCTCATGACTTCGCCGTCCGGCATCTCGTGTGCATGCCGGACGGGCGGTGGCTGCCGGGCGAGTGCGGGGTCGAGACCCATCCGGTCCAGCAGTGACGCGGCCGACCATTGCGGTCCCGCGTCGGCGGGGATGCCGTCCTCGTTGCACAGCAACAGCCGCAGCCACTGGGCTTCGATCTGTTCCCGGGTGAGTCCGTGTCCCGAGGCGCCTGGTCGGGTCAACGCGAACAGGGTGTGCAGGGCCGCCTGCGTGGTGAGCACACCGGCGCTGATCGCGACCAGACCGCGCTCACGGGCCGCAGCGGCCCAGGCCACCGCGGTCAGCGCCGCGAAGGCCGCGAAGGCCGCCCACTCGGGAACCGGGGTGTCCGACATGAAGGCATGGCCGACCAGCGCGAGCAGTACGCAGACCGCTGCGAACAACGTGGCGCGCAGCAGTCGGAGCGGTCGGCCGGCAGGCATCGGGGCTCATGCTGCCATCCGCCCGCCCGCACCCTCGCGGCAGGTGGCGCGAACTCCCCACCGGCGTGCGGCTCCCGGAACCCGACAGACCAACCGTCCGACCCCTTCAGGGGCCGATGGGTGCTGTTCTGGGCGCGGTGGGTCAGCGGATGAGGCCGCGGGGGCGTACGACGCCGAGGCCGAGGTGTGTCACGAAGCCGGGGGCGGCGGCGCAGACGGCGGGGATGGCTGTCAGGCCGGCGTACGCGGTCAGGCTGCCGCCGTCGCGGTTGTCGTCGAGTGTGAGTTCCAGCGACGGTTCGCCGTCGATGATGATGCGGTAGCGGCCGTCGCCGTGATCCCAGGCCGGTTCCATGTCCTCGCGGCCGACCGCCCAGACGGTGTGGAAGGTGATGAGCGGCTTGCCGTCCGCCAGTGCGGTCCATTCGTAGTGCTGGCCGGCGACGGTACCGGCGGGGATGTCGCCGTTCGGATGTGCGATGTCCTTTTGTGCGATGGCGAATGTCGTCTCGGACTTCAAGCCGTCGATCGACTTGCCGAGGCCTTCCGCGATCATGGCCATGGATTGCGCGAAGTGGTGGATCGCGTCGGGTGATCGGCTGGGGTTGGCGGCCAGGTCCTCCGGGTCACGCCCGAAGCCCATGCGTTCCATCCAGGGCGACGGATGTGCCAGGAAGTCCACGATTTCGTACACGTGCACGTGGTCGATCCGACCCGTGAGCCTGGCGAGTGTGAGCGGCAGGATGTCGCCCGCGAAGCCGGGGTGGATGCCGGAGCCGTGGAACGAGACTCCGCCGTCGCGGCATGCCGCCTCGATCTTTTCGACGTCCGCGCGGACGTGCTCGGTCGGGTGGAACGGGCCGACCGGGGAGACGACGTTCTTTCCGGAGCGCAACAGGCGGCAGACCATGTCGATGTCCGGTACGAGCGGGGCGAAGTGGACGCAGTCGGCCTCCAGCGCGACTATCGCGTCCTTGTCGTCCGTCGCGGCAACGTGGACGTCGGCGATTCCCGCGATGTGTCCGGCGTCTTTCCCGACCTTGTCAGGGTCGGTGACCAGTACGCCGACGAGTTCCATGGCGGGGTTGTCCACGATGTGCCGGATGGACGCCTTCCCGATGTTTCCGGTCGCCCATTGCACGACGCGGTGAACTTTTTCGGGCATCGATGTCTCTCCTTTTTGTCGGGTGGCCCGGACCGGTGCCAGGTCATTCGTCGGTGTTCGGGGTGGTGGTCGTGCGGCGTTCGTCGGCACGGGCCCGGACGTCGGTGTCGGAGCAGAAGCCGCGGCCGGTGCGTTTGAGGCACAGCAGGCCGAGGAGCCTTCCGTGTTCGTCGATGACGGCGAGGCGGCGGCGCCCGGTGTTCCTCATGGAGCGCCGGACGGCCTCCAGGTCGGCGTCCGGTCCGATGACGCGGCCGTCGAGGCGACCGGTCAGGCGGGCCGGCAGGTTCGCGGGCCGAGTGTCGAGGTCCGGGCGTTCCACGACGGAGACCAGGTCGGCACCTTCGGTGATCAGCACGGCGTGGACGTGGTCGTTGCGGAGGATGTCGCGCGCCTGGGCGACCGTGCTTTCCGGGCCGCAGACTTTCGGGGCCCGGATCATCCCGTCCGCCACCGTACGACCGGAGGTGTCACGAATAGGCGCGGCCCCGGAGCAGGGCCGCCCTACGGCATCGGTGTCGGTGGGCGTGCCCGTACCGCCGCCGCGGACCGTCTGCGGGGGGACGTCGCCCCCGGGGAAGGCCGGGCGGTTCGGTCCGGGGGCTTCTGGGCCGGCCGGCGGTTGGGGATCGGCCATCGTGTCCCTTGTTCCGTACGGTCCGCGGCGGTTGTCTCAGCGCGGCTCGGGCGCGGATTCAGGCTTGGACGCTGACTCGACCGGGTGGATGGTGACCGGTATACCGGAGTAGTGGGCCATGCCGGTGACCAGGTCGATGTCGTCCTTGTCGGTGAGCCGGTTGACGTTGGCGCCCTGGTGCCCGTGCGGGACGGACACCGCCCCGCGGCGGATCACCGGGTCGGCCTTGGCGACACCGGTCAACTGACCCGTGGCGCTGCGGACCACCACCGGCTGTGCGTCGAGCACCCCCGCGGCCTCGGCGTCGTCCGGGTGGATGAGAATGAGCGGCGGCTCGCCCAGGAAGCCGAACTGCGAGTTGAGCTGCCGCTTTTGCCGTCGCGGCACCATGACCAGCGGGGCGGTGTCGGCGAGCGAGGCCAGCTGGTCGACGAGGATGCGGGGGGCGAGGCGCCAGCCGCCGACGCGTTCGATGTGCCGGTCGACCCAAGGTGCCGGGAACTCGCGTTCGACCTCGGCCCAGCCGTTGGCCAGCACCTCGTCGTAGGGGCGCCGCCCGTACGACGAGATCTGTGCGAGCCGCTCGTCGTCGCCGACGTCCGGGCCGGCGGGGTCGATGTCGTATCCCATGCGGCGGCCCATTTCGGAGATGACCCACCATGTGGACCGGCGGTCGCCGACCGGCGGGACGATCGCGGGGGTGTGCTGCGCGGCGATGCGCGGGCTCAGGAAGTCCCACAGCGACACGTCGGCCCGCTCCAACTGGTCCTTGGTGGGCAGGACATGCGTCGACAGGGCGGTGGTCTCGTTCTCGATGATCTCGATGGTCGCGAAGACGTCGAGCTTCTTGAGAGCCGGAATCAGCCTTTCCGTGTCCGGGAACGCGGTGACCAGGTGGCCGCCGAGGTTCAGCAGGACTCGGATGTTCCCGGCGTCGATCTCGTCGGGGAGGACCGCGCACGGCCATTCGCCCAGGAAGGACTGCGTCTCCGGGCGGCTGGGGGCGCCGGGACCAAACGAGCCCTCGGCCGGCGACACGGGCATTTCGGTGTCTTCGAGCCGGTAGCCGAAGCCGGGATGGAACCAGAAACCCCCCGGCCGGTTCATCGACCCGGTGACGGCCATCAGCGCCCACGTGAGCCATACCGTGACGTTCGCGCTCGCCGACATCGTGACGCCGGTTCCGGTCCCGATCGCGACGCGCCCGGCCCGACGAACCCCTTCGAGCAGGCGCACGAGCTGCTCCTCGGGGACGTCGGCTACCTCGGCGGCGCGGGAGAGCGTGTACGGCTCGACCGCCTCGGCCAGCACGTCGCAGTCCTGGGTGTGCCGGGCGATGAAGTCGCGGTCGGCGCCGTCCCGGAGGATCCCGCGGACCAGATAGGCGAGCACCGCGAAGTCCATCCCCGGGCGCGCCGCAATGTGGTTGCCGGCCAGGCGCGCGGTCTCGGTGTGGCGCGGGTCCATGACCCAGATCTCCGCGTGCTCGCGCACCTCGCGCAGATGGCCGGTCGGGTTGGGCATGGCGACGGTGTGGCCGTGCGAGACGACGGGGTTGCTGCCGACGTACATCATGAACGAGGCGCTGCCGTCGTCGGGCCGGCCGCTCAGCGCCACAGAGCCGCCGACCAGGTCGGCCACGAGGGTCTTGGCGGTGCCGTCGATGGTCAGCGGGCTGAACTTGGCGGGCGTCCCGATGGCCGCGTACAGGGCTTGGGCCATGCGGTACCCGGCGGCGTCCATGCCGATGCCGCTGCCGAAGAACACGCCGACCGATTGGGGGCCGTGGCGGTCGATGATCTCGCGTACGCGCGTGCCCAGATCGCCGAGAACCGCGTCCCAGGTGCTCGGCGCGAGGGCGCCGTCGATCTTCATCATCGGATGTTCGATCCGGTCCGGATGGTGGTGCATGCCCGGGAGCCCACGGCCCTTCGGACACGTGTAGCCCTGGGACAGCGGATGGTCGCGGTCGCCGCGCACCTTGACCACCTCGTCGCCGTCGACGTCGACGAGAATGCCGCAGACCGAAGTGCAGACGCGGCAGAAGCTTCGGACTGTACGCACACCGGTCATCGCAGTCTCCTGTTGTGGATGGCTTGTCGTGTCGCGCACGGCCATGGGCGGTCTCCGGCTCTCGTCCCGCGGCGTCGGTCGGGGCGATGCGTCTGCCGGAAGGGAAGGCCTTGGGGGGGAGCGGATGCGGCAGGCCAGGACGAGCACGGCCGGGATCGCGTCGACGGCTCGGTTCGGGGGTGCGGGCGGCCGAGACGAGGACACGGCGGGTGTGATCCATCCACCTGCACCTCCACCTCCGTCCGCGCCTTGGCCCGGACCGGGCGACGCACCCGAGATGTTAAACGATCGGCTAGCTTTCCTCTAGCCGATCGTTTAAAAAAAATGCCGTCGTTCGCCCATGGCTGTCCGTCTCCCCGGCGCCCGGCGCCCGGTGTGTTACCCGGTGTATTCCCTGCCCGGCCGGCACGCCGCGGGAACCCGGTGGCCGAGACGGAGCCCCTCCGTCCATGGGAGGACAACCTTGTGGTGGGCATTGCTAGGCTCCCTCGGATGCCCCCCAAGGACACTGCGGGAACCGCGCGCGAGCGGATGCGGAGCGCCGCTTTGAGCTTGATCTCCCTGCACGGAGTCAACGGCACTTCCCTACAGATGATCGCCGACGAGATCGGCGTCACGAAGGCCGCCGTTTACTACCACTTCCCCACCAAGGAAGACCTCGTCCACGCGATCATCGCCCCCTACGTCGCCCAGCTCACCCCCCTGGTCGAGGCGGCGGAACGGCAACGGCGGCGCGCCGACAGGGCCGAGGCCATCCTGGCCGGCCTGGTCGACCTGGTGGTGGGCAACCGCCACCTCAACGCCGCCCTGCTCGCCGACCCCGTCATCGTCCGCGTCCTGCGCGCCAGGTCGGACATGCGGGAACTGGACCGGCGCATCACCGAGTTGCTCGCCGGCCCAGACCCCGACGCCCGTACCCTGACCACCACCGTCATGCTCAGCAGCGGCCTCACGCTCGCCCCGGTCGACCCGCGCCTGGCCCACCTCGACGACGACACTTTGCGCGACAGCCTCCTCGCCACCGGCCGCCGACTCCTGCGGCTGCGCACACCTGCCCCCGGAAAAGCCTGACTGCCCTCACCAGTCGGCCAGGGCAGTCAGGGTCAGTCAGGGGTAGTCAGGCTCAGTCAGGGGCAGCCAAGTCACTGCTCGCCATCGCGGGCTGGTCGGGTCCCACGGCTCGGGCGCCGAGATGTGCCCGTCGTAGCCGGACCCGGTCGCCTCGGATGCCTCGCGCAGCAGCACGAATCCATTGACAGGGTGAGGCTCGAACCGCTCGACCGCGTTGGCCCGGCCCCGGATTCCGCCGCGCCCGCGGACGGGTGTCCGCCTCCTGAGGGCGATGGCCGGGGACGGACGCGATCTTCTCGGCTGGTCGGCCCCGATATCCACTTGCTTTGAGTAATCACATGATTTCCTCATTTGATGTGGAATATCAAGGATTCTCCCGCCCCCAGGGAAGGACAGCGGCATGATCCGTAAGCTGGCTGCGGAGTTGTTGGGAACAGGACTGCTCGTCTATGTCGCCGTCGGCGTGGCGACACTGTCTTTCGGTTTCGGTACCGCGGGGCAGAGCTTCGCCGCCGGCGTGGTCGCCACCGCACTTGCGTTCGGCCTCGTGCTCCTGGCCCTGGCGTACGTGCTCGGACCCATCTCCGGATGCCATGTCAACCCGGCGGTGACACTCGGGGCGCTCTTGGCACGCGGTATTTCGGTGACCGAGGCGGTCGGATACTGGGTCGCGCAGTTCGCCGGAGGCATTCTCGGCGCGCTGCTCCTGTGGGGGACCTTCACCGATTCGCCGTTCTACAGCCGCGGGTCCACGGGCCTCGGAGCGAACGGCTGGGGCGACGCCAGTCCCCTGGAGATCGGCTGGGGCGGCGCGTTCCTGATCGAGGTCGTGCTGACGGCGCTGTTCGTGTTCGTCGTCCTCAGCGTGACCGGCAAGACGGCGAACGCGACGATCGCCGGGCTGACCGTCGGGTTCGCGCTCGCCATGTGCCACCTGCTCGGCATCCCGGTCACCGGGACGTCGGTGAACCCGGCCCGCAGCCTCGGCCCCGCCCTCGTGGTGGGCGGCGACGCACTGGAACAGGTCTGGCTCTTCATCGTCGCGCCACTCGTGGGCGGCGTCCTGGCAGCCGTCCTGCACTGGCTGCTCAACACGAAACCCGTGGCCGCCCCGCCGAACGAACACCCCGCCGGCGGTGCCACGTAGCCGACACCAAGGTGCGCCGCCGACGAGGACGGGTGCCACCGGACGTCCTGAAGGCCGCCCGGTGGCACCCGTCCTCGCGCAGGCTTCCTCAGAACTCCTCGTCGAAGGTCACCGTGCCGGTCACGCCGACCTGGTAGGCGGACACTTTCCGTTCGAAGAAGTTCGCGAGCTCCTGGACGTCCTGCAGGGCCATGAACGGGAAGGGGTTGCCGCTGCCGTAAAGGGGGTCCAGGCCGAGCCGGGTCAGTCGTCGGTCGGCGACGTGCTCCAGGTAGGTGCGCATGTCCGCGGTCGTCAGGCCGGGTACGCCGCCGCCGAGGAGGTCTTCGGCGAACGCGGCCTCGGCGTCGACTGCCTCGGCGAGCATGCGCCTTACGTCGTCGGCGAGTTCATCGTCGAACAGGTCCGGTGACTCGGCCCGGACGGTGTCCACGACATCGAAGGCGAACTCCATGTGCGCCGACTCGTCGCGGAACACCCAGTTCGTTCCCGACGCCAGGCCGCCCAGGACACCGCGTGAGCGCAGGAAGTACACGTACGCGAACGCCCCGTAGAAGAAAAGGCCTTCCACACACGCGGCGAAGCAGATGAGGTTGAGCAGGAACACGCGCTGGTCCTCGCGCGTCTCCAGCCGTTCCAGCGCCGTGGCCGAGTCGATCCAACGGAAGCAGAACTCGGCCTTGCGCCGGATCGACGGAATGTGCTCGACCGCCGCGAACGCCTTTTCCCGCTCGGCTTCGTCGGGCAGGTAGGTGTCCAGCAGTGTCAGGTAGAACTGGACGTGCACTGCCTCCTCGTACAACTGCCGTGACAGGTACAGCCGCGCCTCGGGCGCGTTGATGTGCCGATAGAGGTTCAGCACGAGGTTGTTCGCGACGATCGTGTCGCCGGTCGCGAAGAACGCCACGAGCCGTTGCACCAAATGCCGTTCGGGCGGGGCGAGCCGCGCGAGGTCGGGCAGGTCGGACGCGAGGTCGACTTCCTCGACGGTCCACGTGTTGCGGATCGCCGCGCGGTAGCGCTCGTAGAACGCGGGGTAGCGCATCGGCCGCAGAGTGAGGCTCATACCCGGGTCCAGCAGGTTCGTCCGGGTCGCGGTCGCCGTGGGGTGGGTGGTCACTGGCAGGCCTCGCACGACTCGGGGTTCTCCAGCGAACAGGCGACCGCGTCTTCCGCGGCGACAGGTGCCTGGGTGGCCAGGTGGGTGGCCACGGTGGCCTGCGCGATGCGCGTCGCCGGCCGCGAGCGCAGGTAGTACGTCGTCTTCAGGCCCGACCGCCACGCGTGCCGGTACATCGACGACAGCTTCCCGATCGTCGGGTCGGCCATGAACAGGTTGAGCGACTGCGACTGGTCGATGTACGGAGCCCGCGCCGCCGCAGCGTCGATGAGCGCCCGCTGCGGGAGTTCCCATGCGGTTCGGTACAACGCCCTTACTTCTTGGGGAAGTTCAGTGATGTCCTGGACCGATCCCTCGGCCCGGCGGATGCGTTCGCGGACGTCGGCGGTCCACAGTCCGCGTGCCTTGAGCTCCCGTACCAGGTAGGCGTTGATCTGAAGGAACTCACCGGAGAGCGTCTCGCGCTTGAACAGGTTTGAGACCTGCGGCTCGACGCATTCGTGGCAGCCGGCGATGGAGGCGATCGTCGCGGTCGGTGCGATCGCGACCAACAGGGAGTTGCGCAAGCCGTGTTCGGCGATCCGGCCGCGCAGCGACGACCAACGGTCGTGCTGACGGGGCGCCACCCCCGGCCACAGGTCCGGCTGGAGCCGGCCCCGGGCGGCGTGCGTGGCCGCGAAGCCCGGATGCGGGCCGGCCTCGGCCGCCAGATCGCACGAAGTCTCCAACGCCGTCAGGTAGATCTCCTCCGCCAGGTCCGCGGACAGATCCCGTGCCCGCGCGGAGTCGAACGGCAGCCGCAGCGCGAAGAACACGTCCTGAAGGCCCATCACGCCCAGGCCCACCGGCCGCCACCGCGGGTTCGACCGCGCGGCCTGCTCGGTCGGGTAGTAGTTGATGTCCACCACCCGGTCGAGGAACGTCACCGCCGTGCGCACTGTCTCCCGCAACCGCTCGCGGTCGACGCCCGAACCGTCGTCGGCCAGGTGCGCGGCGAGGTTGACCGACCCCAGGTTGCACACCGCGGTCTCCTCGTCGGAGGTGACCTCCAGGATTTCGGTGCACAGGTTCGACAGGTGGACGACGTTGCCAGGCTCGGCGGCCTGGTTGCACGTGCGGTTCGCGGCGTCCTTGAACGCCATCCAGCCGTTCCCGGTCTGTGCGAGTGTGCGCATCATGCGCGCGTACAGGTCGCGCGCCGGAAGCTGTCGTACGAACCGGCCCGCCGCCTCGGCGTCGGTGTAGGCGCGGTCGAACTCCTCGCCCCACAGGTCCGGCAGTTCCGGGACCTCGTCGGGGTCGAACAGCGACCAGACCGCGTCCTCTTCGACCCGACGCATGAACAGGTCGGGGATCCAGTTCGCCAGGTTCAGATTGTGCGTGCGCCGCGCGTCTTCGCCGGTGTTGTCCCGCAGTTCGAGGAATTCCAGGATGTCCGGGTGCCACGTCTCCAGGTAGACGCAGGCCGCGCCCTTGCGCCGCCCGCCCTGGTTGACCGCCGCCACCGACGCGTCCAGCGTCCGCAGCCAGGGCACGATGCCGTTGGAGTGGCCGTTCGTGCCCCGGATCAGCGCGCCGCGCGAGCGTACCCGCGACCACGAGACGCCGATGCCGCCGGCGAACTTCGACAGGCGGGCGATGCGCCCGTACACCTCGTAAATCGAGTCCAGTTCGTCGCGCGGGGAGTCGAGCAGGTAGCACGACGACATCTGCGTGTGCCGCGTCCCGGAGTTGAACAGGGTCGGCGAGCTCGGCAGGTACGCCAGCGACGACATGAGCCGGTAGAAGCCGACCGCCTCCTCCACGGTCTGCGCGAGCCCGCACGCCACGCGCAGCAGGAAGTACTGCGGCGTCTCGGTCACCGCCCGGGTGCGCGGGTGCCGCAGCAGGTAGCGGTCGGCGACCGTCCGCAGTCCGAAGTACTCGAAACGGCGGTCCCCTTGGGGATCCACCGCCGCGTCGAGCACCTCGGCGTGCGCGGCCGTGAACGCCGCCGTCTCGTCTCCGATCAGGCCCTCGCGGTGCCCGGCCGCCACGGCGGACGAGAACGAGGCGATGCCTTGGGCGCGTACCTCGTCACCGATCCGCCGCGCCAGCAACCGCGCCGCGAGCTTGGAGTACGCGGGATCCTCGGCGATCAGATCCGCCGCCGTGTGCACCAGCAGCTCGGTGACCGCGTGATCGGTGGCACCGGGGGGCAGCCCGGCAGCCGTCCGCTCGGCCACGAGCCGGGTGTCGGCGTCCGGCAAGTCTTCGGCGATCAGGGCGAGTTCGGCGACGATCCGGTCCAATCGGGGATCGGCGCCGGCCTCGTGCACGTTGGCGTCGGAACGGAAACGGGCAGGCGTGTGCACGCCGTCCAGGACGGTCACAGGCTCTCTCCTCGCGAGCTCGTACTGCGGTGACCACCGCGCGCCGGACGGACGTGTCCGACACGCAGGCAGCCGGCAGGTCTTCGGACTCGCGGGCGCCGCACCTTGTCCCTACTGACCGTCGCTTCCCGGAACCGGACGGTTCCAGTGCTCATGACGGCGGTCGTTCCCGCTCACCGCTGCGGGGGCAGTCCCGGCTTCACACCGGGTTCCCTCTTCGAAGCCGCCGCCCCGGCCACGGATGGGCCCGAACAGACGGCTTCTCGACGGCCGTTCCCTCGGGAACGGCCGAACCAGCTACGCGAGTGAGCATACATGTTGGGGTGGCTCGCGTATTGCACCCCAAGTACTTGTGTCTCCACGGCCGACGCCGTGCCCGAGCCCTTCGCCTTCGCCGACGGCGGAGGGCCGCGGACGACTCCCGCCGGATGGCGCGAACGCAGCGCCCGTCGTGGCGAAGCGGCGCTGCCGCCCGGCCGCGACCATCCGCGTGCACAGCCTGTCGCGCGGCCGGGGCGGATCGCCCGGTGTTGCCGCCCCGGAGCGTCGTCGGGCGATGAGGTGCGGGTGAGGTGGGCGGGGCAGGGGACACTGCCCGGGAGAAATGGCGACTTGCGTGTATCATTTCGTCGCCGTGGAGGTGCCGACAGACGGCTCGAAGACAGGGAGCGTCACGGCGGACGGTGGCGCGATGGACAGCAAGGAGACACGGGCGTGGCAATCGAGGCGAACCGGCGCGTCGCAGTGGTCACCGGAGCCAGCTCGGGGATCGGCAGGGCGACCGCGCGGCAACTCGCGGAGCTGGGCTGGTGCGTGATCGGCGTGGGGCGCGACCCCCGGCGCTGCGCCGAGGCCGAGACGGAGATCGCGGCGGCAGCCCGCAACGGTGGCGAATTCACCATGCTGCGCGGTGACTTCACCTTGATGCGCGAAGTCGGGCGCGTCGCCGACGAGATCGCCGCGCGTACGGACCGCGTCGACGTCCTGATCAACAACGCCGGTGGCGTGCGCGACCGGAAGCTGGTCACCCCGGAAGGCACCGAAGCGACGTTCGCCGCGAACCACTTGGCGCCCTTCCTGCTGACCCGCGAGCTGCTGCCGCTCCTCCGGTCCGCCGCCGCGGGCCTGCCCCCCGGATCGGTGCGCGTGATCGCGGTGTCGTCCAGCGCCCACCGCATCAGCGACGGGCTGGACTGGGCGGATCTCCAGAGCCTCGGCGCCTTTCGCACGGCCGCCGCGTACGGCAGGGCGAAACTCGCCAACATCCTCTTCACTCGTGAACTCGCCCGTCGCGTCACTCCTGACGGGATCACCGCCCAGGCCATGCACCCCGGCGTCGTCGCCAGCAACTTCGCGGCGCACGGGGACGCCGCGATGCAGGCCCACATGGCCGCCGCCGACACCGTGTCGCCGGACGAACCCGCCGAAACGCTGATCTGGCTGGCCACCGACGACGAGCCGGGCCGCGGCGGCGGACGCTACTTCCACCGGAAGGCGGAGGAAATCCCTTCCGACGCCGCCCGCGACGACGATGCCGCCGCCCGGCTGTGGGCGGAAAGCGAGACCCTGTTGGCCCGACTCGCCGCACCCCGCTGACCCCGCTGACCCCGCCGCCCCCGACGACGATGCCGCCGCCGCCCGGCCGTGGGCGGGCAGCGAGACCCTGCTGGCCCGACTCGCCGCACCCCGCTGATCCGCCGCGCGCGTGCCGCCTCACCGCGCCGCGCCCTCGCGGTCAGAGGTCGTCCCACTGGTCGAGGAGCGCGTCCGCGTCCACCCCGCCGGCCCCCGCGGGGGGACCGTGGACGGCCTGCTCGGCCCAGATGATCTTGCCGCGAGGGGTGTAGCGGGTTCCCCAGCGATCGGAGTACCGGGCGACCAGCAGCAGGCCGCGTCCTCCCTCGTCGGTGGCGGTGGCACGCCGTAGGTGGGGTGAGGTGCTGCTCGCGTCGGAGACCTCGCAGATCAGGGTCTGGTCCCGCAGGAGCCGGACCCGGATCGGAGCGCTGCCGTAGCGGACGGCGTTGGTGACGAGCTCGCTGAGGATCAGTTCGGTGGCGAAGCCGACGTCCTCAAGCCCCCAGTCGCGCAACTGCCGTGTGCAGGCGGCCCGGACGGGCGCGACCGCGGCCGGGTCGGCGGGCACGTCCCAGGCGGCGACGTGATCGGCGGCGATCCGACGTGTGCGCGCGACCAGGAGCGCGACGTCGTCGGTGGGCTTGTCCGGGACGAGGGCGCGGATGACCTGCGCGCAGATCTCCTCGGGGGCGGCGCCTGATCCGGCCTGTTCCAACGCGCCGCGCAGGAGTCCGAGGCCGGTGTCGACGTCGCGGCTCCGGTCCTCGACCAGCCCGTCGGTGAACAGCACGAGCCGGGTATCCTCGGGCAGGTTCAATTCGGCGGTCTCGACCGGCACGCCGGCGCCGACGCCCAGGGGAGGGGTCACGGGGACGTCGGGTGCGGTGACGCGTCCGTCGGGGAGGATCAGCAGGGGGCCCGGATGTCCCGCCCGGGCCGCGGTGAGGGTTCCCGCGGTGGGGTCGTAGATCGCGTACAGGCAGGTCGCGCCGGTCATCCGGCCGGTGTCCTCCGAGTCGACGCCGTCCGCGTCGGCGATGTCCTGGTCGGTACGGGTGACCAAGTCGTCCAAGTGGCCGAGGAGTTCGTCGGGTGCGAGGTCGAGTGCCGAGAAGTTGCGCACGGCGGTGCGCAGCCGGCCCATGGTGGCGGCGGCGTGCAGGCCGTGGCCGACCACGTCGCCGACGACCAGGGCAACGCGGGCACCGGACAGGGGGATGACGTCGAACCAGTCGCCGCCGACGCCGGATTCGGCGGGCAGGTAGCGGGAGGCCACGTCAAGCGCCTCCTGCTCGGGCAGTCCGCGCGGCAGCAGGCTGCGCTGGAGCGTGACGGCCATGGCGTGTTCGCGCGTGTAGCGGCGGGCGTTGTCGACACTCACGGCGGCCCGGGCGCTGAGCTCTTCGGCGAACGCCGCGTCCTCCTCGTCGAACGCGTCCGCGGTGCGTCCCCGCCAGAAGCACGCGAGGCCGAGGACGACCCCGCGCGCCCGCAGCGGCACGGCGATCAAGGAGTGCAGGCCCTGCTCCAGGAGTCGCCCGACGTGCCCGGGAGCCTGCGCCCGCCAATCCGGGGCCGCGGCGAGATCGGACACCAGCGCGGCGTTGCCGCCGGACATGGCCTGAGTCACGGGGGACGAGGGGTCGACGGTGATCCGGTGGTCCACCGGATACAGCGCGTCCTGGTGCGCGCCCAGGGAAGCCAGGCGGCGCATGTGGGTAACCCGCGCAGGGGGTTCGTCCCCGCGCAGCACCTGGTCGAGCAGGTCGACGGTCACGTGGTCCGCGAACGCGGGTACAGCGGCTTCGGCGAGTTCCCGGGTGGTGCGCGCGACGTCGAGCGTCGTTCCGACGCGCACCCCCGCTTCGTACAACAGCCGCAACCGCCGGCGCGTGCTCTCCGCGCGCCCGGCCAGCTCTTCGAGTTCGGTGGAGTCCCGCAGGGTCACCACACTCCCCGCGGGACCGCCGGGCGGCCGGGTCAGCCGTTTGTTCACCGCAAGGAGACGCTCGCCGCTCGCGTGCACCTCGTCGGTCGCGGGCTGCTCCGACGCCAACAGCTCTGCCAGGCCCTCCCCGAGGCCCAGCTTGCCGACGGGCCGGCCCTCCGCGTTCGGCGGCAGGTCCAGCAGGCGCCGGGCCTCGTCGTTGGCCAGCACCAGCCTGCCGTCGCCCCCGACGATCAGCACCCCTTCCCGTACCGCGTGCAGCACCGCGTCGTGGTGCTCGTACATCCGTGTCATCTCGGCCGGCTCCAGACCGCGTGTCTGGCGCCGGAGCCGACGCGTCACCAATGTCGTACCGCCCCCGGCCAGCACCAGGGCCGCGGCGGCGCTCCCCAGCACCACCGGCAGTTGTCGATCGGCCGAATCCCGGGCCCGCTCCACCGTCACCGCGGCCGCCACCAGCCCCACCGGTCGGCCGCCGGGATCCCGCACGGGCACCGATGTGAGTACCGCCCGGCCTTCGGACGTGGGATAGGTGATCGTGGACGTGCTGCCCGTCCTGATGAACTCCTCGGCCCGGGGGTCGGGGGTCCCCGACGGCAAGGGCCGATCGCCCACGCTTGAGGAGTAGGCCGCTCCTCCGAGATCGACGACCACCATTTGGTCGACGCCCGAAGCCTCGCGTGCGGCTGTCAGACTCGGCTGGATCACGGGCCCCGGGTCCGGGCTGTCCAAGGCCTGTACGAAGCCGGGCGCCTTCGCGAAGGCCTCCGCCGCGGCCGTCGTGCGGTGCCGCGCATCGCGCAAGCCGTCACGGCGGGCCTGAAGCACCAGCGCCACCACCGCGACGACGACGAGCAGCACCACGATCGCCAGCTCCAGCAGGAGCACTTGGCCGGCCACGCTGCGGACATTGAACCGAGGAAACCGACGGCTCTTCGTGGCGTCCGGCGCGGCGGCCGGGCCCGATGGGTGCTCCGACCGGACCCGGCGTCCGGACACCCATGGCTGGTATGGGCCTTTGGTCCTGCTCATCACGTTTTTCTATCATTTGCAGCCCTGACGGGCCGCCCGGTGAGTCGTATGTGACCGCCTACGAGCTCGAAACCGACGACCTGGACGCGGTGCGGGCGGCACGGGTGGGCCGGGTCGGGTCACCCGTCCTCGGGGTCCGGGCCGGCGCGGAGGGCTTCGCCGAGGCGGGCGGCGATCTCCTTGGCGCCGGCGACGAGTTTCGCCTCGTCGGTGGAGCGCAGGCGGCCCTCGGGGCCGGAGACGGACATCGCGGTCGCGGTGGGCGCGCCGGGAACGGCGACGGCGATGCACCGGACCCCGAGCTCCTGCTCCTGATCGTCGATCGCGTAGCCCTGTTGCCGGATCGCGGCGAACTGGCGCAACAACTCGGCCGGGTCGGTGACCGTGAACGCGGTGTGCGCGGTCAGCGGGCCCGGGCCGAGCGCGCGGGCGGCCTGGTCGTCGGGCAGTTGTGCGAGCAGCACCTTGCCGACCGCCGTGCAGTGCGGCTGCACGCGGCGGCCGACCTCGGTGAACATGCGCATCGAGTGGCGGGACGGCACCTGCCCGACATACACGACCTCGCCCGACTCCAGCACCGCGAGGTTCGCCGTCTCGCCGGTCGACTCCATCAGCTCCGCGAGGTAGGGGCGAGCCCACGAGCCGAGCAGTCGGCCCGCGCTCTCGCCCAGCCGGATCAGGCGCGGGCCCAGGGCGTACCGCCGCGAAGAGTCCTGCCGCAGGTAGCCCGTGCGCACCAGGGTCCGCACGAGGCGGTGGATCGTCGGCATGGGCAGCCCCGAGCGGGACGCCAGGTCGCTCAGCCCCAGTACGCCGCCCGCGTCGGCGATGACTTCGAGTAGGTCGAAGGCGCGCTCCAGGGACTGCACCCCGCCGGTTGCCCGCTCGGCCATCAGGTCTCCTCCATGCCGTCGGCGCGGCCGAGCCGTCCGCGTGCCACTCGGCCTTGAAATTCCACAATCCAGAGACTATTTTCCACCATGCGAAAGTACTGCGACGCTGCGGACCTGCGCCGGGCCTGATCGTTCCATGGCATTCGTGCTTGGCGACCGGGCGCCCCCGGAGCCGTGTCGAGCAGCCGCCGCGGCGTGCGGTGCCCGAAGCCGCGCGCGGCACCCGCCTTGCGATGAATCGGCAGACGAGGAGACGAGCATGACTGCACCGGTTGTCACCGTGACCGGCGGCGCTGTGCCGCGCGGTGACGAGGTCCTGACCCCCGAGGCGCTGGACTTCGTCGCCGACCTGCACCGCCGCTTCGAGGGCCGACGCACCGAACTGCTCGCCAAGCGCAGGGAACGGCGTGCCGAGATCGCCCGCACCGGACGCCTGGACTTCCTTCCCGAGACGCGCGGGATCCGCGAGGCCGACTGGACCGTCGCCCCGGCCCCGGCCAAACTGCGCGACCGGCGTGTCGAGATCACCGGGCCCGCGGACCGCAAGATGACCATCAACGCCCTCAACTCCGGGGCGAAGGTGTGGCTCGCGGACTTCGAGGACGCCTCCGCGCCGACCTGGCACAACGTCGTCGCCCACCAGCTCAACCTGATCGACGCGTACGAGCGGCGCGTGGACTTCACCACCGACGACGGCAAGGCGTACACCCTGGGGCCCGACGACGAACTCGCCACCGTCGTCATGCGCCCGCGCGGATGGCACCTCGAAGAACGCCACGTGCTCGTCGACGGGACCCCGGTCGCCGGAGCGCTGTTCGACTTCGGCATGTACTTCTTCCACAACGCGGCCCGCCTGCTCGCGCGCGGCTCCGGCCCCTACTTCTACCTGCCCAAGCTCGAAAGCCACCTCGAAGCACGCCTGTGGAACGACGTGTTCGTCCACGCTCAGGAGGCGCTCGGCATCCCGCACGGCAGCATCCGCGCGACGGTGCTCATCGAGACCATCACCGCGGCGTTCGAGATGGACGAGATCCTGTACGAACTGCGCGACCACGCCTCGGGGCTCAACGCCGGGCGCTGGGACTACCTGTTCTCCATCGTGAAGAACTTCCGGGACGCGGGCGCCCGGTTCGTCCTGCCCGACCGCAACTCGGTCACCATGACCGCGCCGTTCATGCGCGCATACACCGAACTGCTCGTCAAAACCTGCCACCGGCGCGGCGCGTACGCGATCGGCGGCATGTCCGCGGTCATTCCCTCCCGCCGCGACCCCGCAGCCAACGCCGCCGCCCTGGCCAAGGTCCGCGACGACAAGGACCGCGAGGCGGGCGACGGCTTCGACGGCTCCTGGGTCGCGCACCCCGACCTGGTGCCGGTCTGCCGCGACGCGTTCGACGCCGTCCTCGGTGCCAAGGAGGCTCAACTCGACCGGCTGCGCGACGAAGTCGAGGTCACCGCGGACCAACTCCTCGACGTCGCCTCGGCCGACGGCCGCACCACCTCGGCGGGCCTGCACAACGCGGTCGCCGTCGGCCTGCGGTACCTGGAGGCGTGGCTGCGCGGGCAGGGGGCGGTGGGTGTGTTCGGTCTCATGGAGGACGTGGCGACGGCCGAGATCTCCCGTTCACAGGTCTGGCAGTGGCGGGCCAACGGCGTCGTGCTCGCGGACACGGGTGAGAAAGTCACCGCCGACCTGGTCCGCCGCCTGGTCGACGAGGAACTCGCCGGGCTGCACCAGGAGTTGGGCGACACAGCCTTCGAGGCGGGCCGCTGGACCGAGGCCCGCGACCTGTTCCTCGTCCTCGCACTCGCCGACGACTTCGCCGACTTCCTCACCCTCCCCGGCTACGCCCTGCTCGACTAGACCGACCAGCCGCACCCGGCCCTCGCGGGCCGGCGGCAACCTACGGAGGACCATGAAGATCGTCAGTGTCGAGAGCTTCCAACGGGACCACCACCTGGCCGTGGTGAGGGTGCGCACCGACGACGGCCTGGAGGGCATCGGCCAGACCTCCCCCTATCTCGCTCATCTGAGCGTCGAGATGCTGCACACGGTGGTGGCGCGGTGGTTCCTCGGCAAGGACCCCTGGGATCTGGAGGCTCTGGTCGACCGGTTCCTCCGCGAGCGCTACAAGCTGCTGGGCACCGTGTTGTTCCGAGCCCTCAGCGGCCTGGAGTCGGCCTTGTGGGACCTTCTGGGCAAGGCCACCGGGCAGCCGGTGTACCGGCTCCTCGGTGGGCAGGTCCGCCGCGGCATTCCCGTCTACGGCTCCAGCATGAGCAGGACGATCAGCCCGCAGGACGAAGCCGACCGCATGGTCAGGCTGGCGGACTCGCACGGGTTCCGGTGCTTCAAGATCCGCGTCGGCACACCCATGGGCCGCGACGCCGACGCGTGGCCGGGCCGGACCGAGGAACTGATCGAGAAGGTGCGTACGGCACTGGGCCCCGACATCGGGCTGCACGCCGACGCGAACGGCGGGTACTCCGTCGCCCGCGCGATCGCCGTGGGGCGACGGCTGGAGGACCACGGCTTCCTGCACTTCGAGGAGCCCTGTCCCTACCCGGAGATCGAGAACACCGCCCAAGTGGCGGCAGCGCTCGACATCGCGGTCGCCGGCGGCGAGCAGGACAACTCGCTCGAACAGTTCCAGCGCATCATCACCGGACGCAGCGTCGACATCATCCAGCCCGACATCGGCTACATCGGCGGCATCTCAAGGGCCCGGAAAGTGGCGTACATGGCCGAGGCCGCCGGCATTCCGTGCACACCCCACTGTAGTAACCGGTCCCTCCTCCAGATCTTCACGCTGCACCTCGCCGCGGCCATGCCGAGCATCTCCCAGTACCAGGAGTGGACCATCGAGGACAACGACTGGGCACGGGACCTCTACGGCCCGGTCCCCGAAGTGGTCGACGGACACGTGGAGTTGACCGAGGAGCCGGGCTGGGGTGTGCAGGTCTCCGACGGCTTCCTGTCCGACGCCCGCCGACGCGTCACCGAGTAGACACGCGTCCGACGCGGACCGATCAGCGGACAGGTGGCGTGCCTTTGTGCGAGAACCGTCACGGTGTCGTCGGCCTTGGTGGACCGCCGGATCCGGTCATGGCGCAAGGATGCCGCGATGCTCCTCGGGCTTTCCGCGCCACGGGACCGCCGGGGCCGTGACCGCGAAAGCGGCTGCGGCCCCGGGGAGTTGCCGTGTGTCAGAGTTCCTGCGCGGAGGCCTGGGCGAGCTGCCGGCGGATGTCGTCGATGTCGACGTGTCCGCCGCTCAGGGCCGCGAGCCGGGTCAGCGGCAGCGATTCGACCATGCGCAGGATCGCCGGGTCGCCGAGTCCCGATCCCGGGATGCGGTCCAGCGACGCCCGCAGTGCGGGACCCCCTGCCGGGTCGGCGAGCCACTGCGCGACCGTCGACTCGTCGGTGAGGGGCGCGACCGGCTCGGGGGCGTGGACCGTCACCGGCGCGGACAGGCGCAGGTCGCGCGAGGACGCGCCGACGTGGATCACAAACTCGCCGGGCTCCAACACCCACCCGTCGTGGGTCGTGCTGAAGTACGAGAAGTCGCGTGCATACAAGGCCAGTTCGACCTGCGCCGATTCGCCGGCGGCCAGCGCGACTTTGGTGAACGCCTTGAGTTCCCGTGCGGGGCGGTCCACCGACGACGCGGTGTCGCCGACATACACCTGCGCCACCTCCTTGCCCGCGACCGGGCCGGAGTTGGTGAGGGTGAACCGCACCCGCACGACCACGTCGTCACCGGAGCCGTCGACCCGGATGTCCAGGTCGGAGTAGGCGAACGAGGTGTACGACAGGCCGTGCCCGAAGGGGTACGCGACCGGCGCGTCCACCGTGTCGTAGTAGCGGTAGCCGACGTACACGCGCTCGCCGTACGTCACAGTCCCCTCGCCGCCGGGGAAATTGAGGTACGACGGGTTGTCCGCGAGCCGCAGCGGTATCGTCTCGGCGAGCCGCCCCGACGGATTGACCCGGCCGAAGAGCAGATCCGCGATCGCGCTGCCGCCCGCCTGCCCGCCCAGCCACCCTTCGAGGACCGCCCGCGCGTGCCTGTGCCAACCGGCGACCTCGACCACGCCGCCGTTGGCCAGCACGACCACCACGTTGCGGTTGACCCGGGCCACGGCTTCCAGCAACCTCACCTGGACCGCGGGCAGGTCTATGTCGTCGCGGTCGTGGCCTTCGGACTCAACGCCCTCGGGCAGCCCAAGGAACAGCACCGCGACATCGGCCGCCTCGGCCGCGGCCACCGCCTCGGACACAAGCTGCGGCTCTTCGTCGCCGGAGAGGAGGAATCCGGGGGAGAACGACAACCGCAGCTTCTCGCCCGCGGCGTCCCGCAACGCGTCCAGGGCGTTGTCGAGCCGTGTGGGGGTGACGCGTGAGCTTCCGGCGCCCTGGTATCTCGGGGTGCGGGCGAACTCGCCGATCACGGCCACGGCCGCATCCGCGTCGGGGTCGAGCGGCAGGATCGCGTCGTCGTTCTTCAGCAGCACCGCGGATTCCGCGGCGGCCTGCCGCGCCAGCGCGTGGTGCACGTCCAGGTCGGGAGCCGCCGCCGGTTCCCTGCCCGCTGCCGTCCACTCGATCAGTTCGAGCAGGCGCACAACCGCGCGATCGATCGCCGCCTCGTCCAACCGCCCGTCGCCGACCGCCTGGACGAGTCGCTGTGCGCTGAATCCGTTCGTCGACGGCATCTCCAGGTCGAGGCCCGCCGCGACGGCGGACACGGGGTCGAGCACGGCTCCCCAGTCCGACACCACCAGGCCGTCGAAACCCCACTGGTCACGCAGGACCTGGGTGAGCAGCCACGGGTTCTGCGCGGCGTGGACTCCGTTGATCTTGTTGTACGCCGCCATCACCGTCCGCGGCTTCGCGGTGGTGACGATGTGCTCGAACGCGGCCAGGTAGATCTCGCGGAGTGTGCGCTCGTCGACCTCGGCGCTGATGCGCATGCGCTCGGTCTCCTGGTTGTTCGCGGCGAAGTGCTTCACCGACGTGCCGACGCCGGTGCTTTGCACCCCACGTACCAGGGCCGCGCCGAGGTGGCCGCCGAGCAGCGGATCCTCGGACAGGTACTCGAAGTTGCGGCCGCACAGCGGCGACCGTTTGATGTTGACCCCCGGGCCGAGGAGCACGGACACACCTGCGGCGCGGCTCTCCGCACCCAGCGCCTCCCCGATCCGGGCCAGCAGGTCGACGTCCCACGACGAGCCCAGCGCCGCCGCGGTGGGGAAGCAGGTGGCAGGCAGGCTCGCGTTGATGTCGAAGGCAGAGCCCCCGGCATTCGGGTCCTGGAGGCGCACACCATGCGGCCCGTCCGTCAGGACGATGGACGGCACCCCGAGGCGCTCGACGCCGACGGTCTTCCACGCCCCTTGTCCGCAGAGCAGGGACGCCTTCTCCTCCAGCGTCAAGGCCGATGCAACAGCCCCGGCACCCGTCTTCTCCTGCACAGCTCACTCCTTCGAGTCAGACCGCGAAGCGCCGCCGATGCGCGTCCCCAGAGCGGACGCGAACCCCGGCGAGATCCCGGACGTCGGGGCTAATGCGTATTAGTCTTCCGGAAGACAATATATTCGAGTCGCAACGCCGTGAGAAGCCACGCGTGACCAACCTCACCACCGCGCGACCCCGGCGACGTGGGAGTATGACGCACTTGCCCCGTGTCAGGAAGAGGCGTCCGCTGCGCCGACGGGGGCGGTGAGGGCGGGCAGCAGCACGTGGTCGATGACGGACTCGGTGAGCGCGCGGGAAGGCTCCTCGTCCGAAATCAGCTCCTGGATCATCAGCGGACCGAACAGCACACGGTCTGCCAGTTCCACGGCGGCGATATTCGTGACCTCTCCCCGTTCCACTCCGCGTTGCAGGATGCGGTGCAGGGTCCTCAGCCCCGGAACCACCAGGATCTCCCGCAACAGGCGCGTGAGTTCCTTGTCGCTGCCGACCGCGTGCCAGATGCTCATCATGGGCTTCGACGAACTGGGCTCGCCGAAGACGCCGGCGACCAGACGCAGGAGATCGCCGCGCAGGGATCCGGTGTCGAAGTCCAGGGTGGCCCCTTGTTCTTCGTTGCGGATCTTCAACGCGGTGATGACCATTTTCGGCTTGCTCTCCCACTGCCGGTAGAGAGTTGCCGTGCTGCTCTGCGTACGCTTCGCCAACTCGGCCATCGTGAACCGCTCGTAGCCGACCTCCGCCACCAAGTCGAGCGCTGCTTGCAGCAGTTCGCGCTCGCGTGCGGGAGTCAGGCGCCCCCGTCGGTTGACCGCTGAAGGGGCGGCGTCCATGGAGATGGCTCCCGTCGGCGAAGCGGAGGTTGCGCGGCACACGGTAGGCATGGTGCCAACGGAAAGCAAGTTTTCGAAAACAGGCTTCTCTTATGGGGCCGAGGGAGCGGATCGAGGATCCGTCGATGCGCGCCCTGCTGGGGACGATGCGCGCATGTGTCCGTGTGACGTCGGCGGCCATGCCGACGTGCCCGGCAGTCGGGCCCGCCGTTCGTCGGCCCTGAGACTGCGGAGTGTCCGCAGTCCGTACAGGGCCAGCAGCGGCTTGGCGACCGTCCACCGGCCAGGGCGGTAGTCGTCCGCACGCACAAGCCTCTCGGCGAGATCAGGGCGCTGTCGCCGCAGGTACGCGCGGGCCTTGAGTGCGTGAGCCGGCTGCGAGACGATCTTGATGCGATCGACGTCCTCAAGCAGCGGGATCGTATTCGCGATGTTCTCCCATGTCGTCCTGCTCCGGTCTTCGAGGAGAACCGTGCCGTCGAACTTGAGTACTGTCTTCGCGTAGTCCGCCATCAGCCGGGCCTCCGCAACATCACTGCCCACCGCACCGCCGCTGAAGATCAGGCGAGTCGCGTGCGCACGGTCGGCGGTGACGGAGCGAAGCCCGGCACGGACTCGCCCGCGGTTGACGAAGTTCGCCGTCGTCTGAGGGTTCCGGTAACCCAGCACAACCACGGCCTCGACAGCACCCGCGCGATTCCCCACGAGAGTTCGGGACCAGCGCCAGTTCAACCACTCACCCCAGGCGAGCACTGCCGCCCCGGCCAACGCCACTCCCGTTCTCCGTCGCATGCGGCGACTGTAGACCGGCTCGGTGCCGGAGGGCGAAGTCCCCAACCGCTGCGGAGCCCGAGGTCTGTATCCGGTGAGGCGCGCCGTCTTGCGGAGGGCCTCGATCGCGTCGCGGTGCGGGGCACACGGTTGTCCGGGGGCGGGGAGGAAGCCCTCGGCCCGCCCGCCGGCTTGCGATCGGGCGCCTGTCAGGCCGTCGCCGTATCCGCGGGTCGCGGTGGTGGCCTGCCGTGCTTGCCGCCGTGTCTCACAGGACGGGGTCCCGTACGGTCGGCCGGGGGTGCGCCCGGCTGTCCGCCGCGTTGGTGCCGTCGGTGCGGAGTACGCCTCGGCGGGTCAGCTCGTCGATCACCTGTTTCGCGGCGGCCTTGGTTTCGGCGAGTCGTGCCTGTGAGGCTCGGCGGGAGTCACCGGCAAAGATCGCCTCGATGACGCGCCTGTGGCCCTCGACGATCTGGTCGTGGGTTCGGCGTTCGCTCTCGTCCGCCGCCCATCCGAGGAAGCCGGCGTAGCCGTGCAGCTCCGCCAGGAGCCGGGGTGTCGCACCGGCTCGGTGTTGCGTGCGCAGGATCTCGTTCGCCACGTCCCTGCGATGCGTGACCGAGTCGCTGCTGCCCGCGAGTTCGTCGAGAAGGCTTTCGAGCCGGCCGAGAACCTCCGGGTCGCGGTCCATCGCGACGCGGGCGGCGGCCACCCCTCCGAGGAGGCCCAGGACGTGGAAGTCCGCGCGGAGTGTGCGCGCGTCGAAGTGCTGGACGAATGTCGCCCGGTGGACCTGCGCCGTGACGAGGCCGTCCCGTTCGAGGAGAACAAGGGCTTCTCGGACCGGGGTCGGGCTGACGTCGAGTGCCGCGGTGAGGCGTTCGACGTGGATCCGGTCACCGCAGCGCAGACGCCCGTCGAAGATCTCCCGCTGCACGTACTCGACGACCACAGCGCTCGCCTTCATCCGCTGCGGTCCGGCTTTCGTCATCACCCCGGCATCATCGCGGCAGCGCCTCGGGCCTCGCAATGAAAAATAAAAAATTGCCAGCCCTCATAAGTGAGCGTACACTTACCAACGCGCCGGGGCGGCGCGCTTGGGGCGGACACAAGGAGGCTTCCGGTGGTCGAGTTGGCTGAAGGACTGCGCGTGGTCGACGCCGATGCTCATATGACGGAACGTCATGACCTGTTCACCGAGCGGGCGCCCCGGGGGTTCGAGGACAGGGTCCCGCACGTCGAGCGGATCGACGGCGTGGACATGTGGGTGATCGACGGGAAGACGTTCGGGAAGGCGGGGTCGGGGGGCACCGTCGACCACCAGGGGAAGAAGCACGCGTTCCGTGCATCCCAGGGCGGGTCGTGGACCATCCACGACGTGCACCCGGCGGCGTGGAACCCGGTGGAACGGCTGCGCCTGATGGACGAGATCGGGATCCACACGCAGGTGCTGTATCCGAACGCCATCGGCATCGGGGGGCAGAACCTGCGGAACTCGGTGAAGGACCCGGTGCTGCTGCGGCTGTGTGTCGAGCTGTACAACGACGCGATGGCGGAGGTGCAGGCCGAGTCGGGGAACCGCCTGCTGCCCATGCCGATCATGCCGGCGTGGGACATCCAGGCCTGTGTCCGCGAGGCCGAGCGCTGTGCCGCGATGGGCTACCGCGGGGTGAACATGACCGCCGACCCGCAGGACTCCGGCTCACCCGATCTGGGGCACCGCGACTGGGACCCGTTCTGGGAGGTCTGTGCGGGGCTCGGCCTGCCGGTGCACTTCCACATCGGGGCCAGCCAGACGTCGTTGTCGTACTTCGGCACCACGTACTGGCCCAGCCAGGACGACTACGTCAAGCCGGCGATCGGCGGCGCGTCACTGTTCCAGAACAACTCCCGGGTGTTGCTCAACAGCGCGTACTCCGGCATGTTCGACCGCCACCCCGACCTGAAGATGGTCTCCGTCGAGAGCGGAATCGGGTGGGTGCCGTTCATGTTGGAGGCGATGGACTACGAGCTGGAGGAGAACGCGCCCGCGCACGCGGCCAAGCTCGGCAAACTGCCCTCGGAGTACTTCCGCGACAACTGGTACGCGACCTTCTGGTTCGAGACCGGCCGCGGCGACCTGCAACACCTCATCGACCAGGTCGGCGAGGACAACGTGATGTTCGAGACCGACTTCCCGCACCCCACGTGCCTGCACCCGAACCCGCTGGACATCGTCGGCGACACCATCGCCACGCTCCGTCCCGAGACACAGCGCAGGGTCATGGGAGCCAACGCGGCCAAGCTCTACCGGATCTGACGACACCGAAGCGGGCCGGGTGCCTCCGACGGACGGCACCCGGGCCAAAGACCCGTGTGCGCCCCACTGTTCGGTCAGGCGCAGGGCCGAGCGGCCCGGTGCCGCAGCCGGTGTCGAGGACGTGGGGCCCCGGCCAGGAGTCCAGGGGCCGGATCAGGTAGTCGAAGTAGCGGTCCTGGGCGTGGAACCACAGGTCGACCGGGTCGAGGCACAGCGACGGGGTCACCGGCGGGGACGCCCGGCCCCGCCATGCCAAGGCCGACTGCTTGCCGCGCGTTCGTCGCAGAGCCCGAGAGCACGGTCCTCGTCCGAGCCGAACGCAGCTTCGCCTGGTTGCATGGCTTCCGCCGACTTCGCATCCGCTGGGAACGCCGAGCCGACATCCACGAAGCATTCTCAAACTTGGGTGCTGCCCGATCACTTACCGGCAACTCAACTCTTTTTGTCAGCTGTTGTACGTGCAGCGAAAAACCTCGACGGAACCGCAGCACTCCCGCGGAGCGCCGACCGCCGCCAGGGCCTGTGCCTTGAACGCCCGGGCGGCGAGGCTCAACCGATGGCAGTCATCTCGGCCCGTGTCCTCTCCCGCCGCAGCCCGGCGGGAGTCCCAGAAGCGGATCTCGACCGCGTTGTCGTCCGCGCTCGACCGCACCCAGCGACGCATGCGTTCCTCGTGCTCGTACAAACCGCTCGCGACGGCGACGGCACGTGGCAGCCGGGCGCTTGTGTGAGGCGGGTCGCCCGCGGATCTGCCGCATGCCGTGGCGCCGAGAATGGGAAGCGCCTGACAGCCGGGCGCGGAGCCGTCCATGGTGACGACGGTGACGCGCCACCCGAGGGAGGCGCGGTCGAACATGAGCCCGCCCGCGAACCGCACGGCGTCGGCTGCGGTCGACGCCGCCACCAGCAGCACGGGTGCCAACGTGCCGGGCAGCTCGTCGACCGCATCGGCCGCCGTGCCCCCTTCGCCGTGGCGCCTGTCCTCCCGCCATGCCTTGGTCCACTCGCGCAGGACCTCACCGTGGTACGGGCGACGCCGGGGGGCTGCCTCGATTCCCTTGTTCCTGCCTGGAGTCACCGTGCTCCTGACCTGTTTCGGGTGGCTTCTTGGTCAGCTCGGGACGACAAGCCGTCCCGGTCGGGCTTCGGTGAGTTCGTCGTGGTCGACCAGGACCTGTCCGTTGACGAGGGTGTAGTCGTAGCCGCGGGCCTGCTGGACGAAGCGGTCGGCGCCGAGGGGGAGGTCTGCGGCCATCTCGGGGGTGTCCAGGTCGAGGTGGTCGAGGTCGATGACGTTGATGTCGGCGTACGCGCCGGGGGCCAGCACGCCGCGTCCTTCGAGGCCGAAGAGCTGTGCGCCTTCGGAGGTCAGTTTGCGCACGGCCCGCCCGACGTCGAGCAGCCCGCGGTCGCGGACCCAGTGCCGCAGCAGGTAGGTGGCCTGGCCGGCGTCCATGGTGAGGGCGACGTGGGCGCCGGCGTCGGCGACGCCGAGGACCACGTCGGGGTTGGTCAGCATGGCCGCGACGGCGTCGAGGTCCTGGTTCAGGACCGGGTAGTAGAGGAGCCCGCGTCCGCCGGTGTCGAGGGTGTAGTCGATGAACGCCTCGGCGGCGGATGTGCCCCGGCGTGCGGCTTCGGCGGCGAGGCTGTTGCGAGGGCTGACGTTGTACGCGGCCGGCCCCGGGGGCAGGAGGTACATCTTGGCCGGATCCTTCGGAGCCAGGGGCCCCGACTGTGTGACCGGCTGCTCGGCATCGGCGACTAGCCGGCCGCGCCATGTGTCGTCGGCCAGCGCTTTGAGCCTTTGCTCCCAGGGGAGTTCCTTGAGTTCGCTCCAGGCCGGGAGGGCGTCGTACGGGGTGCGGCCGACGAGTCCGAACAGGATGGCGCTGCCGCGCGCGGCCGTCTGGGGCCGCAGGTCGGCGCCCCGGGCGCGGGCAGCGGCGACCTGCTCCATCACCCACGACCACAGGCCCGGGCGGCGGTCGCTCTGCATGATGGCGAAGGTGAGGGGCCGGCCGGAGGCGCGGCTGACCTGTTCCATCCAGGCGAGTTCGGCGACGGAGTTCTCCCGCTGCGGTCCGTCCCGTTCGCCGATCCGCGGGACGACTTCGATGACGCCGCGGTTGCGGGTTCCCAACGCCCCTGCTATCGCGGCGAGTTCCTCGGGGCGGGCGAACGTGCCGGGCACCGGGCGTCCGTCGGGCACGGTGTGCATGAGGCTGCGGGAGGTGGAGAAGCCGAGGGCCCCGGCGTCCATCGCTTCGCCGACCAGGGCGGCCATGCGGGCGATGTCCTCGTCGGTGGCGGGTGCCTCGTCGAGGCTGCGCGGGCCCATGACGTGGTGGCGCAGGGCGCAGTGGCCGATCATTCCTCCGGCGTTGACGCCGAGCGGGCGGCTCGCGAGGCTGCGCAGGTAGTCGCCGTAGGAGTGCCAGCCCCAGTCGAGCCCGGCCATGATGCTGTCGGCGGGGATGTCCTCGACGGCCTCCATCATCTCCGCGAGGTAGCGTTCCTGTCCGGCGCCGACCGGGGCGAAGGTGACCCCGCAGTTGCCGAGGACGACGGTGGTCACGCCGTGCCGGCACGACGGGCTCGCGACCGGGTCCCAGAACAATTGGGCGTCGAGGTGGGTGTGGATGTCGACGAACCCGGGGGTGACCAGGCGCCCGGCGGCGTCGATGCGGCGGCGCGCCGGCCCGCTCACCGTGCCGATCTCGGTGATCCGGTCGCCGTCGACGGCGACATCCGCGCGGCGCGGCGCCGAACCCGTGCCGTCGACCACCTCGCCGCCGTGGATCACGATGTCGTGCATGGCATCTCCCTCGGCCGGGTCGCAGCGTCCTGCCCGACACCACTAAGTGAGTACTTATTTTCTTAGAAGTGTCAGGCGGTGACAGAGCGGTGTCAAGACCCGCGGCCACGCGGCGGCCGGAGAAACAGCCCGTTCCGGCTAGAATAGTGGGTACTTACTCATCTGAGCCGTGGCGGCTGTGGAGGACCAGTGGCTGAGCGTGTGAATCGATCGTCCAAGCTGGTCGGTGCCCCCGGGCGCCGGCGGCTCAGCGCGGAGGCTCGCAAGAGCTCCATCCTGAAGGCCGCGCGACTGGAGTTCGCCGACACCGGTGACATGAGCGGCACGACCGTCAAGGCGATCGCCGAGCGCGCCGGGATCAGCGAGGCGGTGATCTACCGCCACTTCGAGAGCAAGGAACAGCTTTTCTACGAGGCTGTCGTCGAGCCGCTGCGGATCGCGGTGGACGAGCTGGTCGCCGCGGCCGAGGTCGTCGACCTGGACGAACCCTTGTCCCCGCAGCGCCAGTTGCAGACGATGAACAGTCTGTATCGGCACCTGGTCTCCACCTTGGAGGAGGTGCTGCCGCTGCTGGGGCTCGTGCTGTTCGGGGATCCCGAGGTGGCGCGGAAGTTCTACCGCAGCCACTTCGCGGTCGCCATGGACCGCCTGGCCGAGGCGTGGCGCAAGGTCGAGGACCGCTACGGCTACGAGATGGAGTCGCCGGAGATCTCGGCGCGTGTGGTCATGGGCACCGCGCTGATTCTCGCTCTGGAGAGCCGCCACAGCACGAAGTTCAGCCGGAACCGTACGCTGTCCGCGGTCGCCGAGGGGACCGTCAAGGGCTTCTTCCCGGCCATCGAGCCGGCGCAGCGGCGTGCCGCCCGCGGGACCAAGAGGCCCTCCGCTGTGCCTTTTTCCGAGGCGTAGATAAGTCAGTACTTACTATAGTAGCTTCATGGCACCGGTCGCCGTGGGGCGGGTCGGGGTGCGCCTGTCCGGGCGGTGGACGGTCTGGTGTCCCGGCGGCGCGACGCGTAGGCTCAGTGACAAGCGAATACTCACTTATCTGTGAGGCTCTGCTGGTGAGCACCTGACCACCTCGCGACGCGGGAGGCTCTTTGACATCCTCCCCTCCCTGAAGGGAGGGGATTCCTGGCTCAGGCTGCCTCGGGGAGCGGCGCTCCCGGAGGTCTTCCGACATCAACACCAGCCGGGTTGAGACCAGCCCGGACCAGCATCACGCGCGCGGAGTTCTTGTCCCTCGGGGACACCGCCCCGCACGCGGCGCAGGTGTAGGTACGTTCGGAAAGGGGGAGTGCGTGCTTGGTTCTCGCTCCGCACTGCGCGCAGTCCATGGTGGTGTGCACGGGGTTGACGAGGCGGATGTCCCGCCCGTGTTTGCGGCCCATCTCGACCAGCGCCGCCTTCGTGGCGCTGATCGCCGCGTCAGCGGCCTTGCGTGCCATCGTCGTCTTCGCAAGGAACTTCGGGCGGAAGTCCTCGACGGCGACCGCGTCGTGATCACGGACCACGCGCTTGGCCCACTTCCGGGCGGTGTCCTGACGCTGCCGCGCGACCTTCTTGTGCACCTTCGCGGTCTGCCGCCGCGCTTCGCGGTAGCCCTTGGAGGCGGCTTGCCCGCGCGCGGGCTTGCGGCGGGCCATCATCCGCTGATACCGCGCGAGGCGCTGCGCGGCGCGCCTGCCGTGCTCGGCGTGGGGGAGGTCGTGCGCGTCGGAGGTGGTGGCCGCGGTTTCCCTCACACCCCAGTCGACGCCGATCACCGCGCCCGTCTCCGGGAGGGGTTGTGCCTCGGTGGCGACGACGAACGACGCGTACCAGTGCCCGACACTGTCCCGGTACACACGGACCGACGAAGGCACGGACGGCAGTTCCCGGGACCACACCACCGTCGCGACGATCCCGCCCGCGAGGTGCAGCCTGCCGTCTTTGAGGCGGAAGCCCCGGATGGTGTAGTTCAGCGTCGGCAGGGCGCAGCGTTTCCTCTTGGTCCGGGGCATGCCCGCGCGCTGCCGCACCGGCAGGCGGCTCGCGATGTCCTTGAGGGCTTTGGTGCGGGCTTTCGCGAAGTCCCGGATGGTCTGCTGCTGGGGGACGCTCGCGCCGTCGCGGAGCCACAGTGTGATCGCGCGGGCGTCGGTGAGCATCTTGTCGAGCTGCGCCGGGCCGCACGTCAGCTTCTCCCCGTTGGGGTTGGCGCGGTTGAGGTCGTGGGCCTGCCGGGATTTGGCGACGCATTCGTTCCACACCCACCGGCACCGGTCCCACTCCGCGAGCAGCTTCGCGCGGGCGGTCGACGACACACGCAGCCGGTAGGTGTACCGGGCGCGGGCGGCACCATCAGCCGCCCTTCGTGTCGTCATGGTGTCATCCTACCAGCCCCAAGATGTCGCCATGGCCCTACTCTGGGGTCATGGAAGAGACGACACGTATCACGCTCCGCCTGCCCACCGACCTCCATGAGTGGCTGGCCGCGCAGGCGAAGTCCGCCCGCAGGTCCCTCAATTCGGAGATCGTCCACCGCTTGGAGACCGAACGCGACGCCGCCGAAACAGACGCCGAATCGCCTTGACGGCGATTCAGCTGCCCCTGCCCTGCTTCGCAGGGGTCCGATCCCTCCCCGGCCTGAAGGCCGGGGCATCCACGGAGGAAAACGGTGAAAGACCGGCTGATGGATCGGCGCGCATTCCTGATCGGGGGCACCTGGACCCAACCGGTCGACGGAGCCGTGGTGGACGTCGTCTCGCCGTCCACCGAAGAGCCCGTCGGACAGGTGCCCCTCGCCGGGGAGCGGGACATCGACCGCGCCGTCGCGGCCGCGCGCCAGGCCTTCGACGAGGGCCCCTGGCCCCGTATGCCACCCGCCGATCGTGCCGAAGTCCTGGCGCGGGCAGCAGAGTTGTTGGACAAGCGCGCGGACGAGATCGCCCGGGTGACAGCGGACGAGATGGGCTGTGCGATCAGCCAGGCCCGCAAGGCCCAGACCGGTCTGGTCGCTTCGGTCTTCGAGTACTACGCCGAACTGACCCGCACGTTCGCGTTCGAGTGGACCGCCCGGACCGGCGACCGGGCCGGGCTGGTGAGCGAGGAACCCGTCGGCGTGGTCGGTGCGATCGTCGCGTGGAACGCACCCGTGACGCTGGCCGCCTGGAAGGTCGCCCCGGCGCTGGCGGCCGGGTGCACGGTGGTGGTCAAGCCCGCGCCCGAGGCGCCGCTGAGCAACTACATCCTCGCCGAGGCCCTGTCGGACGCGGGCGTTCCGGCGGGCGTGGTCAACGTGGTACCCGGCGGTCGGGAAGCGGGCGAGCACCTGGTGAGGCACCCGGGCGTCGACAAGATCGCATTCACCGGCTCGACCGCCGTCGGGAAGCGCATCATGAGCCTGTGCGGCGACCAGGTGAAACGGGTCTCCCTCGAACTGGGCGGCAAGTCCGCCGCGGTGATCCTCGACGACGCGGATCTGGACACGGTCGTACCAGCCGTCGTACGCGCGGGCATGCACCTGTCCGGGCAGGTGTGCGGAGCCCACAGCCGCGTCCTGGTTCCGCGGGCGCGGTACGAGGAGGCGCTGGCGATCGCGGGCGCCACTGCGGCCGCCGTGCCGGTGGGCGACCCACACGATCCGGCCACGGTCGTCGGGCCGTTGGTCGCGGAGCGGCAGCGCGAGCGGGTGGAGGGGTACATCGCCTCGGCGGTGGCGCAGGGGGCCCGTGTGGTGGCGGGCGGGGGACGCCCGCCGCACCTGCCCAAGGGCTGGTACGTCGCTCCCACGATTCTCGGCGACGTGCACAACGGCATGAAGGTGGCACGCGAGGAGATCTTCGGGCCGGTCCTGTGCTTCATCCCGTACGACGACTTGGACGACGCCGTACGCATCGCGAACGACTCGCCGTTCGGGCTGTCCGGTGGGGTCTGGAGCGCCGATCCGGCGCGGGCGCTGGCTGTCGCCCGCCGGGTCCGCACCGGGAGCGTGGTGGTCAACGGATCCAGCCCGCCGTTCCCGCACGTGCCGTTCGGCGGTTTCAAGCAGTCCGGCCTCGGACGCGAGCTCGGGCCGGACGGGCTGCGGAACTTCCTGGAGCCCCGCGTGATCGGCGTCCCGGCGACTCTGCTGCCCGCGGACTGACCACCGCGAGTCCGCAACCCGGAGCGCACAGACCCCGCGAGCACAGGCGCACGCATGCACATGCGCGCGAGCACAGCCCCCGCGCGTGCAGGACCCGCCCGGCTCCGCGAGCACAGGCGGCGAGCGCAGCCCCCCGTGAACACAGGACCCGCGAACCAGGGAGGTCGTCATGGCACGAGGCATCATGATCGTCGAATCCGGTCCGGTGAGTCCCGAACGCGAGGACGAATACAACGCCTGGTACACCGAGACGCACATCCCCGAACTGTGTGCGATTCCCGGGTTCGTCGGGGCCCGCCGCTACAAGCTGCGGCGCCGCGGGGGAGTGGACGCCGAGTCCGAACTGCCCGTCTATCTCGCCGTCTACGAACTCGAAGCGGACGACCTTGCCGAGCCGCAGGCCGAACTCGCCCGGCGCCGGGCCGACGGCCGGGCCGGCAAGGTCAGCGACGCGCTGCGGACGGACCCGCCGCCGGTCGTCTCCCTCTATGAGCTCGTCGGCGGACCGGACGAGTGACCCCCTGAGACGTCGTCCCCACCGGCCCTGACCCGGCCGGAGGGGCCGCCTCGCATGCCCGCATCCCCCGCCGACCAAGCCTGACGTGCGCTTCGCCGAGGAGTACCGATGTCGACACCCGAACCCGCCGTCACCCCCGCGTCGCCGTTCCTGAAGGCCGGGCGCAAGCAACTGCTGATCGACGGCACGTGGGTGGACGCCGTCTCCGGCCGGACGTTCCCCAGCATCAATCCCTCGACCGGCCGACCGATCGCCGAGATAGCCGAAGGCGGAGCCGAGGACGTCGACCGGGCGGTGACGGCGGCGCGTACGGCGTTCGACACAGGCCCGTGGCGGCACATGAGGCCACGTGACCGGCAGGAGCTGTTGTGGGCGCTCGCGGACGCGGTGCAGGCGAATTTCGAGGAGCTGCGCCTGCTCGAAGTCCTCGACATGGGCTCGCCGATCGGCCGCGGGCGGGCCGGCGCCGCGCCGGCGTGGGAGGCCGACGTCCTGCGCTACTTCGCCGGGTGGGCGACGAAGATCCACGGTGAGACGCTGCCGAACTCCATTCCGGGGCCGGTGCTCAGCTACACCGTCAAGGAACCGGTGGGGGTGGTCGCGGCGATCGTGCCGTGGAACCGGCCGATCAGCAACGCGGTGTGGAAGCTCGGGCCCGCGCTTGCGACCGGCTGCACCGTGGTGCTCAAGCCGGCCGAGGAGGCGAGCCTGGTCGCGCTGCGGCTCGGCGAACTGCTCACCGAGGCGGGGCTTCCCGAGGGTGTCGTCAACGTCGTGACGGGCCACGGCGAGACGGCCGGCGCGGCGCTCACCGAGCATCCCGGCGTGGACAAAGTGGCCTTCACCGGTTCGACGGCGACCGGTCAGCAGATCGTCCGCGCGGCGGCGGGCACGATGAAGCGGGTCACGCTGGAGCTGGGCGGCAAGTCGCCGGACATCGTCTTCGCCGACGCCGACCTGGCGCGTGCGATCCCGGGCGCGGCCATGGGGGTTTTCGCGAACTCCGGCCAGACCTGCTCCGCCGGGACGCGCATCTACGTGGAACGGTCGATTCACGACGAATTCGTCGCGGGCGTCTCGGCATTCGCGGACAGGCTGAAGGTCGGCAACAGCCTCGACCCCGAGACGAAGATCGGTCCGGTCGTGTCGGCCGCGCAACTCGACCGCGTGGTCGGCTACTTCGACATCGGGCGGGAGGAAGGCGCACGAACCGCCGCTGGTGGCACGCGCGTTGACGCGGGCGAGCTGGCGGGCGGCTACTTCGTCGCCCCGACGGTCCTCGCCGATGTGCGAGACGACATGAGGGTGGCCCGCGAGGAGATCTTCGGGCCGGTGGCCTGCGTCATGCCGTTCGACACCGTGGACGAGGTCGTCAGGCGGGCGAACGACTCGGAGTACGGCCTCGGCGGCGGCGTGTGGACCCGCGACGTCGGCAAGGCCCACCGCGTGGCCCGCGAACTGCGGACCGGAACGGTGTGGGTGAACACGTACAACCTGTTCGATCCGGCGGTGCCGTTCGGCGGCCACCGGATGAGCGGCTGGGGGCGGGAGATGGGCCGGGACGCGCTGGATGCGTACCTCGACGTCAAGGCCGTCTGGATCGACACCCGCTGAGGCCGCGCTGTGTGCACCCGGCGGGGCGGCGAAGTCCCGCACCGGACACTAGAAAGTAAGTACTTACAACACTACACTCCCGAGTGTGGCACCGAGGCCGTCCGACCGTTGAGGGGTAGTGATGGGTACCGCGTCACCGGCATACAGTCCGCTCAGCGACGAGTGGTGTATGCACCGTTTCAACCATCTTTCGCCGGAACTTGCCGCGGACCTGCCCGACACGCTGGCCCGGATGCGGTCGATGTGCCCGGTGGCCCACAGCGAGGAGTACGGCGGGTTCTGGGTGGTGACCCGGTACGAGGACGTGGTGCGGGTCGCCCAGGACTGGGAGACGTTCAGTTCCGCCCACGGTCTCAGCGTGCCCAGCGCGCCGACCCACGCGCGGCACTACCCGGTGCAGGTCGACCCGCCGATCCAACGGGTCTACAAGCGCCTGGTCAACGCGTTCTTCACACCGGCCGCGCTCGCCCCATGGGAGCAGCCGATACGCGGCCTGGCGGGGCGGCTGATCGACGGGTTCGTCGAAGACGGCAGTTGCGACTTCATGGACGCCTTCGCCCGGCCCTTCCCGGCGCTGTCGTTCTTCGACCTGGCCCTCCACGCCCCGGCCGAGGAGGTCGAGACGGTCGCCCACCTCGCCTCGACCTCCTCGATCCCGAACCACCCGGACGCCGCCGCGTCCTGGGCCGGGTTGTCGGCCTGGGTGACGGAGTTCCTGGACCGGCGGCGGAGGGGGCCGGTCCTCGGCGACATGATCGACGCGGTCCTGAACGCCGAGATCGAGGGCCGGCCGATCACGCAGGAGGAGATCGTCGGCACCGTCCAACTGCTCATCCTCGGCGGGCTGGAGACCACCGCCGGCTCACTCGGCCTGATGATGCTGCGGTTCTGCGGCCATCCCGAGATTGCCGCGCTCCTGCGCAGCCGCCCCGAGCTGGTCCGCGACGCCGTCGAGGAACTCCTGCGTCTGGACGGCTCGTTCATCGCGATAGCCCGAACAGCGATGCGCGACACGGAACTTGGCGGCAAGCAGATCAGGAAGGGCGACAAGGTCGTCATCTACTGGGCCTCGGCCAACCGCGACGAGGCCGAGTTCCCCGACCCCGACACCTTCCGCATCGACCGCTCACCCAACCGCCACCTGTCCTTCGGCCTGGGCCCCCACCGCTGCGTCGGATCCAACCTGGCGCGCCTGAGCCTTCGGATCGCCTTGGAGGAAGTGCTCGGCCGGCTCGACGACATCAAGGTCCCGGAGGCCGCGGCCGTCCGCTTCCACTCCACCCTCACCCGGGCGCCGCTCCATCTGCCCATCACGTTCACACCAGGACCGAAGAGCGGCACAGACCCGCGGAGTTGAGGGGAGTTCGTCATAGGCCGGAGCGGCACGACTGCCCCTGCGGACGCCCGCGTCCGGTGGCCTGCCCACCCCACCGCCGCGCGGCGACGCCGGCGGTCGACCGTGCCAGTTGAGGAGTAGTGGTGACCTTGCACGAAGCAGTGATCGTCTCGACGGCCAGGACCGCGATCGGTACGGCCCGCAAAGGCTCGCTCGTGGACGTCGACGCCTTCGAACTCGGCACCCGGGCGGTGGCCGAGGCCGTCCGGCGGGCCGGCGTCGACCCCGGGTGTGTCGACGACGTGGTGCTCGGCGAAAGCCTGTACGGCGGCGGGGACATCGCCCGCTACGCCGCCCTGGAGGCCGGTCTCGTCAACGCGGCGGGTATCGCCCACAACCGGCACTGTGCCTCGGGGTTGGCCGCGGTGCAGACCGCCGCGGCGTCCATCCGCGCCGGCATGGACCGCGTCGTCGTCGCCGGTGGGACCAACTCCGCGTCCACCGCGCCCCGCAGCAGTCGGCGCCGGCTCGGCGAGGCGGAGGAGGAGTGGGAGGACTGGTTCCCACCGAGCCACGTGGAGACCCCGGACGCCCCGGTGATGGACATGTCCGTCACGGTCGGCTGGAATGCCGCGGTCAAGGCCGGTCTGACCCGCGAGGAACTGGACGCCTGGGCGCTGCGTTCCCACCAGCGGGCGGTCGCGGGCATCGACGCGGGTGCGTTCGCCGAGGAGATCTTCGCACTGGAGGTGACCCGCCGCGACGGCTCGACGTTCACGTTCGAGGTCGACGAGCACCCCCGCCGAGGCACCACGGCGGAAAAGCTCGCGGCGCTGAAACCGTTGCACCCCGAGATCGCGGGCTTCAGCATCACCGCGGGCAACGCCTCCGGCGTCAACGACGGCGCCGCCGCGCTGGTGCTCGCCGAAGGCGCGGAGGCCGAACGCCTCGGCCTGGAGCCGTTGGCCGTGGTGCGTGCCTGGGCGTCCGCGGGTGTGCTTCCGGCGGACACAGGCCTGGCACCCATCGTCGCCATCCCCAGGGCGCTGGAACGCGCCGGCCTGGAGATCGGCGACATCGCGCTCTGGGAGATCAACGAGGCCTTCGCGTCGGTCCCTCTGGCCACGTGCCGCAAGCTGGGCATCGACGAGTCGATCGTCAACGTGCTGGGCAGCGGGTGCAGTCTCGGCCACCCCATCGCGATGACCGGCGCCCGTCAGGTGATCAGTCTCGTGCACGAACTCCGCCGCCGGGGAGGCGGTACGGCGGTATCGGCCATGTGCGCGGGCGGAGGCATGGCGAGCGCGCTGGTCCTCGACGTACCCGCACCCGCGTGAGACGAGCCCGCGGGGTTCGCCGTTCCCGGTCCGGGCCCGTGTCAGGGACCGGGAACGGCGGTCTATGAACGCGCGTTGCGGGCACAGGCATCCATTCCGACGGTTGTATTCGCCAACCCGACAGCATACGGTTCTCAAATGCCGATAATCAGTGTCCATGGCTTGTCGGTCGCCTACGAGGTGATCGGTGAAACGGGGCGTCCCTGGGTCATCACTCCGGGCGGCCGTTTCAGCATGGAAACTCCCGGAGTACGCGAACTGGCAACCGCATTGGCGGATCTCGGAAATCGCGTCCTGATCTGGGACCGCCCGAACTGCGGTTCCTCCGACGTGTGTTTCACCGGGAATTCCGAATCCGAGATGCAGGCCGATGTCCTGGCCGGTCTCCTGGAGGAACTGGACATGGCGCCCGCCGTGATCGCGGGCGGTTCCGGCGGGGCGCGGGTCTCGCTGCTCACCGCCGCGCGGCACCGCCAGGTGGCGTCAGGGCTGGCCACATGGTGGATCAGTGGCGGCGTGTACGGCCTGATGACGCTCGGCGTCCACTACTGCGGCGGCTCTTTGGCCGCGGCCTGGAGAAAGGGCATGCCTGCCGTCGCCGCGCTTCCCGAATGGGCGGAATCCCTCGAACGCAATCCCGGAAACCGGCAGCGCATTCTCGACCAGGACCGCGGCGCGTTCATCGCGGCGATGGAGCGCTGGATGACGGCATACTGCCCGCGCGAGGACCAACTCGTGCCCGGCCTGCCGGATTCCGAGGCACGCCGTCTCGACATTCCCGCGCTGGTATTCCGCAGCGGAGAGAGCGACTGCAACCACACCCGCGAGACATCCGAGCGATTGGCCGGACTGCTGCCGAACTCGCGGCTCGTCGAACCGCCTTGGGACGACGACGAATGGAACGTCCGGTCGACCGCCCGGCGGCATTTCACCGGCTGGCCCGCCCTGGCCCCACCGCTCCAGGCGTGGGCCGAAGAGGCTCTGCGCTGACCGCAGCGGACGAACCGCCCGGTGCCGTCCGTCCCGGAACGCGGGCGGGGCGCCGGGCGTACCTCTGTCGACGGCGCGCCCTTGGGAAGCCCGCGCGAGCGTGCCTGTCTGCGAACGTCGCGCGGGAGGGCATGCCTTGCGGTCCGCCGCCGGATCCGAACACGCCCCGACGTGCCCCTTGGCCCGGACCGGGAACACCGGTAGCTTAAGTATGTAAGTGCTTGCTTGCTAAGGAGGCCGCTGTGGCGTTCAGTTGGTTCATCTCGGTCGACGACCACCTCATCGAACCCGCCCGGCTGTGGCAGGAGCGGCTGCCTGGGCGGTGGCGGGAGACGGGCCCGCGCATCGTGCGGGAGGGCGAGTCGGAGTTCTGGATGTACGAGGACCGGCAGGTGGTCACCACGGGCCTCAACGCGGTGGCGGGCAAGACGCGCGAGGAGTTCTCGCCGGAACCGATCACGTACGAGGACATGCGGCCGGGCTGCTACGAGCCCGCCGCGCGCGTGGCCGACATGAACCAGGGGCACGTGCTGGCCTCCATGCTGTTCCCGTCGTTCCCGCGCTACTGCGGCCAGGTGTTCCACGAGGCGAAGGACAAGGAACTCGCGCTGCTGTGCGTGCGGGCGTGGAACGACTTCATCTTGGAGGAGTTCGCGGCGGCGTACCCCGGCCGGTTCATCCCGATGATGATCATCCCGCTGTGGGACCCGGTCGCCGCCGCGGCCGAGATCGAGCGGACCGCCGCGCTCGGCGCGAAGTCCATCGCGTTCTCGGAGAACCCGACCAAGCTCGGGCTGCCGTCGATCCACAACGGCTTCTGGGACCCGGTTTTCCGCACGTGTGACGAGGCCGGAATGGTCGTGTCGATGCACGTGGGGTCGTCCTCGAACCTCATCCGCACGTCGGACGACATGCCGACGCTGGCGTTCATGGCGTACTCGGCGGCGGCCAACCAGGCGGGCACCCTGCTGGACTGGCTGTTCAGCGGCAACTTCACGAAGTTCCCGAACCTGCGGATCGCCTTGTCGGAGGGGTCGATCGGCTGGATCCCGTACTTCCTGGAGCGGGCCGAACAGGTCGTCGACAAGCAGCGGTACTGGGCCTCGCGGTTCGACATCGACATGAACGCCAACCACGAGCGCGGCGAGCAGAAGGGCGAGGCGGGCTTCGACATGGACACCGACGTCCGCGCGCTGTTCCGCGACCACGTGTACGGCACGTTCATCGAGGACCAGGCGGGCATCCGGCTGCTCGACGTGATCGGCGAGGACAACGTGATGCTGGAGTGCGACTACCCGCACTCGGACTCCACCTGGCCCGACACCCCGCGGCTGGCCGGCAAGTGGCTCGGCCATCTGTCCCAGGAAGTCCAGGACAAAATCACGGTCGGCAACGCCAGTCGGGTCTACGACTTCACGCCGGCCGACCCCGCCACGATCGGCTGAGCGCAGGGTCGGACGAACCCGCTGACGAGGAGGACGCAAGGTGGACAGGGAAGCACTGGACCTCAGCCTCGCACGCCGTCTGGTGGACCACATCGAGAACGGGACGACCGACCTGGCCGACTCCGTGTACGAGATGTCCACCGACGCTTACTCGGCGGCGCACCTGGCGGAAGAACTCGAGGTGTTGTTCCTCGGGCAGCCCCTGGTGCTGGGGTTGTCCGGCGACCTGCCGAACCCCGAGACGTACCGCACGGTCGACCTGTGCGGCACGCCCGTCCTGCTGACCCGCGACCGCGAGGGGCGGGTACGGGCGCTGCTGAACGCGTGCCGCCACCGCGGGGTCCGGGTGGCCGACGGCGTGGGCCGGGGGAAGAGGGTGACCTGTCCGTTCCACGCCTGGAGCTACGAACTCGACGGCCGGCTGGCCGCGATGCCTGTCTCGGACGCCTTCGAGGGCATGTGCCGGGACGACAAGGGCCTGGTCGAACTGCCCGTGGACGAGGGCCACGGCCTGATCGTCGGACGGCTGAGGCCCGGTCCGCCGGTGGACGTCGACGCCTACCTGGGTCCCGAACTCCGCGACGAGCTGGCCCTGTTGGACTTCGCCGACTGGGAGCGCCTCGGTGAGCCGCACACCCATCGGGTCGGTGCCAACTGGAAGGTCACGCTGGACACCTTCCGCGAGAACTACCACTTCGACTTCCTGCACCGCAGGACGCTGCGCAAGATGGCATACGGCGGCGTCCTCACCTTCGACGCCTTCGGACCGCACCTGCGCAACAGCTCCGCGCTCCGCACGATCGACGAGCTGCGGGACCGGCCGGAGTCCGAATGGACGGACGTCGCACGGCACTTCAGCTACCAGTACGCGCTGTTCCCCAACACCAGCCTGACGTTCGACAGCCGGCACATCGAGCTGTGGCAGATCGTCCCCGTCGACGCGCACACCTCGGAGGTCGTGCACACCTCGTACCTGCGGCCCGGATTGTCCGACGAGGAACGGGACAAGGCCGCCGAGATGACCCCGTGGATCTGCGAGACCGTTGTCGACGGGGAAGACTTCTGGGTCGCCGGCCGGACCGAGCCCGGCGTCCGGCTGGGCATGATCGACACGGTCGTCTTCGGCCGCAACGAGCCCGCGCCGCAACACCTGCACCGCGGCTTCGCAGCCGCGCTGGAGGCCGCCCGGGCGGTGTCGTCGGCGACCGATCCGGGGTCAGTGGGACAGGGGACGACCGCATGAGCGGGCGCATCGATGCCCCGTGTGCGATACGCGCGACGGGATGCCGAGCGGAGCGAGGAGCCGCATGAGTGATGCCGCTTTCGGGGCCGACGGCGCTGCCGAGGTGGTCCGCGAGGTGTCGCGGCGCTTCCGGTCCGGCGACGTCGACGGGGCCTTCCGTCTGTACCATCCGAAGATCCGCGTCGCGCAGCCGGATTCGCTGCCGCACGGCGGCCGGCACGAGGGCGTGGCCGGACTCGGCCGCATGGCCGCCGAGTTCGGACGCCACTGGGACCGTACGATCGGCGAACCGCGAATCCTCGGCTGCGGCCCGTCCGTCGTGCAGGTCACGACGCAGACGTGGACCGCCAAGAGGACCGGCCGGTCCGCGACCGTGGACGTCGTCGAGCTGATCGCGCTGACGGACGGACTTGTCTCGGAGATCCGGGTGTTCCCGCAGGACACACACCTGCTGCTCGCCACCCTGGACGAGCCCGGGAGCGAGCCGGGGCCTGACCGGCAAGGCACGTGAGCCACACCCGTGCACACCGCGCGAAGCGGGGGGGGGGGGGGGGGGGGGGGGGGGAGGGGGGGGGGGGGGGANCCACCCTGGACGAGCCCGGGAGCGAGCCGGGGCCTGACCGGCAAGGCACGTGAGCCACACCCGTGCACACCGCGCGAAGCGCGTCGGGAGCGTTCCCCACGGAACGCTCCCGACGCGCTTCGGGGGCCGGTCGGAGTGTCAGCTCAGGATGATCGCCCGCTCCGGGCAGTTCTGCTCGGCTATCTGCACATGGGCCACCAAGTGCGAGGGAACCTCCGGGACTTCGACGAAGCCGTGGCCCGTCTCGTCGAGCGAGAAGACCTCCGGGCAGATCTCCCAGCATCGGGCGTGGCCTTCGCAGCGGTTCGCGTCGACGGTGACCTTCATGGGCGTCCTCCTTCGTGTTCGTGGGCTCAGCGTGGCACGGGTTCGGGGCCCGGCGGGTCGGCTCGCGGGAATCGGTCGGGCCGGGCCGCCGGAGCCGACGGTCTCAGAAGGTGGCGGACAGGGCCCAGGGGCCGTCCGGGAAGGGGCGGCCCAGGAGTTCCATGCTGTAGGCGATCCGGCCGGTGACGGTACCGGCGGGTGCGCTGCACAGCACCAGCGCGGCGTCGGCCATGGCGCCACGCGGTTCGACCGGGGTGTTGTCGGGGGTGTGCGGCGAGACGACGGCGACGCCCGGGGTCATCACCAGGCCGGAGGTGCCCAGCGCGTTGACGGACACGCCCGTGCCGTGCAGTTCGGCCGCGAGGCCGGTGGTGAGGCGGTCGAGTGCGGCCTTGCACATGCCGTACGGAACCGACCCGTCGGACGCCCAGTCCGGATAAGGCGGTCCGGCGGGGTGGCGGGCCTGCTTCGAGGTGATGTTCAGGATCCACCCCCGGCCGCGCTCCACCATGCCCGGAACCGCCGACTGGCACAGCCGGAACGGCGTGTGCACCATCATCCGGGCCATGACCTCGTAGCGCTTCTCGGGTGTCTTGAGGGCGGGCCCGTAGAAGTTGACGCCGGCGTTGTTGACGAGGGTGTCGACGGGGCCGAGCAGTTCCTCTGCGCGCGCCAGGACCGTCGCGGCCTCCTCGGGTCTGGTCAGGTCGGCGGGTACGGCCGCCGCCCGGCCGCCGCGCTCGCGGATTCCGGCGGCGACCTCGGAGATCGAGCCCGGCAGGCGGGATTGCCCCGGGGAGAGGGTGCGCGCGACGAGGGCGACCGCGGCGCCTTCCGCGGCGAACCGCTCCGCGATGTCCTGGCCGATGCCGCGGCTCGCGCCGGTGATGACCGCCACGCGGCCGTCCATCGATCCCATGCGGGAAACCTCCGTCTGCGCCGGGGCGGCCGACGAGTCAGCGGCCGGCCTGCGGCCGAACCGGCCGGTGCAGGCGCCGTCGACGCTAACAAAGTAAGTGTGTACTTTCTAGTGTGCGGATCATATACTCGGCTCCACCGCCAGGCGGCGGGCACGGGGCCGAGCAGCGGACAGCAGGCGGCAGACCGTCCGGCCCGATGCACGGACCCGCGCCCGCAGGGCCCCGGGGCACCGCCCAGGGCCGCCGACACCGAACCCTTGGGAGGCCGGCAGTGAAGGTCGCCGTCGCATACGAGGCCGGGGAGCCGCTGGTCCTGGAGGATCTCCCCACCCCCGAGGTGGGTGCGCGCGACGTGTTGGTGCGCATAGCCGCGCGGGGGATCTGCCAGACCGATCTGACGGTGATCGACGGGAAGTCCCCGCTTCCCTTGCCGATCGTCCCGGGCCACGAGGCCTGCGGCGTCGTCGAGGAGGTCGGCCCCGAGGTCCGCCGGGTGAAGGCGGGCGACCGCGTGCTGGCGTCGGTTTCGCCCGCGTGCGGGAGCTGCTGGTGGTGCGTCAACGGCACGTCCAACCACTGCGAACTCGGCGGCGCCCTGCGCACCCGGCCGCGCTTCACGCTGGCCGACGGCCGGCGGGCTCCCGCGGTATGCGGGTGCGGGGCGTTCGCCGAGGCGATGGTCGTCGACGAGGCCTCGGTGGTCGCGGTCGAGACCGACCTGCCCGACGACGAGCTCGCTCTTTTGGGCTGCGGGGTGACCACGGGCCTGGGTGCCGCGCTCAACACGGCGGCCGTACGGCCCGGTTCGAGCGTCGCGGTGATCGGCTGCGGCGGGGTGGGCCAGTCGGTGGTGCAGGGTGCCCGCATCTCCGGCGCCGCGGTGATCATCGCCGTCGACCCGGTGGCCGCCCGGCGCGAGGCCGCGCTGCGGGTCGGCGCGACGCACGCCGTCGACCCGTGCGCCGCAGACCCGGTCGAGCAGGTGCGCGCGCTGACCGGCGGACGCGGTGTCGACTACGGCTTCGAGGCCGTGGGATTGCCGGAGTTGATCGTGCAGGCGTTCGCCATGACGATCGCGGAGGGCGCCGTGACCGTGGTCGGCATGCCGGCGGCGGACGCGGTGATCACACTCCCGGCGCTGCCCGCGGTCTTCTCCGGCAAGCGCTTGGCCGGCTCCGTCGTGGGCGGCGCCCAGATCCTGCGGGACTTCCCGCGCTTCATCCGGCTCGCCGAGGCCGGACGGCTCGACCTCGGCTCGATGGTCTCGCGGCGGATCGGGCTCGACGCCGTCAACAAGGGCGTCGACCTCCTCCGCGAGGCCGACGGCATCCGCACCGTGATCGTCTGACCGCGCCCGGCCGGGCGCCGACGCCCGCACCACACCCGGGACAGGAGTTCGCACCAGGCCCGCCGTACGGAGGACGAGACCATGCCCGAGCGCACACTTCTCCGCAACGCCCGCATCCTCACCTGCGCCGCAGGCACGGACGAACGCCCGGCCGACGGCGACATCCTGATCGCCGGCAACCGCGTCGCCGAGGTCGCGCCGGGGAGGTTGCAGGTGGACGAGGCATCGACCCGAGTGGTCGACCTGCGCGGCGCGACCGTGCTCCCGGGCCTCGGGGACGCGCACACGCACATCAGTTGGCCGCTCGACTTCGTCTTCGACCACGCCGGCGTCGCCGCCACCGACCCGGCTCCGCACACACTCGACGTCGCGGCGGTCACCCGCACCTACCTGGAGAGCGGCTACACCCTCATCGTCGGTGCCGGAGTCCTGCACCCGCTCGACGACGTGCTGGCCCGCGACGCGATCGAACGCGGCCTGGTCACCGGGCCGCGCATCGTGCCGAGCGGCACGATGGTCGGTGACCCCAAGGGTCTCGGCGGAGACGGCGCGATGATGGAGATCGCCGCGAACGCCAAGGAGCTCCGCGACATCGTCGCCCGCCAATGCGACTCGGGCGTACGGGTGTTGAAGCTGTTCATCTCCGGTGACGGCATCGTGCCGCAGTACCCGTCCGAAGACGTGTACATGGACGACGAGATGCTGTCCGCCGCGGTTGAAGAGGCCGACAAACACGGCGCGTTCATCTCCGTCCACGCGCGAGGATCGGCGAGCGTCGCCATGGCCGCCCGCACCGGCGTACGCCTCGTCCACCACGCGTGCTTCCTCGACGACGCGGCCCTGCGCGCCCTGGAGGCCCGGCGCGACGACGTGTGGGTCTGCCCCGGGCTGCACTACCTGTACGCCGTCGTCGAAGGCCGCGCCGAGCCGTGGGGCATGACTGCGGAACAGGTCGAACGATCCGGCTACCGCGACGAGTTGGCCGCGCAGGTGGAAGGGATGAGACGGCTGCGGGAATCGGGGATCCGGATCGCCGCGGGCGGCGACTTCGGCCACCAGTGGACCCGGCACGGCACGTACGCCGCCGAACTCCAGCGCTACGTCGAACTCGTCGGCATGTCACCGACGGAGGCGATCCACACTGCCACCCGCGCCATGGGACCGCTCGCGGGCCTCGACACCGGCGAGATCCGGCCCGGCGCCCTCGCCGACCTGCTCGTCGTCGACGGCGACCCGACCGAAGACATCACCCTCCTGCAACAGCCCGGCCGCAGGCGCGCCGTGCTCAAGGACGGCAGGTTCGCCTACGTCAACCCCGAGCTCTACCCGTGACCGCGCAACCTCAAGGCGCCGAGGCCGTGCCGCGTACCACTGCCTTCCCCCCGATCACCCGCCGAACGGCTTGCCTGAACGCCGAACCGCCCGACGGCGGTTCGGCTTCCCGGGTCCTGCTCCGCAGGTGTCCGTTTGCTCCCCGGCCTGGGGGCCGGGGTATCCACGGAGGAATCCGATGACCGTGCTGCACGAAGGAACCCGAGCCGGGTCCCTGCTGTCCGGCGTCGACACGTTGGTCCGACTCCTCGTACTCCGCGAGCAGTTGGACGCCCGTGAGGGCCTGACCACGGCGTCCATGGTCTCCGGTTACCCCGGATCGCCGCTCGCCGGCCTCGACTTGGCCCTGGAAAGCCGGGAGACGCTGCTGGGCAGGCACCGGATCATCCACCGCCCGGGCCTCAACGAGGAGTTGGCCGCCGCCGTGGTGTGGGGCAGCCAAATGGGGGCGATCGTCCCGTACACGCAAGTCGACGGCGTGGTGGGCGCGTGGTACGGCAAGACCCCGGGTCTCGACCGGTGTGGCGACGTGCTCAAGCACGCCAATGCCCTCGGCGCCGGACCCCACGGCGGCGCGGTGATGTTCTGCGGCGACGACCCGGCGGCCAAGTCCTCCACACTGCCGTGCGACAGTCAGTACACCTTCGCGGACGCCTGCGTGCCCGTGCTGTTCCCCGGCAACCAGCAGGATGTCCTGGACCTGGGCGTACACGCGTTTCGGATGTCCCGCTACAGCGGCTCGTGGGTCGGCCTGAAGATCGTCACCGCCGTCGCCGACGGCATCGGCACCGTCGACCTCACCCCCGACCGGCACGACCCGGCCGACCCCGACGACCTGCTCGTCGACGGACTGCCGTGGCGCCACCGGCCGCAGCCGAGCATCGGCCCGCACGCCGTGCCCGACCAGGAGGCGCTGGTCGTGCAGCACCGCCTGCGGGCGGCCCAGGCGTACGCGCGGCGCAACGGGCTCGACCGCGTCGTCGGCGCCGAACCGGGCGCGCAGCTCGGCGTGGTGTGCGCCGGCAAGACCTACTTCGACGTGGTCCAGGCGTTGGCCGACCTCGGCATCGGGCCCGACGACCTCGCCGGTGCCGGGATACGCATACTCCGGCTCGGGATGACGTACCCGCTGGTGGAGGAGACCGTCACCGAATTCGCCGCGTCCGTCGACCGGATCGTGGTGATCGAGGAGAAACGCCCTTTCATCGAGATGCAGTTGCGCGGAATCCTCCACGAAGTCGGAAGCAGCGTCGGCGTAATCGGCAAGCGAGACCGCGACCGCCGCGAACTCACCCCGCAAACAGGAGAGTTGAACCCGACGAGAGTGGCGGACGTCCTCTCCCGGGTGCTGCCGGAAACGCTCCGTCGGCCGGGGCCGGCCGCCGCCCCGGCGCGGCTGCTGCCGCTGCTCCCGCTCCCGGCCCGCGCACCCGGCTACTGCAGCGGCTGCCCGCACAACCGCTCCACGGTGACCCCGGACGGCGCACTGGTCGGCGGTGGCGTGGGCTGCCACGGGATCATGTACTTCGAGGCCCGCAACCAGGGCGTCAAAAGCCTCCCGCCGACACCGATGGGAGCCGAGGGCACCCCATGGATCGGTCTGGCCCCGTTCACCGGGGAACCACACCTGATCCAGAACCTCGGGGACGGCACCCTCAGCCACTCCGGCACCCTGGCCATCCGCGCGAGCGTGGCCGCCGGCGTCGACATCACCTTCAAGATCCTCTACAACAGCGCCGTCGCGATGACCGGCGGCCAGGACGTCACCGGGCTGATGGACGTGCCGGCGATGACCCGGGCGCTGGAGGCCGAGGGCGTACGCCGCATCGTGGTGTGCGCCGAGGACCCGAAACGGTACGGCCGCCGGGCGCGCTGGGCACAGGGCACGCGGGTGCTGGGACGCGACCGACTCGAAGCGGTTCAAGAGGAGTTGCGGCACGAACCGGGTGTCACCGTCGTCATCTACGACCAGCGTTGCGCCGCCGAGGCCCGCCGCCTGCGCAAACGGGGGCTGCTGGAGACACCGCCGCGCCGCGTGGTGATCAACGAGGCGGTGTGCGAGGGGTGCGGCGACTGCGGCACCAAGAGCAACTGCCTTTCCGTGCTGCCGATCTCGACCGAGTTCGGTGCCAAGCGCCGCATCCACGATCCCTCGTGCAACCGCGACTACACGTGCCTCGACGGCGACTGCCCGTCATTCGTGACCATCAAGCCGAAGCCGCCCCGTCCGTGGCGGCGGGCCGCGGCGGGGCAAGGCCGTTCCGCGGGCACGCCGCGTCCCGCACTGCCCGCAGGCGACCTTCCGCCCCCCGAACCCGCCAAGACCGCCGAGAACTTCACCATCCACTTCACCGGCATCGGCGGCACCGGAGTCGTCACCGCCAACCGCATCCTCGCCAAGGCCGCCGAGTCGGCCGGCTTCGCCGTCGGAGGCCTCGACCAGACCGGCCTGTCGCAGAAAGCGGGTGCGGTCGTCTCCCATCTGCGGCTGGCGACCGACCCCGATGCCCTCGGCCCGGCGGCGGGCGGGCCCGGCCACGCGGACCTGTACCTGTCCGGCGACATCCTCCAGGCCGCGCACGGCACCCACCTCGCCGCCGCGGCCCCGGGCCGCACGATCGCCGTCGTGGAGACCGAGGTCACCCCGACCGCGGCGATGCTGCAAAAGGACACGGAAGCACCCGACCCGGCCGCCCTGCGCCGGGTGATCGCCGACCACATCGGTCCCGACCGCACGGTCTTCGTCGACTCCCGGCGCATCGCCGAGGCCGTCTTCGCCGACCACCTCCTCGCCAACATCGTCCTGCTCGGCGCGGCGTTCCAACGCGGGGCCCTGCCGTTGTCCGGCGAGGACATCGACGGCGCGATACAAGGCCACGGCAACGCCGCCGACCGGAACCGGGAGGCGTTCGCCTGGGGCCGTTGGGCGGTGCACGACCCCGACGCGGTCGAGGCGCGCCTGTCCGCGCCCGAGGGATCCCCGGGAGACCGCCCGAACCTGTTCGACCCCTCACCCGCGGCCGTCGCCGCGGCCGAGGGGCTGGTGTGGGACCACGGCCTGCCCGAGGAACTGGTCGACCTGCTCACCCGGCGGGCCGCGCAGGCGATCGACTACCAGGACACCGCGCACGCGACACGGTTCCTCACCCTGGTCGCGCGCGCCGCACGCCACGACGAGGCCGAGCGGGACTGGGAGTTGACCCGGGCGGTGGCCGAGTCGTGGTTCCGGCTGCTGACGTACAAGGACGAGTACGAGGTCGCCCGCCTGCACCTGAAGGCCGACCACCGGCAGACCGCCCGGGACCTGGGCATCGAGGGGCCGTACACGGTGACCTACCACCTGCACCCGCCGTTCCTGCGGCGCCTGGGCATGGCGCGGAAGCTGCCGATGGGCCGCACGTACGACCTCGCCTTCCGCGGGCTGCGCGGTATGCGCAAGCTGCGCGGCACCCGGTTCGACGTCTTCGGCTGGGACCGCGAACGGCGCACCGAGCGAGCCCTCGCCACCGAGTACGAGCGGCTTGTCACGGGTGCCCTGGCGAGGACGCCCCAACTGCCGTACGACGCCGTGGTGCGCCTCGCGGCGTCGGCCCTGGAGATCAAGGGCTACGGGCCGATCAAGGAGGAGGCGGTGGCGCGTTGGCGGCGCCAGGTCGCCGGTTCCGCGCGCACTGCGCAGCCGGCGCCGCCCTCCGAGACGGACGGCCCGACCACTGCGGGGCGCTCGGATGAAGGGGCAGCGGCGCCATGATCAAGCGGATTCGTTTCGTGTCCCGCGACCCCGCGGCGGACGAAGGCCCGCGCCGCTTCGTGGCGGCATGGCGGATCGCCGCCGCCGGCGTCGGGGGGG
>NZ_JBPKBI010000010.1:240202-266732 GCF_051388935.1 Yinghuangia sp. YIM S10712
CCCGCGCACACCCGGCCCCTGCGCGCAACGCTCTGCCTGCCGGTGCCCGGTCTCCCGACGGCCGACTCGCGCGGACCGCGCCACGACGCGGTCGCCATGGAGTGGTTCCGCGACGCCTGGCACCTGCGGCGGTACGTCGCCTGGCTCGGCACCCCCGCGGGTCGGGAGGCCACCGAGCCCGCGGACGGCGTCGTGGCGGACGGCGGCGAGCAGATCATCGTCGCCGACGAACGCGTCCTGCGCGGCGCGGACTGGCTGCGACAACACCGCCGAAACGGTGGAAACGCCTTCAAGCACATGGCCCTTGCCCTGCGCGACGAGCGGTTCTCACCGGAGGAGTTCTCGCGGCGCTGGGCCGGTCACGCGGGGCGGATCCAGCCCCCGGGGGCGGCACAGCCGGCGATCATTCCGGATCACGTACGCGGGCTCGCGTACCTCCAGAACCACCCCTTCTCCCGCCCGAACGGCTGGGTCTACGACGCCGTGAACGAGGTCTACTTCGACGACATCGCCGGCCTGCGGGCGCGTGACGAGTGGTTCCACCGGTACGCGTCGAGCGCCGGTGCCGGCCTGGTGCGTGCCTCATGGTTCCTCGCCGTTCGCGAAGAGGTCCTGTTCGTCGCCGACCGGCCGGCCTCATCGCCCGACAACGCGTCACCCGGCAGCCTTGCCGCGCCCTGACCTGCGCCAACACCCCAACACGTATACGGCATCGGCCTGGGCGGGTGCCGCCCGCCGGGCGACTGATCGGAGTGCCTGATGGACCTGCTCCTGCGCAACGCCGCCCTGGTCGACGGGACCGGTGAACCGGCCCGTCCGGCCGATGTCGCCGTGACCGGCGACCGCATCACCGCGGTGGGCCCGCCCGGCGGGCCGACACCGGCGCGGGGCACCGAAGTCGTGGACCTGGACGGCCTGGTGCTGGCGCCGGGCTTCATCGACATCCACACGCACTACGACGCGCAGATCCTGTGGGACGGCGATCTGACCCCGTCGAACTGGCACGGGGTGACCAGCGTCGTGATGGGCAACTGTGGTTTCGGGGTCGCCCCGACGCGGCCGGAGCACCGCGACATCATCGTGCGCACGCTGGAGAACGTCGAGGGCATGTCGACGGACGCGCTCGACGCGGGGATCGACTGGTGTTTCGAGACGTTCCCGGAATACCTCGCGGCGCTGGAGCGGCGCGCGAAGCGGCTCAACGTGGGCGCGTTCCTCGGGCACACCCCGCTGCGGCTCTTCGTCACGGGCGGCGAGGAGCGTGCCGCCACGCGGGCCGAAGTCGCCGAAATGCAGCGGCTGTTGCGCGAGGCGCTGGACGTCGGCGCGGTGGGGTTCTCCACGTCGCGGCAGCCGGCCCACCAGGGAGCGTACGGCCGCCCGGTGCCGAGCCGGTTCGCCGAGGTCGACGAAGTCGACGCATTGGCCTCGGTGTTGGGCGAGGCCGGAAAGGGCGTGCTGCAGGTCTCCATCGGGCCGGGACTGTTCATCGACCAGTTCTCCGACCTCGCGGTACGCCACGGGATCCCGGTGACGTGGACGGCGCTGGTCACCCGCACCGACAAGCCGGGGGCCGCGCGGCGTACCGTCGAGCGCGCGGCGGCCCTGCCCGGCGAGGTGTACCCGCAGATCGCGTGCCGTCCGATCGTCTTCCAGATCACGATGGCCGACCCGGTGCCGCTCGCCGCGGTGGACGAGTGGAAGGAGGTGCTCGCCCTTCCCCGCGAGGAACGCGCCTCGCTGTATCGGGACTTCGCGTGGCGTGACCGGGCGCGGCCGACGACGCTGGCCGCGTGGGAGAAGCGCTGGCCCAAGGTGCAGGTCGAGGAGACCGGCGTACACGCGGACGCCGTGGGCATCCCGCTGGACGAACTGGCCCGAGACCGCGGGACCAACCCCTTCGACCTGATGCTGGACCTCGCGCTCGGCGACGAGACGGTGACCCGCTTCCGTGTCGTGCTGGAGAACGACGCCGACGACGAGACCGGCGAACTCCTCGCCGACACACGCACGTTGCTCGGTCTGTCCGATGCCGGCGCGCACGCGGACCAGCTCTGCGACGCCTGCTACTCGACACACTTGCTGGGCCATTGGGTCCGCGACCGCAAGGCACTCGGTCTGGAAAAGGCCGTGTGGCGGCTGACCGGCCACCCCCACAAGGCCTTCCGCATCGCAGACCGCGGCCTGGTGCGCGAAGGGTTCTTCGCCGACCTCGTCGCCTTCGACCCGGCCACGGTGGGGACGACGCCGGTCGAACGTGTCCGCGACCAACCCGGCGGCGCCGACCGCCTGATCGTGCGCAGCACCGGCGTCGAGCACGTATGGGTCAACGGCGTGGCGACCCGCTTCGCGGGCGCGGACGTGCCGGGCGCCGCGGCCGGGCGCCTGCTGCGCGGCTGAGTTTCGGGGCCCGCACCGACCCTGCAAGCGGTGCGGGCACCCGCAAAGTGTCGAGGCCCCCGGTTCCGCGAACCGGGGGCCTCGACGCGTCACGGGCCGAAGATCACTGCCGGACCGGCGGCTCCAGGTGGTAGAGCCTGGTGGCCGTGTGCTGGAGCACCTTGCCCACGGTCTCCTCAGGCAGTCCGCGCAGGGAGCGCTCCATGACGTCGCGGGGGCTGGGCGACTCCGAGGCCGGTCCGGGGGACAGGCTGGTGGCGTGGGGGAAGTCGGTCTCGAACATCAGGTTGTCGCCGAGCTTGTCGATCACCGCGCGCATCGAGTCCTGCTCGAACCAGTACATGCCGTAGATCTGCCGCTTCAGGTATTCGCTCGGGAGCAGACGCTCGGGGTACTCCTTGTGCGCGCCGACGTTGAGCCACTGCCAGTCCATGCTCTCGCCGAGGAACGGCAGCCAGCCGGCGCCGTTCTCGACGGAGACGAACTTCAGGTCGGGGTAGCGGTGGCACACGCCGCTCAGCACGACCTCGGCGATGTTCTGCGCGTTGCCGAGCAGCACGAGGCTGCTCTCGCGCGTGAAGTCGGCTTTCCTCGACTGGTCGACGGCGCCCTTCAGATCGTCCTGCGAGGCCAGGAAGCCGACGTGGAAGTTCATGCTCAGGTCCATGTCCTGGGCTTGGCCGAGCAGCGGCTCCCAGTAGTCGTCGATGAGCCGGGGCATGCCGACCTTGTCGTACCGGGCGGCGAACAACACCCCCTTGTGGCCCATCTCGTACGCCCGCCGCATCTCGGCGACCGAGGCGTCGATGTCCCAGAACGGCAGCATCATCATCGGGATGAGACGCCGCGAATCGGCCGAGCAGAACTCGGTCAGCCAGTCGTTGTACGCCCGCACGCAGTCCGTGGCCAGCTCGTGCGGCATCTCGTTGAGGAACACGTGGCTGTGGAAGCCGAGGATGTTGCAGTACAGCAGCTGGTAGTAGACACCCGCCTCGTCCATGTACGCCAACCGCGCCTTGGCGTCGACCGCGGCGGGCAGCGCCTGGTCGTACCTCTGCGGGTGCGACGGCGGGAACTCCGGCCACCCCGCCTGGGCGAAGGCCCCGACCCCGAACAGCTTGCGGGAGCCGATGTACCACCGCTCCTCGCCCCGGCGGTCGACCTTGACGTGCGGGACCAGATCGCCCCACTTGGCCGGGAGCCGCGAGGTCCACAGGTCGGGCGGCTCGATCACATGGGCGTCGACATCGGCGACGGCGTAGCGCTCGCACAGGGCAACCCCGCCGGGGGAGTCGTCGGTCATCGGCTGGCCTCCTTCTGGTGGGTTGGGCCGCCCTGGTGTCTCCCGGATGCGGGTCTCGGGGCGGTGATGGGGCCAATTAACGAGTAGGCACTTACTTACTTTAGGGTTCGGGTGGACGCCGTGCAATGGGCGCGCGCCACCCAAGGGCCGCGGGTGCGCCGCCGGGCCTACTCGCTCCGGACCCCGCGCAGGCGGCCGGCCATGAGGAGCGGGGTGACGCTGAGGACACCCGCGTCGACGGGGAGGGTGACGCCGGTGATCCAGCGCGCGTCGTCACTGGCCAGGAAGACGGCCGCGGACGCCACGTCCCAGCCGGTGCCCGGGGTGCCCAGGAGGCTCGCCTCGTTGCGGAGCCGGGTGACGAGGTCGTCACCCTGCCCGGGGACGGACAGGACCATGGGGGTGGTGATGTGGCCGGGTGCCACCGCGTTGACGCGGATGCCGTCGCGGCCGTGGGAGTAGGCCATGTCGGCGGTCATCGCGAGCATGCCGCCCTTGGCGGCGGAGTAGGCGATGGTGCCGTCGCCGCGCAGCGCGGAGATGGAGTTGACGTTGACGATGGAGCCTCCGCCGCCCGCGGTCATCACGGGCACGGTGTGCTTGCACGCGAGGAACACCGTGCGCAGGTTGACGGCAAGGGCCTGGTCCCAGGCTTCCTCCGTGGTGTCGACGACGGTGCCGACGGTGGCGCGGCCGATGTTGTTGACGAGGATGTCGACGGTCCCGAACGCGCCGACGGCCGCGTCCACCATGGCGGCGCAGTCGTCCGACCTGGTGACGTCGCCGCCGAAGACCCGGGCCTTGCCGCCCTCGGCCTCGATCATCGCCAGCGTCTCCTCGGCGCGTTCGGGATACAGGTCGACGAGCAGGACGCTCGCGCCCTCGCGGGCCAGTTCGACCGCGATGGCCTTCCCGGTGCCGACGCCCGGCCCGGGTGTCGACCCGGCCCCTGTGACGATCGCTGCCTTGCCTTCGACCCGGCCTGCGCGTTCTGCCATGAATGCAACTCCTGTCGCGTTGTGTTTGCCCGTGGCACGGAGAGGAATTCCTGCGTCAGGGCCGTCCGACAAGCTCCGGCACGACCTTCGTCCACCCCCGACGGCGGCCTGTTCCGCAACCGGGTCGCTCGGCCGGAGGCCAGGTAAGTGGCTTGCCGGTGACGGGAGTTCGTGCGCAGGCGACATCCGCGGCAGGATGGCCGAACCCCGCGGACCACTTGGTCACGGTGTCAGCCCGTCCACCGCGTCAGCAGTGCCGCGCCCGCCTCGTAGCCGCCCACGTTGGTCACCGCGGCCACCTCGGCGCCGTGGACCTGGCGTTCGCCGGCCTCGCCGCGGAGTTGGCGCACGGCCTCCGCCGTGTGGCCGAACGCGGCGTGCAGCCGGCCGCCGGAGAGCTGCCCGCCCCAGGTGTTGAGCGGGAGTTCGCCGCCGAGGGCGATGCGGGTGCCGCCCTCGACGAACGCCGCGCCTTCGCCGGGTTTGCAGAAGCCCATGGCTTCGAGCCACCAGATCACCTCGATGGTGAAGCCGTCGTAGAGCTGGGCGACGTCCACGTCCCGCGGGCGCAGGCCCGTGCGGTTCCACAGTGCCTCGGCGGTGGCGTGGCCGACCCGGGTCATGTCCTCCCACTGGTCCCAGGACGGCCGCCCGTCGACGACGCCGGCCATGGCCTCGACGGCGACCGGGGCGCGCAGGTCGGCTGCCGTTTGGGCGGCGGAGACGACGATCGCGGTGGAGCCGTCGGCGGGCACGTCGCAGTCGTAGAGGCAGATCGGGGTGGAGATCATGCGCGCCGCGAGGTAGTCCTCCACCGTGAGCGGCGTGCGGTAGACGGCGTCGGGGTTGAGTGCGGCGTGGGCGCGCTGGGTGACCGGAATCCACGCGAGTTGTTCGCGGGTCGCGCCGTGGTCGTGCATGTAGCGGGCGGCGTACGGGGCGATCTGGCACACCGGGGACAGCGCGCCGACGGGGAGCAGCCACGCGAGCGGGCCTTCGGCTCCGGGATTGACCGACCCGTACGCGGGGCGCCCTCCGGCGTTGCGCGCGGCGCTGCCCTCCTTGACCGTGCGCCACACGACCACGTGTCGGGCCTGACCGGTGGCCACCGCCTGCACGGCGCCGTAGAACGGCAGACTCATGCCCTCGACCTGGCCCTGTCGCCACGTGGTGGTGATGCGCAGGGCGTCCTGGATCTCGTAGAGGTTGCCGTTGGCGTACCCGGGCAGATTGGCCTTCCCGCCGCCTGGGAACATCGCCAGGCCGTCGATGTCGTCGACGGTCAGTCCCGCGTCGGCGATCGCGGCGAGGACGGCGTCGAGGGTGAGTTGGAAGCCGGAACGGTCGATCTGCCGGCCGATCGCGGAATGGCCGATGCCGGAGATGACGGCACGGTGCTCGGGCCGGTGCGCCGTCACGCGTCACCGCCCGCGGCGACGAAGCTGGGGACGGCGAATCCGCCCGGCCCGGGCTCGAATCCGACGTCGACCCGCATCCCGATGGACGCCTCCTCCGGCGCGCAGCCGCGCAGCCGACCGAGCACCCGTACGCCCGGGTGGTCGGGGAACTCGGCCAGGACCAGGGCGTACGGCACTTCGAGGCCGGGCAGCCAGCGCTGGTGGTTGACCGTCAGGCTGTAGACCCGCCCCGGCCCGGTGACCTCCGCGTACTCGATGTGCCGCCCGCGACACATGCGGCAGATCCCGTAGTGCGGAAACGACTCGGCTCCGCAGTCGGCGCAGCGCTCGACCAGCAGGCGGCCCTCGGCCGCCGCCGCCCAGAACGCCTCGCTCTCCTCGGTGACCACGGGCGGAATCCCCACGGTGGCGTCCATACCTCCCCTTATCGCTTGGCACCGGCGGCACGGCGCCGGACAGCTGCCCGACACCGAGCTTGGTACTCCGACGACCGGGGTCGCGCCACCGTGGGGACCGGCATCTCCGGCGAGAGGTCCGGTCCGCAGCCCGGCGGGCGGCAGACCGGTGATGCCAGGTTGCACCGTTTACGCGCTACCCGAAGAAAGTGTACGCTCACTTTCTATCGTCCGCCAAGGGTCGCAGACCGCGGAGCCGCCCACGACGCGACGACGCGGGAGTCGGGGCGGATGTTCCGAGCCGAGCCGCCGACGTCCGCCCCTCGTCCGGTTACTTGCCAAGGAGCCCCGGTGCCTGACGAATCCATCATCTTCGGAGCCGCCGCCCTCCCGGAACCCGACCGCGCGTGGTTGGCCGCGGTCGAACGCCTCCCGATCGCGTCGGTCTGGCAGGGCGGCCACGTCCTGCCCCGCCAGGCGAGTGGTGAGGCCGTCACCCGCCTGTCCTTGATGACGGCGTGGACCGAGCGGGTACGGGTGGGCACCGCGGTGCTGATGCTGCCGCTCTACCACCCGGTACTGGCGGCCAAGCAGCTCGCCGACCTGGACGCCTGGTCCGGCGGCCGCGTGTCGGTCGGCGTCGGGGTGGGCGGCGAGTTCCCGCACGAGTTCGAGGCCATGGGCGTTCCCGTCCGTGAACGCGGCGCCCGCACCGACGAGGCGATGACCGTGCTGCGCGCGCTCTGGCAGCGCGAACCGGTCACCCACCACGGCAGGTTCTTCGACCTGGACAAGGTGGAGCTGCACCCCGTCGCACCACCCGGCGCCGACCCCTCACCCGGCCGGGCCGGCGGCCCCCCGCTGCTGGTGTCCGGGCGCAAGGAGCCCGCGATGCGCCGCGCGGCCCGCCTCGGCGACGGGTGGATGCCCTACCTGCTCTCGCCCAACGCGTACGCCCGCTCGGTGCGCACCATCCGCGACGAGGCCGACACGGCGGGACGCGACCTGGCCGGATTCGAGTGGGCGCTGTACCTGTACTGCTCCGTACGCCGGGACGGCGACCGGGCGCGGGACGAGGTCGCGGCGTTCCTCGGCGGCGCGTACGGCGGCAAGCCCGACGCCATGCTCCAGCGCATCGCCCCGGCCGGCACCCCCGAGGAAGTCGCCGCGCGGATCCAGGAGTACGTCGACGCCGGGGCCCGGCACGTGATCATCTCCCCGGCGGCGCACGACGACACCCTCGGAATCGTGCGGCTCGCCGCCGAGGAAGTCCTGCCCCGACTGTCCGTCCCGGCCGAGAAGCGGTGACCCCCGTGAGCAACCAGACCGAATCGGCCGGAAACAGCCTCCCGTGCGCCGGAGTGACAGTGGTCGAGGTCGCCGTCGGCGTCAGCGACCTCGGGCTCGGCATGGCCGGCGGCGTCCCCGGCATGATGCTCGCCGACCTGGGCGCCGACGTCATGCGGATCGTCGGCACCGAGCCGGTGCCGATCGACGCGGCCGTGGCCTGGGGCCGCGCCTGGCACCGGGACAAGCGCATCGTCCGGACCGACGACCCCGACGAGATCCGCCGCCTCCTCGCCGGTGCCGACGCCGCACTGGTCTACGGTCCCGAGGAACTGGTCGAGCAGCGCGGCCTCGGCCAACGCGACCTCGCCGACGCCGTGCCAGGCCTTGTGTACGCCCGTTGCCGACCCAGCCGGACATCGCACGGCACGGTCGAGGACTACGCCCTACTCGTCGAGGCGAACGCCGGATTCTGCACCCAACTCGCCGGGCACCGCCCCGGCCCGATCTTCGTCAACGTCCACGCATCCGACAGCGGCGCGGCCCTCCTGCTCACCGCGTCCGTGCTCGGCCTGCTGCGCCGCCGCGCCCTGACCGGACGCCACGGCTGGGCCGAAACCTCTCTCTACGACGGCCTGTTGGCCCCGCTCGGCTGCATGATCGGCCGCTCCGAGCGGGCCGCCCCACCGATCGAGGACTACTGGGCCAAGGGCTCGTACTTCCCCAACTTCCTGTACCGCTGCGCCGACGACGAACTGATCCAGGTCTGGTTCGGCGGCAAGGGCATGTACGCCAAGCTGATCGAGGTGCTGGGCGACGAACCGAGCACCGAGGGCTACTACACGGACCAGGTCACCGGAGCACTCAACGCCCGCGCCCGGCGGTGGAAATCGTTCTTCGCCGCCGACCCCCGCGACGACTGGATCACCCGGCTGCGGCAGGCGGGCGTGGCCTGCGAACCGGTCCTGGCCCCCGGAGAAGCCCTCGCCGAGCCGCACCTGGCCGAGATCGGCCTCGCCGTCCCGCGCGAGGAATGCGGCCACCATGACGTCGTGGTCGGCACCCCTGTGTCGGTACACCCCCGCCAGGTGGCCGATCCTCCACACGTCCCCACGGCCGAACAAGTCGATGGAATCGACGACTTGCTGCTGTGCGGCGTGCGCGTCCTGGACCTGTCCGCGTTCGTCGCCGGGCCACTCGCAGCCCAAGTGCTCGCCGACATGGGCGCCGACGTCATCAAAGTCGAGCCCCCCGAAGGCGAGGCGATGCGCGCCGCCGCGTACGCCGTCGCCGCGTGCCAGCGCGGCAAACGCAGCCTCGCCCTCGATCTCACCGCACCCGAGTCACGCCCGGTCGTCGAACGGCTGATCCGATGGGCCGACGTCGTGGTGCACAACTTCCGCGTCGGCGTGGCCGAACGTCTCGGCGTGGACGAGGCGACCGTGGCCGCCCTCAACCCCCATGCCGTGTACTGTCACGCCAGCGCGTTCGGAACCACCGGCCCCCGCGCCAAGCTCCCCGGCAACGACGCGCTGATGCAGGCCGTCACCGGCCTGGAACGCGCTGTCGGCGGACCCGGCAACGACCCCATCGGGCCCACCTGGATCCCGATCGACATGACCGGCGGCTGGGTGTCCGCCGTCGGCATACTGGCCGGCTTGTACGCTCGCGCGACCACCGGCCGAGGTCAACACGTGACCACGAGCCTCCTCGGCGCCGGCATGCTGCTGGCCGGCGGCGTCCACCAGCGCGACGGCAAGCTCGTCCACGGCCCCGAACTCGATCCGCAGCAAACCGGATTCGGCCCGGGTTACCGCATCTACCGTGCCGGCGACGACAATTGGTTCGCTCTCGTCCTACCCGACCACGATGCGTGGGCAAGACTGCGCGCATTGCCCGGGATCCACGAACTCCCGGACAGTTACGCCCCGTTGCGCGGTGGCGCCGCCGATACCGAGGCACGGCGGGCGGAAGCCGTCCTGGAGGCGGCGTTCGCCGCCGAACCCGCCGACACGTGGGTCACGCGCCTGCGCGGCGCCGGGCTCCTTGCCGAGCCGATCGAACCACTCGACCGCGACGCCTTCCGCCGACGTGTCCTCGACGATCCGGTCAACCGCCGGCTCGGCAGAGTCGTCGCGTACGAAGCCTTCGACTGGGGGCGATTCGAACAACTCGGCCGGCTCCTCAACTGGGGCCCGACCCCACCCGGCGCCCTGAACCTGGCACTGCCGGGAATCGGCGGGCACACGATCCGCATCCTTGAGGAACTCGGCTTCAGCGCCGAGGAGATCGATGCCCTGCTCGCCGCCAAGGTTGCACGTCAGCTGTGAGCCGGGAGGCGGGGGGGGGGGATGNACTGCCGGGAATCGGCGGGCACACGATCCGCATCCTTGAGGAACTCGGCTTCAGCGCCGAGGAGATCGATGCCCTGCTCGCCGCCAAGGTTGCACGTCAGCTGTGAGCCGGGAGGCGGGGACGGCAAGCGCCGGCAGTCGGTGCTTGCCGTCCCCCGACTGTCTTCCTGAGCGTGGGCGGGCCTCACGCATCACCGGCCCGGGCGTCCGCAGGAAGCCGACGACGCCGCTGGGTGCTCTGCGCGAGAGCCGTGCCCGTCGTTCGTGTACAAGCCCGCCTGGACGCGGCGTCGCGGGAGGCCCGGCCTCGGCGGGGCCGGTCGTCCGCGTACCGGCCCGCCCAAGCAGGCCCGGGGGAGTGTCAGGTGGTCGCCCGGTCCGGGATCCCGAGAAACTTCGCTGTGTTGCCGCGCAACACCTTGCGGGCGACGACGGCATCGCAGTCGTCGAGCCGGGGGATGTAGTCGGCGGGTTCGCGCAGCCCTTCGGGGTGGGGATAGTCGGAGCCGAAGAGCACATGGTCGGGGCCGAGGGCGTCGATGAGGTCGATGACGTCGTCCTCGGGGAAGGGGCAGACCCACAGGTGCTCGGCGAGCATCTCGCTGGGCCGGGCCGGGAGTTCGCCGCCGATCTTGGGCCCGCGCCGTCCCAGCGCAGCCGCCTTGTCGACGGTCTTGAGCAGCGGCCTGAGCCAGGTGCTGCCGTTCTCGATCGAGACGACCTTGATGCGGGGGTGGCGCCCGAACAGGTTGTGCAGGGTGAGTGCGGTCAAGGTGTCGATGATCGGACGCTCGGTGTTGCACAACGCCCATTGCAGCGGCGACTGCCGGTGCGACGGGTTGGCCGCGTCCTCCGACCACAGGCTGCCGTAGAACCGGTTGTAGCCGCTGTTGGAGACGTGGAAGACGACGCCGACTCCGGCCTCGGCAGCCATGGCCCAGAAGGGGTCGAAGTCGGGGTGGGCGGGGGAGTGGCCGCCGATCGGCCCGGGGCGCAGGTGCACCAGCCGGGCGCCGGCGTCGATGACGCGCCGCAGCTCGGCGACGCCGTGGTCGAGGTCGAGGAGCGACAGCATCGGCACCGCGAACAGGCGTCCGTCGGCCGCGTAACCCCAGTCCTCCTCCAGCCAGCGGTTGAACGCGCGCAGCGCGGCGTACGTCAACTCGACATCCCCGGCCAGGTCTTCCTCGACGGCGACGCCCAGCGTGGGCAGCATGACGCTGGCTTCGACACCCTGCTCGTCCATGAGGGCCAGGCGCGCGGACCGGTCGGTGAACTCCGGGTGGTCCCGGGCATTGACGACCTCGCGGTGCGTGAAGCCGTCCGCCACCCCGCCCACGAACAGCCCCTGGAGAGCGCCGGGGGCCGAGGCGTAGTCGCCGGGCATGACACTCATGAACGTACGCCGGTCACCGACGTAGACCCGCCCCAGACCGTCGCCGCTACGGTCCACTCTGACGGTGGCGTCGCGGTGACGGGCTTCGATGTGGCGCGAGAAGCAGTCGTCCGGCTCGTAGTAGTGGCTGTCGGCATCGATCAGGCGGTATTCCACGCCGACCACCTCCGGGCGGGAAGGAAAAGCTTAAGTAAGTGATTACTTATTTATGAATCTCCCATCTACGGCTCCGCGTTGTCAAGTCCGGTCGGGCCTCACCCCGGGGGATGGTTGTGTTCGCACGACACTGCGGGGAACCACGAGGGCGGCCGGCTTTCGCGGCGATGCCGACCGGTGGAATGCGCCCGCGCTTCGCAGGCGGGCAGGGTTCCGCGTCGGGGCAGCGCAGGGGCCCGACGCTTGATAGTGAACGCTTGCTTTGCTGTCGCGGCCGTCACTATGGTGCGGTACCAGCCGAAGGATCTCGGCGATGTGCAGCGGACCAAGACCCATCGGCCTCGCCCGGGAAGTTCGTCCAGTCCCTTGCCCCAGGAGGTGCGGGCCGTGCACGCCATTGACACGACACTGCTGATCATCAGATTGACCGTGGGCCTCACCATGGTCGCCCACGGCTGGAACCACGCCTTCGGAGGCGGCAAACTGGCCGGGACAGCCGGCTGGTTCGAAGGCCTCGGCCTGCGCCCCGGCCGGATACACGCGCTGATGAGCGTCCTGGTCGAGGTCGGCTGCGGTGTCGCCTTCGCCGCCGGCTTCCTGACACCCGCCGCCGCGGGCGCCCTGCTCGGCACCATGATCGTCGCAGGGGTGATCGAGCACCGCACCCACGGCTTCTTCGTCTTCCGGAACGGCTACGAGTACGTCCTGCTGATCGGCCTCGTTCTGATCGCCGTCGCCGTCAGCGGCGGCGGCGCGGCGTCCCTCGACGAGGCCGTCGGCTTCCACCTCGGCGCCTGGGCCGGCCTCGGCACCTGTCTCGGCATCGGCATCGGCGGTTCCGCCTTGCTTCTGGGCACGTGCTGGCGCCCCGGGCGCGCGTCGGCGGACAACGACTGACTGTGAGGATGTGGATGGCGCCGCCCACGCCTGGCCGCGGGCGGCGTCTCCCGCCTGTGCAACGCGTCGCCTGCATGTGCTCGTTCCGGAGCTTGTGTCATGCCCTGCTACTTCGTCCCTCGATGTGCCTCGCGGCGTCCCGGGAAGACGACGGCCGATATCCCCATGTGTGCATCGAGGGCCGGAGGCATATTCGCTCCTCAGGGCTTCCGAAGCGGCCGGGAATCGATGCGGTATTCAGTAGAGCACAGCCATGAATGCCAAATAGGCGCGAAGCTTCCGGTAATCCGAATTGCTGATGAGGAACACGCAAGGGCAGGGGTTTCGCGCGTTCACTGTGACGTTTTTCGTGCGCCTGCTCGCGAGATTCGACGCGGGATCGCGGTATGGCCGGACATCGGCCGCGGATACGCACTCGCACGCGATCGAGGCAACTGACGCGACCGCCGCGCCCGGCAGTCTTCCGCGGAACCGAAGCTTCAACCGGGCGGACAGCGCCGCCCGGTGGCTCACGACGCCGGCCGACCGGCTCGCAGGCCGCGACCCGGCGGCAAAACCTGTGATGGCGAAGATAGACATTCAGTTGCGTCGTGAGTAGTGTTCCGCGGGTCGCAGGACCCGAATGCACAAACGAGCAGGGATGGCGGCTGGGGCGAGATGGGGCGCGGGCACCAGGACGTGGGCGCGCTCGCGCGCGAGATGGCAGAGATCGCGGGGCGGCTGGCGTCGGTGGTCAAGGCGATGGACGACCTCGGTTGGACGACCGACTCGTACAGCCGACGCCATCTGCGCGGAGTCGTCGACTCGCTGCGCGGCTGCGCGGCCCGGATCGCGGCTTCGCAGAACGGCCGAACCCCGGGCGGGGAAGCGGACGCCCCGGCGTCGAACGAGGTCGAGCCGGGAAGCGCGGAGCGTACGGATGTCGCAAGCGATCCAGACGATGCAAAAAAACTAACGTGGCGAGAGTAGACATTGGCTCGTGAGGCAACTAAGGTTCCTGTTGTAGCCAAAGACAGTCAGTCGGGCGTGGCAGATGACGAACTGTCGCGCAGGGCAGTGAGGTTCGGCGGCGGAACCCCGGGGCCGTGAAGTGTGGCAAGGGTCCCGGGAGTCGGCACCGCCGGACCGGGTGGCCCCGGAAGGGGGCCACCGCGCAGTACCGCGGAAAAGCAGTACCGAAGGAAAGAAGCGCAACACCATGGGAAAACCGCGGTGCCCCCGTCGGTTTCCATGGCAGGACACGAAAGAGGAAGGAGCGGACGTCACCAGGATCGCCCGCCAGGCGACAGACGCCGGCGGGAACCGCAGACCCCGGAATGGCAGGTGGTCCCCGGTCACGCAGTTGCGATCCCCGCACTCCCGCCCCCCGGGTGCGTGCGGACAACGAAAGCCGACGGAATACAGTCGGTAGATGGTGTGATGTCCCTTCGGGGCCCTGGTGCCGCACAGGCGCCAGGGCCCCTCGATGCGCGTCCGGGGTAATCCCGGAGAAACTGTTAGGACCCGAAGAAAACGCTTGAAGAGGTGCAGTGGTTTCCAGTGACCGCCCCGATCGTCCCGACGCGTTCGAGGACGACGACTACCCCGCCTACACCATGGGCCGCGCCGCCGAGATGATCGGAGTCACCCCCGGCTTCCTGCGCGCACTCGGCGAGGCGCGTCTGATCACCCCGCTGCGCTCCGAGGGCGGCCACCGCCGTTACTCCCGCTACCAGTTGCGCATCGCGCAACGCGCCCGCGAACTCGTCGACCAGGGCACACCCATCGACGCCGCGTGTCGCATCATCATCCTGGAAGACCAGCTCGAAGAAGCCCTCCGCATCAACACGGAACTCCGCAAGGACCAACCACACCCGGCCGCGGACCACGACACCTGACGCCATGCGGCCGACACACGGCGGCCCCGGCGAGTGCGTCCGGGCCTGTGGCCTGTGCGGGGCACTCGACGGTCGCGCCCGCTGTCAGCCCTGACGCAGCCCTCGCGCCGTCGCGGCCCATGGGCGACGCGGCGAGCGGACCGCTGCCCGCCGCCCGCCGACGCCGGACTCACCTGCGTCGATCCGACGGCTTGCCCGGCCCGCAAGCGATCGTGCGGATATCGAGCGCCTTCACAGCTTCGACCCGCACCGTGTGGGGCCGATCCGCCGGCACCATGAACGCCGAGCCCCGTCCGGACGATTGCGACGGCCCGGTTCGTGCACAGCGTTTCGACGCCGCCGGTTCGTGCGCTTCTCCGGGACGGTTCGTGACGACACGTCGCCGGGACACCCCGGGCGGCGCTCGCACGGGGGCCTGCCGCCCCGCCCGATGCTTCGCCGCGCTCCGCAAGAAATCAATATGTGTGGTTGCGGCGACAGAATTCGCCGCGACGCGCGATGAGAATTTCTCCCACGAGAATACGAGTGGGTTATTCGCCTGCTCATAAAAACGCCGCAGCGTGCTACTGTCGATCTCAGTTGCAGTTGTGGTTCCCAGACTTCAAGTGCCCCCATCGTGCTCGCGCCCGGTGGGGAGTATTTTTGTATGCCCGGTGCTTTTCCGGCGGGGCAATCATTGCGGCGACGCGGAGCTTCGCACCGAGCGGACTCCGGGCACTGCCCCGAAGGAGATTTGATATGGCAACCGGTACCGTGAAGTGGTTCAACTCGGAAAAGGGCTTCGGTTTCATCGAGCAGGACGGCGGCGGTCCCGACGTCTTCGCCCACTTCTCGAACATCGCCGCTCAGGGCTTCCGTGAGCTTCAGGAAGGCCAGAAGGTGAACTTCGACATCGCGCAGGGCCAGAAGGGCCCGACGGCCGAGAACATCGTTCCCGCCTGACGCCACGCGCACCCAGCCTCACAGCCGGGGCCGCACCCTGGGGTGCGGGCCCCGGCTCGTTGCATCACCGGACGTCCCCGCGCTTGTTCACGGCGCGAGCGGGCCAAGTGACCTGACTGATAGGTCACTTCGTTGCCGTGTGGCGACGCGGGTCGCTTCGGAAGCGGAGGGTGCCTGCGAAGTGCGCTTGCCGGCACGTGGGTTGGGTGCGGGCAGGGAGCAGACAAGCACGACGGGCACGGCCCGCCTGCCGGGTGGGAGGCGGGCCGCGGCGGTTGTGGGGTCAGGATTCGGTCGGGTGCTTGGCGAATGACGGCTCGGGGCCGGCCGGTTCGGGGGCCGGGATGGGGGCGGGGACGGGTGCGGGTGCCGGGGCGGCTTCGCTGAGGCCGAAGCGGTCGTGGAACTTGCGCAGGGTGCGGGGGGCGTACCAGGCCGAGCCGCCGAGCAGGCGCATCGCGGCGGGGACGAGCACGCCGCGCACGGCGACGGCGTCGATGAGGATGGCCAGCCCGCTGCCCAGACCGAACATTTGCATGAAGCTGAGCTTGGCGGTTCCGAACGCGAAGAAGCTCACCGCGAGCAGGCAGGCCGCCGCGCTGACGATGCGTCCGGTGTGCCCGAGGCCGTGGGCGACGGCGGATTCGGTGTCCTCGCCCTGGTCGTGGAGTTCCTTGATCCGGCTGGTGACGAACACCTCGTAGTCCATCGACAGGCCGAAGGCGATGCAGAACATCAGCACGGTCATCGACGTGTCCATCGGCTGCGGGGTGAAGCCGAGCAGGGAGGAGAGGTGGCCGTCCTCGAAGATCCAGGTCATGAGGCCGACGGTCGCGCCCAGGCTGACCAGGTTGAGGGCCAGCGCCCGCAGCGGCTGGACGATGCTGCCGGTGAAGAGGAAGAGCAGGAGGAAGGTGGTCAGGGCCACCAGGGCGATGGCGAGCGGGAGCCGGCCGCCGATGGAGTCCTTGGCATCGACCAGTTCGGCGTCGGTGCCGCCCACGAGGGCATGTGATCCGGCGGGGGGAGTGGTCGTCCTGACCTCGTCGACCAGGTGCTGCGCCGCGTCCGATTTCGGTTCCAGGGCGCTCACCACGGTGATGCGCTGCGCGTTGGGACGGCCGAGGGCTGCCTGCACGGGCCCGGCCGGCGTGGACCGCCCGGTGACGTAGGTTCCCGTGGCGGCCTCGACCCGGACGACACCGTCGAGCATGGAGAGTTCGGCGGCGTACGCGTCCAAGGGCGCGGTGTCCACGGGCTCGTCGATGACGATGTGGAGGGCGGCCTCGTCGTTGCCGTTGAAGTTCTCCCGGAGCACCGACGCGACCCGGCGGCTCTCGGCGTCCTCGGGCAGTACGCGTTCGTCCGGCGTGCCGAAGGTGATGCCCAGCAGCGGGCTCGCCGCCAGCAGCAGCACCGCGAGTACGGGCAGCGCGGTCAGCGCGGGCCTCCGCATGACAGTCCGGGCCAGCCGCTCCCATACGGACGTACGGGCGCCGTAGCGGGCCGGGTTCGCCCAGGGCAGTTTCCCGCTGTTGACCCGGTGGCCCAGCACGACGAACAGCGCCGGCATCACGAACAGCGTGCCGACCGCCGCGATGACGACGACGCCGACTCCCGAGTAGCCGAACGAGCGGAGGAAGTACTGCGGGAACACCATGAGCGCCGCGAGTGCCGCCGCCACCGTCGCGGCGGAGAACGCGACCGTTCGGCCCGCGGTGCTCATCGTCCTGCGGACGGCGTCGTCCACGGTCGACCCGGACGCGAGCTGCTCCCGGAACCGGCTGATCATCAGCAGCGCGTAGTCGACGCCCAGTCCGAGGCCCAGGGCAGTCGTCAGGTTGATCGCGAAGACGGAGACGTCGGTGACGGTGCCGAGGAGGAAGAGCTGTGCGAACGTGCCGACGACGGCGATGAGTGCGATGAGCAGCGGCAGCAGGGCCGCGACGACGCTGCCGAAGACGACCAGGAGCAGCACGAGGATCAGCGGCACGGCGATGGCCTCGGCCAGGAAGAGATCCTTCTCCGTCTGCGTCCCCATGTCCTTGTTCACGGCCGTTCCGCCGCCGGCCTGGACGGTGAGTGTGCCTTCGTACGGCCCGGCGTAGGCGTCGATGACCTTCTCGGCGTTCTTCTCCCGCTGTGTCTCGTCGCCCTCGACGTGGACGAGGACCAGCGCCTCGCGGCCGCTTTTGGAGCGGAGGTCGGGGCTGTGCGTGTCCCAGTAGGAGATCACGTTCGCAAGGTCCTGCTCCTCCTTGAGGTGGGCCACCAGCGACCGGCCGCTCCGCTCCGCGGCGGGGGCGTCGACACCTCCCTCGCCGGCACGGACCAACAGGACCAGGTTGGTCTCCCCGCCGAACTTGGCGTCGATGGCCTCCGCGGCGCGGCTCGATTCGGAGGCCGGGTCGTCGTAGCCGCCCCCCTGCAACTTGGTGAACGCTCCTACGCCCGCGACGCCCATGAGCACCACGGCCACGGCGGCGACGATCAGTACCAGCCGGGACCGGCGAATCGCCAGTTCGGCTATGCGCTCAAACACGCACGATCTCCTAGATATCTACGGCGAAAACGACATGAGGCAGCCGGGGTTGGCCTGGGGGTGCCGGCGCGCGGCCAAGGCTCTGCGGCCTCGGCGACAAGTCAGGTGCGGTGTCGCACTCGTCGTCGGCGCAGGGAACGCTAGCGACGGAGAAGAAGGTTTGGCAGTGTGAGATTTGCTTAACAGTGCCAACCTCCGATGGACCGGAGGGTGATGTCGTACGGTCCCTGCATGTCCGCAGACGAACACGCAACGGCCATGCCCTCGCTGCGCATGCGGCGTCGGGCCGCCGCCACCCGCGAGATCCTCGACGCCGCCGAGCAGCACATCACCGAGAACGGACCGGCGGCACTGTCGTTGCGGACCGTCGCGCGGAACCTGGGCATGACCGTGCAGGCGCTGTACCACTACTTCCCGAACCGGGACGCCCTCGTCACGGCACTCATCACCAAGGCGTACAGCGACCTGGCCGACGCCGTGCAGGCCGCGGTCGACGCCGCGCCGGAAGAGCCGGGCGTGCCGCGGCTGGTGGCCGCCGCGGAGGGCTACCGCCGTTGGGCCGTCGCCCATCCGGAGCTCTACCAGCTTCTTTACGGAACGCCGCTGCGGTACTACTCGGCGCCCATAGACGGCCCGACCACCCAGGCGATGACCCGGATAAGCGCGATCTTCCAGCGCGAGTTGTTCGGGGGGTTCACCGCGGCGCAACTTGCCGCGGCCGAGACCGCGCCGGTCTCGGCCTCACTCCAGGAGTACCTGGACAACCTGCCACAAAACAATCTGAAAGAGCTGCCGGCCGCCGCGGTCGCCATGCTGATGAGCGCGTGGGGCCACATGCACGGCCTTGTCGTGTTGGAGGTGTTCGGACACACCTCTTTCCTCGGTGACCACCAGGCCGAGATCTTCCGCACGGCGATGTGCGACATGTTGGCGGACATCCACCGCCGGATCCCGGCGCAGGTGGGCGGGTCGGCAGTCGGATAGTTCTCCGCCGGAGACGTTCACCGGGCCGGGCGGGGCCTCGACAAGCGGTGTCTTCGGAGCCACGGCGGCGAAGTCATGTCGTCTGTACGGGGTTTCGAGGCGGACGCGACGGCTCGCCGCCCCCGGCCGCCGCACCGTCGGGAGCGGCGTCGAGGGGCCAGTAAGGTACATCCGGTATCAGGCGAAACCGAGCACACAGCGCATCGGCGCGGAAAGGACGAGGTGCCCAAACCCGCCACGCCGCGTCGCGCGCCGGAGAAGGACACGCGCACGGCACTGCTCAACGCCGCGATGCAACTGATGCTGGACGAGGGGTACGCGGCCGTCACCACGCGCAAGGTCGCGGCCGAGGCCGACGTCAACCCGGCCCTGGTCCACTACCACTTCAAGACCATGGACGACCTGTTCCTGGCCCTGTTCCGCCGAGGCGCCGAAGCGCACCTGTCGCGGTTGCAGGAAGCCGTCGACGGCACGCAGCCGTTGCGCGGCGTGTGGGAGGTCATCAGCGAACCCCGCGACACCGCACTGACGTTGGAGTTCCTGGCGCTCGCCAACCACCGCAAGGTGATCCGGGCGGAGCTGGCCGAATACTCCGCACGCTTCCGCCGACTCCAAGAGCAGGCACTCGACCGTGTCCTGCGCGCGCACGGTCGTACCCTCGACAAGCCGTCCCTGCCCACGCTCACCGTGCTGCTCGCCGGGCTGCCGCGGGTCCTGGCCATGGACGACGCGGTGGGGCTGCACCAAAGTCGCGGCGAAATCCTCGCGCTGATCGAGGAATACCTGGAGCGCTACGACCTCCCCGGGGCCCCGGACGGTCCGGGAGCGGACACGTCGTCGGAGGCTGCCGACCGCGTCGATACCGACGAGTGAATCGGACGGTGGCCGCGACGCCACCGGTTTGAGCGCGGCCGGTCGCGGACTCCCGGACACCGAGCGAGGCGGTTCCGTGGTCGGCAGCGAGCCACTGCGGACCGGTTCGGCCAACACCGCCCCCACGACGGCGGTTTCATGCCCGGCGGCACGGAAGTCACGCGGAGATTGCCGTGGTTCGGCAATGTAATGCGCCTCTGCCCCATGCCAGCATGGCCGTGTGCTCGGAGCACCGGCAGGGGAGGAGGGCGACGGGCATGGCCGTGTTTCTCACCCTCGGCATCGCCGGTGTCGTCCTGCTCGCCCTTGTCGTCGTCACCCGCTACCGGGTTTCCGGAGAGTGCTCCGGCCTTCAGACCGGAGGTGAATCCGGTCTCCCGTGTAGCGGGGCAGGGGAAGCCGGATCGGCGCCAGGGCGATCCGGCGTCGACCACCTACGAAGGCCGGGCCTGTTGTTCGATGTACTGCCGCACCACGCTCAGCGGTGCGCCGCCGACGGACCCGGCGAAGTACGAGCCCGCCCACAGGCGTTGCGCGCGCCAGTAGTGCCGGGTCAGGTCGGGGAACTCATGGCGGAGCCTGCGGGAGCTGACGCCCTTGAGGCTGTTGACGAGCTTGGACACCGCGACCTTCGGCGGGAAGTCGACGAGGAGGTGGACGTGTTCGGGTTCGCCGTTGAACTCGACGAGTTCCGCTTCGAAGTCCGCGCACACGCTCCGCATGATCTCCTCGCAGCGTTCCAGGTGCCGGCCGGTGAACACCGGATGCCGGTACTTCGTTACGAAAACCAAATGCGCATGCATTCGCGAAAATACAGTGGCGACCCGCTCGTATGTCTCGGTTCGTATCCATAAACCAACTGTGTACCATGGGTGTTGAGCAGCTTCGGTTCAGCTTCCGCGTGTACCCGACGCCCGGTCAACGCACAGCGTTGGCGAGGGCGTTCGGGTGCGCGAGGGTGGTCTACAACGACGCCCTGCGCGCGCGGGAGACCGCCCGCGCGGCGGGCGACCCGTGGCCGACGAGCAGCGACCTGTCGAAACGGCTCGTCACCGAAGCGAAGAAGACCCCGGAACGGGCGTGGCTCGGCGACGTGTCGTCGGTCGTGCTCCAGCAGTCCCTACGGGACCTCGACACGGCGTACAAGAACTTCTTCGACGGGCTGAAGGGCAAACGCTCGAAGATGGGGCCGCCCCGGTTCAAATCCCGCAAGGACACCCGGCAGGCCGTCCGGTTCACCGCGAACGCCCGCTGGTCGATCACAGCGGGCGGGAAGCTGCGTCTCCCGAAGGTCGGCGACGTCACGGTGAAGTGGTCCCGGCAGTTGCCGTCGGCCCCGTCGACCGTGACTGTGGTCAAGGACAGCGCGGGCCGGTACTTCGCGAGCTTCGTCGTCGACACGGGCGATGGGGAAGAACTTCCGGAGACGACGGGCGCGGTCGGGATCGACCTCGGGTTGACGCATTTCGCGATCCTGTCGGACGGCACGAAGATCGCCGGCCCGCGTTTCCTGCGGCGCGCGGAAAAGCGCCTCAGGAAAGCTCGGCAGGACCTGTCCCGGAAGGCGAAGGGCAGCAACAACCGGGGCAAGGCGCGGGTGAAGGTCGCCCGCGCGCATGCGAAGGTCGCGGATGCGCGGCGCGAGTTCCACCACCAGCTCTCCACGAAACTGATTCGCGACAACCAAGCGATCGCCGTGGAGGACCTGTCGGTCAAGGGACTCGCCCGCACACGCCTCGCGAAGTCCGTGCACGACGCCGGGTGGTCGGCGTTCGTGACGATGCTGGAGTACAAAGCCGCCCGGTACGGGCGGACCCTGATCCGGATCGGCCGGTTCGAACCCACCTCGCAGGTGTGCTCGGAGTGCGGCGTGAAGGACGGCCCGAAACCGCTCAGCGTCCGGGAATGGGCGTGCGAGGCGTGTGGAGCCGTCCTGGACAGGGACATCAACGCGGCGGTCAACGTCGCCAAGGCCGCCGGACTGGCGGTGACAGCCTGTGGAGCGCAGGTAAGACCGGAACCCCAGGTTCCGGCGCAGCGTCGAGAAACAGGAACCCACCCGAAACCGCAGCCCACCACGGCTCGGTAGGCGGGAATCGCCGTCCTCCAGGGCGGCGAGGATGTCAAAAGGTGGCGGGTCCCAGCGAGACGTTCATCGTCACCGGCTGCCGGGGAAAGCGGACGGCCAGCCGGCACATCCCGATCTCGGTACGCGGCGCGGTCACCCTGCGCGGCGTGAAGGTCAATCTCGAAGGCGTCGCGATCGTCAAGGTCGGCGGCAGCGAAGGGTCGTCCCGCATTGATCTTGGGGGTGTGCGCGGTTGGCCCGGTCCGCCGGTTATCCGGCGAGGACGAGGTTGTGGAGGCGGGCGATTCCGAGCATGGCGTGGTGGACGCCGTCGCCGTTGAGCCGGCAGTCGCGGAGGATCTGCCAGGCCTTCATGCGGGCGAGGACGTGCTCGATGCGGGCGCGGACGCGGCGGTGGTCGGCGTCGCGCAGCGGCAGGCGGCACTGACCGACCGTCAGCTCGACACACAGGTTCGCAAGCCCGCCGACGCCGCCCGCTACCAGGCCGAACAGGAGGCCGAAGCCCGCAAGATCGCCCTGGTCAAGCAGGCCGAGGCGGACGCCGAGCGCGCCCGACTGACCGGTCGGGGCGAGAAGGAGCACCGCGCCGCGCAGGCAAACACTGAACGACCACTGACGGATCGGGCTTCCGGCGCGGGAACCGCAGGGTGGACCGCGCCGGAGCCGGAGGTGTCGGGGGCCGGTTCCGCCGGCACAGCGGTCCGCCGCAGCGCCCGGCGCGCCCGGCCCGGCATCCGACCGACGGACAAGGGATCCGACGCGCATGGCACGGACGTCACATCGCAAGCCCTTGTGCCCGCACGTCGCGTCGGAAGACGGACTGTGCGTGCGGTGTCGGCGTGCCCGCGCTTGTCCGCCGCTCGGCTCCTCCGGCGGGAGACGCGTCGTGGCGGACCGGCTTCGGCGTGCCCCGAGTGCCCGAGTCGGTGCATTCCTCCGTCGCCGCCGCGAACGCGGCGGGGCTGTTGACAGTGGTGGCCAGCTAAGTTAGAACGGCTGTTAAAAATTCGTGCGACTGTCCCGATCGCCTTCGGGAGCGGCCTGCGGATGGGGTGGGACCGGGCCGCCACGCGAGGCCCCCGGCCGCACTACCGCACTGTCAGCAAAGGGGAGTTCGATGGGCAAGCTGGACGGCAAGGTCGCGTTCGTCACGGGAGCCGCGCGCGGGCAGGGGCGCAGCCATGCGATCCGGCTGGCGCAAGAGGGCGCGGACATCATCGCGGTGGACATCTGTGCGCAGCTCGGCTCGGTGGCGTATCCGATGGGGACGCAGGAGGAGCTGGACGAGACCGTCAAGGCGGTGGAGGGCCTGGGGCGGCGGATCGTCGCGAGGAAGGCCGACGTGCGGGAACTGGCCGAGCTGCGGCAGGCGTTCGAGGAAGGGACGGGCGAACTGGGCCCGGTCGACATCGTGGTCGCGAACGCCGGTATCGGCGCGGGCGGCGCCGAGGTGTCGGAGGACCAGGAGTGGGACGAGGTGGTGTCCGTGAACCTCAAGGGCGTCTGGAACACCGGCCGTGTGGCGATCCCGTCGATGCTGGAGCGGAACCAGGGCGGGTCGATCGTGCTGACCAGCTCCACGGGCGGGATGATCGGCGTCGGCATCCCGACCGCGGGCTTCCTGGGCTACACCGCGGCCAAGCACGGTGTCGTGGGCCTGATGCGGTCGTGGGCGAACTTCCTTGCGCCGTACAGCATCCGCGTCAACAGCGTCGCCCCGACCGCGGTACGCACCCCGATGGCCGGAGACGGCAACCTCGCCGCGATCCTGGAGCACGCCCCGCAACTCGCGCACGCACTCACCAACGCGATGCCCGTCGACCTGGTCGAGCCGGTCGACATCTCCAACGCGATCGTGTGGCTGGTGTCGGACGACGCACGGTACGTGACCGGCACCGTCCTCCCCGTCGACGCGGGCATGCTCAACAAGCGGTAACGCGGCCCCGCGCCGGATCCGTTCCCGGTCGGCAGGACGCGGCCACGGCGGCCCGGACGCCCCGGCCGCGACGACACGGTGCTCCCGCCGACCGGGGCGGTCCGACCGAACCGGATGCCACCTCCCCAGACCGCCGAAGCTTTTGCACACAAAGGAAGAACGACGCTGATGGCACCCAACCTTCACGCGCAAGCCGGTGAGCGGCCGTGAACGCGCATACTCCGAACCCGTCCGACGAGGCCACGGACCGCTACGTGGGCTCGCGCGCGCTGCGTGTCGAGGACCTGCGTTTGGTCACCGGCACGGGGACGTACGTCGACGACGTGGTGCGTCCGGGGATGCTGCACGCGTGTTTCGTGCGCAGTCCGATCGCGCGCGGCCGGATTCTTGAGATCGACGTGTCCGAGGCACTGGCGCTCGACGGTGTCCACGCGGTGTTCCTCGCGGAGGATCTGAACCCGGGGGTGCACGAGCAGTGGTACTCCCTGGAGGGCAAGGACGCCAAGGACACCCCGCGTCCGCCGCTGGCGGACGGGGAGGTGAGGTTCGTCGGGGACCCGGTGGCGATGGTCGTCGCGGTGGACCGCTACGTCGCGGAGGACGCGGCGGAACTGGTCGTCGTGGACTATGAGGCGCTGCCCCCGGTCGTCGACTACGCGGCCGGTTTGGGCGGTACGCATCTGGTGCACGCCGACTATCCCGGCAACCTTGTCGGCGAACTCGCGGGTCGTCCGATGGAGGATCTGGAGCCGGTATTCGCCGGGGCGGCGCATGTGGTGTGCGAGACGATCCACCAGCAGTCCCACGGCCCTGTGCCGATGGAGACGCGCGGGATGGTCGCCGAGTGGTCGGCGCCGAGCGGCGAGATGACGATGTGGGCGTCGACGCAGTCCCCGCACGAGCTGAGGGCATTCTGCGCGCGCTTGCTCGGCGTCGCCGAGCACAAGGTCCGGGTGGTCATGCGCGACACCGGCGGCGGTTTCGGGCAGAAGCAGTTGCCGCTGCGCGAGGACATGTGCGTCATGCTGGCGGCCAGGAAGCTGCCTGCCGCCTTGAAGTGGATCGAGGACCGGCAGGAGCACCTGATGTCGGCCGGCCAGGCCCGCCACGAGCACGGCGAGGCGCGGATGGCGTTCGACGCGGAGGGCAACATCCTGGCCGCGTCGCTGGACCATGTCATGGACACCGGCGCCTACCCGACGCCGTCGCCGGTCGGAAGCAGCATCGTCGTGGGCCTGCTGTTCCCCGGCCCGTACCGGATTCCGGAGGGCACGTTCCGCTCGCGCTTCGCGTTCTCCAACACCAGCGGGCGCGTGGCCTACCGGGGTCCGTGGCAGTTCGAGTCGATGGCGCGTGAGGTCATCCTCGACATCGGCGCGCGCGAGATCGGTATGGATCCGATCGAGGTGCGGCGGAGGAACATGCTGCGGCGTGACGAGCTGCCGACGTTCAACTGCATGGGCATGCCGTACGACAACATCACGCCGCTGGAGACCTTCGAACAGGCCCTGGAGATCCTGGACTTCGAGGCGTTCCGCCGCGAGCAGGCCGAAGCCAGGGAGCAAGGCCGCTACATCGGTGTTGGCACGTGCACGTACGTCGAACCCACCGCGGGCGCCAACCCGTTCTTGTCGACGGAGGGTGCGACGATCCGGATCGAGCCGTCGGGGCGGGTGAACGTCTACACCTCCGGTGGTTCGTGCGGGAACAGCTTGGAGACCACCGCGAACCAGCTGGCCGCCGACGCACTGGGCGTGCTGCTGGAGGACGTCAACAGCATCCAGGGAGATACGGCGGTGACGCCGTTCGGCGGCGGCACGGGCGGCAGCCGCTCGGGTTCCATGGTCGCGGGGGCCATCGCGGAGACCGCGTCCGGTCTGCGGGAACGCATCCTGGCGATCGCCGCGCACAAGCTCGAAGTCCCCGTCGAGGAAGTCGAGTTCGTACGCAGCGTCGCGACCGCGAAGAGCAAGCCGGATGTCTCGTTGACACTGGCGGAGATCGCCGACATCGCTTACTTCCGCGTCGACCAGCTCCCGCCCGGCGTGCCGGCGGGCCTGGAGGCCAGTGGCCGCTACCGCGCCCAGGTGCCGATGGTGTGGGCCAACGCGACGCATGTGTCCGTGGTCGAGGTGGACACCGTGACCGGGCATGTCGAGGTGCTGCGGCATATCGTGAGCGAGGACTGCGGTCCGATGATCAACCCGAATGTGGTGGAGGGCCAGATCTTCGGCGGCACGGTCCAGGGGATCGGCGGGGCGTTGCTGGAGCACTTGGTCTACGACGAGGACGGCAACCCGGTGACCACGACGTTCATGGACTACCTGCTGCCGACCGCGACCGAGGTGCCGGTGATCGAGCTCGGGCACATCGAGACGCCGGGCCCCGGGCCCGGTGGCTTCAAGGGCGTCGGCGAGGGCGGTGCGATCGGCGCCCCGCCCGCGGTGGCCAACGCGGTCGCGGACGCGCTCGCGCCGTTGGGCGTGAAGATCACCAGGATGCCGCTGACACCTTCCGTGATCGTCGACCTTGTCGACGAGGCCCGGGAGCGCACGGCCGACGCGACGACGGGGACGGTGACCGCGTGAAGCCGGCGGCATTCGAGTACCACGTGCCGGACACGGCCGAGGACGCGGTCGCGCTCCTCGCCGAACTCGGGGACGGGGCGAAGGCGATCGCGGGC
>NZ_JBPKBI010000011.1:0-48966 GCF_051388935.1 Yinghuangia sp. YIM S10712
CCGCCAGACGTCCGCGCCGTTGTCGAGGCGCACCACGCGCGGGGCGTCGTCGGCGTACTTGGCGGGCAGTCGGCCCTCGAACATGTCCGGCGGCTCGATCACGTGGTCGTCGATGCTGATCAGGATCAGGTCGTCCTGGTTCATGGCGGTCCCTTCTGCCGGGATGGGGGGGCGCCGACCGACGGGTTGCCTCGTACGTTTTCGAATCCCGCGCGGTCAACGGGAGTTCACGCTCGCACCGGACAAGACGGTACAGCGGTGCTATGCGGCTGTATAGCGCATCCGGAGTGTGAGTGGAGACGACGGCGGGGTTGCTTCGTCGCCGGATGTCCTCTCGCGGCCCATCAACCGGACGGCACCGTTCGGTGTAACCGATCGGCGTCGGGGGGTTTTCGCCGAGGCCGCCCCCGGGTTGCGTCGCCGGTTGACCAAAACCGGACAGGATCGTACGGTTATGGTCTCACTCATCTCCCGTGGCAGAGCAGTGGCTCGGAGGCAGTCTGATGGCGCACTTTCCCAAGCCCGTCGAGGGCAGTTGGACGGAGCACTTCCCGTATCTCGGGACCGGTCCGATGTCCTTCGAGGACTCCATCTCCCCCGAGCACTACGAGTGGGAGCGCAAGGCGATCTTCCAGCGCACCTGGCTGAACGTGGGACGCGTGGAGCAGGTCCCGAAGACCGGCAGCTTCTTCACGAAGGAACTGCACGCCGCAGGTACGTCGGTCATCATCGTCCGCGACGGCGAAGGCGAGATCCGGGCGTTCCACAACCTCTGCCGCCACCGCGGCAACAAGCTGGTGTGGAACGACTATCCCGGCGAGGAAGTCAGCGGTACCACACGGCAGTTGACGTGCAAGTACCACGGCTGGCGGTACGGCCTCGACGGCGCGTGCACATTCGTCCAGCAGGAACAGGAGTTCTTCGACCTCGACAAGGCGAAGCTCGGCCTGAAGTCCGTGCGCTGCGAAATCTGGGAGGGCTTCGTCTTCGTCAACCTCGACGACGACGCGGCACCGCTGACCGAATATCTCGGGCGGTTCGCGAAGGGCCTGACCGGCTACCCGTTCGGCGAGATGACCGAGGTCTACAAGTACCGCGCGGACGTCGGCAGCAACTGGAAGCTCTACATCGACGCGTTCGCCGAGTTCTACCACGCGCCGATCCTCCACGCGAAGCAGTACGTCGACGGCGAGAACCAGAAGCTGCGCGGCTACGGCTACGAGGGCCTGCACTACGACCTCGACGGCCCGCACTCGGTGCAGTCGGCGTGGGGCGGCATGGCCCCGCCGAAGGACTTGGGCATGGTCAAGCCGATCGAACAGGTGCTGCGCAGCGGCAATTTCGGCCCGTGGGACCGGCCCGACCTGCCCGGCCTGGACCCGCTGCCCGAGGGCGTCAACCCGTCCAAGCACCGCGCGTGGGGCCTGGACTCGTACGTGTTCTTCCCGAACTTCATGATCGTGGTGTGGGCGCCGGGGTGGTATCTCACCTACCACTACTGGCCGACCTCGTACAACACCCACATCTTCGAGGGGACGTGCTACTTCGCCCCGCCGGAGAACGCGCTCCAGCGGCTGCGCCAGGAGCTGGCCGTCGTGACGTTCAAGGAGTTCGCGCTCCAGGACTGCAACACCCTCGAAGCCACCCAGACCATGCTCGAAGGGCGGCACGTCACCGAGTTCCCGGTGTGCGACCAGGAGATGCTGATCCGGCACCTGCACCGGTCGGCGAGCGACTTCGTCGACGCCTACCGCGCACAGTTGGAGGCGTAGGAACCGGCCGGCGCCGAGATCCGCGGACCCGGGTTCGCCGATCTCGGCGCCTGCACCTCAGGGCGCGTCAGATGCGGAAGACGTAGTGGGCCACCGCGTACACCGCCGCGGCGACGAGTGCCGCGCCCGGGAGGGTGAGCACCCAGGCGACCACGATGTTGCGTGCGACGCCCCAGCGCACCGCGGAGAAGCGGCGGGTGGCGCCGGCGCCGAGGATCGCCGACGTGATGGTCTGCGTCGTCGAGATCGGCGCCTTCCAGACGAACGCCGTCGTGTAGAGGATCGCCGACGCGGTGGCCTCCGAGGCGAAGCCGCGCGGCGGGTCCAGGTGCACGATGCGGCGGCCGAGCGTACGGATGATGCGCCAGCCGCCCGCGTACGTCCCGGCCGCCATCGCGAGCGCGACGGAGAAGACGACCCACTCCGGGACCTGGAAACCGTCCTGGTAGCCCACGGTGACCAGCGCCAAGACGATCACGCCCATGGTCTTCTGCGCGTCCTGCAACCCGTGCCCGAGTCCCATCGCGGCGGCCGACACGGTCTGCGAGATCTTGAAACGGCGGTTGGTGGCCGCGGGCTGGGCACGCCGGAACGTCCACAGGATGACGACCATCAGCAGGTACGCGACGACGAATCCGATGAGCGGCGACACCAGCATCGGGATGACGACCTTCTCCAGGACCCCGTCCCACTGAACTCCGCTCGACGCACCCAGCGCGGCGCCGATGAGGCCGCCGATCAGGGCGTGTGACGACGACGTCGGCAGGCCCAGGCGCCAGGTGATCAGGTTCCAGGCGATGGCGCCGATGAGGGCGGAGAACACCACCAGCAGGCCGCCGGTCCCGGTCGGCGTGTCGATGATGCCCGAGCCGACGGTCTTCGCGACCTCGGTGCCCAGATGCGCGCCGATGAGGTTCATCACTGCCGCCATGGCCAGGGCGACCCGCGGCGTGAGGGCCCGGGTGGAGACCGACGTGGCGATCGCGTTGGCGGCGTCGTGGAAGCCGTTGGTGAAGTCGAAGGCCAGCGCGACGACGACGATCACGATCACCGCAGCAAGGTCCACGGGTTTCCCTCTGTACTCGGATTCCTTCGGCGGGCCTTGTGGTTCGGCTTGCCGCAGGGGCTCGTGTTACCGCTGGTTCCGGTGATGGACCAATCGTCGGAAGAGTTCATTTTTGTGTTACGGCATGGCCGGTTGCCCGGCCGCGACGGCGGACAGTGTCCTAGTTGGATGCATGCCTACCATGAAGTGTGTCCTGGGTCACACATCATGGCCGTCTCCGTGAGCCGCCGAGGAGGGCGTCGTGTCGTACCAGTGGCAAGGGCCGTGGCAGCCAATGCGGCCATCCGATGAGCAGCCTCCGCACTCGGCGCCCGTGCTGGGCCGGGGCAGGCACCTGAACCCACGCGACGGCGCGTGTCTGATGGAGTACGTCAGCTTCCTCTCCGGCGGGCCGTTCACCGACACCCCCGCATGCACCGACCGGCTCGTGGCGATAGTGGCGATCCTCGCCAACGACAACGTCGCCGGCCCGCGCCGCCGAGAACTCATCCGGTACGCACCCGCACTGGCCGCCGCGGGCCCCCGCACCGACCGCGAACGCGTGATGACACTGATCGCGGTGCTCGACGTCGCGGCACGGTACTCCGGCAGCACCGAGATCACCCGCCTCCGCCGGCGCGCCGAACGCCGCCTCGTGCGGCTGACCCGCCGACCTGGGCGTACCGGGTGGAAGGCCCGCCTCGACGAGGCCGTGTGGTTGCCGGGCACCGCCCGCCGGTCCCTGGAATCCGCAGTCGCCGCGTTGGCCGTGCTGCCCCCGGACCACCGCGACAAGGCGTTGATCGCCATGCTCGACGCGGCATTGGCCCGGCCGTCTTCGGTCCGCACTTCGGGCCGGACCCCCGCGCCTCGCTCCCACGCGGTGGCCGGCTGACCACCGACGTCGCCTGCCGGTCGTGGCCGCGCTGGGCGGGGTTCCGGAGGTAGGGACGCGCGTCGCCCCACGCGGTCGGCGCCCCGGCCGGAGACGTCGGCCTCAAGTGTCAGACGATGTCGCGAACGTTGTGCTCGGTCACATCGGGCGCGTGACGCGCGACCGTGCGGTAGTCGGCGTCGTCGTGAAGAACGGTCAGGCCGTGGTAAGCCGCAGTGGCGGCGATGATCAGGTCGACCGCCGAGGCGCTGCGGTGTGCTCCCGCCCGAGCCATTCGATGTTGCACCGCGCTGATCCAGCGCCCGGCATTCTTGGGCACCGAGACGTCGGGGTAGAGGTCGGCGAACAAGTCGGCGATCTCGTCGTACTCACGACTGTTGCGCGCGCTGTAGAGGAACTCGGCGCGCTGCGGGTAGCAGGAAGCGATCGCTTCCGCATCGATCGCGTCGAACCAGGCTGCCTGCAACTTAGGGTCGCTGAGCAGCCGGACCAGCCCGGAGGTGTCGAGCAGGTAGATCACCGACTGTCCTTTTCCTCCGCGTGCCGACGCTCGGCGTCCTCGATGGCTCCCCAATGGCGGGCGCGCTCGAAATGGCGGCTTATACGCATTGCGCGATCTTGCCGATCGGCATACGCGTTGAGGGCGAGATTGACCGCTTCCTTCTTGGTCTTGGCCTTGGACAGGGCCATGACGCGGTCCAGGGCGTCGTCGTCGAGGTCGATCTGCGTCACGGACACGGTGCCTCCAGGGACGGCGATGTTGGTGTTGTCCAAAACATTGTATGTCACCTACATGCACGCGTGTGCGCCGATGTGCATCGGCCACATGATGTGCTGTATACACACTCTGTGCACCATGCATATTCATGTGGTGTGCATCTTTGCAAGGGCAAGATCAGGAGCACCCCCGTGGCAAGTCCCCCTCCCCAATCCCGGCCCGGCGCCATCGTCGGTGTCCTGGCCTTCGGCGGCATCGTCGCGTCGCTGATGCAGAGCCTGGTGATCCCGCTGCTCGGCGACCTGCCGGAGATCCTGGACACCTCCGCGTCCAACGCGAGCTGGATCGTCACGGTGACCCTGCTGATGACCGCGGTCGCCACTCCGGTCAGCGGCCGGCTCGGGGACTTGTACGGCAAGCGCCGCATGCTGCTGATCTGCACGGTTCCGCTGATCGCCGGTTCGGTGATCTGCGCGCTCGCGGGGTCGCTGATCCCGATGATCATCGGCCGCGCGCTCCAGGGCATCGGTGCCGGCGTCGTGCCGTTGGGCATGAGCGCGCTGCGGGACCTGCTGCCGCCCGAGCGCCTCGGCTCCGGCATCGCGCTGATCAGCTCGTCGCTCGGCATCGGTGCCGCGCTCGGCCTGCCGATCGCCGCCGCGGTGACCGAGAACGCGGACTGGCGCGTGCTGTTCTGGAGCGCGGCGGTGCTGAGCGCGCTGGCCGCCGTGCTGATCTGGTTCCTGGTGCCCGAGTCGCCGAGGCGTACCGGAGGCAAATTCGACTTCGTCGGTGCGCTGGGTCTGGGCGCCGGGCTGGTCTGCCTGCTGCTGCCGGTCTCCAAGGGCGCCGACTGGGGCTGGGGCAGTGCCACCACCCTCGGTCTTCTCGCGGCGTCCGCGGTGATCCTTTTCGTGTGGGGCCGGTGGGAACTGCGCACCGGCGACCCGCTGGTCGACCTGCGGATCGCCGCCCGGCCGCAGGTCCTGGTGACGAACACCGCGTCGATCGTCCTCGGCCTGGCGATGTACGCGCAGGCGCTGATCCTCCCGCAGCTCCTCCAGCTCCCCGAGGAAACCGGCTACGGCCTGGGCCAGTCGATGCTGGCGATGGGCCTGTGGATGGCCCCGTCCGGCGTGATGATGATGGTCGTCTCGCCGCTCGGCGCGAAGCTGTCGGCCGTACGCGGGCCCAAGGTCACCCTGGTCGTCGGCGCGCTGGTCATGGCACTGGGGTACGGCGTGTCCGTCTTCATGATGGGCGCCGCGTGGGCCGTCATGGTCGTCTCGTGCGTCTGCATGATCGGACTCGCCCTGGCGTACGGCGCGATGCCCGCGCTGATCATGGGCGGCGTGCCGATGTCCGAGACCGGTTCCGCCAACAGCTTCAACGCACTCATGCGCGCGGTCGGCACGACCGTGTCGGCGGCCGTCGTCGGCGTGATCCTGGCCCAGATGACCACCGACTTCGGCGGACGCGCGCTCCCGTCCGAAGACGGCTTCCACACCGCGATGCTGATCGGCTGCGGCATCTCCGTGGCCGCTGCGGTGATCGCCGCGTTGATCCCGACACGGCACACGCGAGCGACCCCCGAGCCGGTCGCCGCCACCAAGTCCTCCGGAGTGCCGGTGGGTTGACGGGTCGACACCGTCACGGCCGGGGGAGGAAGGGCGCTGCTTCGCGGCGCGCTTCCTCCCCTGGCCTCGTGAACGCCCGAATCAGTGAACGAGCCCTCGACGACTTGCCGGAACGGCAAGAGCGTTCACGGTGGCGGTGCGCGCTCCCGCATGATCGGCCTGTTGGTCATGGCGTAGGAGATCCGAGGAGGACTCATGCCGCAGGACGCCGGTCTCACCCATCACCTCGTGCGCTCGCCCGCCGGGCGGATCCATCTGGTCGAACAGGGCAGCGGGCCCCTGGTGTTGCTGGTGCATGGATTTCCCGAGTCGTGGTACTCGTGGCGGCGGCAGCTTCCGGTGCTGGCCGCGGCCGGGTTCCGGGCAGTCGCGGTGGATGTGCGCGGGTACGGGCGCTCGTCCAGGCCCGGCGACCCGGCCGCGTACCGGATGCTCGACCTCATCGACGACAACGTGGCCGTGGTCGAGGCGTTGGGCGAGCAGTCGGCGGTGATCGTCGGCCACGACTGGGGCGCGACGATCGCGGCGAACTCGGCGCTGGTGCGGCCGGAAGTGTTTCGCGCGGTGGGGCTGCTGAGTGTGCCGTACTCGCCGCCGGGCGGGCCGAAGCCCAGCGAGGTCTTCGCGCAGATGGGCGGGGACGAGGAGTTCTACGTCTCGTACTTCCAGGAGCCCGGTCGGGCCGAGAGCGAGATCGAGCCCGATGTGCGTGGGTGGCTCGCGGGCTTCTACTCGGCGCTGTCCGCCGACACCATGCCGCAACCGGGCACGCCCGACCCGCACTTCGTCAGCCGGGGCGGAACGCTGCGGGAACGGTTCCCCCAGGGCCGGCTTCCCGGGTGGCTCGGTGAGCGCGAACTCGACTTCTACGCCGGGGAGTTCGAACGTACCGGCCTGACCGGCGCACTCAACCGCTACCGCAACATGGACCGCGACTGGTCTGACCTCGCAGGCTTCGCCGGCGCGCCGGTCCCCCAGCCGTCGTTGTTCCTCGGCGGCAGCCGGGACGCGTCCACGATGTGGCTGTCCGACGCCGTCAAGGCGTTCGAGACGACGCTCCCCGGACTGGCCGCGTCGCACATCCTGGATGACTGCGGCCACTGGATCCAGCAGGAGCGCCCCGACGAGGTCAACCGCCTGCTGGTCGACTGGCTTGCGTCCCTACCGGGCTGAATTCCACGGCCGGGCGGCAGCGCATACCCATCAGGCGGACATCGTCGCGCCCCTCCGCCTTCAGCGTCGCAAGAGCGTGGCTTGGGACCGTGGCACACGACGATATTCCTCCGCGGCCATTGCACCCTGCGGGTCCGTGCGGGACCATCCGGCGCGTGGACATCGCGATGACGCTGCCGACCATGCTGCCCCACGGCCGTGACGAAGTGCTTCGGTGGTGCCGCGGCATCGACGAGGGCCCCTGGTCGTCCCTCGCGGTTCCGGAGCGGGTCACCTATCCCAGTCACTCGCTGATGGTGCAACTGTCCGCCGCCGCCGCGCTCACCGAACGCGTCCGCCTGTGGACCACCATCGTCATCCTGCCGTCGCACCCGGCCGTACGCATGGCCAAGGACCTGGCATCGGTGGACCGGCTGTCCCACGGCCGCCTCACCGTCGGTGTGGGGGTCGGCGGGCGCGAGGCCGACTATCAAGCGGTCGATGCCTCGTTCGCACGCCGCTGGTCGCGCATGGACGCGCAGGTCGCGCGCATGCGGGCGGTCTGGGCCGGAGAGCCCCCGGCCGCGGGTCTCGACCCCGTGGGACCGCCGCCCGTGCAGGTCGGCGGCCCCCCGCTGGTCGCCGGAGCCATCGGCCCCAAGGCCGTGGCGCGAGCCGCGCGTTGGGCCTCGGGCATCGACGACGGGACGGCGATCGTCACCCCGGTCCCCGAGACGCTGAGAAGCGTCGCGGCGAACGTGCGCAAGGCTTGGCGTGACGCCGGACGCAGCGATGAACCGCATCTGTCCACCAGCCTGTGGTACGCGCTGGGGAACGATGCCCGGGAACAACTCCACGGCTACGCCTACGACTACATGCGCATTTTCGGCGACGAGATGGCCGAGGCCATGGCGGACAGTACGACGGCCCACTCGCCCCAAGCCCTGCGCGACGCCGTCGACATGGTTCGCGAAGCGGGCTACCACGAACTCTTCCTCGTGCCCACCACCGCCGACCCCGACGAACTCGCCCGCACGCGCGATGCGTTGGGTGTCTGAGGCGTGGCGGAGGCTTGAAGCTTCGGGCGGCTCGCGGGCGTTTGGGGTGCCGACCATCGCCGATCTCGGCGAACTCGCCCGCACGCGCGATGCGTTGGGTGTCTGATGCGTGGTGGCGCCTGAACCTCCGGATGACTCGCGGGCGTTTTCGTGTACGTGTGCGGTGCCTGGGACGGATTCATCGGCAGCGTGAGCGGCGCCGCGCTGATGGCGGCCATACGCACGCTGGTGCCGCGCGACAAACTCGCGTCGGCGGGCGCGCTCGTCGCACTCACCACCGACCTCGGTTCGCTGATCTCGCCTGCCTTGTGCGCCTTGCTGCGCAACGCGCGGCTGACGGACGAGAACGACGAGCTCGTCGGTTCCGGCTCGTCTCGCTCGGTTCCTTCCCCGCCACCGGCCCGGTCGCTGCCACACGGGCAGGGCCCGCACGGGGACGAAACATTGCTCTGATAAACAACGCCCTGTAAGTCGAGAATGATGTTCCGCCCCGCGCGGTGCAACCGTCGAACGAGGAACCGTGACCACGCACAACACCGAAACAGAACCGCTCAGCCGACGAGGCGGGGGCCCGACGCTCCTCTTCGGCGTCCGCGTCAACAGTCGTCCTGACGGCGAGATTTGGCGCGCGGCCATGGACACGGGCCCGTGGACGGCGGGCCTCGACGGCACCGCCGACAGTGCTGCGCTGAGCGTCCTGATCGACGCCACCCTCGGCAGGGCGGCGACCGCGCACCGCCCCGCGAATCTGTGGCCGGTCACCACCGAGCTGTCGATCGACTATCCGGCGCCGCCCCCGTGCGACGGCCAAGGCATCACTTTCGACGGCCGGGTCGTCGCGGCGCAGCAACACGGGGCGCTGGTGACCGGGACGGCCGCGGACGAGACGGGCCGGCCCCTGGCCGTCGCGACGCTGCGCAGCCGGTTCATCCCGGGCGTGACGGTCGACCTCCCCGCGGACGTATTGAGCCGCCCCGGGCTCGCGCTTTCGCCGGAGGACTTCGTCATGGAGGAGGAGCCTCCGCACCGCGAATCGCTGATGTCCATACTGAACGCGTCACTCCGCACGGACGAGCACGCGGCGACCCTGCGCGTACCAGGCGACCCCCTGCTCGCCAACGGCACCGGCGCCATGCACGGCGGAATCGCCCTGTGCGCCTCGCAACTCGCGGCATCGCACCTGATCGGCACCGCCGACGGCATGGCGGTCGCATCCGCGCGCATCACCTACGTGCGCCAGATCGAGATGACCGGAGACACCGACTTCGTCGCCCGCATCGTCCACGCGGGTCGGACCTTCCGGCTGGTGGAGGTCACGGCGTACACGCCCAATGGCAAGGTTGGGACGGTCACGACGATCGCGGGGTACGCCGACACGAGACGGGGATGACACCGCCGGGCGCTGCGGGAGGATTCGCAGCGGGGACGCCGCGCGGGTCCGCCGCAGCAGTCCGGAGAAGCCCATGCCCGGAGCGGTCGGCGTCGGGAGCGGGGTGTCGACGACCGATGCCCGTCGTGCGCTCCCGTTGCCGGAGGCGATCAGGTTGCCGCCTGGCAATCCCTCACGGTTGCCCACGACACCGCGTATCTCGGCGGCACCGACAGCGGGCTGAACGCGGTACGGGCCTGAGCGCGTACGACGCGAGCGGAACGCGAAGCACTCGTCGGACGCGCACGTTCCGCACGGCTGGGGTCATGCTCAATCGGGCTGACCTTGGACAGGATCTGCGCGATCACCGCCGGGGGCCTGACCCTGATCCTCACGACCTGTCGCCCTCAGCGAGAAGACCACACGGAGGCCGCCCCCGGCAACGTTGAACGGGCGGGGACGAGGCCCCGGTCAGGTGGTCAGGTCGAGCGGATTGCCGAAGATGTGCGCGACGACCAGCCCCGCTGCGCCCAACACGGCTGCCCCGCCCCCGAGTTGGGACGTGCGCAAAGTCGGGGAGCCGCCACGGATGCGGCTGCCGCCCTGTTGCAGGGCCGACCGGATCGAGGGAACGAGCCACGGAGCGAGGTTCGCGTGGAGGCCGCTCAGGACGACGGTGTCGGGGTCGAGCAGGTTGACGGCGGCGACGAGGGCCGTGCCCAGGCCGCGGCCGGCGCGTTCGACGGCGGTACGGGCACGGGAGTCGCCCGCGTCCAACAAATCCCGCAGGCGCACCACGGCGTCGCCCGGTGCGTCGATGAGACCAGCGGCGCGCAACAGCGCTTCCTGGCCTGCGATTTGCTCCAGGCAACCGCGCCCCCCGCACTGGCACGGGGGACCGTCCGGGTCGACGATCACGTGGCCGATCTCGCCCGCCGAGCCGTGCGCGCCCCGGAAGAGCCGCCCGGACACCACGACGCCCGCCCCGATCCCGGTCTCGCCCGACACCTGGATGTAGTCGCCGAACTCGGCACCCGCGCCGAACCACAGTTCCCCGAGCGCGGCAAGATTGGCCTCGTTGTCGACGCCGACCAGCCGAATGCCCTCCGGCAGAGCCGTGCGGAGCAGGGCGGCGACGGGTTGGTCCTGCCAGCCGAGATTGGGCGCGGTGACGGTCCCGGCGGCCTGGTCGACCACGCCCGGCAGTGCCGCGACCGCGCCGACCGGCCGCAGTCCTGCCTCCGCTGCCTCGGCGGTGACGTCGCACGCGAGGCGGCCGAGCGCGTCGAGGGTTTCGGCCGGGGCCGCGCCCAGGTTGTCGCGGGGGAGAGTGCGGCGTACCCGGACCTTGCGGGTGAGATCGGCGACGCACGCCGCGAGGTAATGCCCGTTGACCTCAAGCCCGAGCGCCGCGACCGGCCTCGGCGCGACGGAGACCGGCGCCCCGGGACGTCCCCGGCCGCCGTCCTTGACCGGCTCGGCGTCGGTGACGAGGCACAGCTCGGAAAGCCGGGTCACCTGCGCGGACACCGTTGTTTTCGTGAGCCCGGTCAGCTCCGCGAGACGCGCCCGCGTGACCGGCTGGTGCCGGTCGACCGCGTCGAGGACCAGCACCAGATTTCGGTCCCGCATGCCGCTGAGGTGGGTGGGACTGTCGGGCACGCTCACGGTCGCCTGCCGCGCCTCGGACGTTTGGGCGTACGCGAGCCGGCGCGCGGCTGCCGGCGGGCATCCGGGCGTTTCGCGGTGGCGGCCTGCGGCGGTGTCGGCGCTCGGCCGCGCGAGCTGTTCACCGTCCGGCCGCGCACGATGCCGATGAACTCCTCGACCAGGTCCGTCGTCGCGGCCTCGGGCCACGCCAAGGCGACACGCGATTGCGCGGCGTCCGACACCGGCCGGTACGTGAGGTCCCTGCGGTGATGCAGACGCGCGAGCGACATCGGGACGAGCAGGACCCCGACACCCGCTGCGACCAGCTCGATCGCGTCGGCGGTGGTGTCCGGGCGCGCGATGGCCGGCCGCCCGGGCAACGTTTCCCAGCGCAGCGTGTCGTCGAGCGGGTGCAGCACGATCTCGTCGTCGAGGTCGCCGAGCGTGATCTCGTCGGCGGCGGTCACGAGGTGGTCCTTGGGCACCACCGCGACCGTGGTCTCGGTGTAGAGAGGGATCGCGGACAGGTCCGCGCGATCGAGCGGCAGCCGTACGAGCCCCGCGTCGGCGGTGCGTTCACCCAGCACACCGGCGGCGTCGACGGCTGCCGTCGGAACCAGCGCGAGGCGTACGTCGGGCAACCGCTCCGACCAGATCCGCACCCATTTGGCGGGAGTCGTCCCCGGGACGTACGCGAGCCGAAAGGAGGCGGAGGAGTCGGAACCGGTCACGGGCCCAGGCTACCGGCCGTGATCAGGGCGGTTGCGGGGACGCCGGGCCCGCTCCCGCCGGGCGGCGGGCGCGGGCGTCGACGCGGGGTGCGGGTGACGACGCTTCGTGGGCGCTCGGGACCTGTCCGACGTGGGGGCGGACGTTGTGCCGGAATCGGACCCGCCGGGGGAGCGCGTGCGGCGCTTGCTGCGCACGAGCGGCGGCCGGCAGTCGGGGCGGGCGGGAGCTCGCCCGGCCCGCACTCGTTAGGCTGTCGGGATGACGTCGCACAAGACCGCCCAGACCATGAAGCCCGCGACCGCGGCGAAGAAACTGGGTGTGTACCTCCCCGCCACCCCCGCCGAGTTCCAGGACGGGGTCGTCTCGCGCGACGAACTGGACGCCCTGCAAGCCGAACCACCCGCCTGGCTGGCCGAGTTGCGCCGCAACGGCCCGCACCCGAGGCCCGTGGTCGCGGCGCGGCTGGGCGTCTCCATCTCGGGCCTCGCACGCGGCGGGATCACCGAGGCGCTGACCACCGCGGAGATCGATGCGCTGAAGGCGGACCCGCCCGCGTGGCTGCGCGAGGAGCGCGTCATCGCCGAGGAGGTCCGCAAGGAGCAGGCACGGCTCCGGGAATTGCAGAAGGCGCGGGAGAAGAAGGAGCAGGCCGCCGCACGCGAGGACGCGGCGGGCGCGGGTCGGAGCACGTCACGGACCGGTTCCCGGGGCGGCCCGGCACCGAAGGGACGCGCGGCACGTTCGGGCTACTGACGCGGCGCGTCGACTCAGGCGTCAGTCGGCTGTGCCCGCCGGGACGATCCATCGATGTGACTGACCGGTGAGCGCGGCAATCTGCTGGTAGTCCTCGTCATAGTGCAGAACGGTTGCGCCGTACCGCTCGGCAGTGGCGGCAATCACCAGGTCGGCCATGGGGAAGGCCCGGAGATTGCCGCCGCGCGTCGCCTTCCGTGCAGTGCCGCGCCGCGTGCCCGGTTTCGCCGCTCCGCGAGGGACAAGTGTGCGGGGCGCGAGGGAAGTTCGGGTCGTTGCGAACGCCCGGTTGCGGCAAGGTGGGGGCGTGACCTTCGTACCCGAGCAGACTCCGGCTTCCCCCGACGCCGGGAACGCGCAGCGCGCCGAGGTGATCGCCGGCATCCAAAGCGGCCGCGATTCCGGGGAGTTCGATCCCATCGGAGGCACCTGGTACGTGTCGGCGACCGACGGGTCGGGAGACCCGCCGGCGACCGCGCCCATGGTGGTCTGCGGCGACGATGCGCTCGCTTATCGGCTGACCAGCGAACTCGCCCGGCTGTACGAGCAACCGGTGACCGCCGTCGTGACCTCCGCGCGGTCCACCAGCAGCCTGCGCATCCAGCGACTGGCCCGCGCGGAAAGCCTGCCGATCGTCATGATCGAGGCCGCCTCACCCAGCGAGGACGTGCTGCTCCGCGCCGGCGTCGCGCGAGCGGAGGCGCTGGCGCTCACCTACACCGACGATCAGAGGAACATCCACGCGGCTTTGCGCGCCCGCCGGATCAACCCGCAAATCCGTTTGGTGATCCGGCTGTTCAACCGCAAGCTGGGGCGCTACGTCGAGGACTTGCTCACCCGGGCCACACTCACCGGCGACGCGTCCGCACCCGAGACGACCACCACGGTCCTCTCGGACGCGGACACCGCCGCGCCCGCCCTCGTCGCCGCCGCGTTGGCGGGGCAGCGGAGCCGCATCGTCGAGGCGGGCGGCCTGCTGCTGCGCGCCGCCGACCGCACGGCCGGGGAGCCGGTCGGCCCGGTCGCGAGCGGCGAACTGTGCACGCTGGCCATCCTGTCCGACCCCGCCGCACCCCGCCGAGCCGACGCGGACCCGGACCCGGGACCGCAGCTGCTGCCCGACGAGGACCGTGTCGAGGCCGTCGCCTCCTCCCGCAACCGTGTCGTGCTGGAGACCATCACCCGGCAGTCCGCGCACCCCGAACAGGTGTCTCCCGCAAGGAGGTTGCGCAGTCGACTGCCCCGCGTTCCGTTCGCCGAGCTGTTCCCGCAGCGCCTCGTGGTCGCGGTCGCGATACTCGTGGGCCTGGAAATGGTGTTCGCCGTGCTCACGTGGCGGGTCACCTCCGAACCGCCGTTACGGGCCGCGTACTTGTCGATCCTCGACCTGTTCGGCATGGGTGACCCCGCGATCGGCGAGCGCAAGGGTCGGCAGATCCTCCAACTGCTGTCCGGGCTCACCGGGTTGGCGCTGCTGCCGGTGCTCTTCGCGGTGGTGCTCCAGGCGTTCGGGGCGTTCCGTACCGCGAGTTCGCTGCGCCAGCCGCCGCGCGGACTCTCCGGCCACCTCGTGCTGATGGGCCTCGGCAAGGTCGGCAGCCGGGTCCTGGACCACCTCCACAAGCTGGGCATCGACGTCGTCTGCGTCGAACAGGACCCGCAGGCCCGGGGCGTGGCGTTGGCGAGATCGCTGCACGTGCCGGTGATCATCGGAGACGCTACACAAGAAGGCGTGTTGGAGTCGGCTCTGATCGAATCCGCCGACGCAGTCCTCGCGTTGACGAGCAGCGACAGCAGCAACATGGAGACCGCGTTGTACGCGCGCGAATGCAAGCCGGACATCCGCGTGGTCATGCGGCTCTTCGACGACGACTTCGCCGCGGTGGTCAACCAGGCCATGCGCGCGTCGCATCCGCACGCGACGACGCGCAGCCGAAGCGTGTCCACACTCGCCGCACCGTCGTTCGCCGCGGCGATGATGGGCCGTCAGATCCTCGGCGCGCTGCCCGTCGAGCGCAGCGTGCTCGTCTTCGTCGCACTCGAAGTCGGCAGCCGCCCGGAGTTCGTCGGCCGGACCGTCGAGGAGGCCTTCCGACCGGGCGCGTGGCGCGTCCTCGCCCTCGACCTCGCCGCCTCGGAGGACCCGGCCGCCACGGAACTCGCGTGGGGGTTGCACCAGGGCTACGTCCTCGACGCCCACGACCGCGTCGTGCTGGCCACCACGCGGCGCGGCCTCGCGGAACTCCTCCAGCCGCGCCCGGCGACCCGGCCGCGCTGACCCCGCGCCGGGGCCGCCGCGTACCGGCCGGAAACTCTTTCGGCGACGGCCGCGACCGGCGTTAGAGTCGACCGCATGGCAGGAGCTGAGACGACGCAGGGCCCCGCGAGCGTGCGCGTGGATGCGTGGATCTGGTCGGTACGTCTGACCAAGACCCGCTCGATCGCGGCCACCGCGTGCAAGGCCGGACACGTGCGGGTCAACGGCGAGCGCGTCAAACCCGCGCACACACTGCGCGTGGGCGACGAGGTACGCCTGCGCCACGAGGGCCGCGAGCGGATCGTGGTCGTCACCCGTCTCATCCTCAAGCGCGTCGGCGCCGCCATCGCCGCCGAGTGTTACACCGACAACAGCCCGCCGCCCCCGCCTCGCGAGGCCGCCGCCGCGGTCGGCATCCGCGACCGGGGCACCGGCCGCCCCACGAAACGCGACCGCCGCGTCCTCGACCAGTTGCGCGGCCTCTGACGGGCAGCCGGGGCCTTCGCGTCGGCTTCCCTCAGGACGGGTCCGTGCGGTCCAGTGCCTCGTAGCGCCTTGTCAGCCCGTCCAGCAGCGCGGCCAGGCCGGTTTCGAACGCAGCCTCGTTGATCTCCCGTTGTGCCTCCGCGAGCAGGTGTGCCTGGTCGAGGTGGGGATAGGCGCCCGCGTACAGCTTCGCGTCGTCGGGGAATCCGCCCGCGAACGAACCGAGTGCCGACCCGGTCACGAAGTAACGCATCAGGACACCGATGCGTGTCGCCTGCGCACGCGGCCAGCCCGCCGCGATCAGCACGCCGAAGACCGCGTCGGCCATGCGCAGGGCGTTGGGGCGGCGGCCGGGGCCGGGGGCCAGGGCCGGGACGACGTTCGGGTGCGCGGCGAGCGCGGCGCGGTACGACCGGGCCCAGGCCGCGACCGGCTCCTGCCACGCGCGCGCGTCGGGGATCCCCGACTCACGCAGGACGTCGACGTCCACCTCGCCGAGCACGCTGTCGACGACGGCGTCGATCAGTTCGTCCTTGGTCGCGAAGTGGTTGTAGAGCGCGGGCCCGCTGACCCCGAGTTCGGTGGCCAGCCGTCGGGTGGAAACGGCGTCCAGGCCCTCGGCGTCGACGAGCGCGAGGGCGGCGGCGACGATGCGGTCGCGACTGAGCAGCGGTTGGCGGGGCCGACCCACGAACGGGCCTCCTGGTTCTGCTTGGTCTCTCATCGGCTGGGTCCGGCCGAACCCGGGGTGAACCCGGCCGGGGTGGCCGGATCCGACTCGGTCCGGCTGGATCCGACGGGTTCGGGCTGGTGCGTGGACGGTACACGGACCGTGCTCGACCGCCGGTCGTCCGGTGCTCGGACGCCGTTCCCGCGGTTCGCCGGCCTGCGTGTTTTCTCCGACAAAACCTCTCTTCCCCTGGGCCGCCCCTCCGGCTAGCCTGCTCTAAATTAGCAGTGCTAATTTGATGGAGGCCAGGGGACATGGACTTCTCGCTCACCGAGGAGCAGCAGGCGGTACGCGACACGGCTCGCGCGTTCATCGCGAAGGAGGTCATGCCGCTCGAACACGAGGTGCTGCGCCGCGAACGAGCCCACCAGCCCGGCCTGGAGCGCAGTGAGCTACGAGAACTCCAGCTCAAGGCCAAGCAGTTCGGATTCTGGGGACTGTCCACCCCCGAGGAGTACGGCGGCATGGACCTGCCGGCCGTCACCCAGTCGCTCATCTGGACCGAGATAGGCCGCACCTTCGTGCCCTTCCGGTTCGGCGGCGAGGCAGACAACATCCTCTACTTCGCCGACGACCGGCAGAAGGAGGAGTACCTTCTGCCGACCATCGCCGGCGACCGCATCTCGTGCTTCGCGATCACCGAGCCGGGGGCGGGGTCGGACGCCGCGAACATCAAGATGACGGCGCGTCAGGTCGGTGACGAGTGGGTCCTCAACGGCGAGAAGACCTTCATCACCAACGGCAACGAGGCCGACTTCGCCATCGTCGTCGCGGTCACCGACAAGGAGAAGGGCGTACGCGGCGGGGGCACCACCGCGTTCCTCGTCGACCGCGAGATGGGCTGGAAGTCGGAGTTCATCCAGACGATGGGCGAAGGCGGCCCGGCGGCCCTGGTGTTCGACAACGTGCGCGTTCCCGCCCGCAACGTCCTCGGCGAGGTCGGGCAAGGGTTCTCGCTCGGCATGAAGTGGATCGGCAAGGGCCGCTTCGTGATTCCGTCCAACGGCATCGGCATCGCCGAACGCGTCCTGCAGATGGCCATCGAACACGCCAACACACGCGAGACGTTCGGCAGGCCGATCGGCGAAAACCAGGCCATCCAATGGATGATCGCCGACTCGGAGACCGAACTCGAAGCCGCCCGCATGCTCGTGCTGCGCGCCGCCTGGGCCATCGACGCGGGTCTGCCGCCGCGCCACAGCTCCTCCATGGCCAAGCTCTACGGCGCCGGCATGGTCAACCGCGTCGTCGACCGCGCCCTCCAGATCCACGGCGGCATGGGCTACACCCGCGAACTGCCCATCGAGCGCTGGTACCGGCAGGTGCGCCTCTACCGCATCTACGAGGGCACGGACGAAATGCTCCGCCTGATCATCTCGCGCGATCTCCTGCGCGGTTACTCGAAGATCGGCCAGGTCTGACCCCGGACAGGGCCCGCAGCCAAGAGCAACCCGAGCAATCAACCGCAACGACACCCACCGGAACACCCATCGGAACACCCACAAGAACACCCACAAGAACAGGCACAGGAGCACTCACAGGAGCACCCACAGGAACAGGCACAGGAACAGGCACAGCCCAGGTATCAGCCCTGCACTCAGGCAAGGTACGGCGAGGGATAACGCATGGCACCCCTGTCAGTGATCGGGAGCGCGCGGACGCGCTCCGCCGACCTGGTGGCCGCGCTGCTCGACGGAGCCGCGCCACACGGCACACCCGCGACCCACAAGCCACACGGCACGACACCGCAACCCCCGAGAACCCCCGATCTGCCGGACGACGCGCGGTACGCGGTACTCGCGCTCGCCGGCCCCGACACCGACCGGCAGTCCGATCTCACGCTGCGCGGCCAGCTCGTCGCCACCACGCTCGAACTCCCGCAGCCCATGCGCCTGATGTGGTACGCCGGGTGCGCGGTCGTCCTCCTCGGCGAAGCTTCGCTCGACGACCTTGTGCGTGCCCTGGACCCGCCGTCAGGCACCCGGGTGGGCGTGAGTCCCGCGGTCGCGGGGCCGGCCGCACTCGGCCGCGCCCGCGCCCTCGCCGAACAGGCGCTGCGGGCCGCGCCCGACACGCCGGTGGCCGTCCTGGAGGAACGCCTCCCCGCCGCACTGGTCGCCGAAAACCCGACCCTCGCCGCCCTGTTGCTCGCTCGGGCGCTGGGCCCCGTCCTCGAACTACCGCCAGTGGACCGCGATTCGCTGCTCAGCACCCTGCGTGCCTGGCTCGAATCGGGCGGCTCCACCCGCCGCGCGGGAGACCGGCTCTTCTATCACCCCAACACGGTGTTGAACCGCCTGCGCCGCTACGAGCACCTGACCGGCCGCCTCCTGGGCGACCCGTTCACCGTCGTCGAACTCACCCTCGCCCTGGAAGCCCACCGGCTCACCACCGCGGAGTGAAGTCCCCCTGCCGGACAAGGCGGTACGGCCCCGCGAGACACCCGACCCGCGCTTCCGTACCGCCTGCCGGCGAACGCCCACACCCACAACGCACGAGGAACAGCAGTCACCGTCAGGGCCGTTCGCCCGCCCGGCGGCGCTGTTCGCGGCACGGACCGGCCTTCGCGGCGTTCACCGGCGGACGGGCATGCTCGGCTTCCCGCGGCCGTGCGACCCCCGCGCCGATATCTCCCGCACCTGCCACCGCACCCTCTCCACCTTCCGCTGCCGGAACCACACACTGAACACACACGGCATCCGACAAAAGCTGACAAAGCGGCGGCGTTGATGCGCTACTCGTTTTTTGAGCTGCGGGCGATACAGCGCCGCGAGGGGTTGTGTTGGGAACCGGCTGAGCACGTTGCCGGGCTTGGGTGTGTGTCAGGCGTTCGGGGGAGGAGTGGGGGTCTCGCGAGGTCGACGACGTCGGATGAGCAGGACGGCGGCGATCAGTACTGCTCCGACCACGCCCACCACGATGGGCAGGATGGTACCGACGAGCATGATGGCGTCGTGCGCGTCGTTGGCGTCGTCCGCGGCGGCTTTCACGGATTTGGGCGTCTGCTGGTACGAGACGTCGGAAACCGGCAGCAGCGGGAGGAACGCGCCGCTGCTGGGGGCGACGACCCCGGCCACGCGCTGTTGGGACCGCTGGGTGTCGATCACGATACCGGTCTCGGGATGGATCCAGAAAGCGTCAGTGCTCTCCAGCGTGTACGTGAGCGGCACCGGGTCCCCCAGCGTCGGCAGCAAAGCCGCCAGTTGCTGCTGGGCCGCGGGTGAGAGAGGCCCGAGTTGGGCGACACGCGCCAGAGTTGCCTGCGGGATGGCCGGCGGCAGACTGGCGAGCACTTGGGAGTCGGTGATCCGGGTGGGCGGCAGATGCGCTTCGTAGACGTACGTACTGACGCCCGATTTGTTTTCCGTTCGTGTGTACGTCAGCGGCGTCGTGGTCTTGGTCTCCGGCCGCCAGCCGGTGTACGTCTTCTTCTTCGCGCCGAGTGGCCAACTCACCGTCAGACCTTGGGCGTCGATCACCGCCCAGTCCGCCGGAGGGTTGGTGGCGGGCTGGAGCGTCTTGCGGTTGACGGCGTACTTCCAATCCGTCCTCTCGACGAGGTTGCCTGCGGCGCTCGTCGTCCGGATGTCGCTGAACAGAGCCGTGTTGCCCGAGGTCTTGTCGACTTTCACTGTCCGCTCGACGGCCACGGGGACGTCCCGCTTGATGGCCGCCGCAATGTTGCCCTTCGCCACCTCCTGGGAATCCACCAGAGTCCTGAAGGTGCCGGTGTAGGAGCGCGTGACGTCCGTGTCATCAGGCACTCGTTTCACGTAGTCCGGCGTGATGACGAACGCGAGTACGAAAGCACCGGCGATCAGCACCAGACCCACCACGACGCCGATACCGCGGAGTACGGTGTTCGTCCGCATGATCCGCCCTCCCGATGAACTAGGTCCGTAACCGCGCCCCTGTCTGAGCCCAGTGTTCAGGGGACACCTCGATCCCGCCCCCGCTGACTGCCATCCGTGTGAACGCTGCCGCCGCCCGGGGTGTTGGCGCGCCAGCGCCAGCGCCAGGGCACCGGGGCGGGCGGTGGTGTCCGGGGGACGACTGCCGCACGGCCGGGGAGACCGCGCCGCCCGTCAATCCCTCCCGCCCACCGCACTACGCTTGCCGGGCACGTCGGGCACGTGGAAGGGACCTGTTGTGATCGTCGCGTTTTCCGTGACACCGCTGGGAGCCGGCGAGGCGGTCGGCGAAGCCGTGGCCGAGGCCGTTCGGGTGGTCCGGGCCAGTGGCCTGCCGAATCGCACCGACGCGATGTTCACGTCGATCGAAGGCGAGTGGGACGAGGTGATGGCCGTCGTGAAGCAGGCCGTCGAGGCGGTGCAGGCGCACAGCGGGCGGGTCAGCATGACGCTGAAGGCGGACATCCGCGACGGTGTGACCGACGGGCTCACCGCCAAGGTCGCCAGGGTCGAGCGGTATCTCGCGGAGCACCCGGACGGCGCGGACGGCTGAAAGAGTCCGCGCGGGCGCGCACACCCGAATGCGTGCGCGCCCGCGCGGGCGGTCAGCCGCCGCTCTTGCGTTGGAAGTTGCGCTGCTGGTGGGCCGGGCCGTGCGCGCCGCCGTGGACCTTGGCGTGGTCGTCCGGCCCGGTGTCCACGGAGTCGGTCTTGGCGCCGCGCTTGCGGGCGAGCGCTTCGCGGAACTTCCGCTTGACGTCCTCGCCGGCCCCCGTGTCCTCGGCCGCGGGTTCACTCGCGTTTGTTCCTGTGTCATCGCTCATGCGCACAAGGTACCGGGATCACCCGCCGCGTACGCCGCGATGAGGCCTCACGCGAAGTCGACGCCCTTGTCGGGGGCCTCCTCGACGGTCCAGGTGTCGTTGAGCGGCACGCCGAGTTGTTCGTGCGCGATCTGCTGCGCGGCCAGCGCCTCGGCCGCCATCTCCGGGCCGCCGCCCATCAGCCCGGCCGCCATGCGCGGCGACGTCAGCAGGCGGCGCCACGTGAAGCCGGTGGCCGGGTCGACGGCCGCGGGGCCGAGGGAGCGGAGTACCGCGGCGGTGCGCAGCCGGGCGGCCGGGGTGCGGCCGTACAGCAGCCCCTCGTGGTCGTGCAGGTAGCCGATCGGCGCGGTCTCGGCGAGCACCGCGCCGGCTTCCTCCTGCGCCTCGCGGACGAGAGTCGCCGTCGCGTCCGCGTCCTCCGGTTCGACGGTGCCGCCGGGCAGGTTGAGGACGCCGTTCGCGCCGGCGAGCACCAGTACGCGGCCGTCGGGCGCGAACAGCCACCCCCACGACTGGCGTACGGGCAATTCCTCCGGCACCGCGGCGCCCGGGTGCCACGTCCACGGCAGGCCGACGCGGACCCACTCGCGCACCCCGAACCGGGCGCGCAGCGGCACGTTGTGGTGGTCGGCGCTGGGCAGCGGGCGCAGCGCGGACGCGGCACCCGGTACGTGGGCGACGGGTGTTCCGGGCGCCTGGAAGTGCAGCGCGTACGGCACGCCCGCGGCGATCGCGTCGAGTCCGGCGCGCACGTAGCCCACGATGCCGTCCGGTACGGCGTCGAGGTCGTCGAGGTCGGCCCACAGGAGGCCGTCGTGCTTGTGCGGCTCGGCGTTGTGGGGGCGCCCGGGTTGTCCGGGCCAGCCGAGCGCGCGGAAGAACCAGCCGGTCCGCGCCTTGGCCTCGGTGCGCGGGCCCTGGTGCTGCATGACCAGTTCGCAGCGCAGCAGTTCCGGGGTCAGGACGACTCCGGTCTCCTCGCGTGCCTCGCGGATCGCGGCGGTCACGACGTCCTCGTCGGCCTCCAGGTGTCCGGACGGCAGGGTCCACAGGCCCGCGCCGTATTCGGAGTCGGGTCCGCGCCGCAGAAGCAGTACGCGCCCTTCGTCGACCAGCAGCACGTGCACGTCCACGGCGGTCAGGAATCGTGCGTCGGGGTTTGTCGTTTCCACGTGTCAACACCCGTTCCTCGGGCGGCCGTTGGGGCAGGCCGCGAGGGGACCAGTCTGCCGGTCGGCCGGGGAACCGCGGCGGGGCGGGAAGCCGGCCAGGGGGCCGTTGGCGCTGCGCGTCCCGGGTCGCGCGGCGGCTGCGGGCTCGGCGCCCGCGGTGTTCTCGCGAGCGCCGAGCCGCCGGTTGAGCGGGCGTCAGGTCGGCCCGGCGTGTCCGGGCTGCTCTCAGGCTTCCGGCGGCCCGCCCGCGTGCAGCAGCAACAGTGCCACGTCGTCGGTGTAGCCGTTCGTGGGACGGGAGTGGCGCAAGGCTGTCTCCGCGCCCATTTCGAGGTCGGGGTGGTCCGTCTCGGCGAGCGCGCGGGCGACCGACGTGATGGCGCGGCCGATGTCGCCGTGCGGGGATTCGACGAGGCCGTCCGTGTAGAGCACGAGCACGGCGTCGGACGGCAGTTCGATCTCGGTGAGGGGGTAGTCGGCTCCCGGGTCGATGCCGAGGAGCAGGCCGGGGGGTACGTCGAGGATTCGGGTGCGCCGGTCGGGAAGCCACAGCAACGGCGGCGGGTGGCCGGCGTTCGCGAAGCAGAGGCGGTTGTGGACCAGGTCGAACTGCGCGTACAGGCACGAGGCGAACAGGTTCGTGTCCAGATCGATGAGCAACTGGTTGGTGCGTGAGAGGACTTTGTCGGGCGGCGTGCCGGCGGCCGTGTGGGCGTGGATCGCGGTGCGCACCTGGCCCATGAGTGCGGCGGCGGCCACGTTGTGGCCCTGCACGTCGCCGATGACGGCCGCCGCCGCGCCGGGACCAAGCTGGATCAGGTCGTAGAAGTCGCCGCCGATGTTCATGCCCGCCGTCGCGGGGAGGTAGCGGGCATGCACGCGCAGTCCCGGGATGTCCGGCAGCACACGCGGCAGCAGCGCCTCCTGGAGGTCGTGGGCGATCTTGTGCTTGGCGTCGAACAGGCGGGCGCGGTCCAGGGCCTGGGCGATGACCCCCGCGATGGCGCCCATGATCGCGCGTTCGCCCACGGGGAATTCGTGCGGCCTCTCGTACGAGATGACGCAACTGCCGATAGGCCGGCCGGAGACGATCAGCGGGAGGATGGCCCAGGCGTGTTTGCCGCTCACCAGCGGAAGTTCGGGGTAGACGCGCTGCAATTCCTCGCGGGAGGCGTAGAACACCGGGACGCCGCTGATCAGGCTCCGCGCGCCCGGTTCGTTGACTGTGTCGAACGAGATGTCGTCGAAGCGCCGGAGGTAGTCCCGGTCGTAGCCGCGGTGACCCGCGATGCGCTGCCGGCCGTCCTCCAGGTGGTAGACGATCAGCCCCTCCGCTCCGAACGCGGGCAGAATCTCGTCGGCGACCCGGTCGATGACGTCCGCGACGCTCACGGCCTCGGTCAGCACGGTGGCCAGGTGCATCAGCCGGTAGAGCTGCCCGGCCTGCCGGGGCGGACCGGCGTCGGGGGGTGGACCGGGCGCGTCGGGAAGGGGGTCCGCGACGTCGGCGGTCTCGCGGTGGACGCGGATGCTGATGCCGGTGTCGTCCGGATACAGGACGAACCGCAGCCAGTGATCGGGGGGCCGGTACGCGGTCACGCTGACCGGCTTGCGGCTGAAGACGGCCGCGCGGTACTGGTCCTCGTACACCGGATCGTCCAGCCAGCGCAGGCTGTGCCACGGAGTCGTCCCGACGAGCTCCTCGGCGCCGCGGCCCAGCAGGGAGGCCGCCGACGCGCTGACGTACGTGAACCGGCCCTCCAGATCCAGCGCGGCGCAGCCGCCCGGCAGCCGCTCGGCGAAGTCGGCGGCCGAGGTCGACGCCAGTTCCTCCGCGCCCGACAGGATCCGCGGCCGTTCCGGCGGCACGACGGGGAGGCCGGCGCGTACGGCGTCTTCGATCGCCCCCGCCATGCGCCGCGCTGCGGAGGCGACGTGGGTGCGCTCGCGCCGGATGAACTTGGGCGGTTGCTCGGCCGACCAGACCAGGAAAACACCGCCCCAGCACCGCGTCGCACCGGTGAGCGGGGCGGCCAGCACCGAGAAGGGATAGGGAAGGACCAGTGCCACGCGGGGGAACCTGCGCGCCATCTCTTCCTGGCCGGTCACGGAGACCACCCGGTTGGTGCGGACGGCTTCGGCGACCGGGATCGGGGCGGTTACCGGGGTACGCAGCCATGGGCCGAAGAATTCCGCGGGGGCGCCGCGCAGGACCGTCAGATGCATGATCCCTGTCTCGGGGACGAGCAGGTACAGGCCTCCGATCGCGGTGTCGGTACGACGCATCACCTCGATGAGCATCTGGTCCAACACCCCCGACTCGACCGGCGGCTGCGAGCTGTCCGTCACCGCGTCGCCTCCTGCCGTGTCGCCGAACACCTCCGACGTGCGGCCCGAGCCGGGCAGCCGCTGCGTTTGCCCGGCGGCGCGGCGTCGGCGGCAGAGCGCGGACGCGGGGCGGTCGCGGTGCTGCCGCTGCCGCGTGCGCCGCGCCGCGGACTGTGCCCGGTGTGCTGCGGGCTGTGCATCATGGCGTCGGATTCCCGCCGGGAAGTGCCGTTTCGCATCTCCCTACGACGCTACTCCGCCCGGAGGGCGCGAGCCCCCCGAGTCGGCCGGCGCGTCGGGCGCGGGGCTGCGTGGACCGGGGGGTTCGGGTTCCCTGGGTGGTTTCGTGGGTTCCGGCGGCTTCCCGGGCCCGTGCCCGGGCCCGGGCACGTACGGCGGCTTGCGCGCGCCGCCCGGCCGCGGGGTGTCCCCGGCGGGCAGATACCGGTCGCGGACGCGGGTCAGCGCGTCGTACGCGGGCCGCTCGACGACGGTGGTGAGCAGCCAGCCCAGCAGCAGTCCGGTGGCGAGCATCGCGGGGACCTGGACCCACGGCCCCGCGCCGACGCCGTGCAGGCGGCCCATGACGACGTAGCCGATGGACTGGTGCATCAGGTAGACGCCGTAGCTGATCCCGGCCAGCCCGCGGACGGCGGGCTGGAGCCAGGCGGGGATCGCCGTGTCCCAGTCGGGGCCGACGGCCGCCGCCCACACAGCGGCGGTCAGCACGGAGACGCCCAGGGCGGTGTCCCAGTCCTGGGTCTGCACCCCGTGCAGGACCATGCCGACGGTGGCGAGCAACACGCCGTGCGCACGTCCGATCCGCCCCCGGGCGACGAGGAACACGGTGACGCCGACGGCCACCAGGTGCATGCGGTGCCAGCCGAGCCCGTCGTGGAACATCCGGAACGGTTCCCACGACGTATGTACGCGGATCGGCCACAGCGCCGCTTCCCCCAGCAGCGCCGTCCACAGCAGCACGGGCGCCGGAGGGCGGGTGCGGCTGTACCGCAGCACCACCAACAGCACGGTGAAGGCCGTGAGTTGTATGGGGAGGGTCCAGTACGACGCGTCGACGTACACGTACTTCTGCGGTTTCCACTGCCACAGCATCGCCAGATTCGCGCCGATGTCGCCCCACGAGGGCGTCCACCAGCCGGGCGGCGACCAGGTCCGCATGGCGTACCCGGTGACCAGGACCGCGGCCCAGAATGCGGGGAGGATGCGGCACATCCGGCCCAGCCACCAGCGCAGCGCGTCGTGCCGGTGCAGCGAGACGGCGGCGAAGTACCCCGACACGATCAACAGGGTGCTGGCGCCCACCGGATGGCTGAACGAGACCGGTAAGGCGCCGAGCTCGGGATGCCACGCCGGTCCGAGGTGGGTGCTGTGGAACAGCAGCACGAACAGCACCGCGGCGGCCCGGAGCACATCCCAGCTCAGTTTCCGGGGCGACGGAGGCCGGGCGATCGCTGCTTCGGCGGACATCGTGCAAGAACTCCTGGGGTGTCTGACGCGGACGCCTGGTCGGCGACGGCGGATCATCGCGCGAGGTCCTGGGCGGCAGGCTCGCGCGGTGCGGACGGGTCGGGTGGGCGGCTGGGGCGTGTCGTCGACTCCAGTCGGGCATGCCGCGTCACCGCCGGGCCCGGACTGTGCCCGCAGGCCCTCCGGGAGCCCGGCGGCACGGCCTCAGGGCGACTGCGGTGGCTCGGGGGAACCGGCTTCGGCCGGCTTCGGCATCCCGGGCGCGTCGCCGCTTTCGGGTGTCGCGGATATCCGGAACGCCTCGGAGTCCTCAGCCGTCAAGGAGCGTGTTTCTGCGGTCTCCGGCGCCGTGGCCGGCCCGGGCGTCTTGGGCGGGCGCGCCGCCAGCCGGACACCCACCGTTTCGCTGTAGCGGGCGGTGAGGGGCCCGATGACGACCAGGATGAGTACGTACGCCGTGGCGAGCGGCCCCAGGTCGGGTTCGATGCCGGCGGTGACCGCGAGTCCCGCGATCACGATGGAGAACTCACCGCGGGCCACCAGCGTCCCCCCGGCCCGCCAGCGGCCCTTGACGCCGATCCCGGCGCGCTTGGCGGCCCAGTATCCGGTCGCGACCTTCGTCGCCGCCGTGACGAGCGCGAGGGCGAGGGCGGGGAGGAGGACCGGCGGGATGCTGCTCGGATCGGTGTGCAGGCCGAAGAAGACGAAGAACACCGCGGCGAACAGGTCGCGCAGTGGGCTGAGAAGCGTGTGCGCGCCCTCGGCAACCTCGCCGGACAGAGCGATGCCGACGAGGAACGCGCCGACGGCGGCGGAGACTTGGAGTTCCTGCGCGATCCCGGCCACCAGCAGCGTGAGACCCAGGACGACGAGGAGGAGCTTCTCGGGGTCGTCGCTGGAGACGAACCGGGATATCACGCGGCCGTAGCGGACCGCGACGAACAACACCAGTCCGGCGACGCCGAGCGCGATGGCGAGTGTCAGGCTGCCCTGGGCGATGCCGACACCGGCGACCAGCGCGGTGACGATCGGCAGGTAGACCGCCATCGCCAGATCCTCCAGCACCAAGATGCTGAGGACGACCGGTGTCTCGCGGTTGCCGACCCACCCCAGATCACCGAGCACCTTCGCGATGACGCCGGACGACGATATCCACGTCACCCCGGCGAGGACCACCGCCGCGACCGGGCCCCACCCCAGCAGCAGCGCCGCCACCGCGCCCGGAAGGGCGTTGAGGGCGAAGTCCACCAGCCCCGACGGGTATTGCGTCTTGAGGTTCGTGACCAGATCGGTCGCGGTGTATTCCAGGCCGAGCATCAACAGCAGCAGAATGACGCCGATTTCGGCGCCGATGGCGACGAACTCCTCACTGGCGCCCAGCGGAAGCAGGCCGCCTTCGCCGAAAGCGAGACCGGCCAGCAGATACAGCGGAATCGGGGAGAACTTCAGGCGCCCGGCGACCCGGCCCAGCAATCCCAACGCGAGGATGATCGCGCCGAATTCGATCAGAAAGACAGCCGAATGCACCCGGTCACTCCCGTCCCAGAATCACCGCGGCTGCCGCGACGCCTTCACGTGTACCGATAACGATCAACGTGTCGCCGCCGGCCAGCCGGAAATCCGGTGTCGGGGACGGAATCGCACCCGAGCGGCGCAGCACCGCGACGATCGAGACCCCGGTCTCGGTGCGCATCCGCGTGTCGCCCAGCAACCGGCCGTTCCAGTGGCTGTGCGCCGACAACTCGATCCGCTCGGCGACCAGCCCCAGATCGGTCGTGTGCAGCACGTTCGGGCTGTGATGCGCCGGCACCAGCGCGTCGACCAGCGACGCGGCTTCCGCGCCCGTCAGACGCACCGAATGCGCGCACGCGTCGGGGTCGTCGGCGCGGTACACGTTCACGGTCCGGTGGCCGTCCCGGTGGGCCACCACCGAAATGTGACGGTGCTCGCGGGTGGTCAGGTCGTACTGGACACCGATGCCGGGCAGGGGAGTCGAACTCATCCGCGGGGCAGGCACGGATGACCTCCTTCGAATCGTCCTTCGAATGGAATCGCCGGGAAAGGCGTCGCCGGCGACAAGCGAAGCCGCACAGCGCGTCGCCCCGCGCCGACCGGCGGCAATGCTGCCATCCTCGACAAGTCCCGGTATATGGGTGTCAGCACGGATGGACGCGCCTTCCCGGCACCGGTCAGAATGATCGGCGGCCCGCCGGCAAGGCACCGGATTGCAGGGCATGCGCAAAGACGGCAGAGGAATCGGAGCAACACACCAGTGACGCTGTTCTGGCGGATCTTCCTGCCGAACGGTGCCGTCCTCGTCGCGGCGGCGGTGCTGCTTTTCGGCCCGGTGACGGTCTCGTCGCCCGTGCGGCTGAGCGAAGCGCTGGTGATCGGGACCGGGCTGATCGTGATGCTCACCGCGAACGCCGTCATCCTGCACATGTCCCTGACGCCGCTGGAACGCCTGGCCCGGGCCATGACCACCGCCGACCTGCTGCACCCCGGCGCTCGCGTGCAGGTGACCGGCCCGGGGGAGATCGCCGACCTGATCACCACGTACAACACGATGCTCGAACGCCTCGAAGCCGAACGCGCCGCCAGCAGCGCCCGCGTCCTGTCCGGGCAGGAGTCCGAGCGCCGCCGCATCGCGCAGGAACTGCACGACGAGGTCGGCCAGACCCTCACCGCCGTGCTCCTCCAGCTCAAGCACACCGCCGACCACGCCCCCGAACCGCTGCGCGACGACCTCCACCTGGCCCAGGAGACCACCCGCGCCGGCCTCGACGAGATCCGCCGCATCGCGCGGCGCCTGCGCCCCGGCGTGCTGGAGGAACTCGGCCTGGTCAGCGCGCTGCGGGCACTCGCCACCGAAATCGGCACCCCGGGCCTGGCCGTGCAGGTCCGCATCGGGCCGCACCTCCCGCCGCTCGCCCCGGAGACCGAAGTCGTCCTCTACCGCGTCGCCCAGGAGGGGCTGACGAACGCCGCCCGCCACTCCGGCGCCGACCGCGCGGTCATCCGCCTCGCGCCGCGGGAGCCGGCGTACGGCGTCGAACTCGCCATCAGCGACAACGGCCGCGGCATACGCGGAGCGCCCGAGGGCGCCGGAATCCGCGGCATGCGCGAACGCGCGCTGCTGATCGGCGCCGACCTGACCGTCGGCCCGGGGAAGTCCGGCGGCACCGACGTGCGCCTGACGGTGCCCGCCCGGACGGAAACCAGCGAGGCCGGAGCATGAACGAGCCCACCCGCATCCTGCTCGCCGACGACCACGCGCTGGTTCGGCGCGGCGTACGCCTCATTCTCGACAGCGAACCCGACCTGCACGTCGCCGCCGAGGCCGACGACGGTGCCGAGGCTGTCGCCCTGGCCCGCGGCGAGGACATCGACCTGGCCGTCCTCGACATCGCCATGCCGCGCATGACCGGTCTCCAGGCCGCCCGCGAACTCTCCCGGCTGCGGCCCGAGCTTCGCATCCTGTTCCTGACGATGTACGACAACGAGCAGTACTTCTTCGAGGCCCTGCGGGTCGGCGCCAGCGGCTACGTCCTCAAGTCCGTCGCGGACCGCGACCTCGTCGAGGCGTGCCACGCGGCGATGCGCGGCGAGCCGTTCATCTACCCCGGCGCCGTCACCGCGCTGGTCCGCGGCTACCTCGACCGCATCCGCCAGGGCGACCCGCTGCCCCGCCGCGCGATCACCGACCGCGAGGAGGAGATCCTCAAGCTCGTCGCGGAAGGCCACTCGTCCAAGGAAATCGCCGAGATCCTGGTCATCAGCGCGAAGACCGTGGAACGCCACCGTGCCAATCTGCTCCAGAAACTGGGGCTCAAGGACCGCCTCGAACTGACCCGGTACGCGATCCGCGCCGGGCTCATCGAACCGTGACTCCGCTTCCCGCCCCGGTCGGCAGGGCGGGAGGCGGAGTCACACCCCACCGGGCAACAGGGGGGCGGGAAAAGGCTGTTCGCCGGGCCGTGATCTGGGATGCTGGAGTTTTGCGAGATCGGTTCGGCAGGACGGGGGCGGGTGTGAGCGTCATAGCGGGCAAGATCGTCGAGGAACGCATCGTCATCGCTGCGGACTCCCAGGTGACGCTGGGACACCAGGCCCGGACCGAGGGGACCAAGCTCTACAAGGTCGGAGAAGCGCTGGTATTCGGCGGTTCCGGCAACCTGCGCGACGTCAACCTCATGCGGCTCTTCCTGGACACGCATACGCCCGCGAGCTCCGACGAACGCGACGTCCTGGAGTTCTACGCCGAGTACACCGACTGGTCGAAACGCAAGATGAGCGGCTTCGAGGCCGACTCGTCGTTCCTGTTCGGTTTCGACGGCAAACTGTTCGAGGTCGACTCGCACTTCGACGTCCTGTACTCCGACTTCACCGCGATCGGCTCCGGCTGGGAGTACGCGCGCGCCGCGCTGCACCTGGGCCATTCGCCCACCGAGGCCGTGCAGGTCGCGTGCGACCTGACGATCTACTGCGCGCCCCCGGTGACGGAGTACAGCATCCCGCGCCAGGCCGCCGGAAGCAGCCGGGCGACGGCGGAGTGACCGTGCGGGCCGGTGCGCACGATCCCCCGTCGCACCGGCCCCCGCCGCACCGGAAACCACCGCCGCCGTTGCGGAAAATCCGGCGACCTCGGCCCGGCACCGGTGCCATGCTGGCGGCATGTCCGGAACAGACGCCACCGACCCGTCCCGCACCGTCGCCTTGACCCTCGCCGACGACCTGCACCTCTTCCTCCCGCCCCGGCTCCGGGCCGGACGCGTGACGGCCGCGGTCGCCGACGACTCGACCCTCGGCCACCTCGTCGAGTCGGCGGGCGTCCCGCTGCCCGAGGTCGGCAGGCTGGTCGTGGACGGCGCCGACACCCCCGCGTCGTACCGCCCGCGCGGCGGCGAAACGGTCGAGGTGCACGCGGTCCACCGTCCGCAGGAGGTGCCCGGCGGCGAGCCGCGGTTCCTCCTCGACGTGCACCTGGGTGCGCTCGCCCGCCGCATGCGCCTCGTCGGCCTGGACACCGCCTACCACAACGACTGCGACGACCCGGTGCTCGTCGAGCAGGCCAACGCCGAGCGCCGCGTGCTCCTCACGCAGGACCGGGGCCTGCTCCGCCGCCGCAACCTGTGGTTCGGCGCCTACGTGCGCGGCGTCCGTCCGGACGCCCAACTGGACGATCTGCTCCGGCGGTTCGCCCCGCCGCTGCGGCCGTGGACGCGCTGCACCTCGTGCAACGGCAATCTGACGGCGGTCCCCAAGGAGTCGGTCGTCGCCGACGTCGAGCCGGGCACCCTTGCCGCGGTCGAGGACTTCGCCCGCTGCGACGACTGCGCCCGCGTCTACTGGCACGGCTCGCACGGCGGCCGGCTCGACGAGATCGTCGACACCGCGCTGCGCACGGTCGCACAGGTGTAGCGGCCCACCGCCGGCCCCGGCCATCTCGCGGCCGGGGCCCTGCGGTGCCGTACGTCGTCGGTCCGCCGGGGCGCGCCCGCGTCACCGGGCCAGATAGACCACATCCGGGACGCCGCGCGGCACGCGCACCGGGACCTCCTCGACCCGTACGTCGCCGAACACCGTCGCGAGCCGCTCTTCGAACGCCGGGCTCGCGGCGGCGCTCCACACCGCCAGCACGCCGCCGGGACGCAGGCGGCGGCGCAGCGCGCGCAGGCCCGCATCGCCGTACAGGGAGTCGTTCGACGCGGTGACGGTCCAGTCGGGCCCGTTGTCGATGTCCAGGCAGAGGGCGTCGAACTCGTCGGACGCGCCCGGGACTTCTCCTGCGGACAGCACCCACGCGACCAGGTCGGCGCGGCGTACCTCGACCCGGGGATCGTGCAGCGCGTGCCCGGAGAAGGGGGCGAGCGGGCCGTGCTGCCATGTGATCACAGGCTCCTCGCGCTCGACGACCACGATGCGGCCGACCTCCGGGCGCGCGACCGCGGCACCGAGAGAGAAGCCGACACCGAGGCCGCCGATGAGGACGCGGAGGTCTGTGCGCGGGGTGTCGCCGAGACGCGCGACCGCGTCCAACGCGGCGTCCAACGCCGCGTTCACCAACAGGCGTTCGGACGTTCCGTCGCGCGTGTCCATCAGGAATGTGCCGTTGCTGATGATCTCGAAATGCGGCCCGCGGCGTCGCAGAACGAGCTCGCCGTTCTCCGTCGTGACGCGGTCGACGACCGTTGCGACGGCAAGGTCGCCCGCAATGTCGTCTTCTCGCTTCACCGGCATATCGCTGTCCTCTCCGACCGTTATGCGACCGGCACTTAATGTGCCTGCGACGCCTCTTGCACCCTCATGACGTCGCGGTTAGTGTCCCGGCCATCGCTCCATGGTCCATTGTCTGATGGCACTTCCAGGCCCCGTCTCCGCTCCCGGCCCGCTTCGGTGGGGCCTGCGGCACGCGGAAACGGAACGGCGCACCGCACTGCGAGCACGAGCACCGCGTACGGAACACCGCTGCACCGCACCACGATTGCACGCGCACCACGAATGCCGACCAGGACACCTTGCGTCCGGTCAGCGGACAAAAGTGTCGGGAGGGCTGATGGCGTCACAATCCGCAAGGCGCGCCGCGCGGCGATGGACGATCGGCATGGTCGTGCCGCTCGTCCTCGTCGCAGGCTGCAGCCGATCGGGGGACATGCGGATAGCGGAAGGCGGTGAAGGGGGCGGCACCGTCGTGCAGGCGCAGAACGGGCCTTCCGGCGCACCCGGCGCGACACCCGGGGACTTCGGCGACCTCAAGGGGCTGTGCGGGCCGCGCCCGGCCGACTTCAAGGCACCGACCACGCAGACCCGCGGCGTCACCGACACCGAGATCAAGGTGACGACGATGGGCGACCCGGGGAACTCGATCCAACCCGGGCTGGGCAAGGAATTCTTCGACATGGCCGACGCGTTCGCCAAGTGGTGCAACGACGCCGGCGGCATCAATGGCCGCAAGATCACGGTGAACAAGCGCGACGGCATGCTCACCCAGGCCGCGACGCAGATCACCGAGGCGTGCGAGACCGACTTCATGCACGTCGGCGGCGGCAACCCGCTCGACAACACGACCGTCGAGCCCCGCCTCGGTTGCGACCTGGGCGCGATCCCCGGCTACGTCGTCACCACCGAGGCCCTTCAGGCGCCGCTCCAGGTCCAGCCGGGCGGCACGCGCGCGGACGAAGGGATCGTCGGTCCGCTCAAGGCGCTGTTCGAGAAGTTCCCCGAGTCCAAGGGCAAGGTCGGTGTGCTCGGCCAGAACCTCGGCGCACTGAGCGCGATCGCGGACCGGTACGAGGCCGCCGCCGAGAAGGCCGGCGGCACCGTCGTCAGCAAGCAGCTCGCCGCGCCCATGGGGCAGGAGTGGCGGACGATCGTCGAGACGATGAAGGCCCAGGGCGTCGAAATCCTCATCAGCGCCGGTGCGTTCTCGATCAACGCCACGCCGCTGGTGCAGGAGATGAACAACTCCGGCTGGGAACCGCTGGCGATCCTGTCGGACCAGTCGTCGTACAACAACTTCAACATCCAGACGGCCAAAGACGCCGACATGCCCGGCTTCTACGTGTACTCGACGTTCTGGCCGCAGGAGATGGCCGACCAGAAGCCGGCCGCGAAGCTCGCACTCGACCTGTTCCACACCAAGGAACCGAACGGCCGCATGCAGTACTTCCACTACGCGGGCCTGAACGCCTGGCTGCTGTGGGCCGCCGCCGCGCGGGACTGCGGCGCCGACCTCACCGTCGACTGCGTCATCGAGAAGGCGCAGCGGTCCGACTGGACGGCAGGCGGACTCTACGGCCCCAGCGCCACCGCCGCGCCGGACAAGATGACCAACAGCCGCTGCTTCACGATGGTGGAACTCGACCCGGCCCAGGGCAAGTTCGTCTTCAACGAAGAGCTCACCAAGCCCGACACGGACACGATCTTCAACTGCTCGCCCGACAACGTGGTCCAGCTCGACCGGACCTACTCCTGATCCGAGCGGCGGCGGCTTCGCCGGCCAGGGCCCCCCGGAGGGCGCGTGCAAGAGTTCATCACGTTCACGATCATCGGGCTGGCCACCGGCGGGATCTACGCGATCACCGCCGGGGGCCTGACCCTGACGTACACCACCACCGGCATCTTCAACTTCGCGCACGGCGCGACGGGGATGTTCGCGGCCTTCTTCTACTGGCAGCTCCACTACGGCTGGGGTTGGCCGGTGTGGCTCGCGCTCGTGCTGGTCCTGCTCGTGTGCGCGCCTGTGTTCGGCGTCCTGCTGCACCTGGTGATCATGCGGCGCCTGGAGGGGACTTCGCAGGCGACGCGGCTCATGGTCACCGTCGCCGTCCTGCTCGCGATCGTCGCGGCGGTGTCGTGGATCTGGGACACCAACAAGAACCGGACCGTGCAGCCGTTCTTCCGCGGCCACGTGCTGGAGGTCGGCGGCGTCAACATCCCCTACAGCGACATCACCACGCTCGGCGTGGCGCTGGCCGTCGCGGTCGGCCTGTGGGTGCTGCTGACCCGGACGCGCATCGGCGTCGCGATGCGCGCGACCGTCGACGACCGCCCCCTCGCGATGCTCAACGGCTCCCGCCCGGAGGCCGCGGGCATGCTCGCGTGGGCCATCGGCACGTCCCTGGCCGCGCTGGCCGGCATCCTCGTGGCGCCCAAGCTGTCCCTGAGCCCGCTGCCGCTGACGCTGCTCATCGTCAACGCGTACGCGGCGGCCGTCATCGGGCGGCTGCGCAGCCTGCCGATGACCTTCGTCGGGGCCATGGTCATCGGGGTGGCCGGGGCGTACGCCACCAACTACATCCCCAAGTGGGACCAGGGCGGCCCCTACCTCGCGGGCTTCATCTCCGTGGTGCCCGTCGCGGTGCTGTTCATCGCGCTGTTGCTGCTGCCGCAGTCGCAACTGCGCGGCCACAGCGCGAGCCGGACCCGGGAGTTCTCGCGGCTCCCCACGTGGCGCGGCGGCGTGTTCTTCGCGGTCGCCGTCGTCTTCGGCGCGATCGTGGCCTCGCGGACACTCGCCAAGACGGACCTGTTCGGAAGCACGCAGATGTGGGGCTTCGGGATTATCGGCCTCTCGATGATCCCGCTGATCGGGTATGCAGGCCAACTCTCTTTGTGCCAGCTCAGTTTCGCCGGCATCGGCGCGATCACGGTCGGCCACCTCGGCGAGGGCGGCAACCCCCTCGCCCTGCTGTGGGCGGCGCTGATCTGCGCGGTCATCGGGGCGATCATCGCGCTGCCCGCGCTCCGCCTGTCGGGCATCTATCTGGCCCTGGCCACCGCGGCGTTCGCGGTCGCGCTGGACCGCTGGATCTTCCAACTCCCCAAGTGGACGTGGGGAGACGACGAGTTCCAGGTCTTCAAAAGCGGGACGCTGCAAGCGGATCGGTTCGACCTGCCGCTGGTCGACATCGAAGGCGACCGTGCGTACTTCGTCTTCGGCGCCGTGATGTTCGCGCTGTGCAGCCTTCTCGTGATCGCCATCCGGCGCGGCGAATTCGGCAAACGCCTGCTCGCACTCAAGGACAGCCCCGCCGCGTGCGCGACACTGGGCATGAACCACAAGCTCACCACGCTGTCGGTCTTCGCCACCTCGGCGGCCATCGCGGGCGTCGGCGGCGGCGTCTACGCGGGCGCGGTGCGTTCGGTCAGCGCGACCAACTTCGAGTTCTTCGCGGGGCTTTCGATCCTGATGTCGATGGTCATCGCCGGATTGACGGCGCCCGGCGCGGCCCTGTTCGGGGCAGTCCTGCTCGGCACCCCGCTGATGACGAACCTCTTCCCCGACTGGACCCAACTGACCACCATCCTCATCGGCCTCAACGGCATCGCGCTGGGCCGCAACCCCAACGGCATGATCGCCGCGCAGTTGCGGCCCAAGTGGGATCCCGCGCTGCGGCACCCGTATGTCATGGCCGGCGCGAGCGCGCTCGTGGTGCTGGCGTACCTCGCCCGGGAGGCCGAACTCATCGGCAACTACGCCATGCTCATCGTGATGGCCCTCGCCCTGATCGGCGTCTCGTCGGTGTCGCGCGGTTTGGACGCGCAGCAGGCCGGCAAGGCCAGTGGCAGCGCGGACCTGCCCGAGGGCATGACCGCGCCACCCGAACAGCTCGGTGCGACAAAGCCGTTCACCCCCGCCGACATCGCCGCGCTCGACCGCGAGCTCGGTCTGCCCGCATCCACCGCGATCGCCGCCGTCCCCGCCGTCCCCGCCGTCCCCGCCGTTTCCGTCGGTCCCGGAGGCCGCCATGGGTCTTGAAGTCACCGGTGTCACCGTGCGATTCGGAGGACACGTTGCGCTCGACAACGTGAGCCTGCGCGCGCAGAACGGCCTGATCACCGGGCTCATCGGCCCCAACGGCGCCGGCAAGACCACGATGTTCAACGTCATCACCGGCCTCCAGGCACCGAGTTCGGGGACCGTCACCCTGGACGGCCGCGACATCGGGAAGCTCGCACCCTACAAACGGGCCCGGCGCGGCATGGCCCGGACCTTCCAACGCCTGGAACTCTTCGGGTCGTTGACGGTACGCGAGAACATCCACGTGGCCGCCGCGCAGTACAAGCTGCGCCACCCTTCGGCCGACGGCGCCTCGCGCACCACCGGCGCGCTGCTCGAACGCCTCGGCCTCGTCCCGATCGCGGACGTCCGCGCCGACGCGCTGCCCACCGGGCAGGGCCGCATGGTCGAACTCGCCCGCGCGCTCGCCTGCCGCCCGCGCGTGCTGCTGCTCGACGAACCCGCCTCGGGGCAGGACGAGTCGGAGACCGCGGAATTCTCCCGGGTGCTGCGCGAGGTCGCGGACGACAACGTCGCGGTGCTGCTGGTCGAACACGACATGGACCTGGTCATGGCGGTGTGCGACGAACTCCACGTGCTCGACTTCGGGCGCAAACTCGCCCAGGGCACCTGCGCGGAGATCCAGGCCGACGCCCGCGTGCGAGCCGCGTACCTGGGCGAACCGGAAGCGTCCGACAAGGCTTTGGGGGCGACGTTGTGACCGTGACCATGCAACTCCCCGCTCTTGTCGCGCAATCGGGGCCTCCGGTGCTCGAACTGCGGGGCGTGAAGGCCGCCTACGAGCAGGTCGAAGTGCTCCACGGCGTCGACCTCGCGGTCCCGGCCGGCGCGGTCGTCGCGGTGCTCGGGCCGAACGGTGCCGGCAAGACCACGATGCTCAAGGTCGCGTCCGGCATGCTGCGGCCGACGTCCGGCGACGTGTGGCTCGCGGGCCGGTGCGTCACCGGCGCGTCCCCGGTCGACCTGGCCCGGCTCGGACTGTGCAGCATCCCCGAGGGCCGCGGGGTGTTCCCGAACCTGACCGTCGCCGAGAATTTGTGGATGGCCAGCCATCGCGGTGTGTCCCGCGCGGCGATCGAGGAGCGCGTCTTCCCGGTCTTCCCCCGGCTGAAGGAACGGCGCCGCCAGGCGGCCGGGACGATGTCGGGCGGCGAACAACAGATGCTCGCCATGGCACGGGCGATCGCGACCGATCCCGCGGTGCTGCTCATCGACGAACTCTCCATGGGGCTCGCGCCGTTGGTTGTCGAACGGCTCTTCGAGACGGTCGCCGACATCGCCCGCAGCGGCGTGACGGTGCTCCTCGTCGAGCAGTTCGCCCAGACCGCACTGGGCGTCGCCGACCTCGCCGCCGTCATGACCGGCGGACGCATCACGGAGACCGGCACGCCTGCCGCCGTCGCCTCGGGACTGCACAGCGCGTACCTGGGCGGAGCCGAAGCTGTGGCGGACACCTTCCCGGGGCCGAGGGCGCCCGGGGCAGGCCCCGGGCCGGGCTTCGCGGTGGACTCCGGTCCGGCGCCCGACCCTGCCACCGAACCGGCCCCTGAACCTGCCCCCGGTCCAGGGCCCGCGAAGCCGAGCACCGGGCTGCTCACCGCAAGCGCGGTGCCCCCCGCACCGCCCCCGCCGCCGCGCGACGACGACGGGGGATCACGCGAGACACGAGGCGAGACACGAGGTGAACCGATGAGCACGAACACCGCCGGTGTTCCGCCCACCGTCCCGGAGGGCATCCCGGTGGTGCCCCAGGATCCCCCGGGCACCGCGGCGGAGCGTACGGAGTCACTGGCCCACGAGGTCGCCGGCCTGCGCATCAAGGCGCCTTCGACCACGCTCGACAAGCAGTTGATGTGGCTCGGCGTGGCCCTCATGGTCGCCGGAATCGGCACCGGGATCGGCGCGTACATCATGGCCCACACCACACGCCTGCCCCTGACCCAGCGGGACGCCATCGTCGTCGCCCTGTGCGGTATCCCGATCTCGATCGCGGGCATGGCGGTGTACCTGCGCTACTCGCTCGCCGGGTTCCTCCGCTTCTGGATCGCCCGTCTGATCGCGACGCAGCAGCAGGCGGGGCAGCAACAGCCGCCGATGCGCTGACGGCGGACGGGGACCACGGGAGGAAGTGCGCCCTCGGGAGGCGCCCTTCCTCCCGAGGGAGGGAACGCTCCGGGACGCCGGAGCGTGTGCGAGCTCTCCGCCGGGGCCGCGCCGCCCGACCGCCGCCGGTACGGCGGGAAGGCGACCGGCCAAGGCCCGGAACGACGCGGCCTGTTCCGACGGGGGGCTCGGACACGCTCCGGCGCGGATTCCTCCGCAGGACCGATGCACGGACGGCCGCCCGGTGCAAGGCTGGGCGGCGCACCGACCGGTGCATCCGTACGTGGGAGGGGCGGACCGTGAGTGAGAACCCCGTGGCCGGCGGCCCGGCGGACGCGTCCGGGGCGGATGCCGGCGACCCGTCGGCCGGACCGCGCCGCGACCCGAAGGCGTGGCTTCTGGTGACCGTGCTGGCGGTGCTGGCCGCGGTGCTGGTGTACGCGGTGGTGATGGTCGTCCGCATGCTGAGCTGAGCCGGATCACCGGGGACGCGGCAGGCGCACGCGGCGACCGGCGGTGCCCTGCCGCATGCGCTTGCGGATCACCCCGAGGTCCACGGCCGCGACCAGGGCCGTCGCCGCCGACACCGCCGCGGCGAAGATCCACACCCCCTGATGCGCTTCGGCGACCGCCGCCGCCCACCCGCACGCGGCGGCGGCGATGACCCCCGCGACGAGGGCCCAACGCGAGAGGGCCCGGCGCAGCGGCAGGTCCGTCACGGCATCGTCCGGTTCGGTCCCGTGGCGCTGGGACCGCGGAATCCTCGGCATATGTCGGGGCTACCCGATCGCATGCCGGTGACCCGCGGGACCTGGGGTGGATTCAAGGCCTCAGCGGTGGATCGAGCGCATGCACCGACAGCGGTTGCCCACGCACAGCCGCGCCGGCGCCGCCGCGCCGGCGGGCGAATGAAGCGCCTCCGCCCGCGACTCCCGATCCGCCGCGCGCCCGCCCTGCTCCTTCTCGCGTCGCGGGCGCGCGGGGGCTGTCGGTCAGAGGGCTGCCGGGGGGAGCCCCACCAGGGTGGCCAAATGTGTGCGATGACGGTCGGGGGTGCCGAGCAGGAGGTTCGCGCTCATCGCGCGCTTGAGGTACAGGTGCGCGGGGTGTTCCCAGGTGAAGCCGATACCGCCGTGCATCTGTACGCAGTCCTCGGCCGCGCGTACCGCGACGTCCCCGCAGAAGGCCTGGGCCAGCGACGCGGCGACCGCCGCGTCCGGGGAGCCCTCCGCCACGGCCGAGGCCGCGTAGCGGGCCGCGGCGCGTGCGGCGGCGATGTCGGCCCACAGGTCCGCCGCGCGGTGCCGCAGCGCCTGGTACGACCCGATCGGGCGGCCGAACTGGTGACGCACCTTCAGGTAGCCGACCGTCTCCTCCAACGCCCTTTCCGCGACCGCAAGTTGCTCGGACGCGAGCAGCGCGGCGCCGACGGTGAGCGCGTGTTGCAGCGCCGTCTCGGCCGCGCCCGGAGCGGCGGCGGGTGACGCGGGCACGCCGTCGAGTACGAGCGTCCCGACCGGACGCGTCGCGTCCAGCGTGGTCGTGCGCGACCGGGAGACGCCCGGCACCGCGGCGTCGGCCACCGCGAGGTGCGGCGCGCCGTCGACCACGACGGGGAGCACGAGCAGTTCGGCCCGGTCGACCGCCAGGACACTGGTCACCGTTCCGGTGACCCGAACACGCCCATCTCCGTCGGGGGTTCCCGTCAGCGCACCCGGAAATTCCTTGCCCGGCCAGGAGGTTGCCGACACCGCGAGTGTCGCCGCCCGGGCGCCGGGCGCGAGCGAGCGGAGCGCGTCGTCGCGTACCGCACCGGCAGGGGCCGCGAGCAGCGCGGCAGTTGCCAGCACCGCGCTGGCCAAAAACGGCAACGGCGCGACCGCACGGCCGAGTTCCTCGACCGCGACACCCATCTCCCGTGCGGTCGCGCCCGCGCCGCCGAGTTCGTCGGGCACCAGCAGCCCCGCAAGGCCGAGTTCGCCCGCGACGGCCTTCCACAGCGCGTCGTCGTACGGCTCGTCTGTGTCGATCCGCGCCAGCACGTCGGGCCACGCGCACCGGTCCGCGAGCAGGCCCCGCAGGGTGGCGCGCAGGTCTTCCTCGATGTCCGAGTACAGCAGGGACGGGATCTCGGTCACCGGGGGATCTCCTTCCACGGGAGCTTGGTGTCGTTGCGCGGTTCCCGGGGGAGTTCGAGCACGCGGTCGGCGATCACGCCGCGCAGGATCTCGGTCGTACCGCCCTCGATCGAGTTGCCCTTGGCACGCAGGTAGTAGTAGCCCGCCGCGCGCTCCTCGTCCACGCCGCTCAGCTCGACGCGCCGCATCGTCCAGTCGTCGTACGCCAGGCCCTCCTCACCGGACAGTTCCAGCCACAACCGCGTGGTGTCCTGGTTGATCCGGGCGTACGCCATCTTCGCGGCCGACCCCTCCGGCCCCGGCTTCCCGGCCGCGAGCTGCTGCCGGATGCGCTCGTTGGCCAGGCGCGCGACCTCCGCCTCGACCCACGCGCGCAGCACCCGGTCGTGCAGCCCGGATGTGCGCAGCTCCGGCCGCTCGCGCCACAGCGCCGCGACCGCCCCGATCGCGCCGCCCTCGCGCGGGGCCGGTCCGCCGCCGATCGCGACGCGTTCGTTCATCAGCGTCGTGTTCGAGACCGCCCAGCCCTTGCCGACCGCGTCGACGCGCATCGTGTCGGGCACCCGCACGTCGGTCAGGAACACCTCGTTGAACTCGGCCTGCCCGGTGGCCTGCCGCAGCGGACGCACCTCGACGCCCGGCAGCGTCATGTCGAGGAAGAAGTACGTCAGGCCCTGGTGCTTGGGCAGATCCGGGTCGGTCCGGGCGATGAGCATCGCCCAGCGGGCCTTGTGCGCGAACGACGTCCACACCTTCTGCCCGTTGACGATCCAGGAGTCGCCGTCCCGCACCGCGCGCGTGGCCAGCCCGGCGAGGTCCGACCCGGCCCCCGGCTCGCTGAAGAGCTGGCACCAGATCTCCTCGCCGGTCCACAGCGGGCGCAGCAGCCGCGAGCGCTGCTCGTCCGTCCCGTGCACGGCGATCGTCGGCGCGGCCATGCCCAGGCCGAGCGGGTTGCGGTAACTGTGCGCCGGCCGGGCCCCCGCGGCGGCCAACTCCTGCTCCACGACGTGCTGGAGCGCCCGCGGCGCGTCGAGGCCGCCGCAGCCGACCGGGAAGTGCACCCACGCGAGCCCGGCGTCGAAGCGGTGGCCGAGGAACTCGACCGGATCGGTCGTGGCCGGATCATGTGCGGCCACCAGGTCGCCGACGCGGGTGCGGATCGCCTCCGCGGTGACGCCGGTGGCCCCAGAGGTGTCGGGCAAGGTGTCGCGCCTCCTTCGTCCGAATTACGCGGTGCTCCAGTTGCGGAAGTGCCGAGTGCCGAGTGCCGGTGCCCCGTGCGGCTGCCCGGTGCTGCGGGCCGAGTCGCCGATGCCGTACGCCCCGGCACGCCCGGCGACCGCCGGCCTACTGACCCCGCGTCAACAGCGGCACGCAGCGCCGATGCTAGGTACACGCACCCGCAAGCGGAAGGCCGAAGAGCGATCGCCCGAAGATGTTGTGGAGCGCCACCGCGAAACCACGGCCCATCGTCGGCACCGCCCGGCCCGCCGTCACGCTCCGTCCCCCGCATGTCCGGAACCGGCAGCTCCCCACCCGTCGTGCCCCCGCACGCGCGCATGACGCGCTACGCTCCCTGACCACTGCGCATGGCAGCGGCACGTCGATCCATCGATGCACATCGAACCGCGCGGCTCCGCCCCTCAACCGGGCCGCGCGCCGTGAGGACAAAAGTGACGACTCCCAGCACGGGCGCCAACGGTGGAGCCGCCCACCTTGAGACGCTGGCCGCAGAGCTCGCCGCCGACGGTGAGCCGGTGACCCAAGCGCTCGATGCGTGGTCGGTACGCACCCCTTTGCGGGTTTTCATCCACTACGGCGAGCACGGTCTCGACCTCAGCTACGCCGAAGCCCGGCGCGCCACGGACACCATCGCCGGCAACCTCGACGCGATCGGCGTCCGGCACGGCGACCGCGTGGCCGTGCACTGCCGCAGCCCCTACGCCGCGGCCCTGTGGATGTTCGGCATCTGGAAGGCCGGCGCGGTCTTCTGCCCGATCGACCCCGACCTCGCCGGCGAAGCCCTCTACGACCAACTCGTCACCGCCAACCCCTCGCTCGTCGTCACCGAGCGCATGGGGCTGGGCGCCCTCGAACTCGTCCGCCCCCACCTCCCCTACGCGCCGCGCATCACCGTCCACGACTCGGTGGGCGTACCGCCGCCGCACGGCTTCCCGGAAATCCCGTACGCCCGCTTCCTCGCCCGCGCCCTGCCGCCCCAGTCGGGCGCCGGCCCCGACGACGTCGCCGCGATCCTGCACACCCCCGGCAACACCGGGCGCCCCAAGGCCGCCGTGCTCTGCCACCGCTGGGTCGCGCAGTACAGCTTCCTGCTGCGCCGCCTGACCACGCCCGACGACGTGGTCTACAACGACCTGCCCCTGCACACCCCCATGGGCGCCTTCGCAGGCGTCGCGCGCGCGGCATGGACGGGCTCGACCGTCACCTTGTGGGACCGCTTCCACCCCGGCGAGTTCTGGCGCCGCGTCACGGCGACCGGCGCGAGCACCGCGGTCCTGACCGACGTGGCGGTGCCGTGGCTGATGAGCACCCCCGAGCGGCCCGAGGACGCCGACAACCCGCTCGCGAAGGTGTGGCTTCACCCGCTGCCGCCCATCCACGCCGACTTCGCGCGGCGGTTCGGCATCGACTTCGTGGTCGCCGCGTACGCCCAGATCGAATCGGGCGTGCCCGTCGCCGCAGTCGTCGACGAACTCCCCGACGGCACCGGCACACCGCCCGCCCTCCGGCGCGGGCTGAACCGGGAGCAGGTCACCCGCGTCTGCTCGCACTACCGCGTCCCCGTCGTGCGAGGTGACGCGGTCCCGCGCAAAGGCATCCTCGGCGCGCCCCTGCCCTTCCTCGACGTCGCGGTCCTCGACGAACACGACCGCCGCGTCCCCGACGGCACCGTCGGCCAACTCGCGGTCCGCCCGCACCTTCCGGGACTTGTCGTCCAGGAGTACCTGGGCGACCCGATCAGCACGGCCGAGTCGACGCGCAATCTGTGGCTGCACACCGGCGACGCGGTCGTACGCGACGCCGAGGACGGCCTGCTCCGCTTCGTCGACCGCGTCCAGGACCGCATCCGCATGCGGGGCGAGAACATCTCCGCGTACCACATCGAAGACCTCGTCAACCAGCACCCGGACATCGCCGTCTGCGCGGTCTTCGGCGTCCCCGCCCCCGGCCGCCCGGACGACGAGGTGGTCCTTTACGTCGAATCGGACCACGGCCGCCTGCTCGACCCCGCCGCCCTGCACGGGTGGTGCGCGCAATCCCTGCCGCCCTACATGCGCCCCGCCCACATACGGGTCGTCGTCCACATGCCCCGCACGCCCAACCAGCGTGTCGAAAAGCACCGGCTGCGCCGCCACTTCCTCGGCCTGCCGGATCCGGCAGGCCCCATCATCGAGCAGCACCGCATCCCCACGCCCATCCCGCGCGCCGCGCTCCCGTCCGCGTCCTCGGCCCGCCCGGGCCCCGGCCCCGCGGCACTCCCGCCGGGACCCGCACGCTGACGGCACACGCCGTCCCGAGACATCGCCGAAGCCGGGGAGCGCACATGAGGCCGGAAGCCCGGAATACCGAGACTCCTTGAGGGGCAAAGCAGCGGTATCCATGCGTCTGACCGGGTAAGCGCAGACCGCACGGACCCGGCAACCGGCGGCTCGGCGGCCCTGCCGTCCCACCTTGGCCGCCCACGCGCGTACCGGGCCGCGAACCGACCTCAAGGAGCGACGGCCATGGGCAGGAAAAGCGGCGCCGGACCACGGCACGCCGGAGCGGCGGGGCCCGAGGCGACCCAGGGCAAAGGCGGCTTCGGTTTCGGGTTCCTCGTCTTCCTCGGGATCATCCTGATCATCGGCGGAATCGTCGGGCTCGTGTACGTCGGCCTCGCGACGATCACCACGATGGTGTTGTTCGCCTGGCTGCTCCTCGTCGGCGGAATCGTCGGCCTCTTCCAGGCGATCCAGTCACGCAAGGAGGCGGGTGCCTTCTGGCTGACCGTCGCCGTCGCCGCGCTGAACATCGCCGCCGGTGTCGTGCTGCTGCGCCGCCCCGAGGTGGCCGCCGCCGCACTGACCCTCTTCGTCGCGCTCCTGCTGCTGACCGCCGGCCTGTTCCGTGTCGTGGGCGGCATCGCGAGCATGTCCGCGCGCATGACGTGGACGATCGTCGTCGGCGTGGTCGACATCGGCCTGGGCTGCCTGGTTCTCGCGGAATGGCCCAGCAGCAGCCGCTACGTCATCGGCACCTTCATCTCGCTGGCCCTGCTGTTCGACGGCCTCAGCATGCTGAGCCTCGGAATCACCGGCCGCCGGATCGTCGGCATGGTCCGCTCCGCCGACGCCGCAACCGCCGACCCGGCCGCCGCACCCGTGCGGACCGACCGCGACGTGGAGGCAGAATCCGAAGAGCTCGCCGGCGGCGCGGCCTGGCGCAACGGCCCAGGCGAAGCCGACCAGCGCCGCGACCCGTCGACGGCCGAGTGGATCGCGGACAAGAACGCGACGGCGCCGCGCAAGTTGTTCGGGCGCGGCGGCGGGAAGAGGGGCGACAGGGGCTGATCGCGTACGTTCGCCCGTGCGCACCGGCCCGCCCCGTGGCGGTGCCGGAGGCGGTCAGGGGGCGAGCCGGCGCCGGGCGGCGGCGCGTACGGCTTCGTCCTCGATCGGGTCGTCGGCGAGCACCGCCAGGCGTTCCCGGGTGTCCGGGGCGTGGAAGTCGGCGTGGCGGACGCCGAGAAGGCGTACCTCGTCTTCGCTGTCCCACAGCGCCTCGTGTACGAACTCGGCCAGCCAGCCGGGTTGTTCCGCCGCGTGCCGGGCCAGCAGCGCGCGGAGCACCCCGGCGCGGGCGGGGGAGTGGGGGAGGGTGAGCCACAGGTCGCGCAGCCGGGCGGTGTACGCGGATTCCGGCTCCTCGGCCTCGCGGGCCACCGAGGACAGCGGAGTGCGGGGAGAAACCGGCGTGACAGGTGAGCCGGAAGGGCCTTCGAGTGTGCCGTCCGCGGGGCCGGCGGCGAATTCCTCGTCGTCGTGCGGATCCAGTTTTTCCAGCAGTTCGGCCACCCACGGGTGTTCCGAACGCCATTCACGCCACGGCGACATGGTCGCGAAGACGGCCCCGGGGGCGATCTCGCCGGCGCGGGCGCGGGCGACGTCGGCGAGGTCGTCCCACAGGTCGCGCGGCCAGTCGGCGGCGATGTCCTCAAGCGCCTCGATCCAGCGCTCGCCGCTGTGCACGAAATCGCGCAACACCCTCACGGCTTCCGCCGATCCGCTGGACCCGAGTGCGCTCAGGATGTCCAGGGCCAGGCAGAAGACCGCGAAGTCGTCGTTCTCGTAAGGGTCCCCCGCGGCCCTGGTGCCGTCGTCCGGTACGTCGGCGGCGTCGTGGGCGTGCAGGATGTCCGCCAGCGGCCGTACGGGAAGGCCGAGATCGCGGATCAACCGGGCGAAGTAGACGGCCCGTTGCTCGACCTGCCAGTCGACGCGCCGGTCGTGTGCCACGCAGTCGAAGACCAGGCCGGCATCCTCGGCCGTGGCACGCAACGCCCCGCGACCGTGGCCGCGTTGGAGTAATTCGTGCAGGGTCGGGCTGACGGGGTCCGGATGCTGATGGCTCGTCATGAGTTCTGACGTTATACCGACAAGGGTGTGCGCGGTCCACACGTTAACCGGCATCCGGGACCCCGGCGGGTGCGTTCTCGGGGGTTCCCCGTCGTCCGGGTGGCGGACGGTAGAGGAACCCGTCCGCGGCGGTTCGATGGATCTCGGGTCGGGTGTGGGGGCGGGAGTGCTCATGGCCTGACGTGACCGGGTGTCGGTGGCTGCACCGGTGACTCGTTGCGAGGCCTTTGTTCGCTCTGAGCGATCACAACTTGCCCTGGGAATGTTCCGGGGCTCTCCTTTCTTGAGTGTGGTCAGCGCAACGTACGGAACAGAACCGACTCCGAGGGAGCCACCATGAGCGACACGACCTCCGGCATCCTGACTCTTCCGGTCCTGCCCCTCGACGACATCGTGGTGCTGCCGGGGATGGCGGTGCCGCTGGAGCTGGATGACGCGGAGACGCGCGCCGCGGTGGATGCCGCGCGGGCGCTGCCGGGGATCCGGGCGGGGAAGGGCAAGGCCCGCGTGCTGTTGGTGCCGCGGGACGAAGGGCACTATCCGGCGATCGGCACGCTCGGCGTCGTCGAGCAGATCGGGCGGTTGCCGAGCGGTGAGTCCGCGGTTGTCGTGCGCGGCACCGCCCGTGTGCGGATCGGCACCGGGACGACCGGCCCCGGCGCGGCCCTGTGGGTCGAGGCGACACTGGTCGAGGAGGGCAAGCCGGACGAGCGGGCCGAGGAACTGGCACGCGAGTACCGCGCCCTGGTGACGACGATCCTGGGCAAGCGCGGCGCGTGGCAGGTGGTCGACTTCGTCCAGCAGATCGAGGACCCGTCCGAGCTGTCGGACAACGCAGGGTACGCGCCGTACCTGTCGCAGTCCCAGAAGATCGAGCTGTTGCAGACGACCGACCTGACCGAGCGTCTGGAGAAGGTCGTCGGCTGGACGCGCGACCACCTCGCCGAGCTGGACGTCGCGGAGACGATCCGCAAGGACGTCCAGGAAGGCATGGAGAAGACGCAGCGCGAGTTCCTGCTCAAGCAGCAGCTCGCCGCGATCCGCAAGGAGCTGGGCGAGCTCAACGGCACGCCCGGAAGCGAGGAGGAAGACTACCGGGCGCGCGTCGAGGCGGCGGACCTGCCGGAGAAGGTGCTCCAGGCGGCCTTGAAGGAGGTCGACAAGCTGGAGCATGCCTCGGAGGCGTCCCCGGAGAGCGGCTGGATCCGCACCTGGCTCGACACGGTCCTGGAAATGCCGTGGAACGAGCGCACCGAGGACGCGTACGACATCGCCGGTGCGCGGGCGGTCCTCGACGCGGACCACGCGGGTCTCGACGACGTCAAGGAGCGCATCGTCGAATACCTCGCGGTCCGCAAGCGCCGCGAGGAGCGCGGCCTCGGGGTCGTCGGCGGTCGTCGCAGCGGCGCGGTGCTGGCCCTCGTCGGTCCGCCCGGCGTCGGCAAGACGTCGCTGGGCGAGTCCGTCGCGCGGGCCATGGGCCGCAGCTTCGTGCGTGTCGCCCTCGGTGGTGTGCGCGACGAGGCGGAGATCCGAGGGCACCGGCGGACGTACGTCGGCGCGCTGCCGGGCCGGGTCGTGCGGGCGATCAAGGAGGCGGGGACCATGAACCCCGTGGTCCTGCTCGACGAGATCGACAAGGTGGGCTCCGACTACCGCGGCGACCCGACGGCGGCGCTGCTGGAGGTGCTGGACCCGGCGCAGAACCACACGTTCCGCGACCACTACCTGGAAGTCGAACTCGACCTGTCGGACGTGGTGTTCCTCGCGACGGCCAACGTCCTGGAGGCCATCCCCGAGCCGCTGCTCGACCGGATGGAGCTGGTCCGCCTCGACGGCTACACCGAGGACGAGAAGGTCACGATCGCGCGCGACCACCTGCTGCCGCGTCAGCTCGACAAGGCAGGGTTGGACGGCAGCGAGGTGTCGTTCACCGAAGACGCGCTGCGGCTGCTGGCCGGCGAGTACACGCGCGAGGCGGGCGTCCGGACGCTGGAACGGTCCATCGCGCGCGTGTTGCGCAAGATCGCGGCCAAGCAGGCGCTGGAGGACATCGCGTTCCCGATCGAGGTGCGCGCGGCCGACCTGGTCGACTACCTCGGGCGGCCCCGGCACACGCCGGAGGCGTCGTTGGCGAAGGAGGAGCAGCGTACGGCGGTTCCGGGCGTCGCCACGGGGCTCGCGGTCACCGGTGCGGGCGGTGACGTGCTCTACATCGAGGCGTCGCTCGCGGACCCGGAGACGGGTGCGTCCGGGGTCACGCTGACCGGGCAACTGGGCGACGTGATGAAGGAGTCCGCGCAGATCGCGCTGTCGTATCTGCGGGCGCGCGGTGCCGAGCTCGAACTGCCGGTCGGCGACCTGAAGGACCGCGGCGTGCACATCCACGTCCCGGCGGGCGCGGTGCCGAAGGACGGGCCGAGCGCGGGCGTCACGATGACGACGGCCCTGGTGTCGCTGCTGACCGGGCGGCCGGTGCGGTCGGATGTCGCGATGACCGGTGAAGTGTCGCTGACCGGACGGGTGCTGCCCATCGGCGGGGTCAAGCAGAAGGCGCTCGCGGCGCACCGGGCCGGGATCACCACGATCCTGGTGCCGAAGCGCAACGAGCCCGACCTGGACGACATCCCGGAGGCGGTCCGCGAGCAACTGACCATCCACGCGGTGTCGGACGTGCGGGAGGTGCTGGCACTGGCGTTGGAGCCGGCCGAGACCCGCGAGCACGTCGCCGCGGCCTGACCTCCCGTCAGGTTCCGGCTCGGGTCGAGCAACACAGCCCCGGGGGGGGGGGGGGGGGGGGGGG
>NZ_JBPKBI010000011.1:49039-88478 GCF_051388935.1 Yinghuangia sp. YIM S10712
AACACACCCCCGCGGGGGCGGCCGTCGGATCGGCCGCCCCGGCGGTGGCACGTCGAAATCTCAGTCCAGGCCCCAGCGTTCGGCGAGTCGACCGTCGAGCCCGGCGAGGAACGCGCGGCCGTACGCCTCCGACTCCAGGCCCACCAGCAGCGGCTCGGGCACGTCGCGTTCGTATTCGCCGGACACCGAAGCCGCAGCGAGCGCGATGGTCGCCACGGTGTCCACATCGCCGGTGAACGCCACACAATCGGCGAGCAGTTCGCTCAGCTTCCGGCACCGCGCCAACGCCGTCACCGCGGCCCGCGCGCTGTGCATGCCGGGCGAGCCCACCTTCCCGCGCCACGGCTCGGTCCACCGGCCGTAGGGAGCGGGCGCGGGTACGTTCTCGGCGAGCCATCGCGGCAGGCCGGCCACCGGGCCCACCCGGTGGCGGCAATAGTGCACGGCGTACGCGGCGCCCAGCGCGGCGGCGACACCGCCCGGGGAGTCGTGCGTGATCTTGGCCTGAAGGGTCGTCAGGCGCCGTATCTCGCCGAGATCCGGGAGCAGCCCGAGCACCCCCGCGCGCATCGCCGCACCGCTTTTGTCGCTGCCGGGACGCAGCGTGGCCAGCAACTCCGCGCCGTCGTTCACCCGGTCGAGGACGGAGCGGAACCCCGAGGCGTAGCCGGCGCGCGGATCGCGGTGGTACGCGCGGACGAAGCGCTCGGCCAGGTCCTCGCGCGTGAGCGTCCCGCCGAGCAGCCACTCCGCGACGGCGACGCTCATCTGCGTGTCGTCGGTGTACCTGCCCGGCAGCACGTCCCGGTGCCTCGGATGCTGCACATAGCCGCTCAGTGTGTTGCCCCGGCGCACGAACTCCGGTGCGGCGTACTCGAACCCCGCACCATACGCATCGCCGATCGCCAGTTCGACCAACATGGCCACAAACCCCCAAATCGTCAGGGACGGCACCGGGTGACTGTCCCTCGCAGGAGTGATGCTCCTCGCGCCGGGCCGGAGTGCGAGACGATTCGCGCTCCCGGCGGATACCGTCGACCGTGATCACAGGTCAGTTGCCGCCCGCGGGTCAAGCCGATTCAGAGCATCGGCGGGCGGCCGGACCGGGATCGTCTGATCTTGCGGCGCGTGACCGCCCGGGGCGGCGGCGCACGGACACCGATCGAGAGTTCGACAGTTCGACCGAGAGGCGGGGGATCGTGGAACGACCGGTATGGGGGCCGACGGGGATCGAGACCTGCGCGCCGGGCGCGGCGCCGCGGGCAGGCGGCGCGATGCGTCGTCCGGCGAGCGCCGTGCACGGTGCCGCCGCCGACGCGCCGGGGCGTGCGGCGGCCCGCGAACGTGCCGTGCCACCGACCGCCGCCGCGAGCCGAGCGAAAGCGGGGAACCGGACATGAGTCCCCGCTCCGACGATGCCTCTCCCGGCGCCGGTGGCGCGGGGGCGGCGGGCCTCGGGGCGGGCGAGGCGGGGGCACCGACGGCGTTCACGCACGCCGGCGACGCCTCGGCGGCCACGGTCGAAGCGCCCCCGGCGGCGGACGTGCCCGCCACCGAGGCAGGCGACCCGCCTCGGCACGCACCACTGGGGGACACGCCCGACCGCTCGTCGGCAGGCGGCGGCGTGCACATGCCACCGCGACCCAAGGCTCCCCAAATCGCAGCCGCCAAGGACGAGTTCGCGCACCAGTGGGCAAAAACGGTCGAGAGCGTCGACCACGGCCCGCTGCCCGCCGATGAAATGCACGACCATCTCCGGGAGCTGACCGAACGCCTCGCGAACCTCCTGGATTCCGACCCGTTCCAGCCCAACGACGCCCGCGAGATCGGCGCCGCACTGGTGACGGCGCACCTGACCGGCACCGGCACACTCGAACGCTCCTTCGGCCTCATCGGCCACTGGTGGCCCCGGCTGCGCGAACACGCGTTCGCCCTCCGGCGCAACCCCGACGACTACCTCCTGCGCATCACCCAGGTCCAGGGCGCGTTCGCCGCCGGCTACGCCGAGGCACTGCGCAACCGCACTCTCGCCGAGCAGCGCGCCGTCCACGCGGCCGTGCTCGACGCGCGCGAACTGACCGAACAAGCCCTGCACACCAGCGAGGCGCGGTTCCGCGCGGTATTCGAGCAGTCCGGCCTCGGCATCGCGATCGCCGGCATCGACGGGGTGATCCTGGACGTCAACCCGGCCCTCGCCCAGATGTTCGGTGTGCCGACCGACGACCTGCCCGGACGCCGCATCCGCGACTTCATGCTCGCCGACGACCCGGCGCACATCCACGACTGGTACGCGGAGCTCGCCCGGGGCGCCCGCGAGCACTTCTCCGTCGAGAAGCGCTACCGCCGCGCCGACGGCGAGCCGCTGTGGACCCATCTGACGCTGTCCCTGGTACGCGACGCCTCCGGCGCCCCGCAATACCAGGTCGCGATGATGGAGGACGTCACCGACCGGCACCGGCTCTACACCCGGCTGCGCCACCAGGCCCAGCACGACCCGCTCACCGGCATGCCCAACCGCGCGCTGTTCTTCGAACGCCTCGAAAGTCTTTTCGGCAGGGCGGGCGACGGCGACCGCGTCGGCTTGTGCTACCTGGACCTGGACGGCTTCAAGGTCGTCAACGACAGTCTCGGCCACGACGTCGGAGACCAGTTGCTCATCGCGGTCGCGCGGCGGCTCGACGCGTACGTGTCGCGGGCGGGGCATCTGATGGCCCGCATGGGCGGCGACGAGTTCATGGTCCTTGTCGAACACGCGGCCGGCACCGGGCAGGTCGTCGCGCTCGCCGAGGGCATCCTCGCGGCGCTGCGCGAACCGTTCCGGATCCGCGGACACGACCTCACCGTCCGCGCGTCGATCGGCATCGTCGAGCGCCCGATCGCCGGCAGCGGCCCCGCCGACACCATGCGCGCCGCCGACATCACGCTGTACTGGGCCAAGTCCGAGGGCAAAGGCCGCTGGACGGTCTTCGACACCGAGCGCAACGACCGCGAAGTGGCCCGCTACACCCTGTCCGCCGAAATGCCGGCCGCCTTGCAGAACGGCGAATTCGACGTCGACTACCAGCCGTTGGTCGCACTCGCGGACAACTCGGTGCTCGGCGTCGAAGCGCTCGTACGCTGGCGCCACCCGCGCCAAGGGCTCATCGGACCCGACCGGTTCATCGGCCTCGCCGAGGAGACCGGCCTCATCGTGCCGCTCGGCATGTACGTGCTCGAACGCGCCTGCCGCGAGGCGCAGCGCTGGCGTGGCTACGGCCTGTCACGCGAGGCGGGAACGGCCCCGTTCATCAGCGTCAACCTTGCCGAACGCCAGTGCCACGACACAGGTTTGGTGCGCCACGTCCAACGGGTGCTGGCGGAGACCGGGCTTGAGCCGCACCGGTTGCAGTTCGAGCTGACCGAGTCGCAGATCATGGCGACCGACGGCGGCCCGCTGGAACGCCTGCGCGAACTCGCCGACATGGGCGTGCGCATCGCGATCGACGACTTCGGCACGGGCTACTCCAACCTCGCCTACCTGCGCCGGCTCCCGGTCTGCGAGCTCAAGATCGCCGGGTCGTTCGTCGAGGGCCTGCGCACCCTGGGCGACGCGGACCCCGTCGACGCCCGGATCGTCGCATCGCTCGTCGACCTCGCCCACGCGCTCGGGCTGACCGTCACCGCCGAGGGCATCGAAACCGCCGCCCAGGCCGAACGCCTGCGCGCGATCGGCTGCGACGCGGGCCAAGGCTGGTATTTCTCCCGCCCGGGCCCACCGGACCGCATCACGAGCTTGTTGGACGGCGTCCCGAAGGCCGGTTGACGGGGAGCGGATCCCCGCCGACTGGTGTGACGCAACGGACTCGCGGACAGGGGCGGGTCGGAGGGCGGGGCGCGGCGGTCCGTCACGCGGGCTTGCGGCCCTTCCAGGCTCACCCTCGCGGGGCCCAACGCACGGCACGGACGGCACGGACCCGCAGTTCGAGGCCTGTCCCACCGGCATGTGGCCCACAACGAAGCCGGGTGCCGTCCGCGACCACCCGGCCGCACGGCAGTACCTGTTCGTGGGCGGGGTGTCGGAGGGTCGTCGTAACGTGTTGCGCATCGGGGGGCGAGCTTCCCGGACCACCACCCAAGTCGGCGTTCTCGGAGGGGATTTCCATGTACCGCCAAGGCGACATCCTGCTGCTGCCGGTCGACGAGCACGCGGTGCCGGCGGGGGTGACGGGGCTCCCTGCGAAGCCGCGTGACAACCGCGGGCGGATCGTGCTCGCGCTCGGCGAGGTGACCGGCCACGCGCACGCGGTCGTCGGCTCCGGCACACTGTTCCTCGACCCGGAGCCGACCGTCATCGGCCACCTCAAGCTGGACGCGCCCACCCGGCTGGTCCACGAGGAGCACGACGCGATCTCGCTGCCCAAGGGCTGGTACCGCGTGGTCCGGCAGCGCGAGTACGTGCCCGGCGCCGTGCGCATCGTCGCCGACTGACCCGCCCGTCCCCCTCCCGAAACCGCCGATCCAGGAGCGCCGTTCCGTGACCACCCCGCAGGCCGCCGTCCACCCCGAGCTGACCCTCGCGCACCGGGCCCTGCTCGCCGACACCGCGGACGCGTGGTCCGCCGTCGCCGCCGCGACCGGCCCCGCCGACCGCGCCGAGGCCGAGGCGGGGATCCGGGACGCCTACCGGGCTGCCGGGCTGGTCGCCCCCGCCAAGATCCTGTGGTACGAATCCCCGCTTGCCGCAGCGGTCGCCGCCACCGTGATCTCCGGCTCCTACAAGCCGCAGGACCTCGCCGCGGTCGGCCTCCCGGTGCGGGCCCCCGCCGGCTCGCGGGCCGGGGCGTCCGTGCGCGACAAGATCCGCACCGCGACGTGGGAACGCGCCCGGGGCGAGGCCGCGTCGCTGCTCGGCCAGACCACGTGGGCGCAGGCCTGGCACGAGGTCGCCGAGCGCCTGTGGGCGCCGACCACCGGCCTGACCGCGCGGATCCGCGACGGCATCGAGGGCGCGGTCGAAGCCGCGGTCGGGGCCCGCACGGTGCCCACGCGTACGTCGAACCGGACGGGCCAGGGGAGTTCGTCGGTGCGCACGGTCGCGGCGGAGGCCCGTGCCGCGACGCTGGACGCGTTGGGCGGCCAGCACGACGCGGCGTGGCTCGCGGCGTTCGACGGGCTCCGCCACTGTTTCCCGGAGTTGGCCGCCTCCCCGGCGGCCGAGGCGCTGGACGCCGTCGCGCGGGTGGCCCGCTCGGCGGGATGGTGGTGGCCGTACGAAGGTGTCGTGCTGGTCGCGGAGCGCCCCACGACGCTGTTCCGGGACGAGAACGCGCGGCTGCACAGCGGTGAAGGCCCCGCTCTCGCGTTCCCCGACGGTTTCGCGCTGCACGCGTGGCGCGGCATGCCCATCCCCGCCGACTTCGTGACGGGCCTCGGACCGCAGGGCAGCGGACTGGACGTCAACCGCATCCGCAACGAGGACAACGCCGAGCTGCGCCGCGTGATGCTGGAGATCTACGGCTACGACCGCTACCTCTCCGAGGTCGGTGCGCGTCCGCTGCACCGCGACGCGACCGGCGTGCTGTGGCGCATCGACCTGCCCGGCGACGAGCCGATCGTGATGGTCGAGGTGCTGAACTCCACGCCGGAGCCCGACGGTACGACGCGCACCTACTGGCTTCGCGTGCCGCCGAGGACCCGCACCGCGCGGGAGGGCGTCGCCTGGACGTTCGGCCTCACCGAAGCCGAGTACCAGCCGGCCCGGGAGACGTGACCCGGGAGCTGAGCCGAGACGTGACCCGGCGGCTGTTCGGTGATGTGAACGCGGCCGGGATGCGTTCGAGAACGCCGCCCGCGAACACGTCGTACAGCGGGAGCGACGTCAAGTGGACGTATCCGATGTGGCAGTCGCACTCCTGCTTCGGGCACGGCGGGGTCGGGGCCAGCGCCGTGCGGAACGAGCCGTCGTAGAGGTTGCCCAGCACCTCCGGCACGAAGTGGCAGCGCCGGACGGTCCCTTCGCCGTCGACGCTGATGACGGTGTCGCCCGTGCGGCACGCGACGCCGTGCGACGGGTGCGGGTCCCGGCTGAACCCGAAGTGCGGGTCCAGGGCGGCCCACGCGGCGGCCTCGTCGTCGGTGTAGGTGCGGCCCTCCGCCGCGTTCACCCACAGGTACACGCCCTCGGGCAGTTCGTCGCGCAACCGCCGTGCGGCAGACAGGTGTTCGGGAAGCCCGACGATCCCCACACTGAACCGCACACCGCGTTCTCGCAGGTCGCGGCAGCGGCCGAGAAAGCGGGCGTACGGCACCTGGTCGGGGTGGTAAGTCGCCCACAGCGCCAGCGTGTCGAGGTCGGCCGCCGCGGTCCAGTCCGGCCGCGCGCTGAGATTGGTCTGGATCGCGACGCGCTCGACGTGCGGCAGGCGGCTGAGTTCGGCCAGCGTACGGCGGTACCAACTGCGCACCAGCCCTTCGCCCCACGGCGTGAACAACACCGACACGCGCTCCGGCGCGTCCGCCACCCACCCGGCGAAGCGCTCCAACGCGGCCCGGTCCGCCCGCAGTTGCTCCGCCGTGTCGCGGCGCTTGGCGAACGGGCAGTAGCCGCAGTCGTAATCGCACGAGGCGAGGGGCCCCCGGTACAGGATCGTCAGGCTCCCGGCCGCGTCCCGGCGGTCGGCGAGGAGCGGAACCAGCGCGGTCATCGGGGCCGGTAGCCATCCATCAGCGTCGCGGTGTCGGCTGAGAACAGCGCGGGGCCGACGGCGTCCGACCACGACAGTCCGTCGTCGGTCAGGCGGATGTCGGGTTCCCCGGCGCCGACCGTCAGCAGGCCGGCGTCGGCGAGCGGCGCCAGTTCGGCGGCGAAGTCCGCGGCGGCGTCCGTGCCGAAGCGGGCGCGGTAGTCGGCGGCGTCGAGGCCGTCGGCCTGGAGCAGCGACGTGAGCAGATGCCGTCGCCGCTGTTCGGCGGCGTCCAGCCGGTAACCCACGCGGGCGCGGGAGAAGGCTTCCTGATCGAGCGTCACATACTCGTCGATGATGGCCCGTATCTCGCCGATGCCGACCGCGTAGTCGAACGAGTAGTGCAGGTCCGAGGTGTACGACCGGGCGCCGCAGCCGAGCCCGACCATGCCGTCGCGCTGGCAGCTGTACCCGGTGTCGGCGTCGCGCGGGGCGTCGCAGCGGCGGAACATGCGCATGGAGACCTGCTCGTACCCCGCCGCGCGCAGGTGGTCGCGGCCCGCGCGGTACAGCGCGAGGCGGTCGGCGTCCCAGTCGGCGCGCGTCACGGCCCGGCGGCCGAGGCCGGTCAACGGCCGCACGTACAGCGGGTAGAGGTAGATCTCCTCGGGCCGCCAGGCCAGGGCCGCGTCGATCGAGGCGAGCCAACTCGCCCGCGTCTGCCCGTCGATGCCGTAGATGAGATCGATGTTGAGCGTGGGTATCGCAGTGTCGCGGATCGCCGCGAGCGCCGCCTCGACCTCGGCGCGGCGCTGCGGGCGGCCGGCCGCGCGCGCCTCCGTGTCGTCGAACGACTGGACGCCGATGCTGACCCGCGTGGTGCCGTGCGCGGCGAGCACCGCCAGGCGGTCCGGGGTCGCGGTCGCCGGCGACGTCTCCACGGACACCGGGATCGCCGGGAAATCCGCGCCCATCACCTCCCGGCCGACCGCGAACAGCCTTTCGAGCTCGGCCGCTTCGAGGTACGTGGGCGTCCCTCCGCCGATCGCGCCGACCGCGAAGCGCGCATCCGGCAGAGCCTCGCGCACCGCCCGCGCCTGGCGTTCGAGCGCGCCCAGATAGCGGTCGACCAGCTCGGCCGGAGCTCCCGTACGCGTGAACAGATTGCAGAACCCGCACCGCATCTCGCAGAACGGAACGTGCAGGTAGAGGAAGAGCGCGGAGGTGTCCTGGCCCGCCCATACCTCGCGCAGCGCGGGAGCGGGTGACAGCGGCCGGTACGCGGTCTTGTGCGGATAGGAGTAGACGTACCCGGCGTATGGCGACCCGAGCCCGCCGGACGCCGGCGCACTCACGGAGAGCGATGCGGTCACGCCGTCACCATTCGCCTTGGTTGAGCATGAACTGTGCGTACGGCACCGTCCACACGACTTCGTGCCCGATCCGGTGCCCCGAGTAACCGCCTTCGCCGTACGCCGTGCCGTGGTCGGACGTGACGATCGTGAAGCACGGGCGGCGGCTGCTCATCGCGCGGAACAGGCGGCCGATGTGCCGGTCGACGTATTCCAGCGCGGCGGCGTGTGTGGCGCGCGTGTCGCCGTCGGCGGCCGTGGCGCCGGGCGTGTGGAACCAGTTGGGCTGGTGCAGGGCCGCGACGTTGACGAGCAGGAACAGCTTCTGGTCGGTGTCGAGCGCGCCGACCACGCGTTCCGCGCGGGCGACCTGCGCCTCGAACGAAATGGGCGAGGTGACCCCGAGCTCCGGGTCCCAGTGGCTCTCGGCGAACATCCCCGGCAGCACCGAGCCGAGCGCGCCCTGCTTGTTGAAGAAGCCGACTCCGCCGATGCACGCCGTGTGGTAGCCCGCGCGGGCGAGGCCCGAGGGCAGATCCGCTTCCTCGAAGACCCACGTGCGCGGCGCGGTCGTCTCGCTGCCGCCGAACCGCGCCGCGAACAGCCGGGGATGCGGGCCGGGGCCGAGCGGTGTGGGCAGGAATCCGGCGAGGAACGCGGTGTGCGCCGCGAACGTGAAGCTCCCGGGGGTGTGCCGCGCCTCCCAGCGTCCGTCCGGCAGCACCCGGGCCAGGTTGGGCAGCTTGCCGGCGGCGGCGAGCTCGGCGGCGACGTCGTAGCGCAGCGTGTCGAGCGTGACCATGAGCAGGTCGTACCGGCCGACGACCTCGTTCATGTCGGGGCCGTCGCCGTCCCAGCCGTGGTCGCCGTAGTTCGGCGGGAGGGGCGTCGTCATGTCGGGCACGGCAGTTGTTCCTCGTCTGATACGGCTTGTACCGCCGGACACCGGGGTCCGTGCGGGCACCATCCATCCACGCAGCCTTGTCCCAGGGCCCGGACCTGTTCCCCCCACGTGTCCCGTCCCCGGTGGAGCACGCCCGGCAGCAGGTCCCCGAACGCGTTGACCTCGCCGACGGCGTGGCGGCGGCGGTCCACCGAGAAAAGCAGATCGACGCCGACGTGCAGAGTACGGGGAAAACACCGGGCCGTGCGCACACACGTCGCCATTGCCGCCCGCCACGCGTCCTCGCCGACCGCGCCGCGGACCGCGTCGACGTCGACGCGGGCGTTGCCCAGATGCAGATTCGTCATCGGCGAACGGCTGCCGCGCGCGACCACGTGGGTGGCCTGGCCGGCGACGACCAGCACCCGCAGGTCGACGGCGAGATCGCCGAGGGTGAGCTTCGGCAGCCACACCTCGACGTGCACGCCGTCCGGGTACAGTGCGTCGACGATCGCGGAGACTTCGGATTCGTCGCGGTATTTACGGATGCGCAGCGAATTGTAGAGCTCGGTGCCCTTCGCGGTGCGCACCAACTCGACCGACGTGGTTGCTTGCACGCGCGGCCCCGCGGTCTCCAGCGCGACGACCCCCGACGCGGACGACCCGTGCACGGGCTTCACGAAGACCCTCGGCCGACGCATCTGGCGCATCACGTCCCGCAGTTCGGCGTACGACCGGATCCCCGACACCGGTCCGACCCGGGCCGGGACCGGGATCCCCGCCGCGTCGAGGACCGCGTGCGCGCGCGCTTTGTCGAACATGACGGCGATGTCGTCGGGGTCGTTCACCAGCCACGCCCCCGGCGACGCCGCCACCGCCCGCCGGACGCGCGCCAACGCGTCCAGGAACGCCGCATGCCGCGCGGCCCCGCCCTCGACCCGGTGCGGGTCGGCCGGACCGCCGAGAAGTGCGTGCACGGCCGGATCCTCGCCGGGCGAGTCGATCCGCACCGGCCCGGCGCCGAACACCGGCTCGGTGCCGCGCAGCACGTCCGCCCACGCGACGACGCGCGGCGGCGGCAGCCCGGCGGCGACGGCCGCGGCGGAGAAGCCGGTTACGCGCCGGTGGCCGGGGTTTCCGACGACGGTGATCTGCACGGGAAGGGTCGACCTTTCAGGGGTGCCGAATCCGGAATCGCTGGGGTGTTTCGGAGGGGTTCGGGTGATTCGGGGTGCCGACGGGCGGGTGCCCGGGCGCTACTCCGCCACCGCGATGTAGCGCCCCCATTCCCGGACTTCGCACGGTTCGGACAGGTCCACGTCGACGCCCGAGGGCACCAGAGCGTCGCGCAGCCGCTCCCGCATCGGCTCGCTGATGAAGTGGTGGTGCAGGTCGAGCCGCTTCAGGTGGGTGAGCGGCTGGCCGTTCAGCAGCGCCTCCGCGCCTTCGTCGCCCAACGCCCCCATGGACAGGTCGAGTTCGGTCAGCCGCTCGACGACCGGGGCACCGGCGACAGCGGCGGCGACCGCGTCCTGGACCGCGCTGTCGCGCAGTCCGAGATGCGTCAGCAGCGGCAGCCCGATTCCGGACAGGATGCCCGCGAGTGGGTCGGTGTCGCCGATGCCTCCGTAGTTCGGGGTGCCCAGCATCGCGCTGAGCCGGCGCAGCGCGGGAAACTCGCTCGCGCCGACGGCGGCCGGCACAGCGGCGGGCAGCCCGCCGCTGTGGAACTCCAGGCTGCGAAGGGCTTCGTGGCGGGTCGGCTCGAATCCGGGCGCGCCTTTGACCTCAAGGGTCTCCAGCGCCGGGAAGGCTTCGAGCACCGGCGTGACGTCTCCCGGGTCGATCCAGGAGATCTCGTCCTCCTCCCGGGATATGTCCCCGATGTAGAGGTGGCGCAGCATCGGGAAGCGGTCGGCGGACGCGCACAGAAGCTGCTGCGGCAGGATCTCGTAGTCCTCGTAGCTGGGTCCCCAGGAGCCGATGATCAGCGCGCGGATGCGCGTGGTGTCGACGATCTTCAAGAACCGCTCGAAGTGCGCGGGGAAGTCCTCGGCGTTCTCCGCGCTGTCCTCGTGGTAGACGCGCATGCGCCAGGCGACCGCGTCGGCGGTCGGGAGGCCGTCCTCGGGGCGGACGGCCGCGGGATCGGCGTGCCAGTCGTACTCCAGTTCGCCGATCGGGAGGAGGCTCGCGACCGGCAGCCCGGCGAAGGTCGTCAGCAGGTCGTGGGTGTGGCTCATGGGTGTCGCCTTGTCGGAGTCGTGTGGTCGGGGCCGCGCGAGCAGGGCTATTCGGACACTTCGATGTACCGCCCGTCCACCTCATCGTCGTCGTCGCCCCAGTCGTCCCGCTCCTCCGGCTCGGACAGGTCGACGTCCGTGCCGGACCCGGCGAGCGCGCGGCGCAGGCGCTCGGCCATCGGGTCGGTGACGAAGTGGTGGTGGACCCGCAGTTTCCTCAGGTGGCCGAGCGGTTGGCCGCCGAGCAGCGCCTCGACGCCGACATCGCTGAGGACACCCATCGACAGGTCGAGCGTCTCCAGCCGCGACACGACCGCGGCGCCCGCCAGCGCTTCGGCGATCTCGTCCTGCAACTCGCTGTTCATCAGCCCGAGGTGACGCAGTCTCGGAAGCCGGCGGCCGACGAAGATGTCGTCGAGGTCGTCGAGGGTGGCGTCGCCGCCGTAGTTCTCGGTGCCCAGCCACAGTTCGAGGTGTTCGAGGGCGGGCAGGTCGCTGAGCGCGACCGCCTGGGCGGCCCGCCCGGACAGGCCGCCGCTCTCGATGCGCAGGCGGCGCAGGCGTTCGTGCCGGACGGGGGCCGGTCCCGTGCCGGGCTCGGACGACATGGAGCAGCCGCGCATGCCCAGCTCCTCCAACTGCGGGAACCCTTCAAGGATTCGGGTCATCGAGGGAAGCGAGAGCCAGGAGATCTCCGACTCCTCGGAGAGGATGTCACCGGTGAACAGGGCGCGCAGGGATGGGAACCGGTCGGCGTCGGCGATCAGGCGGTCGAGGAGCGGGTTGTCGCCCGACATGTCGTCGTCCCAGGCCCCGAGGACGATCGCGGTCACGCTCGCGCAGTCGACGTGGTCCCGGAAGTGCTCGTACACCTCGTCGAGGTTCGTGCGCTCCCACATGACGCGCCGCAGCCGCCACGCGACGGCGTCGGCGGCACGTTCGTACGGCGCGATGCCCCACGTGGTCTCGCCGGATCGGCGTCGGCGACTCGTTCGTGCGGAGCTTTGCTCGTGGCCGGGCGGGCGCAGGTCGGCGACGGGCAGTCCGCCGAAGTGCGTGAGCTGTTGCATGGGGGTGCGGTCCTGTCCTGGTGGTCGATGAGGTGGCAAGTGCGCTACGACGCGGGTCTACTCGCTGACGGCGACGTAGCGCCCCCACTGCCCGCCCACGTTGCGGTCTTTGGTGATCACCTCCACACCGGCGAGGTCCGTCCGCAGGCGTTCGGCGACCGCTTCGGAGATGAAATTGTGCTCCAGGTTCAGCGCGGACAAGTGCCCCAACGGCTGCCCGGACAACAGTGCTTCGGCGCCTTCGTCACCGAATGTGCCCAGCGACAGGTCGAGTTCGCGAAGGCGTGCGACGATCGGGGCGCCGGCCAGCAGCGCCGCGAGCTCGTCGGCGAACTCGCAGTTCCTCAGACCGAGTCGAGACAGGGAAGGCAGGCCGCGATTGCTGCGCAGCAGCGCCTCGGCGTCCTCGACGGTCGCGGTGCAGCCGTAGTCCTCCGGGCCGAACCACACGTCCAGCGTGTGCAGTTCGGGGAACTGTGAGGCGGCCAGGGACTGGAGGACCCGCCCGGACAGGCCGCTGCCCACGAACTCCAGATGCCGCAGCGCGGTGTGGCCGACGGGATCCAGACGCGCGTGGCTGCCTTGGACGACGAGTGTCTCCAGCGCGGGGAAGGCGGCCAACAGCGGTGTGACGTCCCCTTGTTGGATCCAGGAGATCTCGCACTCCTCCGGCGTGATGTCGCCTACGTACAGGTGGCGCAGCGACGGGAACCGGTCGGCGGCGTCGCACAGCAGCCCGATGGGCACATCCGCCGTGGTCCCGCTGTCGCCCCACTGACCGATGACGACGGCGGTCACGCGTGTCGTGTCGACGGTGTCGAGGAAGCGGCCGAACAGATGGGGGAACTCCTCGGCTTCCCGGCCCCACACGACGGTCCGCAGGGCCCAGGCCACCTGGTCGGGTTCGGGCGGCTCGCGCCGCGCGTCGGCCCGGGCGGCGGCGTTCTCGGCTCTGGTGGCCTTGCGGCGTGTCGGCGCCGGAAGGTGGGCGACCGGAAGTCCGCCGAACTCGTCCGCGTGGTCGTGGATGTCCATGCGGCATTGCCTACCAGAGCCCGCCGACGGACGGGCAGGCACCCGGCACCGGTCCATGCGACGAGCCGCAGAGTTCCGACATCGCCCGCGGTCCGGTCGTGTTCGGTTTGTCCGGCGTTCTTTGTGCGCGGGTCTTGCGGTGCGGTGGCGGGCTCCCGGTGTCACCCGCGCGTCGCCCGCGGTCCGGGCGTGTTCGGCTCGTTCGGCGTTCTTTGTGCGGGTCCGTGCGGTGCGGTGACGGGCTTCGGGTGTCGCCCGGGCGTCGCCCGCGCTCATGTCGTGTTCGGCTCGTTCGGCGCTCCCTCCGCGCTCTGTCCCGTCCTCCGCCTCGCGCCCCCCAAGCTTCCGGGCGAGGGAAAACCCTGTCGCCCTTGTCCGTTCGGCCGTGTAAGTTCTCCCTCGGCTCCGGATATTCTCATGTAGAGAACAACTGCGGGGCGAACAAACGGACAGGTGGGAAACCGGAGATGACGACGATCGGGCAACCGGACAGCGAGAGCGAGCGCGCGTGGCTCGCCGCGTATGACCCGCGCGCCTTCACGCCGATCGCGGTGACCGTCGACGTCGTCGCCCTGACCATCCGTCAGCGTCCGGACGGCAGCGGCAAGTCGCTGCACGTGCTCACCATCCGGCGCGGAGCGATGCCGTTCGCCGGCTGCCGCGCGCTGCCCGGCGGGTTCGTCCGCGCCGCCGAGAACGAAGACCTCGACCAGGCGGCTGTCCGCGAACTCGCCGAGGAGACCGGCCTGCTGGTGCTCCGACCGGAAGGACCCGCCGGTACCCGCGGCCCCCGCCACGACGACGACGGGCACGTGTCCCCGGCGCCCATCGCGCACTTCGGCTCGGACGAGCTGCTCGGCGGCCTGCACGCGCCCGCGTTCCCGCGCCTGCACCTCGAACAACTCGGCACCTACGGCGCACCCGGCCGCGACCCGCGTATGCGCGTCGTGTCGGTCGCCTACCTGGCGTTCGCCCCCGACCTGCCCGAGGCGACCGCGGGCGGCGACGCCGCGGCGGCCTCGTGGATCCCGGTGGACGCCCTCGACCCGGCCGAACTCGCCTTCGACCACGCGCGCATCCTCGCCCACGGCTTGGAACGCGCTCGCGCCAAACTCGAATACACCCCCCTCGCGACGGCGTTCGCCGGACCCGAGTTCACGATCACCGAACTGCGCGAGGTGTACGAGGCGGTGTGGGGCGAACCCCTGCACGCCGGCAACTTCCACCGCAAGGTGCTGTCGGTCCCCGGCTTCGTCGAGGACACCGACACCACCACCGCCCGCGGCGGCGCCCGCGGTGGCCGACGCGCCCGGCTCTACCGAGCGGGCGGCGCGCGGCTGCTGCACCCGGCGTTGCTGCGTCCGTCACGGGAGGAAAACCAGTGACAGGCACGCCCGGCACCACGACACCGGCGATCCCGAAGACTCTGGAGGAGGCCCTCGACCTGGTCGGCGGGGCCGAGGCCCCCGAAGACCTGTTCGGGCCGTACGACGGCACCCCCGAGGCGTGCCTGCGGTCCGGCGGGCGCATGTACCGCGCGTTCGCCCGTCTGCTGCACCCGGACATGGTCCCCGAGGGCCGCAAGGCCGCCGCGCAGGCGGTGTTCACCCGGCTGTCCGAGCTGTGGCTGCGCTACCAGCAGACCATCACCGGGGTGACGGGCCGTCAGGTGGTCATCACGACACGCAAACGCGCCTACTCGGTCGGCGTCGAACGCGCGCGCGGCGACATCGCCGCGCTGTACAAGGTCACCTACGCCGCCCCCGACGGATCGGAAGTCCGCGCGCTGCTCAAGATGCCGCGCTCGGTCGCCGACAACGACCTGATGGAGCGCGAGGCGACCGCGCTGGCCCGGATCGCACGCGAAGGCGACCGCAAGTACGCGGCGTACGTCCCCGGCCTCGTCGAGGCGTTCCGGCACCGCGACGCCGACAGCGGCAGCGAGCGCCGCGCCAATGTCATCGAACGCGTGCGCGGATTCGTCTCGCTCGCCGAAGTGCGCGAGGCGTACCCCGACGGCCTCGACGCGCGCGACGTCGCCTGGATGTGGCGCCGACTCCTGGTCGCCCTCGGCTACGCGCACCGCGCCGGCGTCGTGCACGGCGCGGTCGTCCCCGACCACGTCCTGATCCACCCGCAGCAGCACGGTCTCGTCCTGGTCGACTGGTGCTACGCCACGCTGATGGAGCGCGGCCCGGACGACCGGTACACCGCGGGGAACGAGCACGTGCCCGCGATGCTCGACCGGTACGCCGCCATGTATCCGCCGGAGATCCCCGGCAAGCAGCCGCCGGACCAGTCGGCGGACATCTTCATGGCGACGCACTGCATGACCTACCTCCTGAACGCGGAAGCCCCCAAACCGCTGCTGCGCTTCGCCCGGGGCTGCACCCTGCCGGCACCCCAGCGCCGCCCCCACGACGCATGGCAACTCCTTCGCGAACTCGACGACTTGCTCGGGCGCCTGTACGGCCCGCGCCGCTTCCGCCCGTTCACCATGCCGGGCCGGCGCAAAAACGCCTGACGGAACCCCAGGCCGCCCCCGGACCGGCAGCGGCCACGGACCGCACCCCCACGCCCCGCAACGCCCACTCACCATCCCGGGCGTTCGGGGCCCCGAACTCACCGTCCCGCATCACCGATTCCCTCCCGGAGGACCCCCATGGGAAGCGGCAACTGGTCCACCAACGTCTATGACGCCGCCCAGAGCTACAACGCCCGAACCGGCCGCAGCGCGTTCGAGTACAGCCGCAAGGCGCACACCAGCGTGCCGCGCGCGAAGTGGAAGGCGCACGCCGACCTCGACCCGCACGGCGTCACCGCCCGCGAGAGCCGCGACAGCGACGAACACCCCACCTCGCTGGCGATCTCCGTGCTCTTCGACGTCACCGGCTCGATGCGCTCGGTGCCCGTCACCCTCCAGACCAAGCTGCCCGAGCTGTTCGGCCTGCTGCTCCGCAAGGGCTACGTCGACCACCCGCAGATCCTCTTCGGCGCGGTCGGCGACGCCACATGCGACAAAGTCCCTTTGCAGGTCGGTCAGTTCGAGTCCGACAACCGCATGGACGACCAGCTCGGCAACATCCTGCTGGAAGGCGGCGGAGGCGGCCAGAAGACCGAATCGTACGAACTGGCCATGTACTTCATGGCCCGCCACACCGAACTCGACTGTCTCGACAAGCGCGGCAAGCGCGGCTATCTGTTCCTCATCGGCGACGAGATGCCCTACGGCCGCGTCAAGCGCCGCGAGGTCGAGGCCGTGATCGGCGACAAACTCGGCGAGGACATCCCCATCGAGGCGATCGTCGCCGAACTCCAGCGCAAATACGAGGTCTACTACATCCTCCCGGCCGGCTCCTCCTACGTCGGCGACACCGAAGTGCTCGGCCGCTGGCGCGAACTGCTCCGGCAGAATGTCATCGAGCTCGACGACCTCGACGCCGTCTGCGAGACCATCGCGGTCACCATCGGCCTGGCCGAGGACGCCATCGACCTCGACGAGGGCCTGGGCCACCTCAAGGACGTCGGCGCCGTCGACAGCCAGGTGGGCTCGGTCTCGCGCGCGCTGTCCGCGTACGCCCAGGGCCGTTCCGGAGCGCTCGCCACCACGCAGGCGCTCCCGGGCCTGGACGACGGCGACAACTCCGGCACGACGCGTCTGTGACGTCCGGGAACACAAGCGCGGCCTCCGGTGCCCTTGCCGAACACGTCGCCGTGGTCGACCTCGGCTACGGCGACGCCGGCAAGGGCACGGTCGTCGCCCACCTGTGCGAGCGCGCGCACCGCACCGGCCGCCCGGTGCGCGCGGTCGTCCGCTTCAACGGCGGTGCCCAGGCCGCCCACAACGTCGTCACCGACGACGGCAGGCACCACACGTTCGCCCAGTTCGGCGCCGGGACGTTCACCCCCGGCGTGGCCACCCACCTGTCGCGCTTCATGCTCGTCGACCCGCTCGCCCTGGCCGCCGAGGCGGACCACCTCGCGGCGGTCGGCGTCCCGGACGCGCTCGAACGGCTGACCGTCGACGGCGACGCGCTGCTCACCACCCCCTACCACGCCGCCGCGAACCGGGCCCGCGAACGCGCGCGCGGCGCCGACCGCCACGGCTCGTGCGGCATGGGCGTCGGAGAGACAGCGGCCTTCGCGCTCGCCCACCCCCGGCTCGCCCCGCGCGCGGCCGACACGCGCAGCCCCGCGTCGCTGCGCCGAAAACTGGCAGCCGTCCGCGACGCGCTCACCGCGGAGCTCGGCGACCTCGGCGCGCCGCCCGTGGACGACTGCGCGTCCGTCTTCGCCGCCTTCGGCGCGGCGGTGCGCATCGTCGACGGCACCTTCCTGCGCACCCTGCTGCGCGCTGGCCCGCTGGTGTTCGAGGGCGCGCAAGGCGTGCTCCTCGACGAGTGGCACGGCTTCCACCCCTATACGACGTGGTCCACCACGACGTTCGCGGGCGCCGACACGCTGCTTGCGGATGCCGGTGCCTCCGGAGCCGTCCGCGTCGGCGTTGTGCGCACCTACACACCTCGCCACGGGCCGGGCCCGCTCGTCACCGAGGACGCGGGCCTGGCCGCCGCGCTGCCCGACCCGCACAACGGGACGGGGGAGTGGCAGGGGGCGTTCCGAACCGGCCATTTCGACGCCGTCGCGCACCGGTACGCCGTGGACGTCTGCGGCGGGGTCGACGCGATCGCGCTGACCCATGCCGACGCCCCGGGGCGTTACCCGCTGCGGGTGTGCGAGGCGTACGCCGTCGACGGCGAGCACGTCACCGCCCTGCCGGTCGGCCCCCGGGGCGACCTCGGCCGGCAGGCCAGGCTGACCGCGCGCCTGCTGCGCGCGCGGCCCGTACTCGGCCCGGTCGTCGACCCCGGCGCGTGGCCGGAAACAGTCGTGAAAGTGCTCGGCCGCCCCGTGACGTTGGTCTCGTCCGGTCCGCGCACGGGAGACAAGAATGATCAGGTAGTATTACCGTTCGGTAACAATCGGTCACGGGTGGGTTGAGTCGGGGAACGGTACCCTCGACTGGGAATTGACGGACCGTCACATCATCCGATGTGTCGGATCGTTTCCCGCGTACGCGCGCGTGAAAGGCATCAGGGGACCGACATCGCAGGACTGGAGGGCCGGACACGGAGCCGGAGCCGTCACGTCCGGGCGGGAGGTCGTACAAGGCCCCATCGGCGCGGATGCAATGATGCCGGAGTGATCGAACACCCCGGCGGCGAGCACGCGTGCCAGGGGTGGGGCCATAGCGGCGTCTTCGGACGGGCATGACACCCTCGGACCGGCACCTGGGTGACCGGACGACCACAGGAGAACTGTTGTGAAAATCGTTGTCTGCGTGAAGTATGTGCCCGACGCCACCGCGGACCGCGGGTTCAACGAGGACGGCACCACCGACCGCGAGTCGGTCGACTCGCTCCTCTCCGAGCTCGACGAGTACGCGATCGAGCAGGCGCTGCAGATCGTCGAGTCGGGTGTCGAGGCCGAGATCACGTATCTCACGGTCGGCCCGGACGACGCCAAGGAAGCGCTGCGCAAGGCCCTGGCGATGGGCGGCGACAAGGCGATCCACGTCAACGACGACGACATCGCGGGCACCGACGCGCTGGGCACCTCCCTGATCCTGGCCAAGGCCATCGAGCAGGCCGGGTTCGACCTGGTCGTGTGCGGCATGGCGTCGACCGACGCGACGATGGGCGTGGTCCCGGCGATGCTCGCCGAGCGCCTGGGCGTCCCGCAGGTGACGATCCTGGACGAGGTCAAGGTCGAGGGCGGCACCGTCAAGGGCCGCCGCGAGGGCGACACCGCCACCGAGCAGGTCGAGGCGTCCCTGCCCGCGGTCATCTCGGTCACCGACCGCACCGGCGAGGCCCGGTTCCCGTCCTTCAAGGGCATCATGGCGGCGAAGAAGAAGCCGCTGGAGGAGAAGGACCTCGACGACCTGGGCATCGACTCGGACCTGGTCGGCCTGTCCGCCGCGTGGTCGGTCGTCGACGCCGCCACCGCGCGCCCGCCGCGCTCCAAGGGCGAGGTCGTCACGGACGAGGGTGAGGGCGGCGTGCAGCTGGCCGGGTTCCTCGCCGCGAAGAAGTTCATCTGAGTCGGGCAGCACCGGACCTTTCCATTCGAGATTTCCGGGCTACACCGGACAAGGAGTGACGAATCATGGCTGAGATCCTCGTTCTGGTCGACCACGTCGACGGAGCCGTACGCAAGCCGACCCTGGAACTGCTGACCCTGGCCCGCCGCATCGGCGAGCCGTCGGCGGTGTTCCTGGGCAAGGGCGCCGACGCCGCCACCGAGACCCTGGGCCGCTTCGGCGCGCAGAAGGTGTACGTCGTCGACGCCGCCGAGGTCGACGACTACCTCGTGGTGCCCAAGGCTGACGCGCTCGCGCAGATCGCGCAGACCACCTCGCCGGCCGCGATCCTGGTGCCGTCGTCCAACGACGGCCGCGAGGTCGGCGCGCGCGTCGCCGTCCGCCTGGAGTCGGGTCTGATCACCGACGCGGTCGACGTCGTCGCGGGCGAGAACGGCCCCGAGACCGAGCAGTCGGTGTTCGCCGCGACCTACCAGGTCCGCGCGCACGTCACCAAGGGCACCCCGGTCATCACGGTCAAGCCGAACGCCGCCACCCCCGAGGAGGCCCCGGCCACCCCCGCGGTCGAGTCCGTCTCGGTGACCTTCTCGGCCGCCGCGACCGGCACCAAGGTCGTCTCCCGCTCCCCGCGTGAGAAGTCCGACCGCCCCGAGCTGACCGAGGCCGACATCGTCGTCTCCGGCGGACGCGGCGTGAACGGCGCGGAGAACTTCCACGTCATCGAGTCCCTCGCCGACGCCCTCGGCGCGGCCGTCGGCGCGTCCCGCGCCGCGGTGGACGCGGGCTGGTACCCGCACAGCCACCAGGTCGGCCAGACCGGCACCCAGGTCTCCCCGCAGCTCTACATCGCCGCCGGCATCTCCGGCGCGATCCAGCACCGCGCGGGCATGCAGACCTCCAAGACGATCGTCGCGATCAACAAGGACGAGGACGCCCCGATCTTCGACCTCGTCGACTACGGCGTCGTCGGCGACCTGTTCAAGGTCCTCCCGCAGCTCGAAGAAGAGATCAACAAGCGCAAGTGACCCGTGCGCACGCGGCGTTCCCCACCCGGGTGACGCCGCGTGCGGCGACCGCCACAGCCCCCGGCCCCCGGACAAGGGAACTCCCGGGGGCTGCACGCGTTTCCGGGAGCCGTGACGTGGCCGACGCGCCCGCCCTCGTCGTCGTGCGCGGGAGAGAGCCGAATGCCCGTCCGGTGCCCGGCTGTTGTCTGTGACCGGCAGCGGAACGTGGCGGCCGGCGCAGTCATCGCGCTGGTCGCGGAGACGCACACGGCCCCGCCGCCCCACGCGAGACCGATGTGAGACGCGCGATATTCCGCGCCGACCCGCTCTGCGGGGCCGGACCCGTGTTCTAGGGTGGCGCGGTGATATTTCCCGTCATCGCCTGCTTCGGCGCCCTCGCCGTCCTGACGCTGATCGCCGCGGCGACGGGCTATCGCGGCCTGGTGTGCGACGCCGAGCGCGGCTACCCGGTCCCCGCACACGTCGCGAGCGATCCGCGCCTGGCCGAACGCGCCAACCAGAGTGTCGCCTTCTGGTGCACCGGCGCGTCCGTGCTCAGCGTCGCGCCGCTCTTCCTGCTGGTGCCCATGCTCGCGGACGACACCGCGCAGACGCTCACCACGTCGTCCCTGGCCGTCCTCGCGACCTACGGCCTCGCGCTGGTAGCCCTCGGGCGCATGCCGTTCGCCCTGATCAAGCGCTACCCGGCAGTCGGCGCGACGTCCCGCTGAGACCGGGCCCGCTCAGGTTTGCGTTCGCTGCGGGGGCCCGGCGTTTGGCGTAGCTGTCCACCGGCGTGGTCTCCAGGCGCTCGATGCCTTCCAGCGCGCGGATGCGCTCGGTGAGGTAGGTGTGCAGGGCTCCGGCATCGCGGCAGATCGCGATGGCCACGACGTTGTGCGTTCCGGTGATCGTGGCGACGAATGCCGTCTCGGTGTCCGTGGTCAGGGCTTCGGTGACGTCGGAGAGCCGGGACGGGGTGACGGTCAGCCACAGCAGGCACTGCACGGTGAAGCCGAACAGCCGGGGGTCGACCTCGACGTCGAATTGCAGGGCACGTGAGCGGCGCAGTTCGTCCAACCGGCGCCGAACGGCGGACTCGGACCACCCGACGTGCCGGGCGAGTTCGGGCAGGGCGGCTCGTCCGTGGGCGGCCAGCGCGGGGAGCAGTTGCCGGTCCAACGCGGTCAGCGCCACGCGCCTGCCGGCGGTATCCGGGGGCCACGACGGTCGAAGCGCGCTGACCTCGTCCGCGGTCAGAGCCGATGTCCGGCCGCGCCACCGCCGGTGCCGCATGACCGGGTGCAGGAGCCGGTACGCGTCGACGCCGGCAAGCGGCCAGTCACGCCCCAGCGTGTCCAAGGGGGCCGAGCCGCCGTGGGAAACGAGAAAGAGGCACACGATCTCGGTGCCGCCGGCCGCGACCGTCACCCACGCGGTGTCGGGGCGCCGCGCAAGCGCCCGCGCGACCGGCGCGGCGTCGGCGGGCAGCACGCGAAACCGCACCAGCCATTCCGCGTGGCCGACCGCCTCACTGAGCGTCACACCGACCACGCGCGCGAGCCCGGCCGCGCTGAGCCTGCCGTAGCGGCGTGCCACCGTGCGGTCGGAGACCCCGAGGACCTCGGCGATCCGCGAGAAGGGAGCGCGTCCGTCGATTTGCAGGGCGTGCAGCAGTCGCACGTCGAGTGCGTCAAGCGTGACCGAATCCACCCCTTGAGCGTAGAGCGGTGTCGGATTCCGCCGCGACGGCGGTCGCTTCGCACGCGCTCCGGCAGCGCCGTGCAGCATCGCCTCCATGGGAAACGACATCCACGGCATTCACCACACCGGCATCCTCACCCGCGACCTGGACGGGCTCGAACAGGCTTACCTGGACCTGGGGTTCACGCTCAGTCCCCGTTCGCGGCACCTGCTGGCCGGTGCGCCCGGCGAGGCCCCGACCCCGGGGTGCACCGCGAACCGCTGTGCGCTGTTCGGCGGCTCGTACATCGAACTCCTCGGCATCGTCGACGAGTCCGCGCCCGACCCGTGGCACACGAAGGCGATGGCCGACGAATACGAGGGGTTCCGGCTGTTCAACCTGGAGACCGACGACGCCGAGGCCGCGGACGCACGGCTCACCGCCGCAGGGCTGCGCACCTCCGGCGTGCTGGGGCTCGAACGGGACGTCGACACTGAGGAAGGCCCGCGCACCGTACGCGCCCGCGCGGTCCACCTGGACCCCCGCGCGACCCCCGAGGGGTACGTGGGAATCGCGCAGCACCTGACTCGGCAGTACGTCCACCAGCCTCGCTATCTGCGGCACCCCAACACCGCTCAGGGCTTGGCGGCCGTGCTGGTCGTCGCGGACGACGGCGACTTCGACGCGATCGTCCACCGGTACGGCACCCTCTTGCAGGCCACGCCCGAACCCGAGGGGCCGATCACGGTTGTGGACGCCGCCACCGCACGTCTCGAATTCGTCCGCGCTTCCGACGCCGACAAGGTGCTCCCCGACGAACCCGGCCCGGCGGCGTCCTACTTCGCTGCCATGACCGTGCTCGTGGACGATCTCGCCACCGCGCGACGCTGCGCCGAGGAGGCGGCGATCGAGACTCGGAGCACCCCCGGTGGATTCTTCGTCTCCGCCCGCGACGCCCACACGGGCTTGTTCTTCACCGCTCGCTGACCGCACCCCGTCAAGAAAAGGAGTCCGCCGCCGTGCCGAAACTCGGCTGGATTACTCCCCACCCCGCTCCCGAACACGGACGCGTCCTGGTCATGGCGTCGCGCTTCGAACTGACGTCCCGCAGGCATGTCCCGGCCTTCCTGGCTCGGTCACTGGCCTCGTGGAAGCAGGTCAAGGCGGCCCCCGGAGCGTACGGCGCCGCCCTGGACGCCCAGCCGCTCCGGGCGGTGTTCTGGACGCTGTCCGCGTGGCATGACCGCGAGAGTTTGTACCGATACGCCAAAACCGACCCGCATGGCGATGCGGTCCGGGCCATGCGGCCGATGATGCGGAGTTTCACGCACGTCTTCTGGGAGACCGACGCCGGGGGCCTGCCGATCGGCTGGGACGAGGCCAAACGGCGCCTCGCCGTGCAACAAGGCACCGGCGAGACCCCACCGCACTAGTTTCGCCACGGCGTTCCCGCTGCCGCTCGACACGCTCGACGGGGAGCAGCGCGGGGTGCAGGGTCCTCGATTTCGTACGCCGTACGGTTGCCACTCCGTACGGCGTACCGTACGCTGTACGGAGATGGACGCCGTACAGCGTACTTGGTTTGGGAGGACGCCCCTGTGACACCCGCGACAACGGCCCCCGCGCCGACGCGGCCGAGCCTTGGTACCGCCGCGATCCGCGCCGAGGCACTGCGCAAGGAATACCGAGGTGCGCCCGCGCTCGACGGGTTCGACCTTGAGGTGCCGCGCGGCACCGTGCACGGCCTGCTCGGCCCGAACGGTGCCGGCAAGACCACCGCCGTGCGCATCCTGTCGACACTGCTGCGCGCCGACGGCGGCCGCGCCGAGGTCGCCGGCTTCGACGTGGCCCGCGATCCGGCCGAGGTGCGGGTACGCATCGGGCTGCTCGGCCAGCACGCCGCCGTCGACGAGGTGCTCGACGGGCGGCAGAACCTGGAGATGTTCGGGCGGCTGTACCACCTGGGTGCCCGCACCGCCCGGGCGCGCGCCGCCGAGCTGCTGGACCGCTTCGGCCTCGCGGACACCGGCACCAAGCCGGTCTCCGGATACTCGGGCGGCATGCGGCGGCGGCTCGACATGGCGGCGAGCATGATCCTGGCGCCGCAGGTGATGTTCCTCGACGAGCCGACCACCGGCCTGGACCCGCGGGCCCGTACTGAAGTGTGGGAGGCCGTACGGGACTTGGTCGCGGGCGGCACGACGGTGCTGTTGACCACGCAGTACCTGGAGGAGGCGGACCGGCTCGCCGACGCGATCACGGTGGTGGACCACGGGCGGGTGATCGCGCGCGGCACGCCCGACGAGCTGAAGGCCCGACTCGGCGGCGACCGCATCGACGTCGTGGTCACAGAGGACGCTCAACTTGCCGTAGTGGCACAGCTGTTGGAGCGAGTCTGCGGGGCGCCCGCGGAACCGGACGCGGAGGCACGGCGGATCGGCGTCCCCGTACGCGAACGCGTGGCGTCCCTCACCGCCGTGGTCACCGCGCTGCGCGACGCGGGCCTCGACGTGGACGACATCGTGCTGCGGCGGCCGACCCTCGATGAGGTGTTCGTCGACCTGACCGGCGGCGGGCGGGATGTCACCGAGGAACGTGACCCGGGCTCCGAAGCCGCTGCGGACATAACCGGCCGCCGTACCGCGAACCAGGAGGTGGACGCGTGACCATTCCGACGATGACACCGACCGGCCGCGAGGCCGCGGATCTCCCCGTACCCGGGCTTCCGCGCGGTTCGGCCGCACGGCTGCGCTGGGCGGTCACCGACTCGTGGACACTGACCCGCCGCACACTGTCGCACTGGTCGCGGCAGCCCGGCCCGCTGATTCTCGGTCTGCTGTTCCCGGTCATGCTCGTGCTGATGTTCGGCTACCTCTTCGGCGGGCAGATGGAGGTGCCCGGAGGGGGCGGCTACCGCGAGTTCCTGATGCCGGGGATGTTCGCGATGACGATGGTCTTCGGCGTGGAGTCGACGTTCGCGGCGGTGAGCACCGACGCGTCGCGCGGGGTCACCGACCGGTTCCGGTCGATGCCGATCGCACCGTCCGCCGTGGTGGCGGGCCGGTGCGCGGCCGATCTGCTCAACTCCGTCGCGGCCTTGGCGGTGATGGTGGTGTGCGGTCGCCTCGTGGGCTGGAGTTGGCACGACGGCGTGGCCCGAGCGCTGGCCGCGTTCGCTCTCCTGTTGGCGCTGCGGTTCGCGCTGCTGTGGGTGGGGATCGCGTTGGGCCTGGCGGCGAAGGGCCCCGAATCCCTGGTGGCGATCCAGGTGTTGGTGTGGCCGATCGGTTTCCTGTCCAACACCTTCGCCTCGCCCGAGTCGATGCCGGGCTGGCTCGGAGCCATCGCCGAGTGGAACCCGCTCTCCGCCACGGTTGCCGCGACACGCGAGCTGTTCGGCAACCCGGGCTGGGGCGGCGATTCGTTCGCGGCCCGGCACGCGATCGAACTCGCGGTCGCCTGGCCGGTGTTGATCACCGCGGTGTTCTTCCCACTTGCCGTACGGCGGTTCGCGCGCCTGAACCGCTGACCGCCGCGGTCGCGGAACTCGCCGGGGACGCGCCGGACGGCCGGCCGCGCGTGGCTGATCGTGTGGAGGAACGCCCGCTCTCCGTGACTACGGGTGCAGCTTTTCGCCCTTCGCCAGCATCGCCACGTACTGCTCGATCCGGCGCGCCCGGGTCTCGGCCTTCTTGGCGTCCTGGATCCGGTACAGGATCGCGTAGCGGTTCTGCCGGTCCAGTGTCTCGAAGAACTCCGCCGCGGCCGGGTCGGCGGTCAGGGCCGCCGCGAGGTCGTCCGGCACCGTGGCGGTCTTCGCGCCGTCGTAGGCCGCCTCCCAGCGGCCGTCCGCCTTGGCGCGGTCGACCTCGGCCTGCCCCGGTGGACGCATCCGGCCCTGCTCGATCAGAACGGCCACCTTGTCCCGGTTGGCCTTGGACCACTTGCTGCGCGGCTTGCGCGGGGTGAACCGCTGGAGCCACCACTGGTCGTCGAACTTGCCCTTCTGGCCGTCGATCCAGCCGTAGCAGAGTGCCACGTCGAGCGCCTGGGCGTAGTCCAGCGCGACGATTCCGGGGCCCTTCTTGCGCAGCTTGAGCCAGAGGCCGGGCGAGACGGCGTGGTTCTCGCCGAGCCATGCCCCGAACGCCTCGGCGGATTCGAATGAGACGATCTCCAAGTCCTGAGTCACCCCAGCAGCGAACCACACCCGGCGGATTGTCACGAGGCATTCGGCGCGGTCCCCGGGTGCTCCGTCGCGCGTTTGTGCGGCCGGCGGACGGAGGGCGCCGAGTTCACTTGGCCCCGGCGGACGAGACAGCCAGAGCCTGCCCGGCCTGCACGGTGTTCGCCACCCACGAAGTGCGGCTGGAATACCAAGCGATCGTGCGATTAAGCGGGCAGGGCATAACTCGCCCTAGAGTCGAATCGTGTCGGTGAACTCCGCCCACGCGCTTGACGGGACGGCGATGTGGCCGCGAGAAATGTCCTTGGAGTCACGGACAGGAACGACTGGAAAGAAGCTTTGCTGAACCCCGGCCACCTCGACGCACTCGCCGCCGCTGGGACCGCTGTACGACGACTTGCGCCACGAAGCGGGGCTGAGACTCAAGGTATTGGTCATTGCGTGAACTCCTCCGCCAACCGTTCCATCATCGAGAGTGAGTCGCACGGCGACAGTGCCATGGCTCTCACGCAATCGTAGGCTCGCTGAGCGGCAGCGACCATAGCCGGATCATCCAACAGATTGCCCGTGAACACGCCTTCCACGTATGCGACGGGAGGAGCGTCCGCGAACGTCATGAGGTAGAGGGGACCTTCGATGAGTGCGTGAGCGCCCGTAGCCGTTGGAAGGACCTGCACGATGATGCGTCGTTCGCGCGCCAATTCGATGATGTGCGTGAGTTGTTCCCTCATCACCTCCGGTCCGCCAACGGGCAGTCGCAGCGCCGATTCGTGCAGGATCGCCCACAACTTCGGTCGTGTTGGGGAGTAAAGCAACTTCGCGCGCTCGCTGCGAGCGCGGACCCGGTCTTCGATCTCTGACGGCGACGCCCAGGGCAGGCCGGCTTCGAACACTGCCCGCGAGTAGCCCTCGGTTTGCAGAAGACCTGTGATCAGGGTGGGGGCGAAAGCGCTGATGGTCAACGCATGTTGCTCCCACTCGGCCGCGTCCGCGAAGTGCTCGGCATGCGGCGATTTGTTGGCCGGCCTGCACAAGCGGAGAAGCAGGCCATCCGAGCCGAGAACTTCGTCCAACCGCTCGGACATGTCCTCTTGAGGTCTGCGAACCGCCGCTTCGATCTGGCCGATATACGCGCCGGAGCAGAAGACCACGCCACCCAGTTGTTCTTGTGACAGTCCCGCCGCCTCGCGTAGACGTCTCAATTCCGAACCGTAGAACGCTCTTGGCGAGCTCAACGGGTCCGGATCCTTTGGAGCGGCCATCCCCCGTCTCCTTTCCCCAGCAGAACGGCTGTTTGTTTCCGGCCACTTCACAGCCTAGCTTCAGAGAGCGACGATCATGACACGAACAGTGACATCCGTAAGGTCGTCCTTCCATGTGCGAGACCATCACGCACACCCACCTGCTGGCCGACGCGCCCGAGTCCGCCGGGATCGCGCGTGCCCACGTCGCGGAACTCCTCACCACGCACCACCTGCCGCACCTGGTCGACGACGCGACTTTGCTCGTCTCCGAGTTGGTCACGAACGCGCTGCGCCACGGCATCGGGAAACCCGAACTGTCGCTCGGACTCGGCGGCTCCGCCCTCCGCATCGAAGTGACCGACCTCGGCCCCGGCCTGCCGTACCCGCGAACCGCCGAACCTGAGGACAAATCCGGACGCGGCCTTTGGCTCGTACAACTCCTCGCCAACCGCTGGGGCTTCACGCGCTGGGCGGACGGTAAGTCCGCCTGGTGCGAACTCGCGCGGGCTTGACTCAGGCCGAACGACAACAACCGATTCGAACGGAAGGTGAAGGTAGATGGGTGACCACAAGAAGCCTGCGAAGTGCCCCCTGTGTGGCGGCAAGGGCTATACGGAGGTCTGCCAGGACGGCAAGGTGATCAAGCGCTCGTGTGGTCGGTGCAACGGTTCCGGGACGGTGGCCTGATGGCAGGCGACAGCATCGCCACGAAGTTGCTCGGGCGTGACCGATCTCCCTTTCTCCCCGACGCGGTCTGGCACTTCAAGCACGGTCGCCATGTGCGGATCGATCGGCGGGACGACCCCTTGGCCTGGCAGGAGGCAGCCAACGCGGATTGCCCTCTCGTGACGCAATGGGACGACGGAACCACCGACAACGCGGAGTCGGGCATCCCGACGTGTTCCGCGTCCATGCCGTCGATGGTCGAGCAGATGCTCGATGCCTGCGATGTCCGGCAAGGACACCGCGTCCTGGAGGTGGGCACGGGGACCGGCTACACGGCCGCGTTGTTGAAGGACCGGGTGGGGGAGTCCGGAACCGTCGTGACGGTCGAGGTGGATCCTGTGCTCGCCGATCAAGCGAGGGGTCGGCTCGCCGCCGCCGGAGTGGACGCCGAAGTGCACTGCGGTGACGGGCTGGAGGGTTGGCCCGCCGGCGCTCCGTACGACCGCGTCCACGTCACCTGCGGAATCCGCAGCATCCCGACGGCTTGGCTCGCCCAGTGTCCCAACGGCACGATCATGCTGCCATGGAGCCCGGTCGGCAGTGACGCCTGTGACCATGTCGTCGCGCTGGCCGTCCGAAACGGCGTCGCGGTCGGTCGGTTCGGTCCGGAAGTCGCGTTCATGAAGGCTCGCATGCAGCGCACCCGTCCGTGGTCCGCGTGGCCGGACACCGGAAACGCCGTGGCGACCACCCTCCCCATCGGCCCGACAGAGGTGAACGAACTCATCGGAGTCGCCCACGGGTTCGTCCTCGGGCTTCTCGCGCCCGAGCTGACCTTCCGGTTCTTGCGTGCGTCCGGTGACGAGGACGAGCACACCTGATCGACGACTGCGTGGGAGCCGTCCGCTGGTGGCATGACAACGGCCGTCCCGGCCCCGAGGACTTCGGTCTCCGTGTCACGGCCGATGGCCGGGACGCGCGTCAGGAGATCTGGTTTGACGCGCCGGACCGCCGGCTCTCGTCCCTTCTGTCCTCCCACCGTCGCCATCGCGCCGGGCGCCGTCCCGAGGCACGCCGCCCTGTTTGACCACGTCGCGCACGGCGCTGGGTGACGGCGTGGTCTCGGCGTCGGGGCGGCGAGGGGGCCTCAGTCGCCCCTGCGAGCCGCTGGTTCGATGCGGTCGACAAGCCCCCACACCAAACCTTGCTCGGCCGTGATGCGTTCGCCGCTCAGCACCATCCAGGCCGTACGCCAGCGGCCGATTCGCTTGGTCACGCTCACAGTGCCGCCCGCCCCCGGGACCAACCCCAGTGACAGTTCCGGGAGTTGGAACCACGCGTCAGGATCGGCGACGACCGTCTCCGCGAACGTCGGGACCTCGATGCCGGCGCCGACGCATGCGCCGTGCAGGAAGGGGGTCACGCGGTCGCGGTTTTGGTGGACGAGCAACCCCGCGCTGCGGGCGAGACGTGTGACGTGTGCGGTCGCCGGATCGACGGCCGTACCGAATTCGTCCAAGTCGCCGCCGCTGGAGAACGACGGTCCCGCGCCCCGGAGTTCGGCACGAAGCGCGGGGTCGGCGGCCAGTACGTCGAGCGCATTGATCAAGGCGTCGCGCAGCCCGCGTCCGAGCGCGTTGCGGCGGTCGGGCCGGTTGAGGGTGATGCGGAGCAGATCGCCTTCGCGGTCGAGGAGAACGGCGTCGTCCGGGATCGGCGGCTCGGGGCGTGAAGGACGTCCGGCCCGCCACGCGGCGAATTCCGGTCCGGCGAGGAGCATCGAATAGGCGAGCGATTCGGCGGCGAGGGCGTCCGGGACACCTGCGGGGTCATGCAGCAGCCGCGCGTTGACCCGCAACAGGTTGGCCAACGCGAGCGAGGCCCGAGGCGCCCGCTCGACGGCACCCATGACGGCGTCGACTGCGGCGTCGAGATCGCGGACGGTGACATGTGCCCGCCCGTCGGCGTCCACGTCGGGACCGCCGAGCGTCAACGTGAACGCGTCGACCACAGGCTGGAGTTCGGCCTCCCACGGCCGCCGCGCGATGCCCAGCGTGACCCGTGTCGAACCGGCGAGCGCCCGCGCGGCGGCGACCGGATCATCCACCCCCGCGTCCAAGTCCACAACGGCCAGTACATCGCCGCCACGGGGCGGACCCGTCACAGGGATTCTCGGACGAAGTAGTTCAGGCACCGCAAGCAGGCCACCGAGCGAAAAGGACATAGGGGAGATCGAACCAGATACGCCGACCGAGGAGGAACCTGCCCGGGACGGGACAAGGGGCGGCTCCGTTGCTCCTGCGCGCCCCGGCGATGAGATCCGTAGGCCATTGCACGCGAACGTACCGCGCGATCTTTCGCATCGCGGCACCGTGGCTGCTCTGTTTTGGAAGGCTTCCTCACGCGTTACCGCAGGCCATCGTTCCGACGCCGATCACGTCGCGTGGATAATGTCTGTGTTGCGACGCGCCGACCCGTGACCGGACGGAGCTGTTGTGTTGCGTTACGACCTCGCCGATGTCTTCACCGACCGACCGTTGGCCGGGAATCAGCTGGCGGTCTTCGCCGACGGCGGAGCGTTGACGGATCGGCTTATGCAGGCGCTCGCCTTGGAGATGAATCTCTCCGAGACCGTTTTCCTCACCGCTCCGCAGGTCGGGGGTGACGCGCGCGTACGGCTGTGGTCGACGGTCACCGAGCTCGACTTCGCCGGCCACCCACTGCTTGGTACGGCAGCCGTTCTGGCCGGACAACGGTCGGAGGGTGAGGCCGAGTGGCGCATCGAGACCAACGTCGGCATCGTCACGGTCACCACGCGCCGCCACCGGGCGGATCGGTTCACCGCCTGGATGGATCAGCCGCTGCCGAAGATCTCACTCGCCCCGGCGGAGCAGGCGGGGCAACTTCTCGACGTTCTCGGTCTGGCGGCCACAGTGCTGCCGGTGACGTTGTACGACGCGGGCATCCGGCACCTGTACGTCATGGCCGAGAGCCCCGAGGCCGTACTCGATATCGTGCCGAACCACCCGGCGCTGGGCGCGGTCGTCGGCAGCGACCACATCAACGTCTTCGCCCTGACGGGCTCCGCCACTGCCGTCACACGGATGTTCTCCCCGTACGACAAAGTGCCCGAAGACCCGGCGTGTGGATCGGCCGCCGGACCGCTGGCCGCGCACCTGGTTCTCCACGGACTCCTCGCGTCCGGCACCGAGATCACCCTCAGCCAGGGCGAGGCTGTCGGCAGGCCCTCCACGCTCCACGCCGTGGCGCACACCGACCGCGACACCATCCGATCGATTCGGGTCGGCGGAGGTGTCTGCCTCATCGGCGGGGGACACCTGAACCTGTCCGGCGGTGGCGGGGCGGTGTGAGGCGCCTTCGAATGCGGCCCCTGCCTGTCGTACCCGAGGACCCCACGGGTGAGGACCAGGTTCCGCACTCATGAGACTCGCGGCACGAAATCCCGCGCGTACCCACTTTTTTGTGGGTACTTGTCGGCCCGCCGGGCAGCGGAGAGGCTTCAGGCAAGCAGTCAGGGGCTGCCGGAGCCGGATCGCGAGGGAGGTGGACGGGTGATCGGGTATCCGCTCAGGAGACCCCGGCCGTCGTCCGCCCCGCGAGGATGTCCAGGCGCCGGTGGCCCCAGTCCGACAAGGGCGCCAGCGCCACCGAGAGGTCGCGGCCGAACTCCGTCAGGGAGTACTCGGTCTTGAGCGGCAACCCCTCGTGCACCTCGCGGTGTACGAGTCCGTCGCCCTCCATTTCGCGCAGCGCCTGAGTCAGGACCTTCTCGCTCAGCCCGGGCAGTTGCCGGCGCAACTCGCCGGGGCGCTGCGGCCCGGATTCCAGCAGCCACAGCAGCGCGGTCTTCCACTTGCCGTCGATCACCGCGATCGCGGCGGTCACACCGCAGACATTCGGGTCCTGGGCACGGCTGCGCGTCATCGTCGTCCCTCGGTGTTCGCCTGCATCGGTCCAACCGTTCTCCAACAGATCCTCGTACGGGAGCTATTCCATGTCTTCACCCAGCCCACAGCCCGCCGTCACCGTCCTCGGCCTCGGGCCGATGGGCCGCTCGCTCGCCGCCGCCTTCCTCGCCGCCGGGGTGCGGACCACGGTGTGGAACCGCACCCCTGGCCGGGACCGGGAGCTGGTCGAACGCGGGGCGGTCAGTGCGCCGACCCCTGAGGAGGCGGTCGCCGCGAGCGAGCTCGTGGTGGTCTGCGTGGTGAATTACGACGCGTCCGACGCCATCCTGCGGCGCGAGGCGGTGGTCGATGCACTCAAGGGGCGCACGCTGGTCAACCTGACCGCCGACACCCCGGACCGGGCCCGCGACACCGCCGCGTGGGCGGACCGGCACGGGATCGCGTACCTGGACGGCGCGATCATGACGCCGACCACCACGATCGGCACGCCCGACGCCGTCTTCATCTACAGCGGACCGGCCGAACTGCACCGAAGCCACGGTTCGGTGCTGGAAGCCCTGGGCGGCACGCACACCCACCTCGGCGAGGACATCGGCCGCGCCGCCGCCTACGACGTCGCGCTGCTGGGCATCTTCTGGACCGCGATGGCCGGGTACGCCCACGCGCTCGCGCTGGCGAAGGCCGAGGGCATCACCGCCCGCGAACTCGCGCCGTTCGCCCAGGGGATCGGCGCGATCCTGCCGCCGATCTTCGAGGCCACAGCGGGGCACGTGGACGACGGCAGCTTCAGCGGCGAGGACAACCCCCTCACCTCGTCGGCCTCGTCGATGGCGCACATCATCGCGGCGTCCGAAGCGCACGGCATCGACGCGGCGGTGATGCGCGCCGCCGAGGGCCAGGCGCGGCGGGCGATCGGACTCGGGTACGGCAACGACGGCTTCACCCGCGTCACCGCGATCCTCGGACCCCGCTGAGTCGGCAGCGACCGACGGCGGCCGACCGCGAACGCGGCCGGCCGCCGCTCAGCGTCCGTCCCGTCAGCGCACGCGGTACGCCCGCGTGATCGTCTGGTTCAGTGAATTCCCCTGCACATCAACCAGTTTCGTACGCAGTGCCACGAACCCGTCGCCGCCGTGCGGTGCCGGGGGAGTGAACACGGTATAGCCGTGCGGGCCCGGGACCGCCGGCGTAGGCCGCCATGTCGTGCCGCCGTCGAACGACACCTCCGTGGTGAACTGTCCGACCCTGGACGGTGTCCCGTCCGGCCGTTCCACGCGCACGTTCAGCACGAACGGGCGGTTCGCCGGGGCCCGGTTGTCCAGGTCGAACCGACCTTCGACGCGCACGATCGGCAACGCGACCGGTTCCGATGCGCATTCGTCGGCGGGGCGCTCGGTGGTGAACGTCCATGTGGCGTCGACCGATGTGCCGATCTGCCAGTCCGGTTCGCCGCGCTGCGCCACCACGTGCAGGGCGTACGCGGTCTTCTCCGGCGCCAGGCCCTCCACATACACGTAGGACGGGTCCTCGCTCACGGCGACCACTTCGCCGTCGCGCAGCAGCGTCACTTGTCCGGTGCCCCCGTTCCAGGCCGTCGTGTGGCCCGCCGTCGGTGCGTTGAACGCCGCGACGGGACCGTCAAGCGCGTCCCCGCAGCGCAGCAGCGACGCGTGCGGGGTGTTCACGGCCTTGTTCCACTCCTCCGGGGTCACGCGTCCCGCCGCGTACGCGGTCTCCGGTCCGGTTTCCGACAGCGCGCCCGCGTCGACCATGGACAGCCACTTCAGCTCCGGTCGGACGGTGAAGTACTCCCGGGACGTTCCCGGCAGGGTCACCTCGTGGGCCCAGCCGCCCCAGCCGAACTCGTCGCCCCAGCCGGCGAGGCGCGTGACGGTCCCGGTCAGGGGTTCGCCCCGGCCGTGCAAGCGCGCGTCCACGACCGCGAGTTCGGCCGTACGCACGGGCAGCATCGGGTCGGCGGGGATGCCGCCGTCGTGTCCGGCGGCCAGGTTGTAGCGGCGCTCGGGCTGCCCATCGGCGGGGGCTTGGCCGAGGAATGAGCTCAACCGGTAGGAGAACGGGCGGCCTTGCACCGTCGTCGGCACCGCGTAGGCGCCGACGTCCGCGGAGTACAGGTATGCCTCGATGCCCGCTTGCCGTCCCGCGATCCGCTGGCTGAAGCCGAGACGGCGGATGTCGACGCGTGTGCCCGTCTGGTCGAGCGCGATTCCGGCGGGCAGGCCCGCGCGGGCGTCGACGGTCACGGCCGTGTCCTGCGTGACCTGGACGTCGGGGGTGACGAGCGTCCAGCTCTCCGGCTGCTCGGCGGTCGCGGGCGTGTGGATCATCGCGACGACGCTGTACCGCCCCGGGGGAACAGACGCCTTGAACCCGTCGCCTGAGCGCCACACCTGGTGCCACTCGCCGGTCTCGATGTCGATCACGTTCAAGACGCCGGTCTCCTGCGGCGCTCCGGCACGGTCCGTCGCGGTGATGTGCAGGTCGTACAGCTCGGGCGCGTCGTATACGCCGAGAGCCGTACGCACCAGCCACGTTCCGTCGGCCCCGCGTGCGTCCAGCACGCCGCCGTAGGTTCCGGTCTCGCTCGCGGCGGGGTCGATCGTGAGCACGGCGTCGGCGGTCCCGTGCGGTGGGACGGTCAGTTGCGGGGTGTCGAGGCGCAGGGGCGCGCCCGGGTCCGCGGTCAGGCGGAGGTCGAGGACGAGCGGGTCGCTCCCGTCGTTGCGGTACGTGATGGTGCGGGTCACCGGTTCGGTGGCCGGCGGACGCAGGCGCGTCGACAGCGTGGACGGGCTCGCGGACACCGTGCGGGTGACCGCGGCGGCGACGTCGACGCGTCCGGTGCCCTGTTCGAAAACGGTCAGCGGGCTGGGCGACGCCGACCCGACGAGCGCGTCTTTCAGTTGCCTGCCGGTCCAGTCGGGGTGGCGCTGGGCGAGGACGGCCGCTGCGCCGGCGACGTGCGGCGCAGCCATCGAGGTTCCGCTCATGGCCGTGTAGTTGTCGTCGACCGGCTCGCCGTGCGAAGTCCCGGCGGCACGCGCGGCGACGATGCCCACCCCGGGCGCGGTGATCTCCGGCTTGACCGCGTGGTCGCCGGTCCGGGGCCCTCGGCTGGAGAAGTCGGCGATGTCGTCGTCCGGGGTCACGGCGCCCACCGCGAGCGCCGAGGCCGCCGCTGCGGGGGCGTTGATCGTGCCCGGCGCTCCGTCGTTGCCCGCCGCGATGACGAACAGGGTGCCGGACGACGCGCTCAACGCGTCGACCGCGAGGGACATCGGGTCGGTTCCGTCGGTCGGGGCCGCGCCCAGGCTGATGTTGACGACCCGGGCCTGCTGCGCGACGGCCCACTCCATGCCGGCGATGAGCCGGGACTGCCAGCCGGCGCCTTCGTCGTCGAGCACCCTGCCGATCAACAGTTGCGTGTCGGGCGCGACGCCGGCGTAACGGCCCTGGGACGCGGCGCCGTTGCCGGTGATGATCGAAGCGACGTGGGTGCCGTGGCCACTGGTGTCGACGGCACCGTTCGGGTTCTCGGTGAAGTCCGCGCTGCCGACGACGGCGTCCGCCAGGTCGGGGTGGGTGGGGTCGATTCCGGTGTCGAGTACGGCTGTACGGACGCCCGCGCCGGTCCAGCCGCCGTCCCATGCCTGGGGCGCGCCGATGTGCGGGCCGCTCTGGTCCAGCGACGCCTGTATGCGGCCGTCCAGCCATATGTGCGCGATGCCGGGGGTGAGGGCGTCCGGCTCCGCGCCGGGCGCGAGTCGGGCGCCGGGGGCCGGGGCGGCGACGGAACGCCAGAACTCGGCGGCGTCCGCCTTGCGTTCGCTGACGGCCTGACCCTGGATGCTGGGCAGTTCCCGATCGACGGTCGCGGTACGGCCCACGGAGGCCCGCGCTTCCGGCATGGCGGTCGCGCGCGCCGAAGGGGTGTCGTCGTACCTGACGATCAGCGGCAGCACCGGCATGCTCCGGTCGTCGTAACCCTGGCGGACCAGAGTCGTCACGTCGAACAGCGCCGGGTCGAGCAGTCCGCGGTCGAGCAGCCCCAATGCGTCCGACGGGACGACGGTGGTGTTGCCGGCCCGGTTCCAGCGCAGGAACGAGATGCCGGTGCGGCCCGGTCCGGGCTCCGGGGTCACGGCCTGGGACCCGTCGGGGAAGGTGTCGACCGCGACGACGTCGCCGGTGATCAGGGTGACCGTCGACCGGGACGGCTGAGAGCCGTCCGCTTCGCGCGAGGTCACCGAACCATCTTTGCCGGAGCCGTTGTTGCGGTCGGCGACGGCGTTGCCGGTCCCTGTGGCTCCGGTGGCGAGCAACGCCCCCACAACCACGGCGGTCGCCAACCGGTGCCGTCCTGGCCTGCGTTTGATCACGTGCCTTCCCCCTGTTCCGGATACACCGGTTGCCGGTTCTCGGCAGGGCGTTCCGAGACTGTCAACGCTTGTGGAGTCACAGGGGGTTGCTCGGAAGAGACGTCAAAATCGTTACGGCTGGGGTAAGTTGGCGGCAGGCGAAGCACCAACCAACCCGTGCCGTGCGGCCCGGCCGCGGTGACGCCCTCGTATGCCGGCCGTCGGAGGGCGGTTATCGGCGTCGTTCGGGCACCCGTGGCGTGGCGCCCGCTTTCCCCGTTCCGATCGGAAGGGTGTTTGTCGCACCCGCGTGGTGGTGACGGCGATTTCCGGCATGAGTTATTGACAACCCGCCGGAAACGTTTCCGGTACGTGAGGGCAACCTGCCTCGCCAAAGATCCTCGCCATCGCCGAAATTGCCTGTGACCCCGCTTTCCTGGGGCTGCTCCACCTTTCACGACCAGGCAATGCGGCGTGCCCGCGGCTCTCAGCCGCGGGCCACGCAGAGGGAGAGGGTCTATGGCAGCAGAAACGTCTCGTCGCGGTTTCCTGCGCTCTGTGGGAGTCGCGGGCGGAGCGGGTGTCCTCTACTCGACCATGGGCGCCATGGGCCTCGCGCCGGTACCCGTCGCCGAGGCCGTGCCCTACCGGGCGCCGTCGTCGTCGGACTTCCACCTGACCGGACGCGGTGGCAAGAAGGTGCTCATCCTGGGCGCCGGGATAGCGGGCCTGACCACCGCGTACGAACTCGGCAAGGCCGGGTACGACTGCCGCATCCTCGATGCCAAGGACCGCCCGGGAGGCCGGAATTGGACCGCGCGCGGGGGCACGGTCGAAACCGATCTGGACGGCGCGACGCAGCGGGCGCGGTTCTCGTCGGGGCAGTACATGAACTGCGGCCCCGGCCGACTGCCCCAGTCGCACGTCACACTCGACTACTGCCGCGAACTCGGCGTCGCACTGGAGGCGTTCGTCAACGCCAACGCCGACGCGTATATCTACCACGGCAATTCCGCCGCGCTCGCCGGAAAACCGATGCGCTGGCGTACCGCCAAGGCCGACGTGTACGGCTACATATCCGAATTGCTCGCGAAGGCCACCGACCAGGGTGCCTTGGACGCCGCACTCACCAAGGACGACAAGGACCGCCTCATCGCGTTCCTGCAGAGCTTCGGGGCGATCAAGGGCAAGGCCGAGGGATTCGCGTACACCGGCTCAAGCCGGCGCGGCTATTCGGTCGAGCCCGGCGCGGCGCACGAGAAAGGCACCGTGCTCGGCCCGGTACCGTCGATGTCGGACGTGCTGGCGAGCGGCGTCGGCCAGCGGTTCGCCTTCGAGTTCGGCTACGACCAGGCGATGATGATGTTCCAGCCGGTCGGCGGCATGGACGCGATCCCCAAGGCCCTCGAACGCGCGGTCGGCCGCGACCGCATCACCTACAACGCGTGGGCGACCGGCGTCTCGAACGTCCCCGGCGGTGTCGAGGTGTCCTGGAAGGACAACCGCGGCCGTGAACGGTTCGAACGCGCCGACTTCTGCGTCGTCGCGACTCCCCCGCAGATCGCCGCCCGCCTGCGCCACAACCTCGGCGACAACGTGACCACCGCGCTCAAGACGCCGGTTCCGGTGTCGGCCGGGAAGATCGGGCTGGAGTACAAGCGGCGGTGGTGGGAGCTGGACGACCACATGTACGGCGGCGTGGTGCCGACCGACACGGACCTGGCCAACATGTGGTTTCCCTCGGCCGGCTACCAAAGCGCGCGCGGCATGGTCATCGGCTACTACAACACCGGCTCGAACTCCGAGGCGTACGCGAAGCTTGCGCCCGACGCGCGGGCGGCCCGCGCGGTCGACCGGGGCGTGAAGATCTTCGGGGACCGCTACCGCAGCGAACTGGCCGCGTCGTTCAGCGTCGCCTGGACCCGTACGGCGGGCTTCGAGGGCGCCTGGGTCGGTTGGCCGAACCAGGACGGGCCCGAGTACGCACTGCTCAACCAGCCGCAAGGCGCGGTCTACTTCGCCGGCGACTGGCTGAGCCACACCATCGCCTGGCAGCACGGCGCCTTCACGTCGGCGCGCAAGGTCGTGACGGAGATCCACCAGAGGGTGATGGCGGCATGAGCGCACGAACCGGTGACAGGGACGGGGCTGTTCGCGCCTGCGGCGCCGAGCGGAGCGGGGTTTCGGCATGAGTGAGAGCGAGGACAAGATGGCGACCGCGGACCAGGCCGACACCGTGCCGGCGGCAACCGGCACCCGCGCGCGGATGTCACGGCGGGCGAAATGCCTGATCGCGGTCGGATCCGTGGTCGCCCTCGCCGGTGCCGGCGTCGGCGGTGTCGCCGTCGCGGAGGCGAGATACCGGGGGATAGGCGACAAGGAAGTGCGGGTCATGCTGCCCCCGGGGCAGACCAACCCGAACATCGCGCAAGGCGTCGGCACCGGCGCCGAGGTGGCGATCTACACCAGCAGCGGGCTCGGCCCCGCGGCCCTGAACCCGAGCGCGCCTGCCGGGACGCCCGAGAGGTACACGGACCCCGCGATGACCGCGGGCGCGCAGGGCGTCACCGTCACCGAAGCCCAGGCCCTGCTGGTCCTCAAAGCCATCCAGGACAACCTGACGGCGGCCGGACTGACCCCTGCCGACGTCATCACCATGAAGTGCTACCTGATGAAGCCGCCGGGGGCGGCGGTGGCCGACTACGCGGGCTGGAACCGCGCATACCGGCAGTTCTTCGCGAACATCGACCTGGTCACCAAGGCGGTGGTACCCGTACCGATGGGCACGTCACCCGCGAAGGCCCCGATCCTCGCCAACAACGCCCGCCCCGCGCGGGCGACGATGGAAGTCGCCTCACTCGCCGTCCCGGGCTGGCTGGTCGAGGTCGAGGTCACCGCGGCGTACCCCGCGAAGCGTTAGACGCACCGGCTCGCGTGCCGGGGGGGGGGGGGGGGGGGGGGGGGGGGGGGGGGGGGGGGGGGGGGGGGGGGGGGGG
>NZ_JBPKBI010000011.1:88596-94822 GCF_051388935.1 Yinghuangia sp. YIM S10712
CCCCGCCACCGGGCGTTCGCCGACCGAGCGCGCAAGCGCTGCGGCGCTCGGCGGCACACCCGCCGAATGCATGGCCGAACGGTCCCTTTGAAAGGATCGGGCCATGTCACCTGACTTCGACCGACTGGTCGCCGAAGCGGAGAACGTCTCGGTAGCCGGTTGGGATTTCTCCTGGTTGGACGGCCGCGCCACCGAGCAGCGGCCGTCCTGGGGTTACCAGCGCCTCATGGGCGAGCGCATGGCCGGCGCCTCCGCCGCGCTGGACATCCAGACCGGCGGAGGCGAAGTCCTCGCGGGCGTACCGAAGTTGCCGCCGCTGACAGCCGCCACCGAAGCGTGGCCGCCCAACATCGCCCGTGCGACGCGTCTGCTGCACCCGCTCGGCGTGGCCGTCGTCGCCGACGACGACCGGCCGCCGCTCCCGTTCGGCGACGAGGCCTTCGACCTCGTGGTCAGCCGGCACCCGGTGACCGTCTGGTGGCAGGAGATCGCCCGCGTGCTGCGCCCCGGCGGCACCTACTTGTCGCAACAGGTCGGCCCGGCCAGCGTGTTCGAGCTCGTCGAGTACTTCCTCGGCCCGCAGCCCGAGGAGGTCCGGCGCGCCCGTCACCCGGACGACGCCCGCCAGGAGGCCGAGGCGGTCGGCCTGGAGGTGGTCGACCTCCGATTCGAGACGCTGCGCACCGAGTTCGACGACATCGGCGCGGTCGTCTACTTCCTGCGCAAGGTCGTCTGGATGGTCCCCGACTTCACCGTCGCACGTTACCGGGACCGCCTGCGGGACCTGCACGAGCTGATCGAGGCCGAGGGCCCGTTCGTCGCACACACCACGCGCTTCCTCATCGAGGCACGCAAGCCCGCGTGACGCCGGAACCCCGGTGACACCGGCATCCAATGGGGGCCGGATCCGCAAGTCCCCGGCTGACCCCACTTGTGACGGACTTCGACCTCGCAGCGCTCATCAACCACCGTGCCGGGCAAGGGGTGTCCCTCGACTCGGACACACAAACGGGTATCTCCCCCGTGCGGGCTGGTGCCGTCGGATCAGCGTCGATAACCTGCGGGCTTCTTCGAACTTCCATGTCCTGCGGGGGATTTGTGGACGACAGCCGACCCGATTCCGTTCCGTCGCCGCCGCCACGGCCTTCCCATCCCCCGCCTCCGCCTCCTTTCGCACCGCCGGTGCCGCCGGGCCGGCGCGGGTGGAGGCGTTCCTGGCCGTGGATCGCGGCGGTCGTCGCGCTCGGGCTCATCGCGACGTTGGTTGTTGTCTTCATCCGCGGCGGCGACGACGGGGGCAATCAGCGGCGTGACGCGTTCGACGCGGCCCTGGACAACCTCGCCGCCGCGCCCGCGCTGCACACGCAAGGCGACTTCGCGGGTGCGCGGATCGACATGCGGGTCACGGCGACCGGTGACGCCTTCGGCACGGTGACGACGGGCAACACGCCCGTGGACATGCTGACCATCGGCGACCGCACCTACACGCGCGTGCACGAGGGCGCGTTCGGTCTGCCGGTGGGCACAGGGGCCGCGGAGCATGTGCCGTTCGGCCGCTGGATGGTGTCCGACACCGGCATGGTCGGGATCGCGACGCACAGCTACCGGCCCCGGGCGATGGCCGACACGCTGCGCGCGCAACTGGCCATCGCGCCCGACAGCGCGCTGCGGGACGCGCCGGAACCCGTCGGCGGTGTCGAGGCGTTGGTGGCGGACACGTCGTGGGGGCAGGTGTACGTCTCCGCGAAGCAGCCGTACCGCGTGCTGCGGACGGCGTCTTCACTGCCCGGCGCGGCGATGCCGAGGGCGCCGGCCCTCCCGACAGGGCTCCCGAGCGATCTGCCGACGGAACAGCCCACCGGCCTCCCAGCCGGCCTCCCCACAGGATTTCCCACCGGCTTCCCCACCGAGCTCCTGACCGCCCTGCCGAGTGGCTTCCCGACCGCGTTCCCCACCGCGCGCGGCATCCCCCACCGGTCGGCGGTCCCCGCCGCGAACGCCCCCGAAGCGGTCCCGTACGCCCCCGCTCCGCCACCGCCCGCCCCGGCACCTCCGCCCGCCTCCGCACAGCAGTGCTCGTGCATGTCTCTGACGCCCCTTCCGGCCGAGCAAACCCGGGCGCTCGGCCGCGAGTTGGAAGCCAAGATCGCCGAGCTCGCGAACGCCATCGACCCGAGCATCAGCTACACCGCGCAAGGTCAGGCGTCGTTCAGCGGTTGCGGAGCCGGGGCGTGCACGGTCACCGCGACGGTCACCGGCAGGTTCCAGGGCAAGTACGTCACCAACCCCCAGGTCACGGCCGACATGACGGTCACCATGACCTTCGACGGCGCGGCGGTCGGCGGTTGTTCCTCGACCGGGACGCTCCCGGTCGACGGCACCGGAGCCATGAGCTGCGTCAACGTCAGCCCGGCGTGGACCGCCGCCTACACCCGCGCCGAGGCAAGCGACCGCGCCATCGCCGCCTCCGGCCGGCAACCCCCCACCCATGTCTACGCCGCCCAGGTCAGCGTCGTCGCCCGCGCCATGGCCGAGGCCGACGTCGAGGCGATGCGCCAAGAGCTCCAACGCCGCATCGAAGACCTCCTCAGGTCCCTCCCACCCCAGCCCGCCGGCGGCGCCGCACCGCCGCCCGTCTCCCCGCCACCGCCCCAAGAGCCGGGTGGACTCCCGGACTCCCCTGCACCGTCCGGGGGTTCGACAGGCAACGGCACAGCGGTACCGAACCCGGTGCCGAGCCCTGGGCCGAATGCGTCGCAGGCCGAGTACGAGGCCTGGCTCGACTACGAGATGTACCGCATCAACACCGACCCGGAGTACTTCAAGGAGTTCTACAAACAGAACACCGGTTACCGGCACTCCGTCGACAACGGCATGCCGCAGATCACGTGGGACGCCGACAACAACCAATGGATTCCGGCATCCAGGGTGCCGCCGCCGCTTCCCCCGAAGTATCTGCCCGAGACGATTCCGCGGGGCACCCGGGAAGGCGCGCTGGCCCCCGCCGATCTCGACGCTGCGGCGCTGGCGCGGTACAGCGCGATCGACGCCGCCACAAAGGCCGCTGACAGGCTCGCGGATGCGAAGGCGGCGTACGACAATTACCCGACCGAGGCGAACCGCGTCGCGCGGGAGGCAGCCGAGGCTGACTACAAGCCGAAGCAAAAGACGATGAGCGAACTTGCCGAGGAGTTCGGCGAGACGGTGGCCCGGCTCCAGGTGATCCCGCAGCTGTACCCGGGGGCGACCAGCCTGGATCTCGCCGGTCCCGACAACGGCAACGACCAGTTCGATCAGGTGTGGAAGACACTCGACGGGCGTTATGTGGTGGTGGAGGCGAAGAGTTCACCCAAGACCGATCTGGGTTACCGGACACTCCCCAACGGAAAGCGCGTCTCGCAGGGCACGTTGGAGTACTTCCAGGACATTCTCCGCAAAATGCGCGATCGAGGCGAAGGGGGCCTGGCGGACGCGCTGGAAGCGGCTCGCGTCAACGGCCAGTTGGATTACCTCGAAATACACGGCGACCCGAAGGGTGACAAATACGGTGGCTACATCGTGAAAAAGTTCGATATCACCAAGCCGATACTCTGACGATCGCAGCGGCCCGGCAGCGAGGTCGAGCCCGACAACGAGCCCCGGCCATTGCCCGTGCATGCCAAAGGGGTCCGCAACATCCGTCGCCGCGACGGGTGTTGCGGACCCCTTTGCATGAACGTCAGGACTGCGTGGGGCGGGTGCCCGTCATGTCGGCGTTGGGGGCGGCCTTGGCGACCAGGTCGGGGATGACGTCGCCGAGCTCGGCCGGGGTCCAGCGCTCGCCCTTGTCGACGGTCGGGCCGGCGACCCATCCCTCGGCGACGCTGATCTTGGTGCCGGTGATCGAGAAGACACGACCGGTGACACCGGAGGAGGCGGGGGAGCCGAGCCACACGACCAGCGGCGAGATGTGCTCGGGGGCCAGGCGGGCGGCGTCGTCGGCGGTGCCGACCAGGTGCGTGAGGTCTTCGGTCATGCGGGTGTACGCCGTGGGCGCGATGGCGTTGACGGTGACGCCGTACCGGCCCAGCTCTTGCGACGTGATCACGGTGAACGCCGCGATGCCGGCCTTGGCGGCGCCGTAGTTGGCCTGGCCGATGTTGCCGAAGATGCCGGACGGGGAGGACGTGTTGATGATGCGCGCGTCGACCGTCTCGCCGGCCTTCGCGAGGTTGCGCCAGTGCGCGGCGGCGAAGTGGGCGGGGCCGAAGGTGCCCTTGAGGTGGACCTTGATGACCGCGTCCCACTCGGCCTCGGACATGTTGGTCAGCATGCGGTCGCGCAGGATGCCCGCGTTGTTGACCAGCACGTCGATGCGGCCGAAGGTGTCGATCGCGAGCTTGATCAGCGACTCGGCGCCGTCCCACGTCGAGATGTCGTCGGTGTGCGCGACCGCCTCGCCGCCCGCCGCCTTGATCTCGTCGACGACCGCCTGCGCCGGTCCGGCCGACGAACCGGTGCCGTCGCGCGCCACACCGATGTCGTTCACCACGACCTTCGCGCCCTCGGCGGCGAAGGCGAGAGCGTGGGAGCGCCCGATGCCGCCGCCCGCGCCCGTGATCACGACAACGCGGCCATCGCAGATACCCATGCAGTCCTCCAGCCCTGGAAAGGTGCGCCCTCGGCGAGCGGCGCCCTTAGCTGACGCTCAATCAACAGGCGCCACGATAACCGGACCGGTCGCGGGTAGGTCCAGGCAGGTTCACGATCGGGTGGAGATCGTTGTTCGAATCGGACGCTTGTGTGGGGCGCCACACCGGAGAAAAGTGGCAAAAACACCGTTTCGGGAGCGGGGGTGGCGATCGAATACGGCGGTCCGCTCAACCGGCGACCCCGGTCACTCGGTGATGCCGAACCGCTCCAACCCGAACGCCTTGATGGCGTTGCCGCGAAACAGCTTGTACGCCTCCTCCTGGGTCAACCCCGCCTGCGTGGCGATGTCGTACGCGACCTTGCGCGTGTGCGGGAACGTCGAATCCGCATGCGGGTAGTCGACCTCAAAGCAGATCTGGTCGATTCCGATCACGTCGCGGTTCCGCAGCCCGATTTCGTCGTCGAAGATGCAGCCGTAGACGCGGTCCTTGAGGTACGACGACGGCTTGGCCGCCAGCGACGACCCGAAGTCGTTGTCGGCGCGCTCCGCCCACAGCTTGTCGGCGCGCTCCAGCACGTACGGCATCCAGCCGACCTGGCCCTCCGCGTACGCGATCTTCATGCGCGGGAAGCGGTCCAGCACGCCGGAGAAGATGTAGTCGACCAGCGAGCCCATCGCGTTCTGAAACGTCAGCGTCGACGACACGATGAACGGCGCGTCCGGCGACGTCGACGGCATCTTCGACGACGACCCGATGTGCATGCACACGATCGTGTCGGTCTCCTCGCACGCGCGGAAGAACGGGTCCCAGAAGCGGTCCTTGTCGTGCACCGACGGCAGGCCGAGCGGAACCGGGTTCTCGGAGAACGCCACCGCGAACGAGCCCTTCGCCGCACAGCGTTCGACCTCGCGCGCGGCAAGGTGCGGGTCCCACAGGGGGATCAGCGTCATCGGCAGCAGCCGGCCCCGGCCCTCGCCCGCGCACCACTCGTCGATGATCCAGTCGTTGTACGCCCGCACGCACAACAGCGCGAGCTCCTTGTCCTGCCGCTCGTGGAAGGCCTGTCCGCAAAAGCGCGGCAGGATGTTCGGGAAGCAGATCGACGCGTCGGTGTGGTTCGCGTCCATGTCCTTCAGGCGCTCGGACTGGATCCACGCCCCCGGGCGGATGTCGTCGAACGTCACCGGCGTCACATCCAGCGTGTCGAACCCGACCGCCGCCGAGAGCTTCGGGAACGGGTACACCAGATCGTCGTAGATCCACCAGTCGCACCACTCGCCGTCCTCGACCCCCTTCTCGTACGAGAAGACACCGCCGACAAAGCTGAACCGCGCCTTCTCGCGCACGACACGCGGCCCCCGCTCCTTGAACTCGGCCGGCAGGCGGTCCTGCCAGAGGTTCGGAGGCTCGACGACGTGATCGTCCACGGAGATGATGCGGGGTATCTGGAGGGTCATGAGAGCCTTTCGGGTCCGGGGTCCGCTGGGGCCATGGCGCCTGACGGCACGTGCATGCCTTGCAGGGGCGCGACCTTCAGCCGAACAATCGCCCGCGCGCCAGGTCGGGCGTCTCGGTCGCGACCGTCGGTGGCG
>NZ_JBPKBI010000011.1:94946-127559 GCF_051388935.1 Yinghuangia sp. YIM S10712
CCGCGGCATTCCGGGGTACCGGTGCTTCCAGGAAACCGGGACAGCCCGGCGCGTCCAAGCCACCGGTTCGCACAAGAGTCATGCCTCCGGGGCATAACTTCGCCGAGCAGCAGAGGTCTTGATTCGCCCGCCTTGAGGTGGTTTTCCGCCGGCCCGAGGCCAGGCTGGTCACTTCGTCCGTTCGACACCTGCCAAACCGTTCGGCTGTCGGGCTTAACTTGGGCAGCGTGGAGCTGCGGGACCTCAGGTGCTTCCTTGCCGTCGCCGACGAGCGGCACTTCGGTCGTGCCGCCGCGCGCCTATATCTCACCCAGCCGATGGTCTCCAAAGCCGTGCGCCGCCTGGAACAGCAACTCGGTGCCCGCCTCGTCGACCGCAGTTCGCTGCCGGTACGCCTGACCCCCGCCGGCGAGACCTTCCGCCGCCAGGTCGACGACGCGCTGCGCATGCTGGACGACGCGTGTGCGGACGTACGCCGACGCGCCGCGCGCGAAGCCGGGCAGGTGCGGGTCGGCTACACGTCGGGGCTCGGGCCGTCGCTGGTCTCCGCGGCCATCTCGGCGCTGCACATCCGGCACCCCGAGCTCCGCGTGCAGTGGACCAGCGAATCGACGGCCCGTCAGGTAGCCGATGTCCGCGATGGCGTGCTCGACGCCGGCCTCGGGTGGCTGCCCGACCTCGGGCCCGGGTTCGGGTCCGCGCGGGTCGGCACCTTCGCCTTCGTGGCGCTGCTGCCCGAAGGGCACCGCCTGGCCGGGCGCACATCGGTCGACCTGGCCGAATTCGTGCGCGGCGAAACCGTCGTCGTGTGGCCGAGCGGGCCGCACCCGAGGCTGTACGCCCGCGTCACCGACGCCCTGCGGCGAGCCGGTGCGCAGGACATCGTGGAGGCGTTCGGCAGCGTGGACGACGTGATCGCGCGCGTCGTGGACCGGCAGGGCGTGGGCATATCACCGCGCGGTTGGGCGCGGCAGCGGCCGGTGCGCGGCGTCGTGCAGGTCGTGTTGACGGGAACCCCCGAGGTGCCGGTGACCGCTTTCTGGAGGGCCGACCGGGAGCACGAGGGTGTTCGGTTGCTCGTGCGCTGCCTGTGCGAGGTCGCGCGGGACAGTGATCTGGCGGAGCAGTTGTAGCCGCCCGGGCATCGACCGTTCAGGCACCGTCCGCGTTCGCACCGGCGGTTTCCGGACCGGCTTCTTCGGCGCCACCGCGTACGAACCGCCGGTGCGCGGTGGAGACTTCGATCGCCACCAGTGCCGCGACGACCGCCCCGGCCACCACCGCGGCCGGTGCGGGCGGCAGGAACGCACCCATCACCACCAGCGCGACGGCGGCCACCGCCCACTGCCGCAGCCGGTTCGGCCCGCACGGGTCGTTCGGGCGGATCGACATCACCGCGACCGCGAGGAGGAACAGCGCCAGCGGGACGGCGATCGCCAGCGACGCCGTACGCTCCGAGATCGGGTGGTCGCCCCCGTGCCCGGCAACCTGTGCGGCCGCCGTCGCCAGGCCGCCGCCGACCGCGGCGAGCGAGCCGAAGACGACGTAGTGGCCGTAGCCCCACACGAACGTCCGGACCGAACCCTCCGGCGAGTCCGCGCCCAACGTGTCGAAATACAGCCACCAGCAGCCGAATGCGATCACCAGGCCGCCCGCCGCGACGGTCACGATCGACGCGGTGACGCCGTGTTCGGCCGCGTCCTTCACCGCGATGGTCGCCGCCAACACCGACTCGCCGAGAATGATCAGCGTCAGCAGGCCGTAGCGCTCCGTGACGTGCCCGATGTGCCACTGGCCGGGCGAATCAGACTGTTCCGCCCAGACCGGAACTGCGATCTCCGCCAGCATCAGCGGTACGAACGCCGCCTTGAACAGTGCCTCCGAGTCGGGGATCACCATCAGCAGCCAGAGGACCTGCACCGCGCCCATACCGATCGCCCACCGCTGCGCACGCCCCCGTACGCTCGGCTGCTCGCGCGCCACCCGCAACCACTGGGCGATCAGTGCGACGCGCATCACGACGTAACCGAAGACCACGACCCGGTACGTGTCCCCGTCGAACGCCTTCTCGACGCCCGACGCAAGGATCAGCACCCCGGCCATCTGTAGCAACGTCAGCAGCCGGTACGGCACATCGTCGCTGTCGTGCGCGGTCGCGAACCAGGTGAACCCCATCCAGGCCCACCAGATCGCGAACATGAGCATCGGGAAGCCCACGACGGCGTCCGCGAGATGGTCGGTCGCGTAAGCGTGTTCGAGACTCACCGTCAACTGTGCGACGGCCACCACGAAGCACAGGTCGAAGAAGAGCTCCAGCGGCGTGGCCGCCCGATGGCCCTCACCGGGGTCGCGTACCAACGCGCCGCGCCGCCATGGCTTGCCCGTCTTCAATGTCGTGTCCTCGCCCGCCATGTTCCGCTGCTCCTCGACTTGCCGGTCTCGGTCGTTCGGCGGACAACACCTTCCCTCACGGGGTTGTCCGCAGGGAGCCGACCGGCTACGCCGAGGGCGAACTCGACACCTCGGCCCCATCGCCGGAACGAGCACGGACCGATCGGGCTCATACCGTGTTTCTCGCGCCCTCACCACGGCCGCCCGGCAGAGCCCGCCAACAGGGCCCGGCAACAGAACGCGGTAAGAGAGTCCGCCAACAGGGCCCGCCAACAGAGTCCGGTGCGACGGCGGTTCGGAGGGACGCCAGGACAGCCGCGCAAACCGCCATCCGGAAACCGAGTCAACCGCCCGCGGAAACCCCGGCGTCAGATCGCGTCGGCGCCGCGCTCTCCGGTGCGCACGCGGATGATCGTCTCGACGGGGACGCTCCACACCTTGCCGTCGCCGATCTTCCCAGTCCGGGCGGCCTGCGTGATTATGTGCATCACGTCGGCGGCGTCGTCGTCCTCGACCACCACCTCCAGGCGGATCTTCGGCACCAGGTCGACGCGGTATTCCGCACCCCGGTAGACCTCCGTGTGCCCGCGCTGACGGCCGAACCCGCTGGCCTCGGTGACGGTGAGCCCGTGGACGCCGTAGGTCTGCAACGCGCTCTTCACGTCGTCCAGTCTGTGCGGCTTGATGACCGCGGTGATCAGTCGCATGGCTCTTCTCGTCGGTGCTGGTTGTCGGTGCCGGTCATATGCAGGTCCTATGCCGGGCCTGTGCTGGTTCGGGGCGCGTCGTGGTCCGGCCGCCCCCCGGGTCAGCCCTTCCGGCTCTGCCGGTCCTCGTCGGACGCCTCCGCGCGGACCTGCTGCCTGACCTGGCCGCCCACATGGGCTGCCGCGCCGACCGAACCGAGATCGTAGGCGGTCTCCGCGTGCACGGCCAGATCCAGGCCCGCCCGCTCGTCGTCCTCCGTCGCCCGGAAGCCGATCGTCCGGTCGATCACCTTGGCGATCGCGTACGTCGCGACGAACGAGAACACCGCGCACACCACGACCGCCGCGACCTGCTTGCCGAGCAGGTCCAGGCCGCCCCCGTGGACGAGGCCGCGGGGCCCGCCCGTCATGCCGTCCCACGCGAATATGCCGATCAGCACCGTGCCGACCACGCCCCCGACGAAGTGCACACCGACGACGTCGAGCGAGTCGTCGTACCCGAACTTGTGCTTCCAGCCGACCGCGTACGAGCACAGCACGCCCGCGCACAAGCCGATCGCCAGCGCGCCCGGCAGGTCGACCACGCCGCACGACGGGGTGATCGCGACCAGCCCGGCCACCGCACCCGACGCGGCCCCGAGCGTGGTCGCGTGTCCGTCGCGTCGCTTCTCCACCAGCAGCCAGCCCAGCAGCGCCGTGCTCGCGGCGGCCTGCGTGTTGACGAGAGACTGCGCCGCGACGCCGTTCGCACCCAGCGCCGAACCGGCATTGAAGCCGAACCACCCGAACCACAGCAGGCCCGCACCGAGCATCACCAGCGGCAGATTGTGCGGACGCATCGGGTCGCGCTTGAAGCCCAGGCGCGGGCCGAGCACGAGTGCGACCGCGAGTCCGGCGGCTCCGGAGTTGATCTCGACGACCAGGCCGCCCGCGAAGTCGAGCGCGCCGAGTTGCTCCTTGATCCAGCCGTCGGGGCCCCACACCCAGTGCGCCACGGGTATGTACACGAGCGTCACCCACGCCGCACAGAACACCAGCCAGCCGCGGAACTTCGCACGGTCCGCGATGGCGCCGCTGATGAGGGCCACGGTGATGATGGCGAACGTCAACTGGAACGCCATGAAGACCAGCGACGGTACGGTGCCGGTCAACGAGTCGGGCTTCATGCCGTGCAGGAACACCTGCCCGAGATCGCCGATCAGGCCGCCGCCCGCGTCGTCGCCGAAGGCGAGCGACCAGCCGTACGCGAACCAGACCACCGAGACCACGGCGATCGCCGCGAAACTCATCATGATCATGTTCAGCACGCTCTTGGCGCGGACCATCCCGCCGTAGAAGAGCGCGAGGCCGGGCGTCATGAGCAGGACGAGCGCGGTGGCGACCAGCAACCACGCGGTGTCCCCGGCGCTCAGCTCCGCAGGTGCGGCCAATTGCAACGGCAGTGCGGCGGCGGACATCTGCCCCCTCTTCCCATTTGTCCCGTCGGCGTCCACCCCTGCCGGCTGCGGGGGCTCACCCAGAGTGGGGAGAGCCGGTTTCCTCCGCCGCACGCGGAAGTTACGTACGCGTTACGTGCATCGGCGCGGTGTTACTTCGGTGTTGCTCGGCCGTATCGGACTCCTCACCGCGTGCAATCCCGCACATCGAACGGAAACCTGAGGCCCCGTCATGACACATGGCGGAAACATCCGGTGTGCGGCCTTCGGTTGTCGAACAAGCCGTCGAAGGGCAAAAGGTATTCACCCTCGCCGGATTCGGTCCCGCGCCCGGCGAAGTGGTTTGCTGTTGCCTCCGATCGGGGCGGAGCGGCCCCGGTACGACCGAGTGCGAGGAGTGGTCATGGGGCAGGTCAACGCTGATGCGTCGCGCGATGTCGCGGGGGAGCCGGAGGTGGTGTTCGCGGCACTGGCCGACTACGCGGACACGCGCCCGAAGCTGCTGACCGAGCACTTCTCCGACTACGAGGTCCGCGAGGGCGGCCAAGGCGCGGGGACTGTCGTGCACTGGCGCCTGCAGGCAACCAAAAAGCGCTCGCGGGAGTGCCTTTTCGAGGTGACGCAGCCCGCCGAGCGCACGCTCGTGGAGAGCGACCGCAACTCCAGCATGGTCACCACCTGGACCGTCGAGCCGGCGGGCACCGGGCGCAGCCGCGTCAACGTGAACACGCGCTGGGAGGGCGCGGGCGGCATCGGCGGGTTCTTCGAGAAGACCTTCGCCCCGGCGGGTCTGCGCAAGATCTACGACGGAGTCCTGGCGCGCATCGACGAGACGGTCGGCGCCTGAGGCGGGTCGGTCGCGCGTTGCCGGGGCGCTGCACGAGCGATGCTTCACGAGTCGCGTCACGAGGAAGCGAGGGAACGGGCAGGTCCGGTCTCTTCCGAGGCGGCACCCGGTGACGAAAAACCATGTGCGTGCGGGTCGGAGCGCCGCCTACTGTGCCGAGCATGCGCGTCGTTTTCACCAAAGGTCGCGGTACGAGCTACGACGTCGCCGTGCACCGCGAGACAGGTGCCGCGCTCGCCCCGCGCAACGGGCCAGGCGGACACCCCTATCTCCCGCACGACTTGGTGCACTTCCTCGTCGAGGCGGAGGCGCGCATCAAGCTCGGGGTCTACGGGCGGCTGGCCGCCGGTGACAACGGCTTGTTCTGGCCCGCCGACCCCGCGGAACGCGCCAAGGCCGCCCGGCGGCGCAAGACGAAGCACGCGAAGTCGTCCCCGCAGGCGCAGGCCGACATGGCGTTGTCGGAGGAGCTTGCGGGCATCGCCGTGCCCGTGTGGGAGCTGCGGCGCGGACACGCGCGTGAACTGCCGGCGTACGTGACGGCACAGGACATTCCGCCCGTGGTGGACCGGATCGTGGCCCGGTTCGACGACTGCGCCGACCGCTGGCATGTGCTGCCGGTCGGAGGCTCACTGACCCTGACGTGGCGAAGCTGACCCCGACCCGGTGAACGAGTCGGCGGGGACGATTTCCGTCGACGAACGTTCGCGGGTGGCTGTCGCGTGATCCGCCGGTGTGCGGGGGCGTCGGCGGTCTGTGGGGATGCGGTTCGGCCGCGAGCGTGCTCGTCACCGGCGTGTCGGCCGCACCGGACCCGCGAGGCCGCACCGGACACGTGCAGGCGGACCGGTCGGGCCGGGCCCGCGGATCCGGGCCCGCGGGCTCGGGCTCGCGGATCTGGGCCCGCGGATCTGGGCCTGCGGACTCGGGCTCCCGGATCCGCGGGCTCGCGGACTCAAGCCCGCGGATCCGGGCTCGCGACGCCGGTCGACGCGGTGGTCCGAGGCCTCGCGGCGCCGGTATTCGCAAGGCGGCATGTGCCGGGTCCGTCCGGCCGCGGACTCGTCCGGCCGGGTTCGTCAACCGGGTTCGTCAGCCGGCCAGCAGCCACCCCGCTGCGGTGCCGAAGGCCGTCACGGACACCAGGGCGAACAGACCCACCCACGCCGCGCCGGGGATTTTGGTGAGGGTGGCCAGTTGGTCGGCGTCCGACCACTGGGCCTGACCTCGGCGGCGCATCTGCTGGAGTTCGATGACCGGGCGGATGCCGGAGGCAAGCAGGAACCACACCAGCAGATACGCGAATCCGGCCTGGACGTCGGCTTCGGCCAGCCAGGACACCGCGAAGACGACGCCGCCGACAACGATGAGGGCGAAGGCGCCGTACAGGTTGCGGATCATCAGCAGCATCAGGGCGAGCCACACCAGCGTGATCCACAGCGTCATGGTGATGTGCCCGGACGCGAGCAGGGACGCGCCGCCGGCGCCGAGCAGCGACGGGGTGACGTACCCGGCGAACGCCGTGATCACCATGCCGATCCCGGTCGGTTTGCCGACCGAGACGGTGACACCGGACGTGTCGGAGTGCAGGCGTATGCCGGTGAGGCGCCGACCGGTCAGCAGCGCGGCCAGGGCGTGGCCGCCCTCGTGGGCGATCGTCACCACCGTGCGCAGCGGGCGCCAGACCGGGCGGTAAAGGACGGCCAGAACCGCGGCGATCCCGGTCGCGGCGACGAGCCAGCGCGGCGGGTCGGGTTGGGTTCCGACCACGCGGTCCCACAGCTCCTGCAACGACACCGTCTCCACGCCCGCCCCGCCCTCCGACTCCGCCCGCCCAGTTGGTGGCCCCGGCGCAAGCCCGCCGTGCGCGGGCGGCCATGACGGCACACCGCGACGACGGCCCTCCGACAGACCCGTACGGGACCGAGACGTGCCGGTTCACTTCGCCGGTTCCCGAGCGTCGATTCTGGCGGCGCGCAGGCGACGGTCGCCGGCGAACCGGCGATTCGGTCGAGGAGGGCGCGACGACCGGCGGTGCCGCGCGCCGGGGGCGAACAGGCGCGATCGCGGACGGACCGCCATCCCGAGACCGTCGTGTGGTTCCTGCGCGACGGCGACATCACGATTCCCGCGCAGCACCGATCACCCGGCGGGGCGGAGCGGAACAGGCTCGGTGGTGTGACCGAAGTCCCGTCGCGCCCTCAGGACTTCGCGAACGCGGCCCGCAGCGCGGCGTACGAGCCTCGGGTCGCCTGGGCCGCCGACGGCACGAACTCGGCGAAGCTCACGAAGCCGTGGCCGAGGTCGGCGAAGTCCTCCAACATGGTCGGCACGCCCGATGCGCGCAACGACTCGGCGTACGCGACACCTTCGTCGTGCAGCGGGTCCATCCCCGCCACCACGACCAGCGCCGGGGCGAGGCCCGACAGGTCCTTGTTGAGGCCGATCGCGCCGTAGGGCAGGAGCCGGTCGTCGGGTATCCGGCCGTAGTAGTGCGTGCCGAACCATGCCATCGCGCTCGGCGACAGCAAGATGTCCTCGGTGTTGTGCCTGCGCGACTCGGTGTCCAGCCCGGTGCCCGGGTACCACAGCAGTTGGAAGTGCGGCTGCACGCCGCCGCGGTCCCGGGCCATCAGGCACACGGTCGCGGCCAGCGTCCCGCCCGCGCTGTCGCCGGCGACCGCGACGCGTGCCGGGTCGCCGCCGAGGTCGGCCGCGTGTTCGCGCACCCAGGTGTAGGCCGCGTACGCGTCCTCGTGCGCCGCCGGGAACGGATTCTCCGGCGCGAGCCGGTAGGCCACCGACACCACGATGCACTCCGCCTCGCGCGCGAGGATCCGGGCGACCCCGTCGTGGGACTCCAGGTCGCCGATGCAGAACCCGCCGCCGTGAAAGAAGACCGTGACCGGCAGCCCCGGCTCGGTGCTCGGTGCGTAGATGCGCGCCGGCAGGTCGGGCGCGTCCGCCGGGCCGGGGATCGTGCGGTCCTCGACGCGCGGCAGCGGCGTGGTGACCGGCCGCTCGGGCATGGTCTCGGCCAACGCCCGGACCTCCGCGGGGTGGCCCGCGAGAACCGGGCGCGGGATCGCATTGAGGAAAGCGGCGAACTCGGCGTTGAGCGGCATCTGCTTGTGGCCCCTTCGTCGACCGTGTCAAGACCGGCACCGGACACCGGCCGTGGCACTGTACGGGCGGACATCGGGGACAGGGAAGATCTGCAAATGGGGTGTTGGGCGGCCACATTTGCAGATGTCGACACGCCTCGACGGGCCTGTGGGGGCTCGGCTGCTTGGCGCGATATTTGCCTGTGAGGCAAGAAAATTGCCTACCCGGTATCGGCTCATTAGCGTGAACCCATGCCCCGACCGACTCCAGCCTCGCACCCGGGAGCCGGCCCCGAGCCGGCCACCCCCGCCACGGGGGCCGCGACGGGGGCCGCGACGGGGCTCGGCGAGCGGCTCAAGCGAGCCCGTACCGCACGGGCGCTCACCCTTGAGGATGCCGCAGGAGTCAGCGGGCTGTCCGTCGCCTACCTGTCACGGCTGGAGAACGAGCGGCGCCAACCCTCGCTGCCCGCGCTGCTCACCCTCGCCCGCGTCTACGCGACCACCGTCTCCGCTCTGCTCGGTGAGCGCGGCGGCGGCGAGGAGACGATCATCCGCGCCAAGGAATCGGAGCCGTTCCACGCGCACGGCTGGACTTACTGGCGTGCCGGCAGTCCGCGGCGCGGCATGCAGTCACTGCGCGTACGCGTGCCACCCGGGCGTGCGACCGGCCCGGCCCGCGTGCATCCCGGCGAGGAATGGCTGTACGTCCTCGAAGGCCAACTGCGGCTGACCCTCGACGGCGTACGGCACCTGCTCGCACCGGGCGACGTCGCGCACTTCGACTCGTCGCTCGGCCACGTCATGGAATCCGCCGACGACCACGTGCCCGTCGAATTCCTGATGGTCCACGCCGCGCCCTCGATGGTCGCCTTCACAGCGTGCCTGCCCGGTCCGACCGTGCACTGAGCACCGCGAACCCCCGCTGGGAACAGCGGTCCCCCCGAAACCCCGGAAGAGACGTGAGGAAGCGTCATGGCCGTGCCCGAGTCCGAGAAGAGCCGCCAGAACGGCATGTGGATCCGTCTGTCGATCTACGTGCTCGGCTTCGCCGTGATCTTCGGCGCCCTGATGATCGTCGCCGCGGCGAACCGCTGACGCCGCGGCGCCTCCGGGAGCTCCGCGGCCGGGCGGGACGCGTTAATCCCCTGGTCGACGCCCGCGCCCGTGCCGGATACTCGTCCGGACGCCGGCACGCCTGGTCTGCCGGACCATGGAGGTTGGTGCGCGGGCACCGGTGACCGAGCGACGGTTCCGGCTGCCACGCGTGCTTCGGAGGCCCGGTCACCGGCCGGCCACGGCGATGAGCAGGGAGGCGGTCGTGCCCACGACACTGCTGATGGGAGTCGTCGGCTCCACGGCCTACGGCCTCGCCACCACCAGCTCCGACGAGGACCGCCTCGGCGTCTACCTCGCCGACACCGCCGACATCCTCGGCCTGCGCGCGCCGGCCGTCATGACCGGTTCGCGGGTCGGCACCTCGCCCGACGTGACCATGCACGAGCTGTACAAGTTCGCCACCCTCGCGCTGAAGGGCAACCCGACGGTCAGCGAGCTGCTGTGGCTCGACGACTATGTGGTGGCCACCGAGGGCGGCCTGTCGCTCGTCGGCATCCGCGAGGCCTTTCTGTCCACACGGAACGTGCGGTCGGCGTACGGCGGTTACGCGGTCCAGCAGTCGCGCAAGCTGCTGTCGCGGCACGAGGCCGGGAAGGGCGGGTTTTCGTCGGACGTGGCCCGGCGCACGGCCAAACACGGCAGGCACTGCATGCGACTGCTGAGGCAGGCGCGTGGCCTGCTGACCACGGGGCAGCTCAAGATCGACATGTCCGACCAGCGCGACGAACTGTTCGCGGCGGGCGAGCTCGCCGCCCGCGATCCGCGCGCCTTCGCGGAGTTGTTCGAGAAGGAGTTCGCCGCGATGGACGCCGTCGAATCGGTGCTCCCGGATCAGCCGGATCTCGCCCGTGTGGAGGCCGTGGTCGTCGAGCTGCGCATGGCCGCCCTCCGCGACGAGGCTACGCCCCGGTAGCATGCGGCCGAATGGAGCACCGTCGTGCCGTGCGGGCTCCCGAGCACCGCAAGGCCGAGGGAGCCGCCGCCGTGACGTCTTTGTTCACCTCTCCGGAGGATGTCCGCACCAGGCTTTCCACGGGGAACTACCTGGCCGACGGGCACATCGCGACCACCGTCTTCCTCGCCGACGCACTCGGCAAGCCGCTGCTGGTCGAGGGCCCGGCCGGGGTCGGCAAGACCGAGCTGGCCAAGGCCGTCGCCGCGGCCACCGGCGCGGACCTCATCCGCCTCCAGTGCTATGAAGGCCTCGACGAGGGCCGCGCGCTGTACGAGTGGAACTACCGCAAGCAACTGCTGCGCATCCAGGCCACGCCCGAGGGCCAGGACTGGTCGGACACCCACGACGACATCTTCAGCGACGAGTTCCTGCTCGCCCGGCCGCTGCTCACCGCGATACGCCGGACCGAGCCGACCGTGCTGCTGATCGACGAGACCGACAAGACCGACGTCGAGGTCGAGGGCCTGCTGCTGGAGGTGCTGTCGGACTTCCAGGTCACCATCCCCGAGCTCGGTACGGTCACCGCCGCCCGGCGGCCCTTCGTGGTGCTGACCTCGAACGCCACGCGCGAGCTGTCCGAAGCGCTCAAGAGGCGCTGCCTGTACCTGCACCTCGACTACCCCGCGCCCGAACGCGAGCGCGAGATCGTCCTGGCGCAGGTGCCCGGGATCACCGAAGCACTCGCCGAGCAGTTGGTGCGTACGATCGCCACGCTGCGCGCACTCGACCTCAAGAAGTCGCCCTCGATCGCCGAAACGCTGGACTGGGCGCGGACGTTGCTCGCGCTGCAATCCGACGCACTCGACGAGGAGGCCATCGCGCGCACGCTCGGGGTCGTGCTCAAGCACGCGTCCGATCAGGACCGCGCGGCCAAGGAACTGGGGCTCCCCACCGCCGGGCTGGGCTGACGATGGCGCTCCTCGAACGCCATGTCGACTTCCTCGACGCCTTGCGCGGCGCGGGACTTCCCGTCTCGCTCGCGGAGGGCCTCGACGCGGCACGGGCGTTGACCGTGCTGGACCTCGTCGACCGGGAGGCCGTGCGCGCCGCGTACGCCGCCACTGTGGTCAAACGGCCGTCCCACCGGCCGGTCTTCGACACGTTGTTCGACCTGTGGTTCCCGGCGGCCGTCGGCGACGGCGCGGCCGGCCTGCCCGACGAGCTTCCGGCAGAACGGCCCGCGAACGGAGCCCGCGGCCCCGCCCCGTTCGCCGAGGCCCTGCGCGGCAGACTGTTCGACGCGTTGCTGGAAGGCTCGGAAGCCGAGATGCGGCAGATCGTGCGCGAAGCGGTCGCCGCCTACGGGCGGGCGCCCGCCGGACCGACGCGGCAGACCTGGTCGGCGTACGCGGTCGGCGCCGCGCTCGACCCCCGCACGCTGATGGCCTCGCTGCTCAAGGCGGTTCTGGCCGGTCGGCAGGGCGGCGGTCTGGCCGAACGCGGCGCGCGGCGCATGCTGGAGGACCGGCTCGCCGCGCTTCAGGACATGATCGTCACGGAGGTCCGCCGCCGCCTCGCCGAGGACGGCTCGGCCGAGCGCGTCGCCAAAGTCGCCGCACGCCCGCCGCTCGAACAACTCGACATCTTGCGGGCCACCCGCCGCGACATGGAGGAACTGCGGCGCGCCGTCTACCCGTTGGCGCGGCGACTGGCGACCCGGCTGGCGGTCAAGCACAAGGCGGGGCGCCGCGGACGCCTGGACTTCCGGCGGACGGTGCGTGCGTCGTTGTCGACGGGCGGCGTGCCGGTACGCACGTTCCACCGCCCGCGTCGCCCGCACAAGCCCGAGCTCGTCGTGGTGTGCGATGTCAGCGGCTCTGTCGCGGCGTTCGCGCAGTTCACACTGCTGCTGGCCTATGCGCTGCGCGAACAGTTCAGCAAAGTCCGGGTGTTCGCGTTCATCGACAACCTCGACGAGGTCACGGACCACTTCGCGCCCGGCGCCGACATCGCCGAGGCGATGCAGGACCTGACGTCCAAGGCCGACCTGGTGTGGATGAGCGGACGCACCGACTACGGGCGGGCCATCGAACTGTTCGCCGAGCGCTACCCGGACGCGGTCGGGCCGAAGACCGCGCTGCTGATCCTCGGCGACGCCCGGTCCAACTACGGCCAGTTGGCGCTTGCGACGCTCGCAGAACTCGCCGACAAGGCGCGGCGCGCGCATTGGCTCAACCCCGAACCGCGCCGGGACTGGGACACCGGTGACTCGGTGGCGTCGCAATACGACCGGGTCGTACCGATGGTGGAGTGCCGCAACCTGACCCAACTCGCGGCGTTCATCGAGGACTTGGCCTGACGCCGTGACCGGCGCGTCCGGTTCGGTGCCACCGGGGGGTACGAAACGGTTCCGTTTCGCAGGGTGCTAGGCTTCTCAACACCGGTACGAAACAGTTCCGTTCGATGTGCTTCGGGCCGGGGGAACCGGTGTGAACCGGTGTGATGTCGGACAAGTCGGTGCGAGGAGGGGCGGGTGTCACCCGAGCAGGTCGGTGAACAGATGCGTGCGCAAGGCGAGGGCCGGCCGTGTCCGGACGGTCTTGCGGCCATCAAGGCCGAGCGGCGCACCCGCATGACGCCCGAACGCGAGGCCGAGCTGTTCCACGCCGTCATCGAGCTGTTGCGCGAAGTCGGCTACGACGCCTTGACGATGGACGCCGTCGCGGCGCGCGCCCACACCAGCAAGGCCACCCTGTACCGGCAGTGGCAGGGCAAGCCCAAGCTGGTCATGCACGCCCTGCACACGCTGAACCCCGTCTTCACCGGCACCGACGACACCGGGTCCCTCGAAGGAGACCTGCACTGCGCGGCCCGCAAACTCGCCGTCTTCGGCGAGACGAACGGCGCGCTGCTGTCCTCGATGGACCACGCCATCATCGCGAACCCCGAACTGGGGGAGATGCTCCGCACGGTCATCATCACCCCCGAACGCGAGGCGTTCGAAGCGATCGTGCACCGGGCCGTCGCCCGCGGCGAGCTCGACCACCTACCCGCCTCGATCGAGCACTGCGGACCGATTCTGGTCCACGCCTCCATGAACCGTCCCCTGTGCGAAGGCCTCCCGGCCACGGAGGAGTACCTGCTGTCCATCGTCGACACCGTGATCTTGCCGTCCCTACGACACAGCTGACGCCCTCCGAAAAAGACGGCGTCACAAACGGACCCTTCCGTCCGTCAGGAATCCGTCGGCCCGCCAGGCCGGACCACTTCTCGTCGACCGGCCCACCGGTCGGACGCCACACACCCGCACCGGGGGTACCGCCATGTCCCAAGGCACACTCGATCCCTTCCAGAAACCGTCCCAACCGACACCGGCCGACGAGGTCGCCGCTCCGGCGAACCGCTGGTGGGTGCTCGTCGTCATCTCGATCGCGCAACTCATGGTCGTGCTCGACGCGACCATCGTCACCGTCGCCCTGCCCGACGCCGAAGCCGACCTGCACATGTCCGAGGCCAACCGGCAGTGGGTCGTCACCGCGTACGCGCTGACGTTCGGCGCGCTGCTCCTGCTCGGCGGCCGCGTCGCCGACTTCTGGGGCCGCAAGCGGGCCTTCGTGTGGGGCATGGTCGGATTCGCCGTCGCGTCCGCGATCGGCGGGGCCGCACAGAACGAAGGCATGCTGTTCGGCGCCCGCGCCCTCCAAGGCGTCTTCGCCGCGCTCCTCGCGCCCGCCGCGCTGGCCCTGCTGACCGTCACCTTCACCGAAGCCGCCGAACGCGCCAAGGCCTTCGCGGTCTACGGCGGCATCTCCGCGGGCGGCGCGGCCATCGGCCTGCTGCTCGGCGGCGTCCTGACCGAGTACGCCTCGTGGCGCTGGTGCCTCCTGGTGAACGTCCCGATAGCCGTTCTCGCGATCGCCTTCGCGATGCCGCTGCTCCGTGAGAGCCGGGCCGAGGGCGACACCAAGTACGACATCCCCGGCGCGATCACCGTCACCCTCGGCCTGGCCGCACTGGTGTACGGCTTCACCCGCGCCGCGGAGGAGAGCTGGAGCGACAGCCTCACGATCATCATGCTGGTCGCGGGAGTTCTCCTGCTCGCGCTGTTCGTCGTCATCCAACAGCGCAGCGCACACGCGCTGTTGCCGCTGCGCATCGTCCTCGACCGCAACCGCGGCGGGTCGCTGCTGGCGATGCTGCTGATCGGCGCTGCGTTCATCGGCTCGACGCTGTTCATGATCTACTACATGCGCATCGTGCTCGAATACGGCGCGGTCAAGGCCGGTGCGGGCGCGCTCGGCATAACGGTCGGCGTCTTCATCACCGCCGGGGCGTCCGCGTCCCTGCTGCCGAAGATCGGCCCGCGCATCCCGCTCGTCGTCGGCTCGCTGCTGAGCGCGGGCGGCACGTTCTGGCTGACGTTCATCACCGTCGAACGCCAGTACCTCACCCACGTCCTGCCCGGCATGGTCCTCATCGGGCTGGGCCTGGGCCTCGTCTTCACCGCCGTCGCCAGCACCGCGCTGATCGGCGTCGAGGAACACGACGCGGGTGCCGCGAGCGCGTTGATCAACGCCGTCCAGCAGGTCGGCGGCGCCCTCGGCACCGCCCTCCTCAACAGCTTCGCCACCAGCGCGATCAGCGACTACATGTCCGACAAGGAAGCCGAGCTCGGCCCGCGCCTGGCCGACCCGGCGATTGCCCACAAGACCTTTGTCGACGCCCAACTGGACGGCTACACCACGGCGTTCGCGTGGGCCGTCGTCATCATGGTCGTCGGCGCGGTCGTCGCCGCCGTCTTCGTCAACGCCGGCAAGGACGCCCTGCCCAAGGACGGCGCCGCCGTCCACGTGGGCTGAGCAACCCGCGACCACACCACGAACGCGCGGTGCGGGCGGCAACGGAGAAGCCTCCGGCACCGCCCGCACCGCGCGTTCGTCAGCTCTCCAGCGCCTTCAGGATCCGCTTGTCGGACACCGGGTACGGCGTGCCGAGGGACTGCGCGAAATAGCTGACGCGCAGCTCCTCCAACATCCAGCGCACCTGGCGCAGTTCGTCCGGGACCGGGCGGCCGGCGGGCTGCGCGGCCAGGCGGCGTGCGTACGCCTCCTCCAGGTCGGCGACCTTGAGCATGCGGTGCCGATCGCCGTGCGGGTCGCCCGGGAGCTTGGCAAGGCGGCGCTCGATACCGCGCAGATAGCGCAGGACGTCGGGGAGGCGGCGCCAGCCGGTCTCCGTGATGAAGCCGCGATGCACGAGCGCGGCGAGTTGGCTGCGGATGTCGGTGAGCGCGGGCACCAGCGCCAGGCTGGTGGTGCCCTTGAGCTTCACTTCAAGAGCGTGGTGCACGGTGAGGATGCGTTCCACCTTGACCACGGTGTCCTCCGTGGTCGCCGGGAGTTCGGCGCGGACCTTGTCGAGGAGTTTCGCGAACCCCTCGGCGTCCCACGCCGGTCCGCCGGCGTCGGACAGGATCTTGTCGACCGCGCAGCGCACGCAGTCGTCGAACATGTCGGCGGTGTCGTTGTGCGGGTTGTGGCTGAGCGCGAGCTTCGCGCGGTTGGGCAGGCGCCCGGAAATGGACTTCACGGGGGAGTTGACGCCGAGGATGAGCAGGCGCCGCGTGCCCTGCCACATCGCCGCCTGCTGCTCGGCCTCCGTCTCGAAAACGCGTACCGCCACACTGGAGCCCTCGTCGACGAGCGCCGGATACCCCTTGACCGGGTGACCGTCGCGCGTCGACTCGAACGTCCGGCGCAGCGTACCCAGATCGCCCCACGCCGTCAGGCCGCCGCGCTCCACCGTGTCCGCCGCCCGCGAAAGCGTCGCCTGCGAACGGGACTTGAGGCGGAGCTTGAGCTCGGCGAGGTCTTTGCCCTCGGCGAGCGGCCTCCGGCGGTCGTCCTCGACCCGGAAGGTGATCCGCAGATGATCCGGTATCCGGTCCAGATCCCAGCTCTCCGGCGGCACCGGAACCGCCTTCAGACGCTGCAACTCGCGACCGAGGGCCTGCACCAAAGGCTCTTGACGAGGCGTCATCTTCGCGAGTGCGGCACGCGCGACATCCGGTGCCGGAATGAAGTTGCGGCGCAGGGACTTCGGCAGCGAACGGATCAGCTCGGTGACCAACTCCTCGCGCAGGCCCCGGATCTGCCAGTCGAACCCGTCGCGCACGACCTGCCCGAGCACCGCCAGCGGGATGTGCACCGTCACCCCGTCCGCCGCGTTGCCGGGCTCGAACTGGTACGTGAGCGGCAGCCGCAGATCGCCCTGCGTCCAGAAATCCGGGTAGTCGGACTCGTCGATGCCGCCGGCCCGCTCATTGATGAGCATCGACTTCTCGAAGCTCAGCAGATCGGGCTGTTTCTGCCGCGCTTTCTTCCACCAGGTGTCGAAGTGCCGCCCGGAGACGACCTCTTGACCGATCCGCTGGTCGTAGAAGTCGAACAGCGTCTCGTCGTCGACGAGGATGTCCCGGCGCCGCGCCCGGTGTTCCAGCTCCTCGACTTCCTCCAGCAGCGCGCGGTTCTCCTTCAAGAACGCGTGGTGCGTCCGCCAATCGCCCTCGACCAGCGCGTGCCGGATGAACAACTCGCGCGACAACTCCGGATCGATGCGGCCGTAGTTCACCTTGCGCTGCGCCACGATCGGCACGCCGTAGAGCGTGACACGCTCGTAGGCCATCACCGCGCCCGCCCGCTGCTCCCAGTGCGGTTCGCTGTAGTTGCGCTTGACCAGGTGTCCCGCGAGAGGCTCGATCCACTCCGGCTCGATGCGCGCGTTGACCCGGGCCCACAGGCGCGTCGTCTCGACGAGCTCGGCCGACATGACCCAGCGCGGCGACTTCTTGAACAGCGACGAGCCGGGGAAGATCGCGAACCGCGTCCCGCGTGCGCCGCCGTACTCGCGCTTGGCCGCGTCGTACAGCCCGACGTGCGACAGCAGTCCGACGAGGATCGAGGAGTGGATGCGCTGCGGGTCGGCCGGCCGGTCGTCGGCGTCCGTTCCGGGATTAAGACCCATCTGGCGTACGGTCTGGCGCAGTTGGCTGTAGACGTCCTGCCACTCGCGGATGCGCAGGTAGTTGAGGAACTCCTGCTTGCACATCCGCCGGAAACCCGACGACGAGCGCTCCTTCTGCTGCTCCTGCAGGTAGTCCCACAGCCCCAGGTAGGTCAGAAAATCCGACCCGGCCTCCTTGTCGACGAACCGCGCGTGAAGCTGCTGCGCCTGCTCCTTCTTGTCCGCGGGGCGTTCGCGCGGATCCTGGATGGACAGCGCCGCGGCGATCACCATGACCTCGCGCACACAGTTGTTGCGGTCCGCCTCCAGCACCATGCGGGCCATGCGCGGGTCGACGGGCAGTTGCGCGAGCTGCCGGCCGATCGGCGTGAGGCGCTTGCGCACGTCCTGCTGCTCGGGGTCGATCGCGCCGAGCTCGTGGAGCAGGTCGACGCCGTCCTTGATGTTGCGGCGGTCCGGCGGGTCGATGAACGGGAACGCGGCGATGTCGCCGAGCCCGATCGCGGTCATCTGGAGGATGACGGAGGCCAGGTTGGTGCGCAGGATCTCCGCGTCGGTGAACTCCGGCCGGGAGAGGAAGTCCTCCTCCGAGTACAGCCGGATGCAGATGCCGTCCGACGTACGCCCGCACCGGCCCTTGCGCTGGTTCGCCGACGCCTGTGACACGGCCTCGATCGGCAGGCGCTGGACCTTCGTGCGGTGGCTGTAGCGGGAGATGCGCGCGGTGCCGGGGTCGACGACGTACTTGATGCCCGGCACGGTCAGCGACGTCTCCGCGACGTTCGTCGCCAACACGACCCGGCGCCCGGAGTGGGACTGGAAGACCCGGTGCTGCTCGGCGGAGGAGAGGCGGGCGTACAGCGGCAGGATCTCGGTGTGCGGCAGATTGCGCTTGGTCAGCGCCTCGGCCGTGTCGCGGATCTCCCGCTCACCCGACAGGAACACCAGGACGTCCCCGGGGCCCTCGCGCTGCAACTCCTCGACGGCGTCGATGATGCCCTGCACTTGGTCGCGGTCGTCGCCGCCGCCGTCTTCGTGGGCGTCGTCGGCGACCAGCGGGCGATACCGCACCTCCACCGGGTACGTGCGCCCCGACACCTCGATGATCGGGGCGTCCCCGAAGTGCCGGGAAAACCGCTCGGGATCGATCGTCGCCGACGTGATGACGACCTTCAGATCGGGCCGGCGCGGCAGGAGCTGCTTCAGATAGCCGAGGATGAAGTCGATGTTGAGGCTGCGCTCATGCGCCTCGTCGATGATCAACGTGTCGTATTGCAGCAGGTCGCGGTCGTTCGTGAGCTCGGCCAGCAGGATGCCGTCGGTCATCAGCTTGACCATCGACTCGTCGGACACCCGGTCGTTGAACCGCACCTTGTAGCCGACCGTCGACCCCAGCGGCGTCTTCAGCTCCTCCGCGATCCGGTCCGCGACCGTCCGCGCGGCGAGCCGCCGCGGCTGCGTATGCCCCACGAGCCCGCGCACCCCGCGCCCGAGCTCCAGACAGATCTTCGGGAGCTGCGTGGTCTTGCCCGACCCCGTCTCGCCGGCCACGATCACCACCTGGTGGTCACGGATGGCCGCGAGGATGTCGTCCTTCTTCTGCGCCACCGGCAGTTGCTCGGGATACGAGATCTCCGGCCGCGACTCGCGCCGCAACGCCGCCCTGAACTCGGCCTTCTCGACCTCGGCGGCCAACTCGGCGGCTATCGCCGCCCGCTTCTCGCCCCCGCGCACACGCGACGCCCCGTCGATCCGCCGCGCCAACCGACGCTCGTCACGCAGGGTCACACCGGAAAGACGGGCCCGCAGGTCGGCGAGCGGGGCAGGGGAGGGCGCGGTATCCATATCGCGCTCAAGGATAGGCGGGTGCCCCCGGGTGCCCACCAATGGTTATCGCCGCCACGCCGCCACGGCCCGCTCACCCTCCGCGACCCACACCGCCACGGCGCCTCGGCCTTGCCCCGGACTCGGGCTGCCGGACGCCCACGGGCGCGGCACTGCGGGACAGGTCTCGCGCACGGGATGGAAGAGGCGCACAATGGACAACAGGACGGTTGTCATGCGCATGCTCAAGGGATTGCTCCGCGTACTGCTCGGGATTCTCACGGCCCTTCTCGGCACGGTGCTGGGAATCCTCGCAGCGGTGTTGTGGCTTGTCGGCGGTCTGCTGTGCGTGACCATCCTCTTGATTCCGGTGGGGCTCCAGGTCATCAGACTCGCGAATCGCCTGTTCGCCATGGCCGGGCGGCTGATGCGCCTGCCGTGAGGACCGCGCGTCCGCCTCGACGGCCTGCTCGGCGCAAGCCCCCGTGCCGGGAATGTCCCTGCCGGTTCGTCGGCTCCTCGGTAGTGGAACGGGGTTACGCCGTGGACGGCGACGCGTACGTCTCGATGGGGCAACGGCCCACGTTGGCGCGCCCGATCCGAACATCGCTGGTGATCAGCGGCACGTCGTACAACTCGGCGAGTGCCACGTAACTCGCGTCGTAGGCGGACAGATTCGTGCACAGTTCGCGGACGCGGGGCAACAGCGGCACGTGTTCCATGCGGCGCAACGGCAGGGCGGCATAGGCCTGAAGTGCGGCGTCCAGGGCACGCTGGGACAGTTTGGGCTTCGTGCCCCGGATGCCGCGTGCCATCCCGAAAAGGGCCGAGGCGACCTCGATGTCGATGAGGAATGGTGCAATGAGAGTGCTTTCCTTCGCGATGCGGCCCCGCACCGCCGTGCCCGCAGGGCCCTCGTCGACATACATCTGGACGAGAGCGCTGCAGTCGATGACGATCACCCGCGACCTCGGCCCTCGTCAATGGCCGACGTCACGTCGTCGCTGGTCACCGGCCCGCTTTCGGTGTTCAGCGCCGCCACGTGTGCCGCCGCCGCAGCCGCTTCTTCCAGCGTCGGCATGGCGGCCTCGCGCTCTATCACGTCACGGACGTAAGCCTGCAACGACTGATTCTCTGCTGCCGCGCGCACTTTGAGCACGGTCAGTGCTTCATCGGACACGTCACGGACGTACACAGTTGCCATGCAAGCAGTTTAGTAGCGGTGCAAGCATTTTGCGGACGCCCGGCGAAGCTGGAGACAGAACGCCCTGGCCCGAGACCTTCCGGTCTTGGGCCAGGGCGTTTCTTTCGTTTGCCTCGTCAGCGGAACCAGCGGCGGGGGTGACGGGCGAAGAGGTAGCCGCCCACTCCCAGGAGCATGGCGACGATGCCGCCTGCGGTGGTCCAGACCCAGCGGCCCGTGGTGCCGGAGAGCCATTCGTCGTCGTTGTCGAAGCCCGCGAGGGTGACTTTGCGGGTGTCGGCGACCTGGCCGGGCTGCAACTGCTGTCCGCCGCCGGTGACGGGGACGAGCGGGGCCTTGAGGGAGTCGTCCTGTCCGGCGTACGGGCCGACGTCGCCGCCGCCCTTCGCGGTCAGTTCCAGCTTGACCTGGAGTCGGAGCCCGAGGTCCCGTTCGGCCACGTCGGTGGCGGCGACGCGGACGTAGTAGGTGCCCGGCAGCGGGTCGGACGACCACGCCTCCGACCACGGCCGGATCGTGCGCGGGCCGCAGTCGATCTCGATCGCGGCGTCGGCCGCTTGCGCGGTGGCCTGCGGGCGGCCGGTGGCGCACGGCTGGTGACGGCGCAGGCCGTCGAACACGTCGACGCGCCAACTCATCGGCGCTGTGCGGCTGTTCGGCAGCGTCAGCGTCACCTTGGCGCTGACGTCCTCGCCGGCCAGTGCCGGGAACGACCAGTACATGTACTCGCCGGTCGATGCCGGCGTGGTGGTGGAGGTCTCGGCCTCCATCTTTCCGGCGGTCAGGAACGTCGTGCCCGGCAGCACGTTGTTGGCGTACGTGCTGTTGCCCGGCCCGCTCGACGGGTCGGTGGCGGCGACCGCCGGTGCGGCCGAGGCGAGCGCGGCGGCCGTGCCCAGAGCGGTCAGCGCCGCGGCGACGCGCGCCCGACGGGTGGTTCGAGTGGATGCGCGCATCACACGGCCCTCCGCATTCCCGCGATGAGGCGGACGAGCCAGCCGAACAGCAGGCCGCCCACGAGGCCGACGCCGGCCAGCACGCCGATGAAGATCCAGCCGCGGCCGAGGCCGTGCGTGTCGGACGCCTGCGCGTCGGACGCCGCCACCAGGTCGACCAGCAGTTCGACCGGCATGCCCGGGTCACGCGGCACGCCCGGGCCCGCGTTGAACGCCGTGCTCACCATCAGGCAGGTGAACCGGGCGTCCTTGGGCTTCGGCTCGTCGTCGCCCTTCCCCGGCAGCGAATAGCGCAGCCCCGCCGACTGACCGTCCATCCGGCCGCTTCCGGCGTCGGTGTAGCGCGCGAGATCGCGGCCGTCTTCGGTCACCGCGGTGATCGTCGCGTCGTAGTCGCGCGCGACGGCCCGGTCGATGCCGACCGTCGCGGAAGCGCGCAGCTCCTGGCCGGGCAACTGCGGGACCTTGTACCAGAGGTGCTGTTCGAACAGGATGCGGTCCGCGTACACGCCCGGGCCGAGAATCGGGGCGTCCGCACAGCCGTTCGGGCTGCCCTTGATCGTCGTCGGGATGGTGACCTCTTCGGCCTTGACGACCGCGCGGTCCACCAACTGCGTGACGCGCTCGGAGAGCTCCTGGGCGTTGTTGGCGGAGGTGTAGGTGCCGCCGGTCGCCTCGGCGATGCAGGTGAGCTGGTCGCGCGTGCGTTCGTCGGGCACCAGGCCGAGGGTGTCGATGACCAGGCTGAGCCCCTGCGCCGCGAGCATGCGCGCGATGTCGCACGGGTTGGTCGGCGGGCAGGAGTCCTCACCGTCCGTGATGAGGATGATGCGACGGCTGCCTTGTTCGGTTCCGAGGTCCTTCGCGGCTTCTTGCAGCGCCAGGGAGATGGGCGTCCAGCCGGTCGTGGGGGTCTGTGCGGCGACCGCCGCCTTCATCGCCACCTTGTTCGGCTTGCCGACCGGCGCGAGCTGCGCGGTCTCCCGGCAGCCGACCGCCTGATTGTCTCCGGGGTTGCCCTGGCCGAGGACCCGCAGGCCGACCAGCGCCTCGTCCGGCAGGGAGTCGAGGATTTCGTTGAACGCCTTCTTGGCCGCCGATATGCGTGTTTCGCCACCCGCGTCGTTCCTGTTCATGGAACCGCTGAGGTCCAGGACCAGGTCCACTTTGGGGGGCGGCGTGTTGCTCGGGCCGTTGTCCGGATCGGCGGCGGCGGGTGTCGCCCCGCCGAGCGCCGCGGCCACGAGCAGGGCCCCCACGCCCGCCGCGATCCGTCGCTTCGTTGATGTCATCACGGGGGAGGATCCTACGGAGGATCAGGCCCCCGCCGCTGAACGGCAGATGTGGCCCGCAAAGCGCCAACACCCGCTGATCACACGCAATATGGCCAACCGGTCGGACCAACTCGCAAAGGCGGAACGTTCCGTCATGTCCATGGGTGTACGCGGACGCCCGACATGACGTGTCTTCGCGTCACCGAGGCGGGCGTGTCCGCGGCGGCGGGGATCCGCGCGCGGCACGCCGAGTCACCGGTGCGGGGTGTCCGTCGGGTGGGGCATCGTGCGTGCTGCCTTCCGCCCCCGCCGTCCCAGGCCCGTCCGCAGCGTGGCTGCCGTGACCGCCACGCGGTTGCTGACATAGCGCATGGCGATAGAATTTATTGTTGGATCATGAGTTGGCGATAAATTATGCGATCAAATCCATGAATGACAGGATAGGCTGTCGCAAGCGACCGGCGTCGGCGTCGACCGTGTGTCCCGAACGAACGAGAAGCGAGGGGTCATGGCAACTCGAACTCCCGTCCGCCCCGCGCGTGCGGAATCCGTCGGAGCAGCGCAGACCACCGCGGCGCACCCCGCGTGGTCCGCGCTCAAGTCCGCCGTCGCCGAGCTGCGCAGTCTCCAGTCCGCCGACGGGTCGATCGACGCGTCGGTCCACGACCTGGCCCGGGCCCGTCGCCTGGTCGCGGAGGTCAGCGGCGCGATCGGCGAGCTGGCCGTCGTCCTGCCGCACGACGCCGACTACCTCGCCGCCGTGGTCCGCGACCTCGCGCGTTGGACGGAAGGGGGGTTCGGCGTACCGGACTTCCTCGACGCGTTGGTGGCGTTCCGCCCCGAACTCGACCGCACCGACGGTCGCGAGCACCTTGTCGTGTTCCCCATGTACACGCAGAACGGCAATCCCGACCGCAACTTCGAGGCCGTCCTGACCCGGGTCGTGTGGCCGGACTGGATCGCGGGGCTGGAGGCGACGGCGTACGACAACCCGATGTTCGTGCCGCTGGCGTTCACCGACTTCACGGCCGGATACGACACCGACTCCGCGGTGCTGTTCCCCGAGACCATCGCCGTGCGCGAGGTCCCGCGCTTCACGTGGGGCGGCATCTTCTGCGACCGCGAGGCCGCGCGCTTCCGCCGCGTCACCGCCGCTGCGGCGGAATGCCTCCGCCTCGACCTGCCCGACGACGCCCGCACGCTCGTCGACCGGCAGGAGGTCGCGCAGGACGCCTTCGTGTTGTGGGACCTCGTCCACGATCGCACGCACATGCGCGGGCACCTGCCGTTCGACCCCTTCATGGTCAAGCAGCGCATGCCGTTCTGGATGTACGCCCTTGAGGAGCTGCGCTGCGACCTGACCGCGTTCCGCGAGGCCGTGCGCCTCCAGGCACAGGGCGTCGCCGCCGCCCGGCACGTGCAGTACGCGATTCTTTGCGACCGGCTGTTCCGGTTCCCCGTCACCGGCGGGCGGGTGCGCAACTACGACGGCCTCGGCGGGCAACTGATGTTCGCGTACCTCCACCGCGCCGACGTGCTGCGCTGGCACGACGGGACCCTCACGCTCGACTGGGCGCGCGTCCCCGACGCGGTGATCGCCCTCGGCGACGAGGTCGACGAGCTGTACCGGAAGGGCGTGAACCGCTCGCGTGTCGCGCACTGGCTGGCCGCGTACGACCTGGTCGGCTCGTACGTCCTGCCGCACCCCGGCTCGACCTGGGCCAAGGGCCCCGACGCCCTGCCGCTCGACGGCCCGGCGAAGGACCTCGTGGACGCGGTGATGGCCGACGAGTTCCCGCTCAACATGTTCTACGAGGGGCTGAAGCGTAGGCTCGCGGACGTGATCGCATCGACTCGGGGCATCGTGGGAGGTTCCGACCGATGAGCCCAGACGCCAGCCAGGACATGAGCCCCGAGACAAGCCCCGAGACGAGCCCGGAGACATCCCCGCGTCGCCTGCCGCAGGGCGCCGTCATCGTCGTGGCCGGCGCCGGCGGACCCGCCGGGCAAGCCGTCACGGCCCGGCTGAGCAGGGCCGGTGCGACCGTCGTGGGCGCCGATGCCGATCAGGACCGCCTCGACGCCGCGATCGCCCTCGCCCCGGCGGGCCGCGCCGAAGGGCGTGTCGTCGACCTGACCGACGCCGCCGCGACCCGAGCGTGGGCCGAGGACGTCGAGCGGCGCCACGGGCGCGTCGACGGCCTGGTGCACCTCGTGGGCGGCTGGCGCGGCGGCAAGGAGTTCGGCGACAACACCGCCGAGGACTGGGCTTTTCTGCACAACCTGCTGATCCGCACCCTCCAGAACACCACACTGGCCTTTCATGACGCCCTCGCCCGCGCGCCTCACGGCCGATTCGCGCTCGTGTCCGCGACCGCGGCCGCGCAGCCGACCGCGGGCAACGCCGGGTACGCCGCGGCCAAGTCCGCCGCCGAGGCGTGGACGCTCGCGATGGCCGACTCCTTCCGCAAGATCCGCGGCGAGGCGGCGCCGGCCGGCGGTGCGGACGGCCCCGCCGCCGCGATCCTCGTGGTCAAGGCGCTGGTCTGGCCCGCCCTGCGCGCCGAACGCCCCGACGCGAAATTCTCCGGCTTCACCGACGTGGCCGATCTCGCCGAGGAGATCGCGACCTTGTGGGACCGCCCGACCGACGACGTGAACGGACAGCGCCTGTGCCTGACGCAGTGACCCCCGACCGCCCCGACGCATCACCTGCCGCGACCGCCCCCGCCGCGGCAACTCCCGCCGCACGGACCGCCGCACGGACCGCCGCACGGACCGCCGCGCAACGCCGCCACGACCCGTCCTCGCGCGGCTTCGCCAGCGACAACTACGCGGGTGTCCACCCCGAGATCCTCGCCGCGATCGCGCTGGCCAACGACGGGCACCAGGTCGCGTACGGCGAGGACGCGTACACCGCCCACCTGCACGAGGTGTTCCAGGCGCACTTCGGGCCGCGCGCCCGCGCGTACCCCGTCTTCAATGGCACCGGCGCCAACGTCGTCGCGCTGCAATCCGTCACCGACCGCTGGGAGTCGGTCATCTGCGCCGAGTCCGCGCACATCCACGTCGACGAGTGCGGCGCCCCCGAGAAGGTCGGCGGCCTCAAGCTGCTCACCGTGCCCACCGAAGACGGCCGGCTGACACCGGAGTTGATCGACGGTCAAGCGTGGGGCTGGGGCGACCAGCACCGCGCACAGCCGCGCGTGGTCTCGCTCGCACAAAGCACCGAGCTCGGCACCGTCTACACCCCCGAGCAGATCGCCGCGATCTGCCGGCACGCCCACGACCACGGGATGCTCGTCCACCTCGACGGCGCGCGCCTCGCCAACGCCGCCGCGTCGCTGGGGTGTTCGCTGGGCGCACTGACCACCGAGGCGGGCGTCGACATCGTGTCGTACGGCGGCACCAAGAACGGCCTGATGTTCGGCGAGGTCGTCGTCGTGCTCGACCCGGACGCGGTGCGCGGCGTCGACTACCTGCGCAAGCTGTCGATGCAGCTGGCGTCCAAGATGCGGTTCATCTCCGTGCAGTTCGAGGCCCTGCTCGCGGGCGACCTGTGGCTGCGCAACGCCGGGCACGCCAACGCGATGGCCACCCGCCTCGCGGACGCGGTACGCGGTATCCCCGGCGTCGAGCTCACCCGGCCCGTGCAGTCCAACGCGGTCTTCGCGGTGCTGCCGGCCGAGGCCACCGCGCGGCTCCAGAAGCACTTCCGGTTCTACACGTGGGACGAATCCACCGGCGAGGTGCGCTGGATGACCGCGTTCGACACCACGGAGGCCGACATCGACACCTTCGCCGCCGCGGTGCGTGAAGAACTCGCCTGAAGCCGGCATGCGCACGCGCGTACGTTCGACGTACGCGCGTGCGCATTCCCGACGGATCTCAGCCCGTGGGCGTCAGCTCCAGGCCCAGGGTGCCGGTCCTGCCGCGGCGGAGGACGCTGGCCTGGACGGTCAGCCAGCCGGTGATTCCGTATTTCTTCTTGATGAGGGATCGGACGCGCTCGGCGTCCTCGGGGGCGTCGAGGACGCGGCCGGTACCGGCGATGCCGGGGCCCAGGGGCGCTCCCTTGAACGTGCACTCGGCCAATTCGATGCGAGGGTCGCGGCGCAGCCGTGCGACCTTGGCCGTCGTCGCGCGGGTCCACACGACCAGCGAACCGCCGTCGCGTGCGACCCACACGGGTGTCGGCACGGTGCTGCCGTCCTTGCGGTATGTCGTCAGGAGCAGGTACTTCGCCGCACCGAGGCGCGCCAGCGCGCGTTCGGTCTCCGCAGGGTCGAAAGCCATGGAGTGCACCATACGCCGTACGCTCGACACATGGACCCTTCCGTGATCTACAAACTGCTGCCCGTGAAAGAGTGGGAAGTTGCTGAATCCACCGGGGTGTTCAGCGGGTCCGAGGTCGATGTCCGGGACGGATTCATCCATTTCTCCACGGCCGATCAGGTGACCGAGACCGCCCGCAGGCACTTCGCCGGCCGCACCGGTCTGACACTGCTCGCGGTCGCCACCGCGCCGCTCGGCGAGGCGCTGCGCTGGGAACCGTCGCGCGGCGGCGAGCTGTTCCCGCACCTGTACGCCGGCCTCCCGGTGGCCGCGGTCGTCGGCGCGGCCGAACTCCCGGACCCGGCACGGTCCGACCGCCCCGAGGACGCCGAAGCAGCGATCGCCCGCGCGGTCGCGAACGCCCTCGCGCGGCTCTGACCACCACCCACGGCTGCGCCAAACGGGTGGTTTTGCCATTTGGCCTGTTTCAACCGCGTGCTTCGGTGGGAGGGCATGCCCATGATTCAGCCGATGCGCCGGGGGCGCTGACCGTGCCGCGGGGCGACATCGAGTCGCTGGTCTTCGAGGCCGTGGCCCACGCGGACGCGCGGTGCCCGCGCGCGGCCTCCCATCCCGACACTGATTCCGTCGCCGCCGAGGCGCGCGCCTGGGCCGAACGCGGCGGGCTGCGCCCGGCCGCGCGCGGCCTGCCCGTCGACCGGGTCAACCCCGTCGCGCCGGTCGGCGAGGCGATGCGCGAGGCCCCGGCCGATGCGCTGCGGATCGTCGGCTTCTTCGCGACCTGGCTCGCGGCCCTCGCCGAGCACGGCGAACGGACCGGCTGGGACGTTGGTTACGGCGAGTCGCTGGCCGATGTCCTCGGCGGTGCCGCCGACTCCGGCCGGGCCGGGACCGACGTGCTGCACCGCGCCCTGGCGGAGCTCGTCGACCGCGTCACCGAGGCAGGCGGCTGCGCGCTGCTACCCGAACTCGCCGACGCCCTGGCCCGGCACACCGCCGCCGCGCACCGCGAACACGACTGGCTCGCGCGGGACGTGACGCCCACGCTCACCGAATTCCTCGACAACCGGGTGGACCGCACCTCGGTGCCGCTGCTGACGGTGCTGCACCGGCTCGATCCGGCACTCGGTGCGCTCGACGGGCCGGCCGCGCCGGGCGTACCGCAACTCACCGAGATCGCGGGCCTGCTCACCGGCGTCGACGAGGACCTGATCGGCTTCCGCCACGCGGTCGCGACCGGCACGCGCGTGACGCTGGTGCCGGTGCTCATGCGCGAGTACGGGCATTCGGTGCCTGCGGCGTTCCAGAGCGCGACGGTGTTGTTCGGCGCGTGGAAGACCCAACTCGACCACGGTGTCGGTGCGTTCGAGCAGGAAGCCGGTGACCCGGCGCCGCTGCGGCAGGCCCGAGCCCTCGTCGACTGGGTCGCGGCGCTGCACCACCACCACGCCGACCTGCACGTTCGTCACCGGGCCGTGCCCGTCGGCTGAGCGGCGAGCGACGGGCGTTTGCGCGCGCGGGCGGTAAGAAAATATGGAGATCAACCCAACCTGAAGGCAACGTCAGGCGTCATACACGGGAACGTATCGTTTTCCGTTGTTCTGCCTGGGGGCCCTTCTTGGAAGCAACACCCGCAATACCCGCAACCTCCGCAAGATCGGCAAGATCCGCAAGACGTCCCTGGAACGTCGCCTGGACGTTCCTGCTTGCCGCAGTACTCGCGATCCCGATCGTCGTGATCCAGGGCAGCGGCCGCGCCTCGGCCGCGCCCGCGCTTCCGGCCGGCTTCCAACTGCGCGACATGCCCTCCGGACAAACCGAGTTGCTGACCGACTTCGCCTGGACCCCGGACGGCGGCTACTTCACCACCGGAAAGAACGGCCGCGTCGCGTGGGTCTCCGCCGCCGGCGTCCCGCGCACCGTCGCCCAACTGGAGGTCGAGACCGAACAGGACCTCGGCCTGGTCGGCATCGCCGTCGCACACGACTACCAGACGTCGCGCACCATCTACACCAACCGCGTCATCACCATCAACAACGTCTGGCACCTGCGCCTGGAGTCGTGGCGGGTCACCGGAACCGGGGAGCCGACCGGGCTCGCCGACCCGGTCGTCATCATCGACCTCGTCGCCAACTCGCACACCCACGCCAACACCACGATCCTCGCCGCACCCGACGGCACTTTGTGGGTGTCGATCGGCGACAGCGCCGACTACCGCTTCGTGGACCCGCTGGCGCTTCGCGCGCAGGACCTGAACACCGGCTACGGCAAGATCCTGCACATGTACCCGGACGGCCGGGGCGTTCCGGACAACCCGTTCTACGACGCCGCCGCCCCGACGTCGTGGCGCAGCCGCGTCTACGCGTACGGCTTCCGCAGCCCGTTCCGCTTCAGCCTCGACCCCACCACCGGCGCCCCGATCCAGGGCGACGTGGGCTACAACACGTGGGAGGAGATCGACCTCGTACGCCCCGGCTCCAACTACGGCTGGCCGTGCTGGGAAGGCGACCGGCCCACGCCGGGCTACTCCGACCTCGACGCGTGCCGCAGCGTCGGAACCGCCGAGCCGCTGTGGACGTACCCGCACGGCACGCAAGGCACCGCGGTGACCGGCGGCGTCGTGTACACCGGCAGCTCCTACCCCGAGCAGTACCGCGGCGCCTACTTCTTCGGTGACTACACCTCCTCGCGCCTCTACACCTTGCGCTACGACACCGCGGGCAATCTGACCCGCGCTCCCGAACCGAACGGCTTCGGCTCCGGCATCGGCGGGCCGGTCAAGTTCTCCACCGCCGTCAACGGCGACATCGTGTACGCCGACATCGGCGGCGCGAAACTGCGCCGACTCGTCTACGCGCCGGGCAACCGCCCGCCCACCGCGAAAGCCACCACGACCACCGACGCCGCGTCCCGCACCGTCACCTTCGACGGCGGCTCGTCCACCGATCTCGACGGCGACACGCTCACCTACGCGTGGGACTTCGGCGACGGCACGAGCGCGACGGGCATGCGCGTCAGCCACACCTACGCGGCACCCGGCACCACACCGCTCACCGCGCGGCTGACCGTCCGCGACCCCGCAGGGGCCACCGGCACCGCCGACATCACCGTGGTGCCGGCCAACAACGCGCCGGAGCTGACGCTGTCGGCACCGCCGCCGGGCACGGTGTTCAAGGTCGGCGACCCGGTCCGCCTCAGCGCGACCGCCGTCGACGTCGAGAGCGGGTCGCTGACCGTGCGGTGGACGTCGATGATCCTGCACTGCAGCGGGCCGTACTGCCACGAACACGTCGGGTCCTCCTTCGACGGGCCGTCGTACGACGAGCCGTTCACCGACCACGGCGACAACACGAGCCTGATCCTGACCGCGTCCGCGACCGACGAGCACGGCGTCGTCACGAGTGCGACGTACACCGCGAAGCCGAAGCTGCGCACGCTGGAGATCGACGGCGCCACCCCGGCGGCGGTCACCGTCAACGCGGTCGCGGCGCGGAGTGTGCCGGTGACCGTCGGCGCGCGCGTCACGGTGATCGCCCCCGAGGTCGCCGTGGACGGCGTCGCGACGTTCGACTCGTGGTCCGACGGGGCGCCGCGCGCACGGGAGTTGGTGATGCCGGACAACGACATGACGCTCACCACCAAGTACCTGACGCCGATCGACCGCAGGTACGCCGCCGACACCAAGTTCCGCACGACACTCGGTGCGCCGACCGGCCCGGAGAACGGCGACGCGGCGCTGCGTTACCGGGACTTCGCAGGCGGGCGCGCGTACTGGACCCCGGCCACCGGGGTGCACGAGGTGCACGGGTTGATCCTCACGGACTACCTCGCGTTCGGCGGACACGTCGTGTTCGGTGCGCCGACCACCGACGAGACGGCCACGCCCGACGGCATCGGGCGCTTCAACCACTTCGCGGGGGGCCCGACCAGCGGGCTCGCGTCGTCGTACTGGACGCCCGACACCGGCGCGCACATGGTGTACGGCGAGATCCGGAAGCGGTGGGCGGCCATGGGCTGGGAGCTCGGGCCGAACGGCTATCCGACGACCGACGAGTTCCCCACCGCCAACGGCGTCGGCCGCTACAACAACTTCCAGAACGGAGCGATCTACTGGAAGAACGGAGTCGGCGCGCACAGCGTGTTCGGTGCGATCTTCGACCGGTACGCCGCGCTCGGCTGGGACAGCGGCGTCCTCGGCTTCCCGACCACGAGCGAGACCAAGACGCCCTACGGGGACGGACGCTACAACCACTTCGAGAACGGCTCCATCTACTGGAGCCTGGGCACCGGCGCCCACGAGGTGTACGGCGAGATCCTGAAGCGGTGGGCGGCGCTCGGCTGGGAGCTGTCGTACCTCGGCTACCCGACCAGCGGAGAGTTCGCGGTGCCGGGCGGACGCAGGTCGAACTTCCAGTACGGCTACATCCAATGGACGGCCGCGACCGGAGCCGTGGTGGACCGGAGGTACTGACCGTGCCGTGACACACGGCTGAACGGACGAACGGTGTGGGGCGGCGTCGATGCCGCCCCACACCGCTTTGTCGTGGTGGCCTCACGCTGGCTGCGACGGTCACACGGTCACGCCGTGCGCGGTGGTGGCAGGCGGTCGAGGAAGACCTCGAACGCCGTCGGCTCGATCTTCGTCGAACCGCTGAACGGGAAGTCCATCTCCCTGATCACCACCAGCGACACGACCACCAGGCCGGTCAGCATCAGCACCATCAGCGTGTGCGTGAACGTGTTCGACAGGCCGAACAGGAACGTGAAGCCGACGGTCAGCACCGCACCCGCGATCAGGGCGATCCACAGCAGTGTCGGGACCTCCTCGCTCACCTGGCTCAAGCGCTCGCGGCGGGCGGAGGCCAGGTTCTCCAGATGCGACACGGCACGGTCGTGCAGGAGTTCCTCGCGCGGCCCGTTCGGGTCGTACGCCATGACCCCCTCGCGCAGTCGGTACACCAGCGCCGTCGCCTCCGGGCTGCTGCGCTGGTCGGACATCAGCGGCCATTCCTTGTGCATGACCGTCTCGGCGTAGTCGAGCGTCTGCTTCTCCAGATCGCCGCCCAGCGGCAAGGGGAGTTCGCGCGACACCCAGTAAAGGCCGGCGAGTTCGTCGGCTTCCTTGAAGGTGCTTTCACGGGCGGTCGCGTGGTTCTCCCACACCGCGATGACGACGAAGGCCAGCAGCACGGCGTACAGGACACCGACGGCGGCGAAAATGAACCCCGCGACGTCGTTGTGGCGTTCGCGGAGCGGGTGCGGGACGAAGCGCTGCACGACATGGATGCACGCGGCGACGCCCAGCAGCGTCCCGAGGATGATGAGGATTCCGGACAGACTCATGGCGGCCCCTCTTGGTGTGCGTGGTCGTTCGCGACAGGGGGTTGCGTCAGAGGTTGTGCTCGGGGGCTCGGGGGTTCAGGAGCTCGGGTAACCGGCAGCGGGGAGCCCGGAGGGCGCTCGCGCGCGATCGGCGGTGGGGGGGGGGGGGGGGGGGGGGGGGGGGGGGGGGGGGGGGGGGGGGGGGGGGGGGGGGG
>NZ_JBPKBI010000011.1:127639-151678 GCF_051388935.1 Yinghuangia sp. YIM S10712
TGCCCGGTCGTACCCCCGCGTTTTCCGCAGGCCGCGCGTCGTGCTCAGGCTGCCGTCTCGGACGCCGCCTCAGTCGCTGGGGCGGGCGATCTCGACGTTCTCCAGGACGCCGATCGCGTCGGGCACCAACACGGCCGCGGAGTAGTAGGCGCTCACCAGGTAGGAGATGACGGCCTTTTCGTTGATCCCCATGAACCGCACCGACAGGCTCGGCTCGAACTCGTCGGGGATGCCCGTCTGGTGCAGGCCGACCACGCCCTGGTTCGATTCGCCGAGGCGCATCGCGATGACGCTGGAGATGTGGCCGTCCTGGATCGGGATCTTGTTGCACGGCAGCACCGGAACGCCGCGCCACGCGGGCACCCGGCTGCCCTGGAGGTCGATCGTGTCGGGGTACAGGCCGCGCTTGTTGCACTCGCGGCCGAGCGCGGCGATGGTCCGCGGGTGGGCCAGGAACAGCGATGTGTCCCGGCGCCGGCTGAGCAGTTCGTCCATGTCGTCGGGCGTGGGCGGACCGTGGTGCGTGTGGATCCGCTGCTCGTGGTCAGCATTGTGGAGCAGCCCGAACTCGGGGTTGTTGACGAGTTCGTGCTCCTGTCGCTCGCGCAAGGCCTCGACGGTCAGCTTGAGTTGCTGTTCGATCTGGTTCATCGGCTGGTTGTAGAGGTCGGCGACACGGCTGTGTACGCGCAACACCGTCTGCGCGACGCTCAGTTCATACTCGCGTGGCGCCAACTCGTAGTCGACGTACGTGCCCGGCAGATCGACCTCGCCCTCATGGCCGGACGACAGCGCGATCTCGGCCTCGCCGTGCCGGTTCGTCGACTGCTGCGAGCTCGCCAGGAACTGGGCGATCTGCACCAGGAGTTCCGGCGACTGGTCGACCAGCGACTGGAACGCCTGACGGCTCATCACCATGAGGGTGCCGGCCGTCGACGCGGTCGCGGAGTAGCCCCACGCGGCGTCGTCATCGGTCAGCGCCTCATCGCCGAAGTGGTCGCCGTCCGCGAGGACACCGACCACCTTCTGGTTCCCGTACTTGCCGTCCCCCACCTTGTTGATCTTGCCGTGCGCCACCAGGTACACCTGGTCGGCAGGCCGCCCGGCCTCGGTGATCACGTCCCCCGGCGCGAACTCGCGCTGCGTGAACCGGTCGGCGATCGCGCCGAGCACGTCCTCGTCCTCGAAGCCGCGCAGCAAAGGGAGTTCGCGCAGCGTCGGAGGGACGACCTGCACCCGGTCGGCGGTCTGCGCGAAGCTCACCCGGCCGCGTCCGACCGCGTAGCTGAGGCGTCGGTTGACCCGGTAGGTACCGCCGGCGACGTTCACCCACGGAAGCATGCGCAGCAGCCACCGCGAGCTGATGCCCTGCATCTGCGGCGCGGACTTGGTCGTCGTCGCGAGGTTGCGCGCCGCCGCCGTGCCGAGACTCTGCCGCTGGCCGGAGCCGTTCGCCCCGATGTCGTAACCCGCATCGACCGTCATAGGTAATGCCTCCCCTGTAAGCGCCCCAGGACCGCGTGGGTCGGGCCTGCGCCAACCATCCTGAGCGCCGCGAAAATGCCGGATCAATGACACGAAAGTGTGTGAATGAACAGGGAAAGAAATGCCAACGCCACGCGCGTGCACGCACGATTCCCGCCGAATCAGGAGAGGAAGGGGGAGCGCGGGAGTGCGCTCGGGGCGCGCGGATGTGTGGGACGGAATGTATGCGGCGGCAGGCCTGGGGCCGGGTCTCTCGGTGCACCCGAAACGGCATGCAAAAACCCGCAGTTACCACAGGAGTACACGAACGGGCGATCTTGTCCGGAACCTGCTCCGGGTCGGGGGCGGGTCGCCCACGCTTGGATCATGCTTGCGAAGTACGCACGTTCGGCCTCCCGCGCGCGGCTCGGCGCGGTGCCGCTCGCGATCTGCGCGCTGGCCGCGGCTGTCCCGCCCGCCGCCGCCCTGCCCGACGGCCCCGCGCAGCGCCCGGTCCCGACACACGTTGTGACGTCCCATCAGACATCGCATGGCGGCCTGGTCCCGTCCGTGCTCTGCGTGTTGGTCGATACGGTCGGCCGCACGCTGAGCCTCGTGCCGGTCCTCGGCGAGATCCGCTGCGGCTGCCCGTGCCCCGGTCCGCCGCCGCAGCCGACACCGACCCCGCCCATCCCCGCCACACCGACCCCCACGCCGACACCCACACCGCAGCCGAGCGTCCCGCCGACCACGGCACCGGCCGAGCCGACTCCCACCGCCGGCCCGCCCGTGGAGGCACCTCGGGCTCCGGATGCCCCGGTACGCGAGGAGCCTCCCGCGGCGGTCCCGCCGCCCCCGCCGACTCCGCAAGCCCCCGCGCCCCCGCCCGAACCGCCGGCCCCGGCCCGTCCCGAACCGGTCGCCCGCGCCCTGCCGGGTATTCCGCCCCCGCTCCAGCCCGAACCCGCGGCACCCGCACCGGAGTTGCCCGCCCCCGAGCCGCCGATTCCCGCCGCCAACGTGCCGGTCGCCGCCGAGCCGCCGCGCAAGGAAGCCGTCCCGGACGACGACACGAGTGCGTGGGATCTCGTGACCTGGCTCAGCTTCGCCCTCATGCTCGCCATGGTTCCGGCCGCTCTCGCCGCCCTCGGGCGCGGCGCGGAGGCACGGGGCCGCTCCGGGAGGTAGTCGTGACCGTCGTTGTATGGGTCCTGTGCACCGTCGCGGGCACGTGCCTCGCGGTCGGCGCCGCGCTGTGGCTCGGCCGCAGCGTCCGCAGCCGCGAAGGGGAGTTCAATTCCCAGGCGCTGTCCTTCGCGGGCGGTGTCGTCCTGTCGTCGTTCATCCTCATCACCGGCTTCCTCATCGTCGGTGCGTGGCAACTCCAGTCCGTGGCCCGGACGCACGCGCACGAGGAGGCGCGCGTGCTGGCGAAGGCGTACTCCCGAGCGGGCGAACTCGCGCCGCCGCACCGCGACGAAGTACGCAGTCGCATCACGGCGTACACGCGGACCGTCATCGACGACGAATGGCCGCAACTCGCCGAACACCGGGCATCACCGGCGGCATGGCGGCAACTCGACGCCGTGCAGGGGGCGCTGGATGCCGTCCCGCAGGACCACAGGGCCACGGCGTTCGACGCGACGGCCGCCGCGGTGGACGAGGTGTACATCAAGAGGTACGCGCGGCTCGCCGACCTCGACGCCGTGTCCCCGCCGGTCCTGTTCGCCGCGATGATCGTCGCGGGCGTGCTGGTGCTGGTCTATCCGCCGTTGGTCGGCATGACCGCCGACCGCCGCAACATCGCGCTGCTCGGGTTCGCGGGTGCCGTCGTCGGATTCGGGATCCTGCTGGTGTTCCAGATGCGCGACCCGTTCACGGCGCCGCTCAACATCGGCCCGTCCGCATTCCAGGCCGCGTTGGCGCGGTACGGGCAACTGACCTGACTCGGTCAGAAGGCCTTGCGCAGAAGGGGGATTCGGGCCGCGACGAAGCTGATCGCGAACGCTGCCGCGACTGTCGAGCCGAGCAGCAGCGCGAGTTCGGGAAGAGTCGTCGCGCCGTCGGACATGCCGTACCACTGCTGGAAGCCGTACAGCACCGCGAGATGGCAGCCGAACACGCCCAGAACGCGGTCGCTCACCGTGCGGCCCACGCCGCCCGCGCGGTCGAGGCCGCCCCGGGCGAGCAGGAACACCAGCGCGGCGGACAGTGCGGTGACGGCACCGAGCGTGTTAGGCGGCAGCGCCACCGCGAAGTCGAGCGGGAGAACGTCGGCATGCGTGTGCTGCCAGACAAGTTCGGTCAGCGCGAAGACCAACACGGCGGCCGCGGCCAGGCGCTGACGGGCGGTCAGCACCACGTCGCGCAGCAGGTAGCCGAGCATGAAGTAGCCCACGTACGGCAGGAAGTAGGTGGGTGCGGTCAACCGCAGTGCGGGAGCGCCGAGTTCGCGTACCTGAATGTAGGCGTTGGTGATCTGCACCCCGAGACCGAACGCCAGGGCGAGCCCCGTGACCAGCCATCGGTCGCGCGCGGACGCCTTGGCCAGGAACACCCGCAGCACCGGCGCGAGCAAGTACAGGCCCAGGATCAGCCAGAAGAAGTACAGCGCGGTGTAGGTGCGGGCCAACAGCAGGTCTCCGACGACCTTTTCCAGGCTCGGCCGGTAGTCCTTCACCCACATCTTGAAGGCGATGTAGAACGCGTGCCAGAACACCAGTGGCACGGCGATGCGTCCGAGCCGCCGCCGATAGAAGCCGTACGCGTCCTCACCCGGCCGAGGCGCGAGCAGCAGCGCCCCGCTGATCATCACGAACACCGGGACGGCCCACGTCGACCCGACGTTCACGATCGCCGCGGCCCACCACACCGCGCTGCCGCGCAGGCTCTCGTCGGTCATGGTGAGCCCCGTCGTGTGAATCGACACGACGGCCACGATCGCGATCACGCGCAGCCACGAGAGGTAGGCGTACGACGGCCGTTGCCCCGCCGGGTGCTTCGTGCGCGCGGCGGGCACACCGGCGGTTTCATCGGCGGGGGCGAGCGGCACGGCGCTGTCGGGCGCGGTGGCACGGCGCTGGAGACGGGGCACGGCGTGGACTCCGATCGGCATGGCGTCGAGCGGAGCGTACCGGCCCTCGCGGCGGCGCGGCTCGGTCGGTCGGTCATGCTGCATGCGCCAGCGCGAGCGTCGCATCGCAGGAGGTGCGCGTACCTGAGCGCTTCGTCGGCGTGTGCCCTGCTGCGCAAGTTCGGCTGTTTTCTCTGCCCGCCAACGCCGCTGTCCGTATATCCGTTCGCCGCCTTGCGGGCCGTCAGACCTCCGCGCTGCGACACAGTGTCCCACCACCGGCCAGGCACGACTGAGCACATCCGGTCGCCGAGGCCGCAGGGGCTGCCGACGCGGGCCCGCGCCGGACGACGCCGGGGCGGACTGTTGGTCGTGGCCGATGGGACAGGGATGTCGGGAGAGCAGGTCCTCGGGGCCGGCCGGGTTGGAGGGGTGCATGCGTGACGCGGTGGCCGGATGGCGTGCCGGGCAGCGAGGCACTTCGCAGGGGCGAGGGTGGGGCCCGAGCGAACACGTGAGCACCGTCGACGGTGAGCCCGGCAGGTACTCGGAGGTGGCCACCCCCCTCCACGCCTTGGGTACTCCGCACGCCATCCCTGACTCCGCGTACTGGGATGTCGACACCGAATATCCGTTGGCCCCGGGACCTGGCACCGGTCCGGAGGACACCACACCTTGCGGGGGAGCGCCTTTCGGGGGAGCGTTCGTCGGCTCGCGGCAGCTCGGTCGGCCCGTCGCAGAACTGGCCGCCTTCGTATCGGGCAGTACGGAGCACGGTTTCGACGATGTGATGGAACCGGACCACGACTTGGAGTTCTTCCGAGAGCACCGTTCAGTCTGGGCGCAGAAGCACGGATTGCTGACCGAAGTGCCGCCTCCCGATGCCTTCAGCGACGATTTCCATGCGTCCATGGCGAAGGTCCTGGCTGTCTCCAGGCCACTGCTCCATCCGGCGATCACCTGGGGGTGGCTCATGCCCACCAAGGTGATGGCGGACGTGGGAATCGTCGCCGAGCAGGAGGCTCGCGACTGGTGTGCGTCGGATCTCCTGACGATCATGGACTACACCGCCATGGCAACGGACTCAGAGGTGCGTCGGACGCTGCTGGAGGGCGCGCGGGCGATGGCCGTCGATGGGGTGCTGCGGCTGCCTCGGAAGTGGCTCGACTACGCGAATGTCGTGGTGTGCCGGGCCGGGCGGCGCGGCATCGAGGGGCGCTGTGCCGCGAAGGCGTCGATGAACGTTCCCCTGTTCGACCGAGGTGTCCTGAGCGACGTGGAAGTGGCCCGGTGGGCCATGGTCGACATGGGCTTGCCCAACTGGCTGAGGCGGTCCTTGGTGTGCCGGGAGAACATGGCCTTGATCGCTTTGCCGCGCCTCACCAACGACATGAGCGATCTCATGACAGATGTGCTGCGCGGGGAACCAGGCAACATGTTCCGGCTCCGCCGTGATCTGCGGCTCTGGTTCGCCCACTACAGTGCCTGGCTCCGCGGGCGCTGGGACGCCGTACGAACCGGCACCTGCGACCCCGTCGAGCTGGCTGCCGCGATCACCATGCCCTACACGTTCCTCGGCCGACGGGCCAGGACTTGGACGAAGCTGGCTGTCGCGTACCGCAAGAGTCCGCAGAGCGGACCGTCGGCCTGCCCCTGGTGTGGCGACTACGCATCGAAGACGGGGGACTTCCACCGGCCGTTCTCCGTTCGCCCCGGAGCCTCCGGACCTCGTGGCGGTGCCGAGCGGACGGCCGTCACCGCAGTCTCCACGGCGCGCAAGCTGGTCACCGACTGCGGGGCAACCGTGCGCGAAGAGGTGTGGGAGCACATGCGCGGCCGTGTCGAGCGTCTGCTCGCCGACGCCCCGGCCGTCGGCGACCGGACATCGGGGTTCCATCGCGCCTTCGGCACCTTGTACGGCGTCCTGTCGGTGCCCATCCTCCTGATGGAGGGCGGCCACCTCGATGCGGACACCGTCCACCGCATGGAGCTCGTCGCCCACGAATACGTCAGGTACGACATCACACGACCGGCCGAGATGGCGGCGGCGGTGTACTACGCCATGGTCGTCTGCCATCCGCACCCGACCATGTCCTTGGGCACTCTGGAAACAGGTCTGCTGTACGGCAGGCCGCTTGCACCGGACGACGTCCCTCTTGACGATCCCGCCCGGCTTCCGCACTTCGCCCGGTAGTTCGACGAGGTGGCCGGCGTTCCGTTCCGTAGGCGGCGTCATGCGCGGAGCGCGGCGAAGGAACGTTTACGCCGCTCGGACGTGCCGACGTTTACCCTGCGGGCCATGTCACGACTGCCCGCACTGCACGTTGTCGCGAGCGCCGCGCCACCCGTGCTCGAACTGCCCCACGGCTTGCGCCTGATCCGCGCCTGGGGATGGGACCCGTACGTCACCCTGACCCCGACCGCCGCCCGCTGGCTCGCCGCCTCGCTCGACGAGGTCGCCGAAGCCGCCGGCCGCCCGCCGCGTCACACTGACCGACTGCCCGGCGAGGACCGTCCGTTCCCCGCACCCCAGGCGGTGCTGGCCGCCCCGCTCACCTTCAACACGCTCAACAAGTGGGTCACCGGGATCAACGACAACCCGGCGGTAGGCATCCTCAACGAGGCCCTGGGTCCCAGCCTGCACACCGTCGCTGCCCCGGCCTTCAATCCCGATCTCGCCGCCCATCCGCGCTATCCCGGCGCCATAGCCACCCTCCGCCGCTCCGGCGTCCACATGGTCCTCACCGCCGAAGGCGCCCCTCGCCCCGCGACCGGCCGGGCGTGGTGGGAGGAAGTCCTCCGCGAACTCCCCAGTCTGTGATGACAGCCATCGGGGGCTACCGGATCACGTCGAGCAGCGACGAGGTGAAACTGGTGACATTCAGGTCCGCGGTCGGCGGGGGTGCATCGCCGAGTCGCACCGCGACCGTTTGCATCGATGGAATGATCACCAGGATCTGGTCGCGGAAACCGAGTGCCCAGAACGTGTCCTCCGGTGCGTCAGGAACCAACTGGCCATCGAACTTCTTCGAACCGTGTCCTTTGGTCGCGATGTCGGGGGTGACCGCCTGCCCGGGCCGATTGAGCCACCACAGGAGGCCGTAAGCGGCGTTGTGTTCGGAACTGGGTGCCTGCGTTGCGGCGGTGACGTACTCGCGCGACACGATGGTCTTTCCCTCGTATTGGCCTCCCTTGAGCATCATGTGACCGAATCTGAGGAGATCGTCGCACGTGGTGAGCAGCCCGGCGAAGAGCAGAGGATTCCCGGATTCGTCTGCATCGATACTCGTGTCCACCATTCCGAGCGGCGCAAAAAGCCGCTGCTCGGCGAATCGCGCGACGGGCATACCCGTTGCTCTTTCAAGGACCGTCTCCAATGACTGCACCGCGGCATTGTCGTAGTTCCACGAGGTTCCGGGAGGTACGACCTGGCTCAGGCCGATAGCGAAAGCGGATTTGTCAGCTGCGCGCCCGGCCATTTCGATGTAGTCGGTCCGCGCGTCCACGTAGCGTCCTGCGGTACCCGACAGAAGGTGCCTGATCTCGACGTTCGCGGCGTCAGTCCCACGCCATTCGGTGATAAAGCGAGACGCTGGGTCATTCAGATGAAGCAAGCCGTTGTCCTGAGCTATTCCCACCAGAATCGACGTTATCGACTTCGTGATCGAGTATGCGGCATCGGTCGGCTTCTCATTCGCCCGAGCGAATTTCGCGGAAACGAGCGGTTTCCCGTCCACCGTGGCAGTCACGCAGTGCGAATCAGCTGCTTCCGCCTCGCTGATCAGTTTGTCTTCAAGAGATCCCCCGAAAGGGGGCGATGGCGCGTCGCCGGTGTTCGAATCGCATGAAACCAGCGAGAAAACCATTGCCGCAGCCAAAGCAGCAAGGAATGTCGCGTGACCGCGCGAATTCACGCGCCTGCTGCAACTGTTGAGCATCACTGCTTCCCGTCCCGTTGACAGCCATTCGAGATTGCGCCGATGTTCTGCCGACGGATCTCTGGCGCAGGACACTCGAACACACCTCGTGATCGTGCCAGGACGGTAACCGCGAGGTCTTGCAGAAATACGGCGACCTCGTGATCTGACGTCCGACGCCTACGGGGATGCCAAGCCGAGGTTCCCGACGCCAACGTCATCGCCGATGATCCGGTCGCGTGCCGGCCTGTGCGCGCGGTGGGCCTGCCGGGTCTGGTAAGTCGCAGTGGACAGGGACCCGCAGGACGGCACGGCAGGTCGACTGCCATCCGGGCAGCGGGACGGCCGACGTCCTCCGGGACCCGGAGCCCGGACCCCGACGGGTTCATGCGCTTCCACCGGCGCGAGCTACAGGAGCCGCCGCGGAGCTCGATCGCCTCCGGGTGAACGACGCGCCCGGCAACAGGCGCGGCACGTCACGTCTCCGACTGCGCGTCGGCTCGGGGGCGGTGTTGCGTCCCCTCCGCGGCGGGGGGGGGGGGGGGGGGGGGGGGGGGGGGGGGGGGGGGGGGGGGGGGGGGGGGGGGGGGGGGGGGGGGGGGGGGGGGGGGGGGGGGGGGGGGGGGGGGGGGGGGGGGGGGGGGGGGGGGGGGGGGGGGGGGGGGGGGGGGGGGGGGGNCGGTCGGCAGGGAAGGCCGACCGAAGCACCCATCGGTGCGCAGCAACTGACGGCACGTCACCAAGGCGACGGCGCATAGTCCTTCAGGAAGCAGCCGTACAAGTCCTCGCCCGACTCACCGCGCACGATGGGGTCGTAGACGCGGGCCGCGCCGTCGACGAGGTCGAGTGGGGCGTGGAAGCCTTCGTCGGCGAGGCGCATCTTGGTGGGGTGGGGGCGTTCGTCGGTGATCCAGCCGGTGTCCACGGCAGTCATCAGAATGCCGTCGGTGAGCATTTCCTGGGCGCTCGTGCGGGTCAGCATGTTCAGCGCCGCTTTGGCCATGTTGGTGTGCGGGTGGCCTGGGCCCTTGTAGCTGCGGCTGAACTGGCCTTCCATCGCCGAGACGTTGACGATGTACTTGCGGCGTCTCGGGGACGCGGCCATGGTCGGGCGCAGGCGGCTGACCAGCAGGAACGGCGCTGTCACATTGCACAGTTGCACTTCGAGGAGCTCGATCGGGTCGACCTCGTGGACCCGCTGCACCCAACTGTTGGAGGCGTCCAGGTCGGGGATGAGGCCGCCCGCGTCGATCGCGGTGCCCGACTCGATGCGTGCCAGGGTCGCGGATCCGCTGGTGAGTGCCAGCGCGGTCAGGGCCTGCGGGTCGAGGGCACCCGAGGACGGCGAGGCGGACGGGAGCGCAACGTGGCCCGAACCGGCGATGTGGCCGAACGTGATCGACTCGGGGAGTTCCCCGGCGGGCAGCGGACCCTCTTCGGCGGCTATCAGTGCGGCGTACGCCTGCGGGGTGCGCCGCACGGTCTGCGCCGCGTTGTTGATGAGGATGTCGAGCGGGCCCGCGGCGGCCACCGAGTCAGCCAGGGCGATGACCTGCGCCGGGTCGCGCAGGTCGATGCCGACGATGCGCAGCCGGTGGATCCAGTCGCCGCTGTCCGGCATCGCGGTGAACCTGCGGATCGCGTCGTTGGGGAAGCGCGTGGTGATGGTCGTGTGCGCGCCGTCGCGCAGCAGGCGCAGCGCGATGTACATGCCGATCTTGGCGCGACCGCCGGTGAGCAGTGCGCGGCGTCCGGTCAGGTCCGTACGGGCGTCGCGGCGCTCGCGGTTCTCCTTCGCGCAGCGCGGACACAGCTGGTGGTAGAACGCGTCGACCTCGACGTAGCGCTGCTTGCAGATGTAGCAGCCGCGCGGGCGCTGGAGTATGCCCGCCAGCTCGCCGGCCGCCGACGAGCTGATCGGGATGCCCTGCGTCTCGTCGTCGATGCGGTCCGGCGAGCCGGTCGCGGTGGCCGCGGTGACCGCCTGGTCGGCGGCCATGATGCGCGCCTTGCGCTCGGCCCGGCGGCGTTCCTTGACGCTCTTGAAGACGTGCGAGGTGGCGTTGCGCACGCGGACCGCGTCGGGGTGCTCGGTCGGGAGGCGGTCGAGCTCGGCCAGGACCTCCAGGCAGACGGCGAGCCGTTGGGGGTCGATGCCGGGAATGTCGGCTTCGTCGGGGCTCGCTGTCATGTCGGGGGCCGTTCCTGGTCGTGGGAGAAGGGTGGCTGGAGAACTTTACGTAGCGCTCCCGGCCTGGTCCAAATGGTTCTCGCGCGGTGGCAGGTAGTGGAACGTGGGGGGCGGGTGCATGAGGAAGTCGCGGTGCGAGATGTTCCACGCGTACGCCCCGGCCATCGCGAAGGCGACGCGGTCTCCGATCCGCAGCGTCCCCGGCAGGACCAGGCGCGATGCCAGGACGTCCTTGGGCGTGCACAACTGGCCGACGAACGTGACGGGTTCACCGCGGACGGCGGGCCTCGGCCACGGGTGCGGCCACCGGTGGCGCGGCAGCACGGCGAGCGGCTGGCTGTGCCCGCGCGCGGCGGGCGTCCGCAGGTGGTGGGTGCCGCCTCGGACGACGGCGAAGGCCTGGCCCCGGCTGTGCTTGAGGTCCAGGACGTCGGTGACGTACCAGCCGTGGTACGCGGTGAGCGCACGGCCGGGTTCGATGCGCAGCACGGGCGCGTCGGGATGGGCGGCAGTGGCGGCGAGGGCTCTGCCGTACGCCGGCCAGTCGAAGTGGGTGGCCGGGTGGCCGTAGTCGACGGCCATGCCGCCGCCGATGTCGAGTTCATGCAGGTCGACGCGGTTTCGGGCGGCCCATTTCGCCGCCCAGTCGAGCAGGTGCTCGGCCAGGGATCCGAGTGCGGTGGCGCCGAGGCCGCTGGCCAGGTGGGCGTGGATGCCGCGCAGGCGCAGTGCGGGCTCGTCGGCGAGGATCTGTGCGCAGAGGTCGAGCGCGCCCGGGTCCATGCCGAACGGGCTCGGCCGGCCGCCCATGGCGAGCGGCACGGCGGCGGGTCCGCCCGGCACGTCGACCGGCGGGTTGGCGCGCAGGAGGACGTCGACGGTCCGCCCGTGCGCGCGTGCGAGCGCGGCGGCGCGCCGCAGCTCGTGCTCGCTTTCGACGTGCAGCCGGTGCACGTCCGTCGCCGCCGCGAGTTCGTCGTCGGTCTTGCCGGGTCCGCCGAACGCGATCGGCAGGTCCGGCAGCGCGCGGCGCACGTGGGCCAGCTCGCCGCCCGAGGCGACCTCGATGCCGTGGATGTGCGGGGCCAGCGTCCGCAGGACTTCGGCGGCCGGGTTCGCCTTGGCCGCGTAGTAGAGCTCGACGCGGGGCGGAAGAGCGGACGAGATACCCGCGGCGTGGCGGGACAGGGCGTCGAGGTCGTGGATGTACGCGGGCAGCTCCGCGTCGGCCAGGGCGCCGGCATGCTCCCGGACCGCTTCGGTCACCAGGACGTCGGCGGGGTCGGCTGCGGCTTCGTGCGTGATCACGCGTGCCAAGGCTGGGCCTCCTCCTTCGCGGTGGGATTTTCGGCGTGCTTCCGGGGCGGCCTGCCGGGGGAGGCGTCCCGCCGGGCGCTCTTGAGGAACGCGGCGCTCAGCGGGCTCGGCAGCGGCACGTATCCCGCGTCGCGGTCGGCGGCGCGCTGCCAGCGCGTCATCAGGTTGGCCTTCGCCGGGAGCGGCGCGCCGGACAGAAGCGCCCGGAGCGGCGGAGGGCAGCCGTACCGCCGGGCGTGGTCGAGCAGCACCGCCCGTACCGTGCCCCACAGGCCCGCCTCGGCTGCGGGGCACAAGTCGGCGAGCGCGGCTGCGGTCTCGCCGATGTGGTTGACCAACAGGCAGTAGACGACGCGGTTCCAGCCGCGCTCCGCGTCGTACGTCATGGGTCCGGCGACGTCGGCGGGCAGGGCGGCAAGATCGGCGGCGTGCCGGTCCGCCAGCAGCTTGGTGCCTTCCAGGTCGCGGAACAGCATGCGTACGGGCCGGCCTTCGTCGTCGACGCAGACCAACACGTTTTGCAGGTGCGGTTCGAGGACCACGCCGTGCTCGAAGAACAAGGTGAGCACGGGCGGGACGAGCAGGTCGAGGTAGTCGCGCCACCACCGGCCGACCCGTTCCGGGGTCGGATCGGTGATCAGCCGCGACACGTGTGCGGCCGACACCGGGTACTCGTCGGCGACGGCGGCGGCCAGCAGCGGAGTTCCGGGTCCGTACGCGTCGACGCCGTCGCGGACGATGACGCCGAAGCCCTCCAGGAGTTCCTTGTCGCCCAAGTCGACGGTCCGGTAGGCCGGTTCCGGAAGCAAGACGAACCCAGGGTGGCGGGCGGCGGTTTCGCGGGCAGGGCCGGCGAGGATGCGGGTGAGGGCGACGGCACCGGACAGTTCGTACCACGCGTTCTTGCGCACGCAGTTGGTGATGCGCACGCCCAGGCTGAACTTCAGGAAGCAGCCGTCGCCGGCGAGCGTGCGCACCGACGCGGTGGGAACGAACTCGGGCCCCCCGCCCCCGAGATCGCGCAACCGCCCGTCGGCGAGGGCCCGACGCAGCGCCTGATTCTGCGTCAGGAGATCGAACTGCCAGGGGTGAACGGGCAGGAGGCGGTAGCCGTCGGGGACCGGCCGGAGCCGGTCGACCGGGTCGAGCGCGTCGTCGCGTGCCGACTCCTCGCGGACGAGGTCGCCGCGTACCCCCAGGTATCGCAGCGGGAAGGCGTGAGCGGTTTCGGGTCCGTAGCGGACCCGGTCGGCGACGGCGCCGCTGTGGGCCTTGGGCGCCGGGTGGAACCGGTGACCGAATAAAAGGGCCTGCTCGGACGCGAGGTAGTCGGGGGCGGCGTGGTCCGCGGTGGTCCGCCGGGCCAGGATCGCGGCGACGGTGTCGCGGCTCGACCGCACCTGGTCGACGAACTCGTCGTTCGCGGTCCCTCGGCGTGCCGCCAATTCCCGTGCGACCAAATCCGCGAGGTCCTCCCAGCCGAGTTCGCGCCACACGTGCCCGCTGAACCGGCGTACCGGGCCGCGGAACCGGTGTGCTCCGGTGAGCGAGATGCGCCGCACGGCGACGCGCAGGAGGGCGTTGGCGCGAGGCAGGCGGACCAGGAGATGGCCGTCCGTCACCGCCGCCTGCCGCTCGGGGCCGGACACTTCGCGCAGCAGGCAGTTCAACAGTGTGTGGGCGGTCGCTTCATCGGGTGTCGGCAATGCGGCGGGCCGGTTGTCCGGCAGGCGGTGCGATGGGCCGGGGAGGCCTGCGGCGGCATCGGCGACGCGGTGCATGAAGCTCCTTCGGAGAAAAAGCGGTTGAGGTGACGGGCGACCATGGCGGTGGGTCCGCGTGCCGACGCGACGTATCCGGCCGACTGCGTGTCGGCCGGGACTCCGGTGGCGTCAATCGGCACGCACGCCCCCGACAAACGGCGCTGCGGCAAGGTAGTTCGGTCCGGTCCGGGCGTAGTGCTTGTTGATGTCGGACGCGCCGGAACGTGCTTTGCGCAGCAACGTCCCCGCCGTCACCATGAGTTTGACCGGCAGCCGGTCGGCTTCCAGCAGCCGGGTGCGCAGCACCGCGAAGTCCGGCGCGCCGCGGTGTGCGGCGGCGGCGTCCTCAAGGCAGGTGCGCAGCAGCAAGGTTGCCTCCGCCGGGGCGATGCGTTTTGCCTGGGCAAGAGCGAACAACGGCGCGGCAGCGCACAGGTGCATCGTTATGGTCGTGAAGACGTCGGCGAGTGCCCCGCTTTCGGAGACCGCTATGCGGGGGTCGTCGAAGACGATCTCTTCGGCCGCCGCGCCGAGCCGGGCGCGGATGCGCGCGGGCATGATCCTCGGCGCGTCGTGGTCCTTCAGCAGCAGCCGTATACGGGTACGGCCCGCCTCGTCGCGGTCGAGTACGAGGGACGTGTTCTGCTGGTGGGCTTCCAGTGCGATGCCGTACCGCAGCCACAAGGTGACGTGCCAGTCCAACAGAAGCCGCAGGTACTGCGTGTACAGCGCGATCGGATCACCGTTGTGGAACTCGTCGGCGAGGGTGTCGACGACGAGGCGCCCGCCCGGCCCGGGCGCGGTCAGTGCCGCGACGGTGACCACGCGCGCCTCGTCGAGGCCCGCTGGGTGGCGGCGGACCAGGAAGGCGAGAAGTTCGTGTCCGGCGTGCCCGTAGGTGTGTTCGTCGGCGATCAGTACGCGGTCGCGGAACCCGGGCTCGGCGTCGAGGACCAGCCGCAGCAGGCGTCCGCCGGCGTCCCCGTCGACCAGCGAACCCGGCTTGATGGTGCGGCGGTTCAGCAGGCCGAGCGTGCTGGCCGTCAACGGCACCTTGAGGTGTTCGTGCGGTCGTGCGCGCACCGCCACTGTCCGTGTCGACAGCGTCGGAGTGACGGGCAGGTACGGCTCCGGTCCATGGCGCAGGCCCGGGCACGCGGCGGCGAGTGCTTCCGGGTCGGTCGAGGGATGGGCGGGGAGCGTCACATGCGTGGCGTCGCACCGCGCCGGCAGGCCGACCCGCGACGGCGACGGCCACCACCGCGGCAAGGTGCCGTGCAGCGATGCCGACTCCAGCGGCACGGCCACCCACCGCAGCGGGAAGACCGGATGGAACTCCGGTGCGTAGAAACGTAATTCGCGTAGGTCCAAGCCGAGGCGGCAGCGCCCGGTCGGGTAGGCCGGATGGTCGCGATACGCCGCGACCGTGTCGTACTCCAGGGCCCCGGCCGGTCCGCGTGCGGTGCTGCCGGCGAGCCGGGCGAACACGGCGTCGCGGTGGGCCTCGTGGAGTACCGCGGTTGCGAGCGTCGCACGGCATTCGCGGGCGAACGCGGCGAAGCCGTAAGCGTCGACGGCTTCGGTGCCGGCCGACAGAAAGTCCAACAAGGCGTCGAGTCCCACGATCTCCCGGCCGGATTCGGTCAGTCGCGGAGCACGCACGGCCACATCGCAAAGGAACAACGCGTGCCGCACCGGCATTTCGGCCGTGCGCGGGCCGGAGCGCACCACGAGCCACGGCCCGTCCGGACGGTCGGCCCACCGTGCCGTGCGGCGGAACCCGTTGACGTCTTCGCGCAGCCAGGCGTCCAACACTCGTGCGCACAAGGCGTCTTCGGCGGTCTCGGAAGGGGGGTCACTCCGGTGCGGGTCGTCGGCGCGCGTCGCGGTCACCGGCGGATCTCCCACCGACGGGCGGCGATGAAGCGGGCAACAGCGGCATCGGTGCTCTGCTGATCCGGGCCGACCGCGCGAACCACCCCCAGATAGTCGCGGTTGGTCCGCGTCAGCGGGGCCGCCACGCCGACGTCGCGTAACGGCCGGTAGGTGAGGTGCACCCGGCCGTCGACGGCGTCCTCGGCGGGCGGTGCGGCGACCAGTGTGCCGGGCGCATCGGCGCACACATACTCGACGCGGGCACGGCGGTCGGCGCGTCGTGGCGCCGGGGCCGGCAGCCGCTCGCCGAGGTGGACCCGCAGCACCTGGGCGAACACCGGCACGCCGAGGAGGTCCTGCAGGAGCAGGTCGCACTGGTCGCCGATGATGCGGTAGTTCACCTCGACAAGCCGAGCCCGGCCGTCATCGACGACGAACTCCGTGTGACACGCCCCGAATCCGACACCCAGAGTGTCCAGATCGTTTTCGACCTGCCCGGTCGTCGCGGCATCTGGCTCGGCGTCGAACGCCATGCTCTCCTCGATGAACGACGGCGGACCGGACACCCGGGTGCGAAACCCGCCGAGGACGCGCCGGGTTCGGGTGTCGCCCAGTGTCTCCAGCGTGCGCAGTTCGCCGCGCAGGAATTCCTCGACCACCAGGGGGAGTCCGGGGGCACGCGCGCGTATCTCGCGGCACCGCGCGAGGAGTTCGGCTGTGCCCTCGACCAGATAGGCGTCCTCACTCGCCACCCCTTCGCGCGGCTTCAGAACGCAGGGGAACGGGATGTCCAAGGCCGCGAGTTCGTCGGGATCGCGGTCGCCTGCAAGCTCGGTGCTCCACACGGGCGCGGAACCGGCCCCGGCGAGATGCCGCCGCATGAGCGCCTTGTTCTTGGTGCGCAGCGTGGTGCGCCAGTCCTTGCCCGGGACGCCGAACCACTCCGCGGCCAGTGCCGTTTGTGTCTGAAGGTGGTCGCTGTTGCTGAACACCGCGTCGGGCCGGGTCCCCGCCGTGGTGACCGCGCTCATTGCGGCGACCAGCGCCCGGAAGTCCCGCACGTCGCACTCGACGATGCGGGCGGGCGCGGCGGCGGAACCCGCGTACGCGCTCGTGTGCGGAGCGGCCCGATCGGTGAACAGCGTCACCTCGCCGCCGAGTTCGGCGGCGGCGGGAAGAAAGCCGGCGGTGACGGAGTCGGTGGGGTTGAGGGCGACCAGGTGAAGGTGCAACGGACCTCCGGGCGGACGACAGGGCGTGCGGCGAACAGGCGGCGGTCGAACGGCGGTACGGGCGGCACGGCGGAACGTACAAGTCGGCGGGCGGCGTCTCGGACGACTACGCGGGGCGCGGCGGCACCGCGACGGCACCGCCGCGCACTTCGACAGCGGCGAGTAAGAGGAACGACCGGGACGAGGTTCGGCAGAGCGGCGCGGAAGCGCGGTGTTGCGGACAACACGCCGACGCCCTGCGGAAGCAGCCGAAGGCCGAGGCGGCGCCGGTCACCCGCACCGGGGATCCGGTGTGCGCGTGACCGGAGCCGGGCGCGGCCCGGGGCAGGCGCAACGCCGAAGCCGTACAGCCGACGACGACGATCCCCCGATTCGCCGACCGCGTTCCCACGCCCCGAACTCCTCGCATGACCCCCGCCGTTCGCGCCGTGTCGGTTCGGTGCTCCGCTTCGTCGCCCTACTCGGTCCCGCTCGGTCCTCGTCGTGCTTGACTACTTGGCTGCGTCGACCGCGAACAGCCGGGCGAAGTCGTCGAGGATGACGTGGGCGCCGTGCAGCGACACCGAGGTCATCCACATCTCGTCCTCCACCTCGTGGACATGCCCGTTCGCGACCGCGTTCAGCCGCTGCCACAGCGGGTTGGCCAGGAACTTCGCCCTGCGATCCGCACCACCGGAGAAAGTCGTGACGAAAACGTAGTCGGCGTCCGCTTGTTCGATCTGCTCTTCGCTGATCTCGATGTTGAACTTCTCCGGGTCGCGCTGGTTCTCCGGCCGGGCGATGCCCATGTCCGCGAGCACGATGCCGCTGAAGGTCTTCGGCAGGTAGATGCGCGTCGGGCCGTCGACGAACCGCACGATCGAGACCGTCGGGTTGCCGGCCTTCGCGTTGACCGCGTCGCCGACCTTCTTGGCCCGTGCCTCGTACGCGGCGAGCTTCTGGTCGGCCTTCTGCTCCTCGCCGATCGCCTGCCCGACGAGCCTCAGGTTGTCCTTCCACGTCGGACCGGTCGTCTTGACGAACACGGTCGGCGCGATCTTGGAGAGCTGGTCGTACTTGTCGTCGTGGCGCACGGTCGCCGAGATGATCAGGTCCGGCTTGAGCGCCGCGATCGCCTCCAGGTTGGGGCTCGCGAGCGGACCGACGTCCTTGGCGTCCTTGACCGCGTCCCCCAGGTAGTCCGGGAAGCCGCTCTGGTCGCGGTACGAGCCGATGCCGCCGACCAGCGGGTGGTCGAGCGCCACGACCGCCTCCACGAGGCTGTTGTCGAGCGCGACGATGCGCTTCGGCTGCGCCTTGATCTCGGTGCTGCCCTTGTCGTGCGTGATCGTGCGCGGGAACACCGCGACCGAGGCCGACGCGGACGCGTCCGCAGCGGCGGACGTCGCGGCGGCGCCGCCGGCGCTGTCGCCCTCGTCGTCACCGCAGCCGGCGAGCCCCACCGCGAGGGCGATGGCGACGGCCGCAGCCGCAAGTCTTGAGCGCCGTCGGCGCGGTTCCGTACGCATGGTCGTTCTCCAGGGCCGGGGGACGCAAGCCGACCGTATTCAGGAAAGGCTTGCCTAACTTTCGTCTCGATGGAGAAAGGTAGCCTTGTCGCATTGCCGACAACAAGTGGGGGTGTGTACCGCCGTTCTGAGGCATGGCTTACCTTCCTCTTCGTGTCTGCCACCCTCACGTCCGGAGCCGCGCCGCCCGACGCGCCGCCCGAGTCCACCCGCGCCCGGCGCAGCGTCGGGCGCAACGCCGTGACCGTGCTCGTCCTCCTCGGGGCCCTCGCCGTCGCGGTGTTCGCGTCGCTTGCGATCGGTACGAAGAACGTCCCGCTGTCCGATGTGTTCGCGGCGTTGGGCGGCAGCCGCGACGGCGACGCGGTGGTCGTCCGCGACCTGCGCATGCCGCGGACGGCCCTGGGCCTGCTCGTCGGCCTGGCGCTGGGCGTCGCGGGCGCGGTCGCCCAGGAGATCACCCGCAACCCCCTCGGCGACCCGGGGCTGATCGGCGTCAGCGCGGGCGGCGCCTTCGGAGTCGCCGCGGGAATCGGCCTGTTCGGCTGGACGGCGTCGTACCAGTACATCTGGTGCGCCTTCGTGATGGCGGCGGTGGCGGGCCTGCTCGCCTACCTGGTCGGCGGCACCGGCTACGGCGGCGCGACGCCCGCGAAACTCGCTCTCGCCGGCGCCGCGGTGACCGCGTTCCTCCAGGCGTTCACCGACGCCCTCGTCCTGCTGGACGTCAACACGCTGGACCAGTACCGCAGTTGGGCGGTCGGCTCGCTCGCCGGCCGGGACCGCGGTCTGGCCTGGCAGCTCCTTCCGTTCGTCGCCGCCGGGCTGTTGCTCGCCCTCGGCCTGGTCGGACGCCTCAACTCCCTTGCCCTGGGCGACGATCTGGCCAGCAGCCTCGGTACGTCGGTCCGCACCACGCGCGCACTCGGCGCTCTCGCGGTGATCCTGCTCACCGGCGCCGCGGTGGCCGCCGCCGGGCCGATCACCTTCGTGGGACTGGTGATTCCGCACGTCATGCGTGCCCTCACCGGCCCGGACGCCCGCTGGCTGCTTCCGTGTTCGGGCCTCGCGGGCGCGACACTGATGCTCGCCGCCGACGTGGTCGGCCGTCTCGTGGCCCGACCGGCCGAGCTCGAAGTCGGCGTCGTGACGGCGTTCATCGGCGCGCCGTTCCTCATCGTGCTCATCAAGAGCGGACGTCTGAAGGAGCGTGCCACGTGAGGCTGTCCCTGGGGCCCTTCGGGATCCTGATCCGCGTGCGCGTCGTACTCGCCAACAGCGCCCTGTTGTCGGTCGGCTTCGCGGTGCTGGTGACGTCGCTGTGCCTGGGCACCTACAGCAACCTTCCGGTCGACCAAGTCCTCGGTGCGCTCTTCGGGTTCGGCCCGGACGACCAGGAACTCGTGGTCCGCGAACTGCGGTTGCCCCGCGCCCTGACGGCGATCCTCGTCGGCGTCGCGTTCGCCCTGGCCGGCGCGGTCTTCCAGGCCGTCACCCGCAACCCGCTCGCCAGCCCGGACCTCATCGGCATCTCGGCGGGCGCGGGCACGGGCGCGATCAGCGCGATCCTCTTCGGCGGCGTCACCGCGGCGGGCGCCGGGACGTACGGCGGAGTGCCGTTCGGCGCACTGTGCGGTGCCCTGGCGACCGCGGGCGCGATCTACGTCTTCGCCTACCGGGGCGGCACGATCACCGGCTACCGATTCGTGCTGGTCGGACTGGCCGTGCAAGGGGCGCTCGTCGCCCTCAACCGGTGGCTGCTCGCGAAAGCGGACATCGACGAGGCCGGCCGGGCCATGGTGTGGCTCACCGGCAGCCTCAACGGCCGCGACTACACCCACGTCAAATGGGTCGGCTTCGCACTGCTGCTCCTCGTGCCGCCGGTCCTCGCACTCGGACGGGCGTACCAGCTCCTCCAGTTCGACGACGACACGGCCCGCGGCCTCGGCATCCGGATCGGCCGCGCCCGCATCGTCCTGCTGGTGCTCGCGACCTGCCTCGCGGCGGTCGCGTGCGCGTCGGCGGGGCTGATCGGGTTCATCGCACTCGGCGCCCCCCAAATCGCCAGACGGCTCGCGGGACGAGCCGAAATCCCGCTGGTGGCAAGCGCTTTGACAGGCGCTGTACTGCTCCTGGTCGCCGACCTGATCGGACGCACACTCTTCTCCCCGACGGAACTCCCGGTCGGCATCGTCACGGGTGCCGTCGGCGCCCCGTACCTGATGTGGATGCTGGTCCGCACCAACCGCGTCGGCGCGGGCTGATTGTCGGAGGAATGCTGATCGGCCGGGGCGCGATGCCCTGCCGTATGGGCCATTTGGCCTGTTCAGGCGGCTGATGGGTGCGGAAGCGTGAACCTCCGGATCCCTCGTTTGCCGAGGGTGTGTCATGAGCGATGTCGGACATGTCCTGAGCACTCTGTTGCCGCTGTATCCGACTTTCTGCATGGAAGGAGTTTCGGATGCGGGATACCTCATGTATCGGAACCATGAGGCGGCGCAACGGACTTAGGTTCGGCAGCGCCTTCATTCTTGCGGCGGCGCTTGTCGGCGCCTCGCCCGCGGCCATGGCCGTGGCCGAGAGCACGGGCAGCACGACCACCGAAGCGAGCATGTTCCCGGGCATGGCCCCGGGGGCGGAGACGCGCGGCGGCGAGTGCCCGGACAACTCGGGTGACCTCACGAAGGACTGGCTGGGCCTGCCCGGCGGCATGCCGTCGATCTACCCGCACGGCATTCCGTCGAAGGACTGCCCGAAGGAGCCGGACAAGTGCCCGGACCAGTGCCCGCCCGGTGAGCAGGGTCCCCCTGGACCTCCCGGACCTCCCGGACCGGCAGGTCCCGCCGGCCCGCAGGGTGAGCAGGGTCCCGAGGGTCCGCAGGGCCCCGAGGGTCCGCAGGGCCCGCCCGGAGAGGGCGGCACCCCCGGCCCGCAAGGTCCCGCCGGACCCCAGGGTCCGCAGGGTGAGCAAGGCCCGCAGGGTGAGCCTGGCGAGCGGGGCCCCGCCGGCCCGTGCATCGCGCTGGACAGCTACCAGCGCGGCTCGCAGGAGTTCACCGCGGTGCTCTTCGACGACACCGCGCGCTTCGGCGGGCGCGGCCTCCAGCCGGACCCGGGGGCGTACGAGTGGACGACCATCTCGGACAACGAAGGGTTCCCGACGGACCCGGCGTGCGGCATCACGGCGATCAACCAGGGCAACACTGCCACGGTCCAGGTCGTCACCACGGCGGGAGAGATCTACGAGACCCAGTGCGACACCGCGGGTAACGACGTGATCTGCGACGACGACTGGAACGCGGTAACCCCGCAGCCGTTCTAGTCGCCACGAACGTCACGGTCCCTCCAGTTTGAAACTGTGCCCGGGGCGGATCCGTCCGCCCCGGGCACAGCCCTGCCCGCAGCCGCGACGACGTCAACGCCCCGTGAACTCAGGCGACTTCTTCTCCGCGAACGCACGCGGTCCGATGCGCGCGTCCTCCGAGAGGTACACGCGCATCCCGACCTCCGACTCGATCGCGAACGCCTCGTCCTCCGGCAGTTCGTCGGTCTCCCGCAGCACGCGCAGCACAGCCTGCACCGCGACCGGCCCGTTCGCCGCGATCGTGCGCGCGATCTCCAGCGCCTTCGCCAGCGCTGTACCGTCGGGCACCACGTGGGAGATCAGCCCGAGTTCCTTCGCCTCCGGGGCGTACAGGTGGCGGCCGGTCAGCAGGATGTCGGCCGCGGCGGTGTACGGGATCTGCCGGCGCAGCCGTACCGCCGAACCGCCCAGCGGGAAGAGGCCCCAGCGCACTTCCGACACGCCGAACCGTGCCGACTCGCCCGCGACGCGGATGTCCGTCGCCTGGAGGATCTCCGTGCCGCCCGCGATCGCGGGCCCTTCCACGGCCGCGATCAGCGGCTTCGCCAGGGTGAAGCCCTTCAGGGCCCACTTCATCGTCGACATGTCCAGCGCCAACTTCGTTCCGTCGCCGTCGCCTTTGAACGCGTCGCCGGGTGCGCTGCGGCTCATGTTCTTCAGGTCCGCGCCGGCGCAGAACGCGCCGCCCGCGCCGGTCAGGACGGCCACCCGGATTTCGGGGTCGTCGTTGACCTGATCCCATGCCTTTTCGAGCAGTTCCATCATTTCGGTGGTCAGGGCATTGCGGGCCTCGGGGCGGTTCAGCGTCACGACGAGGACGTGCCCGTCGCGCTCGACGAGGACCGGGGGAACGGTGGGTTCGTTCATGCGGCGGAACTCCTGGTGTCGACGGGGCCGTCGGTGCCGGCGCGATGGTGGCACGCGCGCCGTGAACCCACAAGACACGTACGGGCAGCGGGAGTTGATCACGTGTCGTATCGATAAACTTATTAATCGCGGGCGACTTCGCCCGCTCACAAGTGTGCGACAGAGCGTCGGTCTTTGCCGTATAACGGACTTCACCGTCAACAACCCCGCCCGGTGAACAACCGGGAAATACGTTGCCAACGCGAATTCGCCGAGTATTCCCGGCGGATGCGCTATCGGGATTGTGGCAGGCGGGAAACCCGGAATAATCCAGTACGCCGGGCGGACTACCCAGTTCGCGACGCGGCGACACCTCGTGGCGACCGGGCCCGTGGCGGTCCGGCTCCCACCTCTCTCCGCAACACTGCCGATTACCCGGAGTGTCCCTGTGCGACAAGGCACGAAAAAGTTCATAGCGAGCGCGATCGCAGTCGGCACCGCCGGCATGGCGCTTCCGGTCCTGGCGACCGGCACCGCGTACGCGACCGGAGACAAGTGCGACAAAGCACACATCAAGTACTCGCTCGACGGCGGCAAGACGTGGACCGACGACGGACGCATGGACCACGCCCTGGTGACGAAGATCCAGGTGAAGGTCGAGGGCAAGGTCAAGGACGGCTGCGACTACGCGGTCTCCCTCGCGTCGTACGACGCCGAAGGCCCCACGTGGGCGACCTCGGGGAAGCAGACGTTCCTCGGCTGGTCCACCGCCAAGCTCAACAAGCAGCACGAAACGGCCACGCTTGAGGTCCCCGCGCCCAAGTGCTTCGGCCAGGTCGACCTGTACGGCAACGGGAAGAAGTACGACGGCAAGGAAAACCCGCTGCCGCTCTACCCCCACGACAAGTTCCCCACCGACCTCATCACCGCGTGGAACGGCGGCAAGGCGTGCCAGCCGCCCACGGATGAGGGCACCAAGACGCCTCCGCCGAGCGGTTCGCCCTCGACGAGCAAGCCGCCGACCGACGATGGCACCAAGACGCCTCCGCCGAGCGGTTCGCCGTCCACCAGCAAGCCGCCCACGGACGAGGGCACCAAGACTCCGCCGCCGAGCGGTTCGCCGTCGACCAGCAAGCCGGCCGACGACAAGACGCCGCCGCCCACCACGACCGCGCCCGCTCCGGGCGGCGGCGACACCACGCCGCCGACGGGCAGCCCGGAGGTGCCCCCGGTCAGCGAGGTCGCCTCCGCGTCGCTCGCCGAAACCGGCGGCAACGACAACGGCGCGATCATGATCGGTGTGGCTGCGGGTGCGCTGCTCATCGGCGGCGCCGGCGTCCTCGTCTGGAACCGCCGCCGCAACGCGGGTGGCACCCCCGCCTGATCCGATCCCTTCCCGCGCCGGGTGACGGTGTCGGGGAGACCTGAACAGGCTGCGTGACGGGCTGTCAGCCCACGCGTTGGCCCGGCCGGATGCACCCGGCCGGGC
>NZ_JBPKBI010000011.1:151810-177645 GCF_051388935.1 Yinghuangia sp. YIM S10712
CCGGGCCAACGCGTTTTTTCGGTTCCGGGACGCGCGCCCCGACCCCGCGCAGGGCGCCGCTCGGTCTTTGCGAATTCGTAAGAAAATCACGCGACGCCTCAGAGTGCATGGTGATTACATATGACTTCGTCCGGAGGGCCGCGTCGGCGTGCCCGGATTCGGAATCGGCGGAATGCCTGGAGGGTCCAGGCCGGTGCATCCGAGATCCGCCGCCTGAGAGAGACCGAGTGCTGATCAAACTTGTCAGGGCGCACCTGAAGCCCTATTCCGGGGCCATCGCGCTGCTGGTGGTCCTGCAACTCGTGCAGACGTCCGCGATCCTGTACCTCCCCACCCTCAACGCCGACATCATCGACAAAGGCGTCATCCCGGGCGACAACGGCTACATCTGGAAGATCGGCGGCGTCATGCTCGGCGTCTCGGTCCTCCAGTTGGTGTGCGCGATCGGCGCGGTGTACTTCGCGGCGCGGACCGCGATGGCGTTGGGCCGCGACGTCCGCGCCTCGGTGTTCCGGCGCGTCCAGTCCTTCTCCGCGCGCGAGGTCGGCCAGTTCGGCGCCGCGTCGCTGATCACCCGGACGACGAACGACATCCAGCAGGTCCAGATGCTGGTCCTGATGACGTTCACGCTCATGGTGTCCGCGCCGATCATGTGCGTCGGCGGCGTCATCATGGCACTGCGCCAGGACGTCCCGCTGTCGATGCTGCTCATCGGCATCGTCCCGGCGCTCGGGCTGATCATCGGGATCATCGTCGCGCGGCTGCGCCCGCTGTTCCGCAGGATGCAGGACGACCTCGACACCGTCAACCGCATCCTGCGCGAGCAGATCACCGGCATGCGCGTCATCCGTGCGTTCGTGAAGGACGCGCACGAGCGCCGCCGGTTCGAGGCGGCGAACGACGAGCTCAGCGACGTGTCCCTGCGCGTGGGGCACATCATGGCGCTGATGTTCCCGCTGGTCATGACCGTGGTGAGCCTGTCGTCGGTGGCCGTGATGTGGTTCGGCGCACACCGCATCGACGGCGACGACATGCAGATCGGCGCGCTCACGGCGTTCCTCAGCTATCTGATGCAGATCCTGATGTCGGTCATGATGGCGACCTTCATGTTCATGATGGTGCCGCGCGCCGAGGTGTGCGCCGAACGCATCCAGGAAGTCCTGGCGACCGAGACCACCGTCGTACCGCCGGTCACACCCATCCGCTCGGTCGCCCGGCACGGGCACGTCGAACTGCGCGACGTCGGATTCCGCTACCCCGGCGCCGAGGCCCCCGTACTGCGCGGCATCGGCCTGGTGGCCCGGCCGGGCGAGACCACCGCGGTCATCGGCTCCACGGGCAGCGGCAAGTCGACGCTGCTCAGCCTGATCCCGCGGCTGTCCGATGCGACGGAGGGATCGGTGCTGGTCAACGGTATCGACGTACGCGAACTCGACCCGGAACTGCTTTCCCGCGCGGTGGCGATGGTGCCGCAGAAGCCGTACCTCTTCTCCGGGACCATCGCGACGAACCTGCGGTACGGCAACCCCGACGCGACCGACGCGGAGCTGTGGCACGCGCTCGACGTCGCGCAGGCGCGGTCCTTCGTCGAGGAGTTGGCCGACGGCCTCGACGCGCCCATCGCGCAAGGCGGCACCAACGTCTCGGGCGGCCAGCGGCAGCGGCTCGCGATCGCCCGCGCGCTCGTGCGCAAGCCCGAGGTGTACCTCTTCGACGACTCGTTCTCCGCACTCGACTACGCGACCGACGCCCGGCTGCGCGCCGCGCTCGCCCGCGAGATCGGGCAGGCCACGGTGATCATCGTGGCCCAGCGCGTCAACACCATCCGGGACGCCGACCGCATCATCGTGCTTGACGAGGGCGAGGTCGTCGGCGAAGGCACGCACACCGAACTGATGGCCGGCAATCCGACCTATCGCGAGATCGTCTTGTCCCAGCTCACCGAGGAGGAGGCGGCATGAAAGGGCCGGAAACCGACGCTGACGGGACGGCGGGTCCGGTGGGTGCCGCGGGTGCTTCCGGCGTCTCGGATGCCGCGAGTGCCGCGGATCCGGGGGGACACGCGGACGGGACGGTGGCGGCGGAGAGGGCCACGGACGTGAAACCGGGGGCGGCGGGCAGCCGTACCGCCGCGGCGACCGCCACCGTGTCCGGCGCCTCCGCGGCTTCCGACACTCCCGACGCCTCCCACGCCTCCGACGCTCCCGACTCTTCCCACGCCTCCCACGCCTCCCACACCTCCGACGCTCCCGAGGCTTCCGACCAGGAGGACAAGGGCGGCACACGCCGCGGCCCCCAGCCGATGGCCGGGCCCGGCAGGTTCATGGGGGCCCAACCGGCCGAGAAATCACTCGACTTCAAGGCGTCCGGCCTCCGACTGCTCAAGCTTCTCGAACCCGAGAAGGCCGCCGTCTACGCGATCGTCCTCCTCGCCGTCCTGGCCGTCGCGCTCTCCGTCATCGGGCCCAAGATCCTCGGCGAGGCGACCGACGAGATCGTCAGCGGAGCCTTCGGCCCGAACGGCGTCGACTTCACCGCCGTCGGCGTGATCCTCGGCTGGGCGACCGCCGTGTACGTCGCGTCCGGCGCCGCGAGCATCGTCCAGTCCCGGATCGCGAACCGCATCCTGCAACGCGCCGTTCAGCGACTCCGCACCCAGGTCGAGGACAAGCTCGCGCGCCTTCCGCTGTCGTACTTCGACAAGCAGCCGCGCGGCGAAGTGCTCAGCCGCGTCACCAACGACATCGACAACCTCAGCCAGACGCTCCAGCAGACGATGAGCCAACTGCTCTTCTCGCTGCTCACCATCGTCGGCGTCCTCGGCATGATGTTCTGGATCTCCTGGATCCTCGCCCTGGTCGCGCTGATCACCGTGCCGGTCTCGATCATCGTCGCGGCCCGCGTCGGCAAGAAGGCCCAGCCCCAGTTCATCGCGCAGTGGAAGTCGACGGGCAGGCTCAACGCGCACATTGAGGAGATGTACACCGGCCACGCGCTCGTCAAGGTTTTCGGGCGCGGACGGGAGTCCGAGGCGATCTTCGACTCGGAGAACGCCAAGCTCTACAACGCCTCGTTCAAGGCGCAGTTCGTCTCCGGCATGATGCAGCCGGCCATGATGTTCATCGGCAACCTGAACTACGTCATCGTCGCGGTGGTCGGCGGGCTGCGCGTCTCCTCCGGTTCGCTGTCCATCGGCGACGTGCAGGCCTTCATCCAGTACTCGCGGCAGTTCAGCCAGCCGCTGACACAGGCCGCGAGCATGGCCAACCTGATCCAGTCGGGTGTCGCCTCCGCCGAACGCGTCTTCGACCTCCTCGACGCGCCCGAGCAGAGCCCCGACCCCGAGCACCCCGCACGGCCGGATGTGCTCCGGGGCCAGGTGCGTTTCGAGAAGGTCGCGTTCTCCTACAGCCCGGCGAAACCGCTCATCTCCGACCTGTCGCTCACCGTCGAGCCCGGCCAAACGGTCGCCATCGTCGGCCCCACCGGCGCCGGCAAGACCACCCTGGTCAACCTCCTGATGCGTTTCTACGACGTCACCTCGGGCCGCATCACCCTCGACGGCGTCGACACCGCCGCGATGTCCCGCGACGAACTCCGGTCCGCGGTGGGCATGGTGCTCCAGGACACCTGGCTCTTCGGCGGCACCATCGCGGAGAACATCGCGTACGGCAGCACCGGCGCCACCCGCGACGACGTCGTCGCCGCCGCGAAAGCCGCGCACGCCGACCGCTTCATCCGCACGCTGCCGGACGGCTACGACACCGTCATCGACGACGAGGGCACCGGGATCAGCGCGGGGGAGAAGCAACTCATCACCATCGCCCGGGCGTTCCTGTCGCAGCCGACCATATTGGTGCTGGACGAGGCCACGAGCTCGGTGGACACGCGCACCGAAGTCCTCATCCAGCGCGCGATGGCCCGCCTGCGCGACGGACGCACGGCCTTCGTCATCGCCCACCGGCTGTCCACCATTCGCGATGCCGACACGATCCTCGTCATGGAGGCCGGCAGCATCGTCGAACAGGGCACGCACACCGAGCTGTTGGCCGCCGGCGGCCCGTACGCGCGCCTCTACGCCTCGCAGTTCGAGGCGGCGTCGGCCGAAATCGACTGACCTCGACCTCGCATGCGTGCGGCCCTTCACCGGAACACCGGCGAAGGGCCGCACGCCTTTCCGGACCGGTTCGGCTACTTGCGGGTGAACGTCAGGTGCGTGACACCGCTCGGTGAACTCGTCGACTCGATCCGGAACCGCTCCTCCAGCCCCTCCTGCCCGTCCCACAGGCGTTCGCCGCGGCCCAGCAGGATCGGCGCGACGACGACGTGCATGTCGTCGACCAGGTCCCGGGCGAGGAACTCCCGGATGAGGCTCACGCCGCCGCCGAGCCGGACATCCAAGCCGCCCGCGGCCTCCTTCGCACGGCGCAGCGCCTCCTCCGGCGACGCGTCGAGGAAGTGGAACGTCGTACCGCCCTCCATCTCCACGGACGGGCGCGGATGGTGCGTGAGCACGAACACCGGCGTATGGAACGGCGGGTTGGGCCCCCACCACCCGTTCCACTCGTAGTCCTTCCACGGGCCGCGCTGCCAACCGAACTTGTTGCGGCCCATGATCTCCGCGCCGATCCCGCGCTCCCAGCTCGATGCGAACTTCTCGTCGACACCGTTGCCGCCGTCCGGTTTCCCCTGCATCGAACGGAACGTCCGTGTCTTGAAGAACCACTCGTGCAACCGCTCGCCGGCATGCCCGAACGGCTGCTCCTGGCTCTGCCCCTCGCCGGTGCCGAAGCCGTCGAGCGAAATGGCGAAGTTGTGGACGCGTACGCGAGACATGGCTCGACCTCCGACACTCATGGAGTGATTGCACTTCGCAATCACCTGCCGTCGGCACCACGCTAGACTAGGTACTTGCGAAATGCAATCACCAGGAGGCGACATGCGAGACGGACCCCGGTCGGGATGCCCGATAAACGCCGCGATCGAAGCACTCGGCGACCGCTGGAGCCTCATCGTGCTGCGCGACGTGATCTTCGGCGGCCGCCGCTCCTTCCGCGACCTCCTCGCCCACTCCGAGGAAGGCATCGCCTCCAACATCCTCAGCAGCCGCCTCAAATCCCTCGTCGCCGGCGGCCTCCTCTCCCACCAGCCCGCCGCCCGCGGCCACCGCGCCACCTACACCCTCACCGAAGCCGGCATCCAAACCGTCCCGATCCTCGCCGCCCTCGCCACCTGGGGCCTCGACCACCGCGAAACCACCCCGCGCCTCGCCGTCCGCGCCCACGTCCTCCGCGAAGGCGGCCCACCTCTCTGGACCGCCCTCATGGACGAACTCCGCGAAACCCACCTCGGCATCCCGCGCCCCCACCCCGACCGCCCCACCGCCACCGAGCTACTCCGAACCGCCTACGAACAGGCCCGCCACTAACGAAGTGGCGAAGCCACCCCCCAGTTGCGGTATGGTTTCCCTGCTCGCCCAACGAGCACCGGGACGTGGCGCAGCTTGGTAGCGCACTTGACTGGGGGTCAAGGGGTCGCAGGTTCAAATCCTGTCGTCCCGACGGTGCATGGAAAGGCCCGCTGATCCGGGGGAAACCCCAGGTCAGCGGGCCTTTTGCATGTCGCCGACAAGGGCGGGGCGAGGCTGTTTCGGCGTCGAATCGCCTGTCGGTCAAGTAACAAATGTCGGATCCACGGGACCACTACGGGAAATAGTTACCGCTCAGTCAACTTGATGCTGATTGCAGAACGTGACACTCGGCGGATTCGGCCTCGGAATCTCGCGGTGATGCGGACGGGCAGGGGAGCATGAGGTATTTCGTTCATGTTGAGTGCGTGCCGCCTTGGGGGACAGCGCCGTTCGACGCGTTGCAGAGGGCGGGTGTCGCCCACATTTTCGGCGCCTCGTGGCCGCGGTTGGACGCGGTCGACGGCCTGGATGGGGTCACGGTCGTCGTCGGCCATTGGGTGGCTTCCTATCCGGCGGGCGCGCGCCTGGTGTTGACGTTGGAGGCGCCGTCTCTGGAGTCCGCGGAGGGTGCGGCCCGGCTTGCCGTGGGGGAACTTCTCGGTGCGGCTGAGGAATTCGCCGGGTGGTCGGTCGCCTCGTGTGGGGTGGAGCTCCACGACCAACTCGCGCAGGAGAGCCTGGCCGCGGCCGACGGCCCGAACGCGCCGCCGTCCGACCCGGAGGAACGACGCCGTCGACTGCGGCGGAAGTCCCGCGACGCCGACGAGGCGGAGCCGGAATTGGACGAGGACGAAGATGACGGCGAGGCCGAGGCCGAGGCGCCGGCCTCCCGGCTCCGTGCCCTGGCGGGCCGCCTGGGCCGTGGTTTCGATGCGTTCGTGTTCTCCCCGGCGGCCGGGGACGGCGACGTCTCGTATGAGGAGGCCGAGCTTGCGGCCGGGGCGGTGGTCGCCGCGATCGATCAGCTCACCGACGAACTGTTCTTCGACCTGGTGGAGGGAGACCGAGCTCGCGCTCGCCGCGTTCAAGGTCACGGTCTACGACACCAACGACCACGACCGGCTATATGACTGCGACGCCGGTGGCGAACACGTCGATGTCATGGAGTGGTTCACGCCGTTCCGACCCGCCGCGTACGTGCACCCGTACACCGTCGCTCGCGGAGCCTGATCTGAAACGCAGCCACCTTTCGAGCCCGGTGGCGCCGGTCCCGGTGCCGCCGTCGTCGGCGCCTTACTGCACGAGCCGCAGGTGCCCCTTCAGGCGCGGCGGCTCAGCCACCGCGGCGGGTTGCTCGGGGCGTTGGTGGTCGGGGTCGGTTTCGGTGAGGTGTTCGGCGAGGGTGGTGCCGGTGTTTTGCATCGTGCGTTGGTTGGGGTGGAGGTAGCGCTGGGTGGTGGTGAGTGAGCCGTGGCCGGCGATGACGCGGAGGACGTGGAGTGGGATGCTGGCGTCGGCCATCCAGGTCAGGCCGGTGTGGCGGCGTGCTGCTCGGGCAGACCTCGCGGCAGCAGGCTGCGTTGCAGGGTGACCGCCACGGTGTGCTCGCGTGTGTAGCGGCGGGCGTTGTCGACGCTGACCGCGGCCCGCGCGCCGAGTTCCTCGGCAAACGCCGCGTCGTCCGCGTCGAACGCCTCCGGAGTCTGTCCGCGCCAGAAGCAGGCAAGGCCGAGGACGACGCCGCGCGCCCGCAGTGGTACGGCGATCAGTGTATGGACGCCTTGATCCAACAGCTGCTCGGCATACACCGGATGCTGCGTCCGCCACTCCCGGTCGGCGCCGAGGTCGGCTACCAGCACGGCGTTTCCGTTGGCCATCGTCCGCGCTTGGGGGAACGCCGGGTCGAGGACGACCGGGCCGTCTGTGGGTTGGGGCGCGTTGCCGTGGACGCCGAGCGAGGCGACGCGCCGCATGTGGTCGGCGGTTCCGGGGGGTTCGTCGCCGCGCAGCACTTGTTCGAAGAGGTCGACGGCCACGTGGTCCGCGAATTTCGGCACGGCGATTTCGGCGAGTTCCTCCGCGGTCCGCGTGACATCGAGCGTCGTGCCGATGCGTACACCCGCCTCGTAGAGCAGCTGCAGTCGCTGCCGGGTGCTCTCTGCGTGCCCGGCCAGTCTCTCCAACTCGGTGGAATCCCGGAGTGTCACCACGCTTCCGGCCAGGCCACCGGGCGGCCTCGTCAACCGCTTGTTCACGGCGAGGAGACGATCACCGCTCAAATGCACCTCGTCGGTTTCGGGCCGTTCCGACGCCAGCAGGTTGGTCAGCTCGGGCTCCAGCCCCAACTCACCCACCCGCCGCCCCTCCGCGTCCGAGGGCAGGTCCAGCAGGCGACGCGCCTCGTCGTTGGCCAGCACCAGACGCCCGTCGCCGCCGACGATCAGCACCCCCTCCCGTACCGCGTGCAGCACGGCGTCGTGGTGCTCGTACATCCGCGTCATCTCCGCCGGCTCCAGTCCACGGGTCTGACGCCGGAGCCTGCGCGTCACCAACGCCGTACCGCCCCCCGCGAGCAGCAGCGCCGCGGCCCCGCTCCCCAACACCACCGGGAGCTGCTGGTCCGCCGAGTCCCGCGCGCGCTCCACGGTCACGGCCGCTGCCACCAGACCCCACCCCCTGCCGGCGGCGTCACGCACCGGCACCGTTGTGAGTACCACCCGGCCACCCGGCGTGGAGAACGTGTACGTCGTCGTGTCACCGCTTCGCAGGAATTCCTCGAATTGGGGGGCGGGCACGGCCTGCTGCGTCGGCACCCCTTCGAGGACGGTGGAGGTGTAGGCCGTTCCTGCGGCGTCCAACACCGACAAAGAGTCGACACCCGTGTTCCCGCGGGCTGCCGCCACCGATGGCTGCAACACCGCTGCCTTGTCGGGGCTTTGCAGCGCCTCCACCATGCCGGGCCCGTTCGCGAAGGCCTCCGCGGCGGCCGTGGTGCGGTGCCGAGCGTTGCGAAGGCCGTCGCGGCGGGCCTGCAGCACCAGCGCCACCACCGCGGCGACGACCAGCAGCACGACGATCGCCAGTTCGAGGAGGAGCACCTGACCGGCGACACTCCGCACGCCCAGACGCGACCTCTTGCCCGTCATTTGGAGATGGGGCCTGTGGCCGCGATGGGGAGCGCCGGCCGAATCCGGCGGGGGGCTCGGAGGATGACGGCGGAACAACGACGACAGCCATCGACGGTTTTGGCGCTTCATTGAGCATTTGTACCAATTGCGATGGTCGAGGGCGGTCGGGTCCCGCGCGTTCGGCGGCGTGAAGCCGACAGCCGCCGCCACACTCGACTCCCATACCTGGCGAGACCACGCTCACGTGTGGAATCACGAGGACCTACCGGCTGTGTCCGAGATGGCTCCGGCGCTGAACGACACTGCGCGAATTGAGGGCCGCGGGTGACAGGCCGACCGATAGGTGAGGGCGATGGACGTCGTCGTGGCGCCGCATTCTTCCCTGCCGACATGCGCCCAGCTATACGGCTGAGCACCAACAGGCCGAGGGTCCCAGGCGATCGCCGACGACCGTGCGCCGGCTGCGGCGCACCCCCTCGTCGAGCATGGGTTGCTGTCGCGTCGAGGAGAAGCTTTCGAGTCTCGGATTCTCCGCGCTACCGGGAGGCCGGCCGCGGCATCACCCGCGCGTTGGGCGTACCGTTGCGGGCTCCGGTCAGGGCATCGGGCCGACGTCAACGATCAACCCCGTTCCCTGCATTCCACGCCGGATCGGCGAATGGCCCTGCAGCGCCAGGGTCGTACCGAGCGCTTCGGCGAGGACGCATCGGCCGACCGGCACCCATTGACCCAGACGGCCAGAGGCTGTTAGACACTTGCCCAATACCCGTTTTGGGCAGGTGCTGAGCAAGTTCGGAGCCGCAACCGGCGTCTCTCGCTTGAGCAGAGGCCGAGGGAGCGTGATGGGTGCCGTCGAGGCGGTGGATGTTCACGAAGGCGTGCCTTGTGTCCGACCTGCGCCTGTGCTTCGGCACGATGCGCGCACGGTGTCCGGCCCACCCAGGTCAAGCTCCTGGAGTCGCCGGAAGGGACGAATCGGCTGCATCGCGGCAGGAAATCGGCGCCAACGGCGGGTGGGTGCACCTGAATATGCCGCACGCGAGGGTGGAAGCTGCCTCACGAAACCTCGGCCGGTCGACAGGGCAGGGCCGCTCACCCGCCGAACAACAGCAACACTGATGAGCCAGCGGGTGTGTTGGCAGGACCTGTCCAGGTTCCTTGCATCAGCGCTCCTTCCCACATCGGCCCGCACGTTCGTGGCCAGCGCCGTTCCACCACCAGACCAGCGACGGTCGACTGCGGATGCGCAGCGACAGCCGCTTCAACCCGGAAGGCAGCGATCAGGCGTATGGAAAAGCTTCGTGTCATCCAGTGGACCACCGGCAAGGTGGGCAAACTGTCCCTCCGCGGAATCCTCGACGACCCCCGGCTTGAACTGGTGGGTGTGTACGCGTGGTCGCCTGACAAGGCCGGGACCGACGCCGGTGAGCTGTGTGGTCGGCCGCCGTGCGGGGTCACCGCGACGAACGACGTGGACGCCCTGATCGCGCTCGGCGCGGACACGGTGCTGTACACCCCGTTCATGGCCGATCTCGACCACGTCGTCCCGCTGTTGGAGGCCGGGTCGGATGTGGTCAGCACCAACCTCTTCTTCAACGTCGGCGGTATAGCGGGGGAGACGAAGGAGCGCCTGGAGGCCGCCTGCGCGCGCGGGAACAGCTCGCTCTACATCACCGGCGTCAGCCCCGGCTGGATCAACACGATGGTCGTCGCCATGACCGGCGTGTGCCGGGACGTACGGAAGATTTCCATCCTGGAGTCCGCCGACTGCTCGGTCTACGAGTCCAAGGAGACCTGGGAGGCCATGGGCATCTCCCTGACCGGCAAGCCGCCGGAGGTCGTCGAGACCGCGAAGCTGTGGATGAAGCCGGCCAATGAGGCTGTGCAGCGCATGGCGCACGCGTTGGAGTACCCGCTCGACGACCTGGAGTTCTTCGTCGACTACGCCACCGCGTCCGAGACGGTCGACCTGGGCTACATGTCCATCGAGAAGGGCACGAACGGCGCGATCGAGGTCGGCTGGAACGGCAAGCTGGGCGATGAGACCGTCATCCAGATGAAGTTCCGCTGGTACCTGACCAAACACCTCAACGAGGACTGGGAGTTCAGCGACGACCAGTACCGCGTACTCATCGACGGCGAACCGGGGATCGACACCCGTATCCGGTTCATCCCGCCCGACCACTGGGGCAACCACGAGTGGGACACCATGACCGCCATGCCCGCGGTCAACGCCGTCTTCAACGTCAAGACCGCCCGCTCCGGCATCCTGCACCTGGCCGACGTCGGCCTGCCCTGCGCCCCGGCCGGACAGTGGGAGACTGCGCGGGCGTGACCATCGACACCTGTGGGGGCGACTTTCAGCTGCCCCCACAGGTGTCGATGCGAGGATCCACACAGCGCCGGAATCATGGGTCCGTGTCGCGCTGACCCTGACAATGACCGGCATCGTGGGCCCGGTTTCTGTCGAGACCCCGATACCGGAGAACCACCCGGCACCTGAGACGCTGTGCCTGTACGAAGGTGAGACGTTCACCGGCGCACGGTTGACCCTGAGTTCCGTCGACCCGGCGGGGACCTACGTGAGCCTGGTCGACCACGGACGAGCCTGGCGTGTGCACTCGGCCCTCAACACCCCCGGCAGTAGCACAGCCCCTTTTCCCGAACGACGATTGCACCGATGATCCGCACCAGGTCCCGGGCAACACCGGCATCGCTTCCCTCGGCGACTTCGCGCCGGCAAGTGTCTGGGGCGCCGGCTGACGACGCAGGAGCTGCGTGGCCCCGTACCGGGCCGGCGTACCGTCGTGGACCGGGCGGCACCGGGGGTTGTGGGCCTATGCGGCTGCGGCGACTGCTGCGGCCATGCCCTGGTGTCCGGTCGCGTTCGGGTGGAACGGCGACTGGAGGTTGATGCCTTCGACCCAGCGGCCGGAGGACTGGCAGGCGTCGTGGCCGATGCTGGGTGTGTAGATGTCCACGTACGTCGCGCCGTTGGCGGCGGCGGCCTGGGCGATCATGGTGTTGAGCGCCTTGTGGGTGGCGCGCAGGTACGGCACGTCGCCGAAGGCGATCGGGATCGACGGCCAGCAGCCGTTTCCGGTGTCCGGGAGGATCGCCGGGTAGCCGAGGACGAGGACTTTGGCCTGCGGGGACCGCTGGTGGATCTGCTGGACGACGGCGGCGATGAGCGGTTTCGTGGCGTTGATCTTCTGCTGGAGCTGGTCGGTGCCGCCGGCGGTGTAGGTGTTCTTGCAGGGGCTCCCGAACGGGTTGAACAAGCCGCTGGTCATGCAGGTGGTCAGGATGTTTCCGAAGCCGATGTCGTTGCCGCCGATCTGCAGCGTGACGAGCTTCGTTGCGGAGGTCAGGCCGTTGAGCTGGGGCGGGTTGGTGCCCTGGGCCTGGGTCATGTTGACGGTGGTGGCGCCGCCGCAGGTCATGTCGGTCAGCGCGGTGCCGTGCTGTTGGGCGATCACCGAGGCGTAATTGTGGTCGGAGCGCTGGCAGTTGCTGTCGACCTGGGTCGGAATGCCCATGCCGGAGGCATACGAGTCGCCGAGGGCGGTGTACGGGCCGACGGGGGCGGCGGACGCGGGACTGACAAGTCCCAGCAGGAGCAGGATCGGTGCGAGCAACACCGCACCGATGCGGAACAGGAAACGACGACGCGACGGCGAGGTCGCGGGGGATCGACTCACTCTGGACTCCTGGTCGTTCGTGGGCGTGCGGGCATGCGAGGTCCGCGCGCCGGACGGTTGCGGCAGTGAGCAGGTGATGCGGTTTGGGCCGTGCGTGCACGCGAGCGGAGTTCACCGGCAGCGATACGGCGTTGCCGACACGCGGGGAACCAATTGATTTCCGGCGGCGGGGAGAGGCATCCCGTACTCGCCGAGGCAAATATCTACCGCATGAACTCGCCGGTAACAAGGGGGCGTTCCGATTGCCGCGTGACCAACCACCCTGGCAACCATCGGATTTGTTGAGGCCCCCGCTGCCGTCCCGCATCGGCGGTGCCGTTGGACGCCGGGCAGGCGCAAGGGTGACGGCGCGTCAGGTCGTGGATGCGTCGTGCAGTGGCGCCGCCGGGCCCGTCGGCGAGTGCGCGCCCGGATCCCCGGCGATTCGTTGCCAACCGCCGCGTCGAAGACTCGGCCGACCCGAGTCGACAGGTCGTCCGGTGGGCCTTTGCTGCACCAGATTCGGACTGAGTCTTGCTACGCGCGGCTACGGATGTCATGGTGGGGACCCCCATCACTAACGCGCGTTATTTGGGCAGGGCGGGAACGAGGCACCCGCACGCTCGGCAACGGCGCCTTGTTGGAAGGAGGCCGGGCCCGCCTGTCCTTGTCGGCTGCTGGGGCGGAATCCGCCGCGTGTCGACGTGGCCCCGCCTGAGTCGTCGTGCTCGTTTCCGACGCGCGGCCTGCTCGCGAAGCTGATCACGCGGTGGAGTAGCGCCCGTCGCGGGTGATGCGATGGCCGGATCGGCCGAACCGGCACTGGTGCGCGGCTGGTGGCCGCCATGTTTCCGGGGGCGGTGCCTCTCGGGCACGTGGCCCAGTGCGGCGCGCGATGCGGCGCGTTTCGCCGATTCTTCCCCCGGCTCGCGGATCGGCGGCATCACATCCGCTCAACCAGGGGCTCGACGGGCTTGCATCGGTGTACAGCCAGAATCCCCGCAAGCCAAAGTCCACCATGTCAGATACATCGGTGCTGATGGAATTTGCGCGGGGGTCTTGTCGGCGGCCCGCACAGTGGCATACTGTCGCCTCGTTCTGCAACTAACGCGCGTTAACGTGGTATGCCGCCTCGTCGCTCGCGGCTCGTCACCTTCCGACGGCCCGAATGAGCAGATGTCGGCCTCCCGCGTCTGACCAGCCAGCCGTGTCATCCGAGGAGTCGTCTCGTGGCCTTTCCCGACGGTTTCCTGTGGGGGTCGGCGACCGCCGCCCACCAGGTCGAGGGCAACAACATCGCCAGCGACTTCTGGGCGCTTGAACATGTGGGCGGGCCGATGTTCGCCGAGCCCAGCGGCGATGCCTGCGACCACTACCGGCTGTACCGCGAGGACATCGCCCTGCTGAGGGATCTCGGCTTCACGTCGTACCGGTTTTCCATCGAGTGGGCTCGGGTCGAGCCCGAGGACGGCGTCTTCTCCCGTGCGGCGATCGCGCACTACCGCGAAGTGCTGGAGGCGTGCCACGAGCACGGCATCACACCGATGGTGACGCTGCATCACTTCACCAGCCCGCGCTGGCTGATGAAGCACGGCGGCTGGGAGTACGACGGCACCCCCGACCGCTTCGCGGCCTACTGCCGCACGGTGATGGCTGAACTCGGCCCGCTCATCCCGTATGTCTGCACGATCAACGAGGTCAACATCGCCTCGCTGACGCGCCGCATGATCGAAGACATGACCGCCGCGCAACGCGCCGATGCCCCGACCGGGGGCGAGCAGGCTCCGGTCGGCGTCTCCGCCGACGCCGCGGAACAGGCGCGGGACTGGCGCACGCCTGCAGCGGCGGCCCTCGGCACCACGGCGGACAATCTCAACCTCTTCCTGTTCACCTGGAGCGACAACGGCGCGGAGATCGTCAGGCGCGCCCACATCGCGGCGCGCGGAGCCATCAAGGAGGTCAGCCCGTCCACGAAGGTCGGGATCACCCTCGCGCTCCAGGACTACCAGCCGGGCCCCGGCGGCGAGAAGGCCGCTGATGAGCGGTGGGCCGAAGCGTTCGACTGTTTCCTGCCGGCGATGGACGGCGACGACTTTGTCGGCGTGCAGAACTACAGCCGCGTCGTGGTCGGCCCCGATCACGCGCTGCCCCATCCCGCAGGTGCCGAACTGACCCAGATGGGATATGAGTTCTACCCCCAGGCTCTGGAGAATGTCCTGCGCCGGGCGGCGTCGGCCGGGCTGCCGATGTTCGTCACCGAGAACGGCCTCGCGACCGAAGACGACACGCGCCGCGTCGAGTTCGTCCGTCTCGCCTTGGAGGGCGTGGCGCGTTGCCTGGCCGACGGCATCGACGTACGCGGCTACTACTACTGGTCGGCGCTGGACAATTTCGAGTGGATGCTCGGCTACCGGCCGAAGTTCGGCATGATCGCCGTCGACCGCGAGACGCAGGAGCGAACCGTCAAGGACAGCGCACGCCTCCTCGGCGACATCGCTCGCCGCAACACCCTTGACAGCGCGGCGGATTGAGCGTCCCAAGCGTGAGGCGGAGGACGATTCCGCCGACCGCTGACGCCGTCACAGGGATGGACCACTCAGTGGCGTCGTCGCGTACCACATCCGACGACGCAGACCTGACACATCGTCAACCGTCCGAGAACGCGGCCACGCTCTCGGACGGATCCAGGGCAACCGAAGGCCGGAGCCCGAGAAGCCCGAGAAGCCCGAGAACTCAGAAGAGCATCGCCGCACGCTTCGGATCCGGCCCGGCCGGGCCCGTACGTCCCCCACGGAGGTCGAGTGTTCCGCCAATCCTTCAACGACAACTGGCAGGTACGTCCCAAGGTGAATCCTTTCGCCGAGCTGTCCGGGACCGTGGTCCCGTTCGAGCCGGTGACGCTGCCGCACGACGCGATGATCGCGCAGGAGCGGAGCGCCGGAGAGGAAGGCGCCGGAGCGTATTTTCCCGGCGGCACGTTCGAGTACCGCAAGACCTTCGCCGTACCCGATGAGCACCAGGGCCGGCGGATCCTGATCGAGTTCGAGGGCGTGTACCGCGACGCGACCGTCTACATCAACGGCGACTGGGTGGGGCAGCGGCCGTACGGCTACTCGCTGTTCCGCGTTGATGTGGGCCATTTGCTGCGTTACGGGCAGGACAACGAGATCCGCGTCGAGGCACGCACCCATCGGGACTCGCGCTGGTACACCGGCGCCGGGATCTACCGCGACACGTGGCTTGTGGTCGGCGGCCCGGTGCGCATAGCCGCCGACGGTGTTCGGGTCGCCACGCCGGAGATCGACGTGGACCTCGCGGTCGTGCAGGTCGCGACCACGGTCGAGAATGACACGGTCGCGATGCGGACCGTCGAGGTCACCACCGAGATCCGCGACGCGGACGGCAATGTCGTCGCGTCCGATGTCGCAACTGCCACGGCGGCGCCCGGCGAGCCCGTGACCGCTCGCCCGCGCCTGTATGTGCCGGACCCCCGGCTGTGGGCTCCCGATTCGCCGAGCCTGTACACCTGCACGGTGACCGTGGCCGACGAAACCGGCGAACTCGACGCGGAGACAGTCACGTTCGGCATCCGCTCCCTTCAACTCGACCCGCAACGTGGGCTGCGGATCAACGGCGAGCGGGTCAAGCTGCGCGGCACCTGCGTGCACCACGACAACGGCGTTTTGGGCGCGGCGACATTCGCCGCCGCCGAGGAGCGGCGGGTGCGGCTGCTGAAGGACGCCGGGTTCAACGCGATCCGCATGTCCCACAACCCCATGAGCCGGGCCATGCTGGACGCGTGCGACCGCCTGGGCATGCTGGTGGTGGACGAGGCGTTCGACATGTGGACCGGCGGCAAGAGCGAGTTCGACTACCACCTGAGCTTCGCCGAGTGGTGGGAACGCGACATCGAGTCCTTGGTCGCCAAGGCTTTCAACCACCCCAGCGTGATCATGTACTCGATCGGCAACGAGATTCCCGAGACCGGCTCGCCCGCCGGTGCGGTGTGGGGCCGTCGGCTCGCCGAGAAGGTCCGCGAGCTCGACCCGACCCGCTACGTCACCAACGCCGTCAACGGCTTCCTCGCGGTGATGTCCGAGCTCGCCGAGCTACGCAGGAAGGCCGACGAAGGCACGGGCATCAACACGATGATGGCGGACCCGGGGGACATGTTGAACGCGATCAGCGCCTCCGAAATCGTCACGAAGGCTACCGCTGAGTCCTTCGCGCTGCTCGACGTCGCCGGCATGAACTACGCCGATGCCCGCTACGCCCTCGACCGCGAGCTGTTCCCCAACCGGGTCATCCTGGGCACCGAGACCTTCCCCACGCGCATCGACGGCAACTGGCGCCTGGTCACCGAACAGCCGCACGTCATCGGCGACTTCACCTGGACCGGCTGGGACTACTTCGGCGAGGTCGGCATCGGACGCCCGCAGTACATCACCGAGGAGACACCGGAGCCGACGCACGTGGCGCCGTACCCGTACCTCGTGGCGGCGTGCGGCGACATCGACATCACCGGCCACCGGCGGCCCGCGTCGTACTACCGCGAGATCGTCTTCGGGCTGCGGACGCGTCCGTACCTCGCCGTGCGCCGGCCCGAGCACCACGGCAAGGCGTTCGCCGGCACGCCTTGGGCGTGGAGTGACAGTGTGGGCAGTTGGACCTGGCCCGGCTTCGAGGACGCGCCCATCGCCGTCGAGGTCTACAGCGACGCCGATGAGGTCGAACTCCTCGTCAACGGGACCTCGTTGGGGCGCCGAGCGGTGGGCGGGGAGAACCGCTTCCGCACCGAGTTCGAGACGGTGTACCAGCCCGGCGAACTCGTCGCGGTCGCCTACCGCGACGGCGTCGAGACCGGCCGCGAGGCCCTGCGGACCGCAGCGGGCCCGCTGCGGCTGCGCGTTGAGGCCGAGCGCCCGAGCGTTGCCGCATCCGGCGGCGATCTCGCGTACGTCACCGTCGCCCTGGCCGACGCCGACGGCACGGTCCACACCGCCGCCGACCGGCCGGTGGCCCTCGAACTGGCCGGCCCCGGCGTGCTGGTGGGCTTCGGCAGTGCGGATCCCGCGACCGAGGAGCGCTTCGACGCGACCGAGCGCCGCACGTACGAAGGACGCGCCCTCGCCGTGATCCGGCCGACCGGGCCGGGCAAGATCCGCGTCAGCGCTTCGGCGCCGGAGTGCGACCCGGTGGAGGCCTGGGTGCTTGTCGAGTCGTGACGCGGGCCAAGGCACCGGGCAGGACCAGCCATTGGCTCTGCGGCTGTCGGGACCACCCTCGGGTGACCGGCTGATCCGCCCGGGCCGTCAACGACGCCGTGGCCCCACACCGTCCGCCTGGGGGTCAGGTGGAGGCGCGCTGGATGAGCTGCGGACTGAACGCGGCGATGGTGCTTGTCGGTTCGCGGCCCGTCAGGCCTGCGATGACCATGTCGGCGCGGCGGTGGGCGACTTCGTCCAGGTCGAACCTGATGGTGGTCAGAGGCGGGGCGGCCACTCGCGCGGCGGGGATGTCGTCGATGCCGATGACGGCGATGTCGGTGGGTGCGCTGAGGCCGTGTTCGCGCATGCCCGCGAGGACCGCGAGGGCGGTCTCGTCGTTGAAGGCGCAGATACCGGTCACGGCCTCCTCGGCCCAGCCGGTCACGGCTTGGGCCGCGGTGGCGGTTTCGACGTCGGTGCTGTGGACGATCGGCGGAGCGATGTCGGCCGCCGCGCAGGCCTCCGCCACCCCGCGCAGGCGTTCCTCTGCCATACGGATCACCTTGGAGTTCCGGGGCATGGCGTAGCCGATGCGGCGGTGGCCCCGGTCGATGAGGTGCTGTGCCTGAAACTGTCCGATCGGTCCCATCCCGGAGCGCTCCTTGGAGGCGGGAATCACGATGTCGGCGCCCGCCTGATACAGGCCTTTGAGGGTGTCGTCGTCGAAAGCCTCGAAGCCGATGACGGCCGACGCGCCGATGTCGGAGCAGACGTCCGTCAGCGGTCGGCCGTTCCTGCCCGCGAGGTGGGCGACCAGGGTGAGGCCGTGTTCGGCGAGTGCGGCGGCGAGTGCTTCGACGAAGCGGGAGATTCCCGTCTCCATGGGGAGGTCGGGAATGGCGAGCAGCGCGATGTTGCTTCGCCCGCGGGCCAGGGTGCGGGCGGACGCGTGCGGGCGGTAGCCCAGGCGCTCGGCGGCTTCGAAGACGCGGCGGCGGGTCTCCGGGGGGATTGTCTGGCCCGGGCGGTTGTTGAGGACGAAGCTGACGGTCGTCCGGGACACGCCGGCGGCCCGGGCTACATCCGAGCTGGTGGGGCGCTTGGGACGCGTCATGACGTTCCTTGTCCTCGCGGGTGTCGGGCAGGGTCGGCCCAGGATAGAGCGCCGGGTGTCCGCGCTCGACAGGCGAGCTGCCAACCAACCGGAATGCCGGTTACCGGATTGTTACCAACGCATGTCTTGTCGTTTCCCCTCGTGAACTGGGAAAGTGCTCACTCGGGTTACTAACCCGAGTTAGTTTATACCCGGGCCGAATGCCGGGTGCCCTGCTACCGGAGTCTCGGGACAAGCGTGCGAGGGCGGAGGAGTAGAGCATGAACGGCCATATCCACATCCACATGCACTACGGGTACGGCCGCGGCCATGGAATGGCCGGCGAAAGCGAACGGGGCCAAGCTCACGACGGGCAGTCCGGCGGGGTCACCGGCCCCGCCGCCGCTGTGCTTGTCTGACGCGGACTCGTCCGTCACCGAGACCCTCCGGACACGGGTTTGGCTCGAGGTGCTCCGGCTCGGCCGACTCTTCGCGCAACCCCGCAAATGCGACCTCCTGGCACGTGCGGCGCACGCCTTTCGTACCAACCGTGCGATCGCACAGCCATGGCCGCGTCGTTCGAAGGCCGACAACACCACCGAGAAGAAACGGAACCCGGGAATGGAACGTTTCAACCGCAGACGCCGTGCCGCTCTGGGCCTGTTCGCCGCCGCGGCGCTCGTCGCCACGGGCTGCGCCGCCGAGAAGAAGGACGACGCCGCCGCCAGTGGTCCGCCGCCCGCGGGCAACGTGGCCACCGGGGTGACCGCGGACAGCATCAAGATCGGGATCGTGTATCCGGACCTCGAAGCGATCAAGCACATCATGGCGATCGACCACGGCGACTACGAGGCGACGTACAACGCGCTGGTCAAGAAGATCAACGACGCGGGCGGCATCAACGGCCGCAAGATCGTTCCGGTCTTCGGCAAAATCAACGTCGCCTCGCCCTCGGCGGCGCAGGAGACCTGCGTCAAGATGACCAAGGACGAGAAGGTCTTCGCGGTGATCGGTTCGTTCAACGCGAACGAGCCGCTGTGCTACGTGCAGACCAACAAGACCGCGGTCGTCGGCGGGGCGCTGACGGACAAGAACTACGCGCAGGCGCAGGCACCTTGGTTCTCCGCCGAACGCGGCGGTGACGAAGCCGCCGACGGTGTCTCGCTGTTCACGGCGAACAACGCGCTCGCCGGCAAGAAGGTCGCCGTGGTCGGCGTCGTCAACGAGCAGTCCCTGGTCAAGGACCTCGTGGTTCCCGCGCTGCAGAAGCAGGGCGTCAATCCGGTCGAGGTCGGCATCATGGACGCCAACTTCCAGGACGCCGCCGCGGTCGCCCAGCAGACCGGCGTGTTCATCCAGAAGTTCCAGGCTTCGGGTGCCGACACCGTCGTCGTGGTCGGCGGCATGGGCGGCGAGTTCCCCAAGCAGCTGGAGAAGACGGACTACCGGCCCCGCCTGCTGTTCACCAGCCAAACCACGGCGAGCACCTACACCAACGACGCCGCGCAGCACGACTTCTCGACGCTCGCCAACGCCGCCGCGCTGGGCCCGGCGTCGTCGTGGAGTGAGCCGGCCCTCCAGGAGTGCATCGCCACCGTCGAGGCGGCCGTACCCGCGCTGAAGGGCAAGCTCGTCGTCGACCCGGACACGCTGCCGGCGGGCGAGCCGACGCCGCAGACCTCCGTGGACACCGCCTGTCGCACTCTCACGCTGTTCAAGGCCATCGCCGACAAGGCCGGCAAGGACCTGACGTACCAGACCTTCCAGGATGCCGGCTTCAACCTCGGCCCCCTGACCATCCCCCGCTTCCTGGACAAGGCGAACTACACCAAGGACACACCGCACGGAGCGATTCCGTCGCGTCTGTTCCCGTACGACCCGAACGCCAAGAAGTTCCGCGTCACGCCGTGACCCAACGCACGGCAGGCGTCGCCGCATAGTGCGGTCGCGATCGTCCCGACCGGCCCGAGTCGAGTGGTCGTCCCGATCCTCGATGGTTGGCGGTTCGGTTGCCGCTGCGGCTTTGCCGGTCCGGACGATGCACCGCCCAGCCTCTGCGGCCTGTCGGCCCCCTTGTACAGGCCGCGGCCCAGCCCCCGCCGCTGACAGTCCTACTTCCCTGCGGAGAACACCGATGCACCGTTTCGCAGTTCGATCCAAGATCACCGAACGGCCACACGCATGACCGGGCCGATCACGGATCCCGCTGACACTGCGGGAGGCATGCCCGCGTCGGCCGCCGGCCTGGCCGCCGGGTTGATCGACGCGGAGGCGGAGCGTCAGGCGCGGCAGGCCGAGGCCAAGCGCGAGGTGCTGTTCGCGGACGAGTTGCTGCCGGGAGTGGGCGGCGAGCACCTGACGCTGCGCCAGGGCTTGGCGGCGGGTGGGTCGATGACCTTCCTGACGCTGGTGGCGCTCGCGACGTTCGACGAGTTGGAGTCGGCCGCGCTGGCGGTTCTGGCGCCGGACATCCGCGACGCGTTCGGGCTCAGCGACTCGGCAATCGTCTTCATCTCGGCGGCGTCGGGCGCGTTCCTGGTCCTCGGGGCGCTGCCGATGGGGTACCTGGCGGACAAGTTCCGCCGCAGCCGGGTGATCGGCTGGGCGGGGATCATGTTCTCCGCGATGGTGCTGGCCTGCGGGATGGCGGCGAACGCGTTCCTGTTCTTCCTGTCCCGGTTCGGGGTGGGCGTGGCCAAGGCCAGCACGATCCCGGTGCACGGATCGCTGCTCGCGGACACGTACCCGATCGGGGTGCGCGGGCGGCTCGCGGCGGTGAACTTCAGCGCGGCGCGGACTGCCGGGGCACTGAGTCCGCTGCTGGTGGCGGGGATTGCCACGCTCGCGGGCGGGGACGACGGATGGCGGTGGCCGTTCCTCGTCCTGGGACTGCCGACGCTTGCGGTGGCGATCTGGGCGTTCCGGCTGCCCGAGCCCAAGCGCGGCCAGCACGAGATGAAGTCTGTCCTCGGCGAAGTCGTCGACGACGACAAGCCGATGCCGATCTCGGTCGAGGCGGCGTTCGCACGGCTGCTGCGCATCAAGACGATGAAGACCGCCATCCTGGCGTTCTCCGCGCTGGGGTTCACGCTGTTCACCGGAGGGATCCTCGGCAGCCTGTGGGCCGAGGACCACTTCGGCATGTCCACGTTCGAACGCGGCGCGTGGGGGTCGATCACCGGTGTGGCGGTGCTGGCGATGCTGCCGTTCGTCGGCCCCTGGTACGACCGGCTCTACCACAAGGACCCCTCGCGTGCGGTGGCGCTGCTGGGCTGGCTGCTCCTGCCGGGGGCGGTGCTTTTGCCGGTGCAGTGGTTCATGCCGACCGGCTGGGCGTTCATGCTCCTCGCGGTCCCGGCCGGGATGCTGAACACGGTGGCGTTCGCGATGACCACGCCGATCATGCAGTCGGTGATCCCGTACCGGCTGCGCGGCCTGGGTGCGGCGCTGGGTTCGCTGTACATCTTCTTCATCGGCGCCACCGGCGGAGCGATCCTCTCCGGCCTCATCAGTGACGCCTACGATCCGCGCGTGGCGATGCTGGTCATCGGCGTTCCGGCCACCGCGATCGGCGGGTTCTTGATGATCCGAAGCGCGAAGACCATCCGCAACGACCTGTCGCTTGTCGTGCAGGAGCTGCGGGAGGAACTGGACGAGGCCGAGCGCCAGAAGCAGGACCCCGAGAACATCCCCGTCCTCCAGGTCAACAACATCGACTTCTCCTACGGCCAAGTGCAGGTGCTGTTCGACGTCGCGTTCGACGTCAAGCGCGGTGAGACGCTGGCACTGCTGGGGACAAACGGCGCCGGCAAGTCGACCATTCTGAAGGTGATTTGCGGGCTCGGAACACCGGAGCGCGGTGTCGTCCGGCTGGGTGGCCGCACGATCACCTACGTCGCGCCCGAGCAGCGCGGGCGGTACGGAATCCACCTTCTTCCCGGCGGCAAGGGCGTGTTCGCCGGCATGACGGTGGCCGGGAACCTGGAGATGGCCGCGTTCCGGTTCCGCAAGGACGCCGCGCGGCGTGCGGAGCGGTTCGCGTACGTCATGGACCTGTTCCCGGACTTGAAGGACCGTCAGAATCAGCAGGCGGGGTCGCTGTCGGGTGGCCAACAGCAGATGCTCGCGTTGGCGATGGTGCTGATGCACGACCCTGAGGTCCTGCTGATCGACGAACTGTCCCTCGGGCTCGCGCCGGTGGTCGTGCAGGACCTGCTGGCGATCGTCGAGCGGCTGAAGCAGGACGGGTTGACGATCATCGTCGTCGAGCAGTCGCTGAACATCGCCCTCGCGATCGCGGACCGCGCGGTGTTTTTGGAGAAGGGCCAGGTCCGCTTCGAGGGCCCGGCCCAGGAGCTCGCCGAACGCGACGACCTCGCGCGCGCGGTCTTCCTCGGCCGGGAAGGCGGCTGACCCGTCATGGAAATGCCAACCACGCAACTGCTGTTCGACGGAGCGGTCACCGGCTTGGTGATCGGGCTGCTCGCCATGGGCATCGTGCTCGTGAACCGCTCCACACGTGTCATCAACTTCGCCGTCGCCAATATGGGCCTGGTCGGGTCCGCGCTGTTCGCCCTGCTGGTTGTGCGCTACAGCGTGCCGTACTGGATCGCCCTGGTGATCTGCCTGCTGGCCGGCACGGTCTTCGGCGCGATCATCGACCTCGCGGTAGTACGAAGGCTGTTCAACGCGCCGCGCGTGATCGTCCTGGTCGCCACCATCGGGGTCGCCCAACTCGCGCTGACGATCATCACGTCGTACCCCGACTTGGACGACTACACCAACGACACCTATCCCGTTCCGTGGTCGGGGAGTTGGTCGCCGACCGACGACCTGAAGATCACCGGCGCGCAACTCGCCATCCTGGTCACCGTGCCGGTCGCCGCCGTGGCGCTGGCGCTGTTCCTCGGCCGGACCACCATCGGCCGCACGGTCAAGGCCGCCGCCGACAACCCGGAACTCGCCCGGCTCAACGGCATCAGCCCCAAACTGGTCTCCACCGCCGTATGGGCGATCGCCGGTCTCCTCGGCACCGTCTGCATGATCCTCATCCAGGGCCAGCAGGGCTCCCTGACGCAAATCACCGAGCTCGGCCCCGGCACCCTGCTGCGTGCCCTGGCCGCAGCGGTGATCGCGCGGATGATGTCGTTCCCGATCGCGCTGGGTGCGGGTGTGCTGCTGGGCCTGGTCCAGTCGTTCATCCAGTTCAACTGGCTCGACCAGCCGGGGCTGACCGACCTCGTCCTCCTCGTCCTGGTCCTCGTGGCGGTGTTCTTCGTCTCCCGGGGACGCGACACCGAGTCCTCGACGTTCTCCTTCGCCCCGAAGATCAAGCCCGTCCCGGAACGACTCAAGGGCGTGTGGTGGGTCCGCCACATGGAACGCGGCGGCCTGCTGTTCCTCGGCCTGATCGCGGTCATCCTGCCACTCATGATCACCCAGCCGTCGAGGCACCTGACCTACACCGTCATTCTCGGCTACGCGATCTGCGCGGCCTCCGTGACTGTACTGACCGGCTGGGCCGGGCAACTGTCGCTGGGACAAATGGCGTTCGCGGGACTCGGCGCTCTCACGGCAGCCGCACTGAACCGCGGGCTGCGCATCGAACTCGGCGACAGCGTCTACGTGTACCGAGGCCTGGCCTTCCCCGCCGCCGTCCTCGTCGCCGCCCTGGTCACCGCCGCAATCGCCGCGATCATCGGCGCCGGGGCACTACGGGTACGCGGGCTCCTGCTGGCCGTCAGCACGTTCGCGTTCGCGGTCGCCGCCGAGCAATACCTGTATCGGCGCGAGACGTTCCACGACGAGGGCATGGACATCGCCTCGTTCCCGCGCAGTTCGGTGTTCGGCATCGACATCACGAGCCAACGCGCCTACTACTACCTGGTGTTGATCGTCCTGGTCGTGGTGCTGATCGTCGTCGGGCGGCTGCGCCGCTCCGGTGTCGGCCGGACCACGATCGGGGTGCGCGACAACCCGGCCACCGCCGCCGCATACACGGTCGCCGCCGCGCGGGTGAAGCTTCGGGCGTTCGCCCTCGCGGGCGGCATCGCCGGACTCGGCGGCGCGCTGCTGGCCGGGGCGGTGCAGACGGTGCCGTACACCGACAAGTACTTCCTCAGCCCGGACTCCCTCGTCCTGGTCTCGATCGTCGTCATCGGCGGTCTGGGGTCGGTGTCCGGACCTGTTCTCGGGGCGCTGTGGGTCATCGGCCTGCCGGCGATCTTCCCCGAGAACGAGATCATCCCGATGCTGACCTCCAGCCTCGGCCTCCTCGTTCTCCTGCTGTACTTCCCCGGCGGCCTCGTCCAAATTGGCTACGCCATCCGCGACGGTCTGTTGGGTTGGGCTGACCGCAAACTCGGCCCGGCTCCGCCGGCGAAGACCGCCACAGCGGCCCCCAAGGCGCTCACTCGCACCGAACACACACCCCTTGCACCGGGCATTCCAGTCCTCGCCACCCGTGACATACGCGTGCGCTTCGGGGGCCGCACCGCTGTCGACGGCGTGTCCGTCGAGGTTCACCAGAACGAAATCGTGGGTCTCATCGGCACCAACGGCGCCGGCAAATCCACGCTGATGAACGCGATCGGCGGATTCGTCCCCGCGAGCGGCACCGTCGAACTCCTCGGCAAGGACGTCTCCGGCAAAGCCCCCGCCGCCCGTGCGCGCGCGGGCCTCGGCCGAACGTTCCAAGCGGCAACGCTCTTTCCGGAGCTGACGGTCAGTGAGACGGTGCAGATCGCCTTGGAGGCACGCGGCCGGACCGACATGCTGTCCACTGCTCTGCATCTGCCGCACACGTTCGGGCGGGAGAAGGCCAAGCGCTCCGAGGCAGCCGATCTGATCGACTTCCTCGGACTCGGGCGCTACGCCGACGCGTTCATCGGCGACCTGTCCACCGGCACCCGCCGCATCGTCGAACTCGCCGGCCTGCTGGCGCTGGACGCCCGCGTGCTGTGCCTGGACGAGCCGACGGCCGGCGTCGCGCAGCGCGAAACCGAGGCATTCGGGCCGCTGATCCAGGAGATTCGCCGCGAACTCGGCGCCTCCATGCTCGTGATCGAGCACGACATGCCGTTGATCATGGGGATCAGCGACCGCGTGTACTGCCTGGAGACCGGCCGCGTGATCGCCGCCGGCGAGCCCGCCGCCGTACGCAACGACCCCAAGGTCATCGCGAGTTACCTCGGCACCGACGAACGCGCCATCGAACGCAGCGGCGCGACGACGTCCCGCGAAACAGACGCGGCGAAGAACCCCGTGGGCGGAATCAGCGCCACCCGGTGACGCCGGTCGGGGACCGGGCGCCGCGGC
>NZ_JBPKBI010000011.1:177760-230863 GCF_051388935.1 Yinghuangia sp. YIM S10712
ACACCCGCTCGGCACGCCCGCATCACCCGCCCCCAAGTACCGCCCAGACAAGGAGAACTCGGAATGTCCACTCGGTCGTGGAGCTCCGACGACATCACCAAACTGCTGTCCAAGCTGACGCTTGAGCAGAAGATCGCCCAACTCGGCGGGTTCAGCGTCGCGGACCTCCTCGTCCGAGGCAGCGGCAGTCTCGAAACGGGCCCGGTCACCGACCTGACGAGGCTTCCGGCGCTGCGTCCGCACGGTGTGGGGCACTTGTCTCTGGGCTGGTTCCTCGGGAGGGACGCGGAGAGCCTGCGAACCCAAGTTGGGCAGGTTCAGGCCGCTGTCCGCGATGTGTCGCCGTTCGGTATCGGCGCGCTGATCCACTTCGAGGGCATCAGCGGTCTGGTTCATGACTCCGGGTCGCAGTTCCCAACGGCTTGGGCGCAGGCGGCCACGTGGGACCCGGAGTTGGCCCGCCGGTCCGCCGCGGTGACCTCCGCGCACATGCGCAACGCGGGGATCCAACTGCTGTTCTCCCCGGTCATGGACATCAACCGCGATCCGCGCTGGGGCCGCGTCCACGAGACGTACGGCGAGGACCCCGAACTGGCCGCGCAGTTCTCCGTCGCGTTCGTGCGCGGCATCCAAGGAAGCGGGCAGGACAACGAAGTGCTGGCGACCGGCAAGCACTTCGTCGGATATGGGGCGTCCGAAGGGGGGCTTAACCAGGCGATCACGCAACTGGGCCGCCGGGCCCTCGTCGACGAGTACGCCGAGCCGTTCCGGCGGGCCATCGCCGAGGCCGGGCTGTCGGTGGTCATGAACTCGTACAACGAGATCGACGGCGTACCCGCGTCGGCCAACCGCTGGCTGCTCACCGAACTCCTGCGCGACACCCTCGGCTTCGACGGCATGGTGGTCAGCGACTACGACGCGGTCAACCTCCTGCGCACCACCTACCACACCGCAACAAGCCCCGGGGAGGCGGCAGTTGCGGCCCTGACCGCAGGCTTGGACGTCGAACTGCCGGGCGACCCCAACTACTCCCACCTCGCCGAGGAGGTCGCCGCCGGACGCATCGACGAGCAGGTCATCGACACCGCGGTCGCACGCGTCCTCACCGCGAAGGCCCGCACCGGCCTGATCCCGGCGTTCAGCCCACCGCCGACCACCGCCGCGGCCGTGACCGTGGACACGGTGGAGGCGGCCGAGGTCCGGCGGGCGATCGCCGCGCGCGGTGTGGTGCTGCTGGACAACGACGGCACACTGCCGCTGACCGCCGGCGACAAGCGGATCGTGGTGGTCGGGCCCGCAGCCGACGAACTGCGTGTTCACTTCGGCGCGTACACGTCGGTCTCGTCGGCCGAGATGCCGATCGGCATGATGGCTGTGATGTCAGGGCAGGTCCCCGGCGTGGACCCGGCGACGTTCGTGTTCACCGACATCTTCCAGACCCGCATGCCGGGTATGGACCCGACCTTCGAACAGGTCGCACGGCGGCTTCACCCCGATGCCCCCACCGTTGTGGAGGCACTGCGGGCGCACGACGCCAAGATCGACTACGTGCGGCTCGGCAGCTTCGAAGCCGACGCCGAACAGCCGCTCCAAGCCGCGGCGGTCGCTGTCGCGGTGGCCGACGCCGACCTGGTCGTCGCGGTCGTCGGCGAACGCACCGGCTGGGTTGGCAACAACACCGCCGGCGAAGGCCAGTCCACCGCGTCCCCCTCGCTGCCCGGAGACCAGGAAGACCTCATCGACCTGATCGCCGCAACCGGCAAGCCGCTCGTCACCGTCGTGATTTCGGGCCGTCCCCTGCTCCTGGACCGCGTCGCGCGGGCGTCCAACGCAGTCCTCCTCGCCCCGCTACTGGGCGAGGAAGCCGGCCCCGCGCTCGCCGACGTGCTCTTCGGGGCGGTCAACCCCAGCGGCAAACTCCCCAGCACCTTCCCCCGGCACCTGGGCCAGATTCCGATTTACCACGGTCACCACTACGGCAGCGGCTACGGTCATCCCACCGGAACGCGGCACGGTTACGGGGACTTGGATGATCAGAGTCCGCTGTACGCGTTCGGCCACGGCCTTTCGTACAGCACCTTCGAGGTGGCCCTCGACGAACGGGCTGCTCCGGCAGTCGAGTTCGCTCGGGGGACCATCCGCGCCCGGCTCACCGTCACCAACACCGGCGGCATCGCTGGTGAGACCGTCGTCCAACTGTATGCCCGCGACGAAGCGGCCTCCGTGGTCCGGCCGGTACGGCAGTTGCTCCGGTTCGCCCGCGTCAGCCTGACGGTGGGGGAGACCCGGCACATCGTCCTGGAGGCCCCCCTCGAACGGCTCCACTACACGATGGTCGACGGCCGCCGCGGCATCGAAGCCGGCGACATCACTGTCATGGCGGGCACGAGCAGCGACGACATCGCGTGCGCCGCGACGATCACCATCCCCGCTTATGTGGTCTGAGGAACACGAACAAGGTGGCCGCAGGCGACTTCCTTGTCACATGCGTGCCCGCACCCTGCCGACCGACACTGATAAGGATCCACGGACCATGAGACGCAACCGCTCCAGAGGCCGCACCGCCGTGGTGGGCGCCGCTGTCGCCGCGCTCGTCGCCGCCGGGTGCGGCGCGGGCGAGAACGACGACGCCGGCGGCCCCGGTGAGCCCTTCGCTCCCCCCGCTGCGGACATCGCGCCCGGAGTGACCGACACGACCATCAAAGTCGGCATCACCTACCCCGACCTGTCTGCGATCAGGCAGTTGGTCAACATCGACCACGGCGACTACGAGGCCGTATACACCGCGTTGATCACCAAACTCAACGCCGACGGCGGCATCAACGGCCGCGTGATCCAGCCCGTCTTCGGGAAGGTCAACCCCCTCGCACCGACGTCCGCGCAGGAAGCCTGCCGGAAACTGACCCAGGACGAAAAGGTCTTCGTAGCCCTCGGCAGCTTCAACGCCGACGAACCCCTGTGCTATGTGGGGACCAACCAGACCGCCGTCATCGGCGGCCCCCTCACCGCGAAGAACTACGCACAAGCCCAAGCCCCGTGGTTCTCCTACGCGCGAGGAGGCGACGAAGTCGCCGACGGCCTTGAGTTGTTCGCCCGGCAAAACGCCCTCGCCGGGAAGAAGGTTGCGGTCGTCGGTGTCGTCAACGAGCAGGCGCTCGTGCGGGAGATCGCGGTCCCCGCGCTGCAACGGAACGGCGTCAACCCGGTGGAGACCGCGATTCTGGACACGAATTTCCGCGATGCCGCGGCGGTCGCCCAGCAAACGGCCGCGATAGTCCAGAAGGTGCAGGCCGCCGGAGCCGACACCGTCGTCGTGGTCGGCGGTATGGGGCAGCAGTTCCCCATGCAGTTGGAGAAGACGAACTACCGTCCCCAACTGCTGTTCACCGACGTCTCGTCGGCCGAGGTCTACACCAGGGACACCGCGAAGCACGACTACGGCACCCTGGTCGGCGCCGCGGCCCTGGGCCCGGTCGTCCGCTGGGAGGAGTCGGCCATCCGGGAATGCATCGCCGACGTCGAAACGGCGATTCCCGCACTGGACGGCAAGGTGTCCCTCGACCCGCGGACCGTGCCCATCGGAAGCCCCACACCGCAGGTGGCCGTCGAGACAGCGTGCCGCAATCTCGACCTCTTCACCGCCATCGCCACCAAGGCCGGCGACGACCTGACGTACGCGAGCTTCCAGGAGGCCGGCTTCACACTCGGCCCCCTCCGAGTCGCAAACTACGTGGACCAGGCCAACTACACCCGCGCGACCCCGCACGGCGCGATCCCCGTGCGCATCTACAGCTACGACCCGGAGAGAAACGCATACCGGCCGGGGTCCTGACGCACCGACAGTGATCGGGCGTGGTCGCAGACCGCGGCCACGCGAACCAGCCGCCCCTGAAGGCCGGTTCGCGTGGCAGCGAGGCCCAAAGGGCCGCTTGTTCACGAGATGCCCGCATCGCTCAGGGCAAACGGGGATCGACGTGGATTTTGGGTCCCGGCCCGGCATCGACCGCGCGCTCGCCGGCGAGGACGGCGCCGACCTGGTCCAGGCCGACGGTGGCGGCGACGAGTGGCCGGGGGTCGACGGAGCCGTCCGCGTAGGCGCGGATGGTGGCGTCGAGGGCGGGGGACGCGGACAGCACGCCGACGGCGGTCACGTCCTTGAGTGCGAGGGTGCGGGTGTCGATCGTGCTGCGTTCGCCCGCGAGGCCCACGTAGACGACACGTCCGGCCGGTTCGACCAGGTCCAGGGCCAGGGCGGGCAGGTGCGCGGCGTTCGAGGCGTCGACGACCGCGTCGAACGGCAGATGCGGCAGGGCGCCCTCCGACCACACATCCTCGAAGCCGAGGCTGCGTGCGAAGCCGAGTGATTCTTCCGTACGGCCCATCAGATGGACCTCGGCACCGGCCGCGCGAGCGAACATCGCGACCAGCAGGCCGATAGTCCCCGGGCCGAGGACCAACACCCGGTCACCGAGCCGGAGTTCGCCGGCCTGGGCGGCGCGCAGGGCGTTGCCACCGGGCTCGACCAGCGCGCCGAGCGCGGCATCGACCGAGTCGGGCAGGACATGCAGCGAGGAGACCGGCACGGCGATTTGCTCGGCCAGGGCGCCGTCTTGGCCGCCGCTGACGCCGACTTCGCGGAGTGTGTCGCACACGTGGTGGTGTCCGCGCCGGCAGCGGCGGCAGGTTCCGTCGCCCAGCATGGTGTCGCCCATGACGCGGCGGCCCACCCACTCCGGATCGACGCCGTCGCCCACCGACGCGACGCGGCCTGCCCATTCGTGGCCCAGGCGCATCGGGTACGCGGAGCGCCCCTGGTGCAAGTACGCCATCTCACCGGTGAAGAACTCCACGTCGGTGCCGCATACGCCGACGCGTTCGACGTCGATGACGGCCTCTCCCGGCCCCGCGACCGGGGCCGGGACATCCTGCACCGCGTATTCGCCCGGCGCGGTGAGCACGAACGCGCGCATCCGGCGGGTGCTCACCGCGGTCCGAGCACGTTTTGGCGCTGGGTGCCGAGGCCTTCGATGCCCAGTTCCATGACATCGCCGGGTTGCAGCCAGACGGGCGGGGTGTGCCCCATGCCGACGCCGGGCGGGGTGCCGGTGTTGATCAGGTCGCCGGGCTCCAGGACCAGGAACTGGCTGAGGTAGTGGACGATGTAGTGCGGGTCGAAGATCATGGTCTTGCTGCTGCCGTCCTGGCGGCGGACGCCGTTGACGTCGAGCCACATGTCCAGCGCGAGCACATCGTCGATCTCGTCGGGGGTGACCAGCCACGGCCCGGCGGGGTTGAACGTCTCGGCGGACTTGCCCTTGGCCCACTGCCCGCCGCGCTCCATCTGGAAGGCGCGCTCGCTGACGTCGTTGACGACCACGTACCCGGCGATCGCGTCGCGCGCCTGCTCCGCGGAGTCCAGGTAGCTGGTGCGTCGGCCGATCACGATGCCGAGTTCGACCTCCCAGTCGGGTTTGGTGGAGCCGCGCGGAATGCGGACGTCGTCGTTCGGGCCGACGAGGGTGTTGGGCGACTTGGTGAACAGGATCGGCTCCTCGGGCACGGCCTGCCCGGTCTCGGCCGCGTGGTCGCGGAAGTTCAGTCCGATGCACAGGATCTGGTGCGGGCGCGCGATGGGGGCTCCGATTCGTTCTCCGGCGAGAAGCGAGACCTGGCCCGCCGCGGCGCGCTCGGCCACGACAGGACGGACGCGGTCGATGCCACCATCGCCGAAGAACGCCTCGTCGAAGTCCGAGACGACGTCGGACAGGTCGACGTACGTCTGGTCGTCGATGCGTGCGACGGGCTTTTCGGCGCCGGGGGCGCCGATGCGCATGAGATACACGGGGATCGTTCTCCGTTGTTCGGCTGAGTGGGTCAGGAGTTGGTCGAGGCGGGGCCTGACAGCCCGGCCCAAGGAGGCACGGGCGCGCCCGGCACGTCTACACGGGTGCTGAAGAGTCGTCCCGACTGGGGGTTTTCGCGCCGCTGAGCGTCATCGAGCTCGGCGCTCGCGGTGGTCACGACGAGGGTGCGCAGGTCGTGCCCGGCGAACGCGACGCTGGAGGTGTGGGGTGCCGGTACGGCTACCCGCTCGACGAGCGCTCCGACGGGCGTGTAGCGGCGGACCTCCCCGGCCCCCCAGACCGCGACCCAGAGGTGGTCGGCGACATCCAGGGCGATGCCGTCGGGATAACCGTCGTCGAAGGTGAGGTGCACACAGCGCTCGCCTACCGCGCCGTCGGCCGGGTCGTACCCGCGGACGAAGATGGTGCGCTGCATGGTGTCGACGCTGTACATGCGGTGCCCGTCGACGGACCAGGCCAGACCGTTGGACAGCGTGAGATCGCTGTCCAGTTCGGTGACGCGGCCGTCGTCCTCCAGGCGGACAAGAACCTCACGTTCGGACGGGCCGGCCAGGCTGAGGGTGCCGACCAGGAAGCGTCCTACGGGGTCTGTGCTGCCGTCGTTGAGCCGACGTGCTTCACCGTCGGGGACGATGCGCGGCCCCTCGTGGCGCACACCGTCAGCGGTCAGGACGACAAGCCGTTCTTGGCCGGCGACGAGAAGCGTGCCATTGCCGCCGACGGCCACGGCACCGACCATCCCCTCGAATCGGTGCCGCCCGACTACCTCGATGCGGTGGTCCCCGACGGTTCCTTCGAGCACCAGCCCGGCGAGGATGTCGACCCACACCAGCCGTTGCCGCTCGGCATCCCACACCGGGCCCTCGGCGAGCTGAAACGCCTCCTCGGTCGCAGGAGTCATGGTCCTCACGGCTCGCTCCTTCCCAGCGGGCCGAGCAGGTCGACGATCTCCTCGGCCGCGGCGACCAGCACGTCCAAGGGCGTGCGGTAGGCGACCGCGCTGACGCTCACCGCGCCGGCCGGAGTCGACGGCGAGGTCGTATAGACGGGCACGGCAACGCAGTTGACGCCGGCTTCGTTCTCCTGGTTGTCGACCGCGTAGCCCAGGTCCCGGACGCCTTGGAATTCGCGGTGCAGTTCCTCGGCCGTGCACAGGGTTCGAGGCGTGCGGCGCAGGAGAGTCGCCTCCCCGATCCACGCCTTCACCGCGTCGAGCGTCGGCAGTCGCGCGGCGAGCAGCAGCTTCCCGACGCCGGTGGCGTGGGCGGGGTTGCGCCCGCCGATCGTCGAGGTGAGCCGTACGGCACCGGTCGGCGGGTCGACCTTGGCGCGGTACACGACCTCCCGGCCGTCGAGGACCGCGTAGTGCGCCGTCTCACCGAAACGCTCGGCCAGCGTCTCCAGTACCGGCCGGATGCGGAGGTGCTCGGGCCGGGCCTCGTGGTGGGTGAACGCCATCCGCAGGAACTCGTCGCCGAGGACGTAGCGGCTGCGGGCGTCCTGATCGGCCAAGCCGGCCCGGCGCAACGCGCCGAGCGCGCGGTGAACCGTCGGCTTGGGGCTCCCCATCAGCCGGGTCAGCTCGTCCAGGCCGATTCCGTCGGGGTGGCGGGCGAGCTCCTTGAGGACCGCGAGGACGCGGTCCGACCCCACGAGGCGGCTGCTGTCGGCGTCTGCTCCGGCGTCGCCTGCGGGTGCTGTCGGTTCGTCGGATGTGTGCGTATGCTTCATGGCGTTCCGAACATTAGACCAATGTACCGATTATTGGAAAGAGAGCCGTCGGTGAGACTTCGCAGCGCTCAGTGGTACGCCGGCGACGACCGCAACGCCTACATCCACCGGGCGTGGATGCGCCGGGGCCTGCCGGGCGATGCGTTCACCGGCCGCCCGCAGATCGCGATCGCCAATACGGCCTCGGACCTGACCCCGTGCAATAGCCACCTGACCGAGGTTGCCGCGTCCGTCCGCAACGGTGTGTACGAAGCGGGTGGTATTCCGCTCGAACTGCCCGTGGTGTCCCTGGGCGAGACCCAGGTGCGGCCCACGGCCATGCTGTGGCGCAACATGGCGGCGATGGCCACCGAGGAGATGCTGCGGGCGAACCCGATCGACGGCGTCGTTTTGCTCGGCGGCTGTGACAAGACCATCCCGTCGTTGCTGATGGCCGCCGCGTCGGTGGACTTGCCCGCCGTTGTCGTGCCGGGCGGGCCCATGCTCACCGGGACGTTTCGCGGCGCGCCGCTGGGCTGCGGCACCGATGTGTGGCGGCTGTCGGAGGAGGTACGCGCGGGCTCCCTGACGCAGGAGCAGTTCACCCGGTCCGAGTCGGCGATGATCCGCAGCCGGGGCCACTGCAACACCATGGGCACCGCATCGACGATGGCCCTGGTGGCCGAGGCATTGGGCATGGTCGTCCCCGGAGTCGCCGGGACCCCCGCCTCCGACAGCCGTCTGCTCGAAGCCGCCCACGGGACAGGCAAGTTGGCGGTGGAGATGGTGTCCGCCGACCGGCGGCCGAGCACGTTCCTGACCAAGGCCTCGTTCCGCAACGCGATCGTGGCGCTGGCCGCGATCGGCGGGTCGACCAACGCCGTCGTCCACTTGCTGGCGATCGCCGGGCGGTTGGGTGTCGATCTGACGATCGACGATTTCGACCGCATCGGGTCCCGCGTACCCGTGCTGGTCGACCTGCTGCCCGCGGGCCGTTTCCTGATGGACGACTTCCACCGTGCCGGAGGCCTGCCCGCCGTCCTTCGCGAGGTACGCGACCTGCTTGACGCCGACGCGCTCACGGTCACCGGCAAGCCCTTCGTCGACCACCTGGACGACGCCCGGATCTGGGACCCCGAGGTCATCCGCGGTCGATCTGAGCCCCTGATCACCGAGGGCGGCATCGCCGTCCTGCGCGGCAACCTCGCGCCCGGCGGCGCGCTGATCAAACCCGCGGCCGCCTCCCCGCACCTGCTGCGCCATCGCGGCCGAGCCGTCGTCTTCGACAGCATCGAGGACTTCCACGCCCGCATCGACGACCCCGATCTCGACGTCGACGCCGACTCGGTGCTGGTCCTGCGCGGCTGCGGGCCCAAGGGCTATCCCGGCATGCCGGAGGTGTCGAACATGCCCTTGCCCACGAAGCTGCTCGAACAGGGCGTCCGAGACATGGTCCGCGTGTGTGACGGCCGGATGAGCGGCACCGCATACGGCACGGTCGTCCTGCACGTGGCGCCCGAGGCAGCAGCCGGCGGGCCGCTCGCCCTGGTCCGGACGGGGGATGTCATCAGCCTCGACGTCGAGGCCCGCCGTATTGACGTCGACGTGCCCGTCGACGAACTCGCCCTGCGGACACCGAACGAGGCCACCCTCGCCGGTTTCGCGAAACCCACGCGCGGTTGGGAACGGCTCTACGTCGACCACGTGCTCGGCGCCGACGTCGGCGCCGATCTCGACTTCCTGATCGGCTCCAGCGGATCGGCGGTGAGCCGTGAGTCGCACTGACCGGCGGACCTCCGACCGCAGCGACGAACTCCCGGGTCTCAACGACAAGTTGCTGACCACACTGGAGCGCGCGGCGCCGGGCGCGGTCGCGGCCCGTGCCATCGACCGGCTCGCGTACGCGCACGACGCCTCGCACTACCTGCTCGTCCCCCGGGCCGTGGTCAGGCCGCGCAATGCCGCGCAGGTCGCCGAGCTGCTGCGCGTCAGTGCCGTCCAAGGGGTGCCGCTGACGTTCCGCTCGGGCGGCACAAGCCTGTCCGGTCAGGCGACGAACGACGGCGTGATGGTCGACACCCGCCGCAACTTCCGCGACATCGAAGTCCTCGACGACGGCGCGCGCGTACGCGTCCAACCCGGCGCCACCGTACGCGCCGTCAACGCCCGACTCGCCCGCTACGGACGGAAGTTGGGCCCGGACCCGGCCAGTGAGATCGCCTGCACGATCGGTGGTGTCGTGGCCAACAACTCCAGCGGGATGGCGTGCGGCACCGAGTTCAACACGTACCAGACCCTCGAATCGGCCGTTCTCGTGCTGCCGAGCGGGACCGTCCTGGACACCGGCGCCCGCGATGCCGACGAGCGGCTGCGCGCCCTCGAACCCGACATCCATGCCGGGCTCATCCGCCTCCGCGACCGCGTACGCGGCAACAGGGCGTCGGTGGCGACGATCCGCCGCTTGTACGCGCTGAAGAACACCATGGGCTACGGCGTCAACTCGTTCGTCGACCACACCAGCCCCGCCGACATCCTCACCCACCTGGTCGTCGGCAGCGAAGGCACCCTCGCCTTCGTCGCAGAGGCCACCTTTCGCACCATTCCGGCGCACCCGCACGCTGCCACCGGCCTGCTGCTCTTCCCCGACCTCGCGACGGCGACCGGCGCGCTGCCCGACCTGGTAGCAGCCGGGTTCGCGACCATCGAACTCCTCGACGCCACAAGCCTCCGCGTCGCGCAACGCGACCCGAAAGCCGCCGCGAACTTGCGTGCCCTGGCCGTCCGCGATCACGCCGCCCTGCTCGTCGAACACCAGCAGCCGACCACCGAAGCCCTCGACGAACGCATCACGGCGGCGGCCGTGCTCCTCCGCGAACTTCCGCTGACCGCACCGGGAAAGCTGACCCCCGACGCAGCCGCGCGCGCCGCGCTCTGGCACATCCGCAAAGGCCTGTTCACCGCCGTCGCCGGGGCCCGCCCGTCCGGAACGACCGCGCTGCTCGAAGACATCGCCGTCCCGGTCGACCGGCTGCTCGCCACGTGCGCGGACCTCACCGAGCTGTTCGACCGCCACGGCTACACCGACAGTGTCATCTTCGGCCATGCCAAGGACGGCAACGTCCACTTCATGCTCAACGAGCGGTTCGACCGGCCCGAACTCCTCAACCGCTACCAGGAGTTCACCGACGACCTGGTCGACATCGTCCTCGGGCACGGCGGCACACTCAAAGCCGAACACGGCACCGGACGCATCATGGCGCCGTACGTCCGCCGCCAATATGGCGACGAACTCCACGAGGTCATGCGCGAGACCAAGCACCTCATCGACCCGCGCGGACTCCTCAACCCCGGCGTCTTGGTCAGCAACGACCCCGACGCGCACATCCACCACCTCAAGTCGACACCCACCGTCGAACCCGAAGTCGACCGCTGCGTCGAATGCGGCTACTGCGAACCCGTCTGCCCCAGCCGGGACCTGACCACCACCCCACGCCAACGCATCGTGCTGCGCCGCGAGATGGCCCGCGCCCGCACCAACGGCGACACCGCCCTGCTCGCCCGACTCAACAGCGAGTACCGGTACGACGCCGTCGACACCTGCGCGGTCGACGGCATGTGCCAGACCGCGTGCCCCGTCCTCATCGACACCGGCGACCTCACCCGCCGCCTGCGCGCCGAACACACCGGCCGAACCGAGCAGAAGGCATGGGCGACGGCCGCACGACACTGGGACGGCACCACCCGAACAGCCGCAGGCGCACTCACCGCCGCCCGAGCCGTGCCCGCCGTCCTGCCCCAGGCGGCAAGCGCCGGCGGACGCGCCTTGCTCGGCAAGGACACTGTTCCCGCCTGGTCATCCGAACTCCCGCGCGGCGGAACCCGGCGCGTGCCCCGACCGGCGACCAATCCCGAGGCGGTGTACTTCCCGGCCTGCGTCGCGACGATGTTCGGGCCCGCGGATTCGGACTCGGGTTCCGGCATTGGTGTCCGGGACGCGTTCCTCGCGTTGTGCGAACGGGCCGGAGTCCACGTCCGCGTGCCGGACGGCATCGCCTCGCTGTGCTGCGCGACCCCGTGGAAGTCCAAGGGCCTGACCGACGGCTACGCCGTCATGCGCGCCCGGGTCGTCCCGATCCTGCAACGCGCCACCGACGACGGCGCGTTGCCCGTCGTGGTCGACGCCGCCTCCTGCACCGAAGGCCTCGCCCGCATGCTCGCCCAACACGGCATCACCGTCATCGACGCGATCGCCTTCGCGGACACCGTCCTCCTGCCGCGACTGCCCGCCGCACGGCGCGTTCCCGCCGTCGTCGTCCACCCCACCTGCTCATCGACCCAACTCGGCCTGAACCCCGCACTTCTACGGGTGGCCGCAGCCGCCGCCGAGACAGTCGTCGAACCCGACGACTGGAACTGCTGTGCCTTCGCTGGCGACCGTGGGCTGCTGCACCCGGAACTCACCGCGTCCGCAACCGCCGCCGAGGCCGGGGCCGTAGGACGTATCGAGGCGTCCGCATACGCCTCAATCAACCGCACGTGCGAACTCGGCATGACGCGGGCGACCGGCCACCCCTACCGGCACCTGCTCGAACTCCTCGAAGAGGCGACCCGTCCCATCACGTCCCCTGCCGACCTTCCCTTGTTGGGAGACACCCCATGACCATCAGGACAGCACTCGTGACCGGCGGCGCCCGCGGCCTCGGAGCCGCGACCGCCGAACGCCTCCGAGCCGACGACGTCAAGGTCACCACACTCGACCTCGGAGACGCCGACATCTGTGCGGATGTGACCGACGACGAGGCGCTGCGCGACGCGGCCCGCCGAATCGGACACGTCGACATCCTGGTCAACTCGGCCGGCATCGTCGGACCGAACGAGCCACTGCTGGACACCACGCCCGACCAGTGGCGCCGCGTCCTGGACGTCAACGTCCTGGGCACGGTCAACACCATGCGTGCGTTCATCCCCGGCATGCGGGAGCGCGGCTGGGGGCGCGTCGTCAATTTCGCCAGCATGGCCGGCAAGGACGGCAACCCCAACCTGTCCGCCTACTCCGCCTCCAAAGCCGCTGTGATCGCGCTGACCAAGTCCGCCGGCAAGGAACTCGCCACCACCGGCGTCCTGGTCAACGTCGTCACCCCGGCGGTCATCGCCACGCCCATGAACGCGGCCACCGCCCCCGACGTCCTGGCCCACATCACGAACCTCATTCCGATGCAGCGCATCGGCCGCCCGGAGGAGGTCGCCGAACTTGTCGCGTTTCTCGCCTCGGACCGGGTCAGCTTCTCCACCGGCGCCGTCTACGACATCAGCGGCGGACGCGCCACCTACTGACAGGCCAGAGGTGCGACCGCGCCGTCGACAGGTGTGCCCGACGGCGCGGTCCAAGACGTCACCCTGGCGTGTACTGCGCGAAGCGTTCCTCGAGTTCCGCCAACATGGCCGGGCCTTGAGGGGAGAAGTCGCCGAGCCGGCGCAGTGTCATGTCGCGTGGGGAGTCGGGGTCGTACGAGTCGAAGTACGGCACCGCGCCGGGCCAGTGCCGCGTCATGGCGTCCTTGAGGATGGCCTTGGCTCCGGGGTCGGCGAGGACGGTGTCGACCGGTGTGTCGAGCGTGATGGCTGCCGAGGCGTCCGCTCGGGGCAGGGCGACGGTCCAGGTGTGGCGCCCGGAGCCGACACCGGGCACAAGCTGTCCGTCGGGGGTGTCCTCTCCTGAGGGGAGATGAACGTCTGCGGTGGTGTTCGCGGGGATGACCACGTCGACGACGAGTTGGTCGCCGTCGATCCGCCAGGAGACCTCAGCGTCGCCGTACGGAGTGCGGAGCTTGGCGTGTGCGTGAGTGAGTTCCCCGCCGGGGCGCGGGGCGATGCGCAGGCGCCGGTATCCGGGTTCGGCGGCGTCGAGGCCGGCGACGGTGCGGTAGAGCCAGTCGACCACGGCGCCGAGGGCGTAGTGGTTGAAGGAAGTCATGCCGCTGGGATTGAGGGTCCCGTCGGGACGCAGACTGTCCCAGCGCTCCCAGATTGTGGTGGCCCCTTGGGTGACAGGGTAGAGCCAGGACGGGCACCGCCGTTGGAGTAGCAGTCGGTACGCGGTGTCGAGGTGTCCGTGCTCGGCGAGCGCGTCGCAGATCAGCGGGGTGCCGACGAAGCCGGTACCGATGCGGTGCCCGTCATCGCGCACCAGCGCGGCCAGCCGGTCGGCGGCCCGCGCACGTTGCTCCGGCGCGGGGAGCAGGGCGAATTGCAGCGCGAGGGCGTACGCGGTCTGCGCGTCGGGCACGATGCGGCCGTTGGCGGTCGTGTACTCGGCCTGGAACGCGGCACGGACCCGAGCGGCGAGGTCGGCGTAGTGCGCAGCGTCCGCGTCGCGATCCAAGACTCCTGCGGCGTTCGCCACGAATTCGGCGGACCGGGCGAGATAGGCCGTGGCGACCACCTCGGCGGGGGTCTTGGCTTTCAGCGACTGTTCCGGAGGCGCTGTGGGGTCGAGCCAGTCGCCGAACTGGAATCCGGTGTCCCACAAGAGATGCGGACCGGCGAGGCCGGCGATGTGGTCGACCCAGGCGCGCATGCTGTCGAACTGCGATGCCAGCACCCCGGGGTCGGCGTACCTGCGGTACAGCGTCCACGGCACGATCGTCGCCGCGTCGCCCCACGCCGCGGCGGCGGTGCGCGCCTTACGTTCGGGGTCCGGGACCACGAAGGGCATGGCGCCGTTATCGTCCTGTTCCAGTGCCAGGTCGATGAGCCAAGAGGACAAAAGCCCAGCGCTGTCGTACAGGGTGCACGCTGTGGGGGCGAAGACCTGGATGTCTCCCGTCCAGCCGAGGCGTTCGTCCCGCTGCGGGCAGTCCGTCGGCACGTCGACGAAGTTGCCGCGCATGCTCCACACCGCATTCTCGTGCAGCCGGTTGACCAACGCGTCGGAGCAGGAGAAGTATCCGGTGCGCTCCATATCCGAGTGGATCACGATGGCGCGCACATCGGCAGGATCGAACGCTCCTGGCCAGCCGGAGAGTTCCACGTAGCGGAAGCCGTGGAGAGTGAACCGCGGTTCGTACGTCTCCGAGCCTTCGCCCCGCAGGATGTACCGGTCGGTTGCCTCGGCGGTGCGCAGCGATGCGGTGGAGATCTCCTCGTCCAGGACAACTTCGGCGTGCCGCATCACCACCTCGTGCCCCGCATCGCCGTCCACGGTGATGCGCAGCCGCCCCACCAGGTTCTGGCCGAAGTCGACGATGGTTTTGCCCGACGGGGACGTGCTGACCGCGACCGGCGCCACTTCCTCGATGCGCCGCACCGGCGGGCCGACGGGCGCCACGACGTTCGCCAGGTCGTACGGCTCGATCCGCACGCCCCGCCACCCGGTCGGGGTGATCCGGGCGTCGTGGGTCTCCCCGTCGTACAGACTCGATCGCAGCGTCGGGCCGGTCGCGGCCTGCCACGTGCCGTCGTCGCCGGTGGCCACCGTGAGCAGCGACCCGTCCGCGAACGTGACCTCCAACTGGGCCAGCAGCGCCAGCCGTTCGCCGTACAGTGCGCGCCCGCCCTCGAAACCGAGCCGACCGCGATACCAGCCGTCCGCCAGCGTCGCCGTCAGCACGTTCGCCCCGTCGCGAAGGAGGCCGGTCACGTCGTATGTCTGGTAGCGCAACCGCCGGTGGTACGGCGTCCACCCCGGAGCCAGCACCTGATCGCCGACCGGCACTCCATTCAGCTCCGCCTTATAGACACCCAGCGCTGTCGCGTACAACCGGGCGGACTCCACCTCACCGTCGACGCTGAACCTCCGGCGCAGCACCGGGCAGGGGTTGTCTCGCTGCGCGTCCTCGTCCCAGTCCGGCGAGACGAACCGTGCCGTCCAATCACCCGCGACCGACAGCCCGGTCTCCGCCCACGCCACCTCACTCCACGGCGACCAGGTGTCCGGCGCGTCCGTACCGGACACCCGCACTCGCACGCCGACACGCTCCCGGGAGCCCAGCGGCGGGAACGGCCACGGCACCAGCACCGACTCATCCGAGTCGACCGCTGCGACCTCGCGACGGGTTCCGTCGGCCGTCACCAGCTCAAGCTCATATCCGCTCTGGAGCCAGCCCGAGCTTTGCGTACGTGTCCTCCACGACAAGCGCGGCCGGTCCCAGCCAATGCCCAGCCCGTCCCGGGCGTGTTCGAACGTGGGGGGCTCCACGGACAAGGCAGCGGCGCCGGTGTCGGCCACGGATGACTCCTTACCACACCGGCGATGGCACGGCCGGTGCCTGTGAATGAGACGTTTCATTAATGCCGAACGGGCGGTCGCCTCTCTTCGCCCCACACGACGAGAGTGGACTAACGCGCGTTAATAACGTAGTCGCGCCGACCATGAAGGACAAGATGCCTGCTGCACCAGTCGGAGTGCGAATACGTCATTCGCAAGGATGGCCGCATTGGCTGCCGGTCGCCGACAGCCTTGCGAACTCATCGGGGATTCGAGGGTCTTGCTCGCGGCGACCCGGCGAACCGCAACGCGTGAGAGGCGCAGGACGCTCTGCGGCCGAATGCCTGAACCCCCTCGCTGGAATCTCCCCCGGACGGAAGCCGCCGCCGGGGGAGTGACACCCTGCCTGCCAGTGAGGCAATGGCCCGCGGTCGGTTGCCTCCGTTCCGGAGGCCGGCGACCGGTTGTTCAGCGGTTCAGTTCCCGCAGCAGGTCGCGCGTGCGCTTGAGCGAGGCGCGGGCGTCGTGGCCGGCGGGGACGATGTGGGCGTGGATGTCGGTGGCGCCGGCGTCGAGCAGCGCGCGCAATTGTGTCTCGACGGCTTTCTCGTTGCCGGTGATCGCGGCGTCTGCGGGGGTGTCGGCTCCGCCGATCGCCAGGATTCGCTGGTAGGCGGGGGAGCCGGCGTACACGACCGCCTGCGCGGCGACCGCGGCGCGTGCCTCCTGTTCGTCGTCGTGCACACACACCGGCAGGCCGGCGACGATGCGCGGCGTCGGCCTGCCTGCGGCCTCGGCCGCGGCGGTCAACCGTGGGTGGACGTGCCGTTCGATCGCCGTCGCGGGGGCCATCCACAGCACGGCGCCGTCCGCGTAGGTGCCGGCCACCCGCAGGCTTCGTGGCGACAGCGCGGCCAGAAGCACCCGGATCGGGTGCGCCGCCCTGACTGTTCCGGCGGGGGCGTGGGTGGTCCACTCATCGCCCTCGAAGTCCACCGCCTCACCGCGGAGCAGGCTGGTGAGGATCTGCAGGTACTCCTCGGTGTTGCGGCCCGGTCGGTCGTACGAAAGCCCGTATAGGCCCGAGATGTTCGCCTCGTGGGAGGGTCCCAGGCCCATCGTGAGGCCAGGGCGGCCCATGCCCGCCACGGTCGACGCGGCCCGCTGGGCTTGCAGGAGCGGGTGGCACGGGTAGGTCTGCAGTACGGCGGTGCCGAGCTCGATCGTCGAGGTCTCGCGGCCGGCGAGCGCGAGCGAGACCAGCGGGTCGCCCTGGACGACGCTGGCGTACCAGAGGGAGTGGAACCCTTCGGCCTCCGCTCGTTTCGCCTGCTCGATGATCTTCTCCGGCGTCGAACCGCCGCCTGTGAGACCGATGCGCATTGTCACTCCGGGTCGTCAACTTGCTTGGTGCCGAAGGTGTTTGGTGCCCGACTGGGCCGTTTGCCGATGCTCAGGCGACGGCTTCCTCGCCGATGAGGGTGGTGCGGTGCATGAGGCGGCGGGAGGTGGGTTGGTAGGGGAGGGCGCGGTGGAGCATGCCGGTGTTGTCCCAGATGACCAGGTCGCCGCGCCGCCAGGAGTGGCGGACGGTGAAGCGGGGTTGGGTGGCCCAGTCGAGGTAGTGGTCGAGGAGGGCGCGGCTTTCGTCGGCGGGCATGCCGACGATGTGGTCGGTGGTGGCACCGACCAGCAGGGATTTGCGCCCGGTGCTGCGGGTCCACACCAGCGGGTGCTCCCGGGCGGGGACGCGTTCCCACGCGGCGAGTTCCTTGGCCGTGGGGTCGGGTGTCACCAACAGTTGCGAGGCCTTGAAGCTGTGGACGACCCGCAGCGAGGCGATGCGCTGTTTCTCGTCGTCGGGCAGTGCGTCGTAGGCGGCGTAGGTGTTGGCGAACTCGGTGTCGCCGCCGTCCTCGGCCACTTCGCGGGCGGTGAGGAGGGTGGCTTTTTGGGGGACGGCGTCGTTGGTGCCGTCGATGTGCCAGTAGAAGGTGCTGCGGCGGTAGGAGGCCAGGTCGCTCTTGGTGGGGTCGAGGGTGACCGCGGAGATCTCCGGGTGGGTGGTGTCGCCGCCGATGGGCGCGACGACGACCTCGCCGAGCATGCGGCTGAGGGCGACGAGTTCGGCGTCGTCGACGTCGGCTTCGCGGCAGACCACGACCCCGTGGGTCTCCAGGGCGGTGCGCAGCTCTCGGGCGACTGCGGGATCGACCAGGTCGGCGCCGTGCAGGCCGGTGTACTGGATTCCTGTCTCGGGCGTGATCGGGGCGGTGGTGACGGTCATGGTCTCTCTCCTGTCAGGCGGCCGGTGCCACGGGTGTCGCGCTGATCACGCTTCGGGCTCGCGCTTGAGTTCGGCGTCGAGTGGGAGGTCGAAGGAGCGGAACATCCAGGCGAGGGTTTCGTAGGCGCCGACGGTGAAGATGACGTCCAGCAGTTGCCTGGTGTCGAGTTCGGATGCGAGAGCCTGCCAGGTGTCCTCGGTGATCGCGCCGTCGCCGACCAGTTCGTCGGCGGCCCGCAGCAGGGCTGCCTCCAGTGGGGTCCAGTAGGGGGCGTCCGGTCCCCAGGCGATGCGGCCGATCTCTTCGTCGTCGAGGCCGGCGTCGCGGCCCATGGCCACGTGCTGGACCCACTCGTACGAGGATTTGCGCAGCGTCGCGACGCGCAGGATGAGGAGTTCGCGCTGCCGCTCGGTGAGCGTGGTGCCCATCAGGATGTGGCCGTTGAACGAGAAGAACGCGTGGGCCAGGTCCGGGTGGTGCGCGAACGTGCCGAGCGTGTTCATCGCCTTGGGGCGGTTCTCGGTGAGCGGCTGGGGATGGCGCTGCGTCGGCGGCATCATCGCCGCCATCGCCGCGCGCATCTCGTGGGGCCATTGCTTGATGTGCAGGGGGTCGATGCGGGCCATGTCAGGTGGTCCTTCCGCCGTTGACGCCGATGATCTGTCCGGTGATGTAGCCGGCTTCGTCGCGTACGAGGTAGGCGCACGCGGCGGCGATGTCCTCCGGGCGGCCGACCCGGCGTACCGGTGTGGTCGCCTGGTGGTGGTCGATGCCGTCCCCGAGGAAGCCCCGGGACTCGGTCTTGCGGAGCATGGGCGTGTCGACGAAACCGGGAGGGACGGTGTTGACGGTGATCCCGCGCGGGCCCAGTTCCAGGGCCAACGCTTTGGTGAACCCGACGACTCCGGCCTTGGCCGCGGAGTAGTGCGTCATCAGCGGGTTGCCGGTCTGCGCGCTGGAGGAGGAGATGGTGACGATCCGCCCCCAGCCGTCCTCGACCATGTGCGGCGCCACCGCCTGGCAGCATTGGAAGGTACCGGTCAGGTTGACGCCGAGGATGCGGTCCCACTGCTGCTCGGTGATGTCGAGGAACGGGTGGAAGCCGTCCAAGCCCGCGCTGGTGACCAGGATGGTCGGCGGCCCCAGCCGGTCGCACACCCCGGCGACGGCGGCGTCGACCGCAGCTCGGTCGGTCACGTCTACAGTCAGCGCGACCGCGGTGGCCCCGGTCGACGCGATCTCGGCCGCGACGCGCTCGGCGGCCTCGCCGTCGAGGTCGAGCAGCGCCACGCGGGCACCCTCCTCGGCCAGTCGGAGAGCGACCGCCCTGCCGATCCCGGAGCCGGCTCCGGTGACGACAGCGACGCGCGGGCGGTCCCACGCCGGCGGCGTCACCGCGCGCACCGGAAGTCTGCGACGGTCGACGTTGCTTGGTGGCCGGCGTGTGTGCGAGGCGAACGTCTCACTGGTCTCCTACTCTTCCCACGGCGCCCGCAGGCGCCGCGTTCGAATGCTTCGGGACCGCCGTCCGGAACCGACGGAAGGCCCACCCCCTCCGCTTGGGCATCTGCCCAAAAGTGGGATTGGGCATATGCCTAACAGGGGGAGGCAGGGCAGGTCAAGCGGCGGGTAAGGTGTTCCGGCATGGAGATCGACCCGAGTGAGCAGCGCGTCAGCGCGGAAAGGATGAAGTGTCCAACCCGGCGACACCGCGTCGCGCGCCGAAGAAGGACACCCGAACGGCGCTGCTCAACGCGGCACTACAACTGATGCTGGACGAGGGATACGCGGCGGTCACCACGCGCAAAGTCGCCGCGCAGGCCGGCGTCAACCCGGCCCTGGTGCACTACCACTTCAGCACCATCGACGACTTGTTCCTGGCCGTCTTCCGCCGCGGCGCCGAGGCGCACCTCGCGCGGCTGCAGGACGCCGCCGAGAGCCCGCAGCCGCTGCGCGGCGTGTGGGAAGTGATGAGCGAACCCCGCGACACCGCCCTGACGTTGGAGTTTCTCGCCCTCGCCAACCACCGCAAGGCGATCCGGACGGAACTGGCCGACTACTCCAGCCGATTCCGCATGCTCCAAGAGCAAGCGCTGGACAAAGTCCTGAAGGCCGACGGCCTGACCCCCCACAAGCCGTCTCTGCCCACCCTCACCGTGCTGCTCGCCGGACTTCCCCGCGTGCTGGCCATGGACGACGCGGTGGGTCTCCACCACAGCCGCGGCGAGGTCCACGCCCTGATCGAGGAATACCTCCAGCGCTACGACCTGCCGTCGGCCGCAGGCGATCCCGCTTACAAAGCGGACACCTCGACAGGGCGCGGATAATCGTTGGGGGAACGGGTGGTCGGCACCGAAAGCCGTGCTTGAACGGCCGAATTCGCCCAAGGCCGGGTTCATGGAGGCGGACCCGGAGCATCGGGATGGGCTGTGCCACAACGCCGGTTCCGGGCGCTTCCATCATGACCAGCCCGGCAGACACCGTAACCGGACGGGCCGTCCCGCCGCGGGCCGGCGCCGGACGACAACTTGTGTGAGTGTTTATTCGTCGGAGTCAGGCGGGTCGAGTTGTCGGAGATAGTCGCCGATGAGTGCGATGACCTCATCGTGGCCGTCTGTGAGTCCCACAGCCCGTTCCATCGCGATGGAACGGGAGACACCATCGATCAGCACGCTGGCCGCGGCGGGTGACAAGGCCCCGTTCGCGGCGCCTTTGCTGAGGATGCGGGCGAAGGCCTTTTTCTCCAGTTCGCGGGCTCGTTCTCCGTACGCGGCCACTTCCGCGCGGATCGTTTCATGGCTTTGGGCGAGTGCCATGAACTCGGAGATGATCCTCACGTCCTCGGCCCCGCGGGGGTCGGTGCTGATTTTCCAGAGCGACTGTAGGGGTTGGCGTGTGGCGAGTGCGCGCGCTTGGCGTCGCAGGTACGCCTCGGCGCCCCGCCGGTAGACGGCCAGGAACAGGTCGTTCATGGTCTCGAAGTAGTAGTGCACCAGCCCGGAATGGACGCCGGCTTCGGCGGCGACGCGCCGTGCCGTGACCGCGGTGTGCCCTTCCTTGAGCATGAGTTGCGCCGTCACGTCGATGAGGAGCGTCCGGGTTTTGGATTTCTCGGTGTTCCTGCGCCGGGTGGTGGACGAGGCGGTCTCCTTGGGACGGGAGCGCGACGGCTTCGAGGTCTCGTCGGACGGGGTGGGAGCCGGCGAATCCGGCGTTCGCCGAGCCGGGGGAGGCGCCATGGCCACAGCTTATCCAGGCCTTTCGCCCGTTCGTCACCGAGGTGGCGGCCTGGGGCGGGGGCAGGGCGGCGCGGACAGGGCGGACAGCTTCGCAGGCGGCGTGCCGCCGCGGCACGCCGTCCCCAGTCGGCCTTTGCCTGCCCGACGGGGGGTTGACCGACCCCCCTTCGGCTGTTAGACATGCGACCAATCAATTTGGACGGTTGGCCAATGCGATCTTCGCCTTCCCTCGGTCGTCGTCCTGTTCCGCCGTCAAGGCGTTTGTTTGGAGNTTGACCGACCCCCCTTCGGCTGTTAGACATGCGACCAATCAATTTGGACGGTTGGCCAATGCGATCTTCGCCTTCCCTCGGTCGTCGTCCTGTTCCGCCGTCAAGGCGTTTGTTTGGAGTCATGCGATGGTCGATGTGGAATCAGTGGACTTCTTCACCGATCCGGCGGTGCTGCACGATCCCTATCCGTACTTCGACGAGCTGCGCGGGCGCTGCCCGGTGCACCCCGTCGCGCATCCTGGCGTCGTGGCGGTGACCGGGTACGCGGAGGCCGTGGAGGTCTACCGCGACACGAACGCGTTCTCGTCGTGCAACTCGGTGGCCGGCCCCTTTCCGGGACTGCCTGTCAAGGCCGAGGGCGACGACATCAGCGCTCTGATCGAGCAGTACCGCGACCAATTGCCGATGGCCGACTTCCTGGTCACGCGCGACGGTGAGACCCACGCCGCGGAGCGGGCGCTGCTGCGCAGGCTGCTCACGCCCGGCCGCCTCAAGCACGTCGAGGAGAAGATGCGGGGGTTGGCCGACGAGCAGATCGACGAGTTCATCGGCAAGGGCACGTTCGAGGTCGGCTCGCAGTACTCGGACGTCTTCTCGCTGCTGGTGATCGCGGAGCTTCTGGGGGTTCCCGAGGCCGACCGCGAGGAGTTCCGCGCGCAGCTCGGCGTGGAGAAGCCGGTACCGGACGCCGACGGGCCCGCCCACGTGATCACGGGCAATCCACTGGAGTTCCTGCAGCAGCGCTTCGTCGGGTACATCGAGGACCGCCGTCGGGAGCCCCGCGAGGACATCCTCACCGAACTGGCGCTCGCGACCTACCCGGACGAAACCACCCCCGACGTCGAGGTGGTCGGGCGGCTGGCCTCGTTCCTGTTCGCGGCGGGCGGAGACACATCCGCGCGCCTCATCTCCTCGGCCATGCACATCCTCGCGGAGAACCCCGAGTACCAGGACATCCTGCGCGGCGACCGGCGCAAGATCGCGGACTTCGTCGAGGAAACGCTGCGCCTGGAGAGCCCCACGCAGAGCGACTTCCGCCTCACCAGGGTGACGACGGAGCTCGAAGGCGTCGAACTCCCGGCGGGAACCATCGTGGCCGTGCACCCCGGCGCCGCCAACCGCGACCCCCGCAAGTTCGACGAACCCGACCAGTTCCGCCTCGGCCGCAGCAACGTACGCGAACACATCGCGTTCGGGCGCGGCCCCCACTCGTGTCCGGGGGGTCCCCTCGCCCGCGCCGAGGCGTGTATCAGCATCGAGCGCTTCCTCGACCGGATGTCCGACATCCGCATCTCCGAAGCTGAGCACGGGCCTGCCGACGCCCGTCGGTTCGAGTACGAACCGACGTTCATCCTGCGCGGCCTGACCAACCTCCATCTGACGTTCAGCCCGATCGGCTGAGCGCAGTCGTTCTCGGGAAACCTAGGCGGACGCTTCGGATTCCCTCTGTCGAATTCCTTCGAAAGGCGTGGACAAATCGTGGTGAGTCGCGTTGCCGTGGTGACCGGCGGTGCATCGGGAATCGGTCTCGGGATCAGCGAGCGCCTTGCCGCGCGCGGGGACCGGGTGGCCGTGCTGGACCGGCAGGGCGACGCCGCGAAGCGCGCCGCGGACACCCTGCGGGCCGGCGGTGCCCAGGCGGTGGGTCTGGAGGTCGACGTCAGCGACCGCGCGGCGGTCGAATCGGCGATGGAAGCGGTGCGCCGGGAGTTCGGGTCGATCGAGATCGCCGTCACAAGCGCCGGGATCGCCGCCGAACACCCGTTCACGGACATCACGCAGGAAACGTGGGACCGGGTCCTGGCCGTCAACTTGACCGGTACCTTCAACTGCCTGCAGACGGTGGTGCCCGACATGCTGGAGGCCGGCTGGGGGCGCATCGTGACCATCTCGTCGTCGAGCGCTCAGTCCGGCGGCCCGAACCGTGCGCACTACATCGCCTCCAAAGGCGGGGTCATCGCGTTGACGAAAGCCTTGGCGGTGGATCTGGCCCCGCACGGGATCACCGTGAACACGATCCCGCCGTCCATCATCGACACCCCGATGGCCCAAGCGGAGGAGGCGGCCGGGCGGTTCCCGGGCGTCGAGGCCATCGCGGCGGTGACACCGGTGCGCCGGGCCGGTGTGCCGGCCGACGTTGCCGCCGCCTGCGAGTTCCTCTGCTCCGACGACGCCGGGTTCATCACCGGCCAGCAGATCGGCGTGAACGGCGGCTGGTACCTGTAACCCGGCACTGCCCACACCGGCCGCCGCGTACCGCGATCGTTGACCGGCGGCAGGTCGCGGATCGGTCCGACCTCGCCCGTTGGCCGGTCGCTGAAGGGCCCGCCGGCGCCGTGATCGACACGAAGCCACAGCCGCTTGAACTGCAAAAACGGAGTACCCATGCGCGTAACCGCCGACCTCAACACATGCGAAGGCCATGCGATGTGCGCTGCCATCGCCCCGGACGTCTTCGAACTGAGCCCCGATGACCAGGTCATCGTGCTCGACCACACGCCCGACGACGACCTGGCGGCCGACGTCCGTGCCGCCGTCGCGGCCTGCCCGCGCCAGGCGCTCGCACTCGTCGACGACTAGCGGCCGCGGCGTTCGGGGAGGCAGGGCCCCGGAGCCAAGGCTCGCGTGGACGGGTAGGGACGCCGGGACGCTTACGGGAGCAGGGACCGGCGCTTCCTGCCCAAGGGGACCGAGACCTGTCCGAGGAACATGTCGCCGTCCCCGCGTAGTGCCCGTGCGGAAGATCCCGCGCGGGCACTACGTGCGTTCGACGCGATCCCCCGTCGAGGTTCCCAGGTGCTCGCCTGACGCTGGAGCCGCGAACCGCGACTTCGCTCGGCTCATGTACTTCGGCCGCCCCCGCCCGTGACCACGAAATGCCCGTCGGTCCTCGGCATCCGTCAGGACACAGAACGCGCCGGATGATGAGCAGGTCGCGCCGACGCAAGGACCTCGGCAAGAACATCCGTACCAGCAGAAGGAGTTTCATCGATGAGCAGCAAGACCTATCGTGTCGTGCAATGGGCGACCGGGGGTATCGGGCAGGCCTCCATCCGGCACCTGGTGGAAAACCCTTCCATGGACCTCGTCGGCGTTCTGGTGACCAACCCGGACAAGGTCGGGAAGGACGTCGGCGCAATCGCGGGAGTCGCCGATGTCGGCTTGGCCGCGACGGACGACAGGGACGAGATAGTCGCGCTGGACGCGGACTGCGTCCACTTCGCCCCCTTGGTCCCGGACATCGACATGGTGTGCCGGCTCCTGCGTTCCGGGAAGAACGTCGTCTCTCCTCTGGGCCCGTTCCATCCGACGGAGTACTGCCGCGCGGATGTCGAGAAGATCGAGGCGGCCTGCCAAGAGGGCGGGGTCTCGTTTCATGGCTCCGGGATTCACCCCGGCTATGCGGGCGACATCCTTCCGCTCACCCTTGCCAGGCTCGCGGGTCGGATCGACCGCGTCCGCGTCTACGAGTTCGCAGACTTCCAGAAGCACCCGTCGCCGTGGATGGAACGCATGGGGTTCGGGCGGGACCCCGAGGAGTTGGCCGCGAATCCCAGTCGGCCGCCTGAGGTGATCAACCACTTCGCGCAATCCATGGCCATGATCGCGGAAGGCCTCGGCAAGACAATCGACGGCCTTGCGTCGGAAACCGAATTCGCCATTGCTACAAAGGACATCACGCACGCGGGCGGCGTCATTCCCGCGGGCACCGTCGCGGGCCAGAATTACGCATGGTCGGCCCTGGTGGACGGCAAGCCGCTCATCACCTTCCACACCATCTGGACTGTCGGCCATGAGGACATGGAACCCGCGTGGGAACGCGTCGACGGCCGCTACCGCATCGTCGTCGACGGCGACGCGTCGCTGGAGCTGACACTCGACGACAAAGCCACCGGCGGAAACTGGACCGCAATGGCCGGCCTGACAGCCATCCCGGCTGTCTGCGCCGCCGAACCCGGTTTCGTCACCCACCTCGACCTGGGCGTGGTACAGCCGCGCGGCCTGGTTCGCTGAATTGACCGCCGCTTGACTCCAGCCACCACCCGGAAAAAGATGTTGCCCCGCTCAAGCACGCATACCTCAACGCGCTCGCCCCTACAGCTTGCAGCGGTTGCCGACCCAAAGGGCCGGCACGCGTCAGCCAGTCGCTGAGGGGTCAGCTCAGAGAAGGCGAGGCGGGTACCTGCTGTGCGGCGGCCCAAGAGGCGAGGATGCGCAGCCGCTCGTGGGTGGGGGAGTCGGGGGCGGCGGTCCAGACGGTCAGCTGCTGGTCCGGGTCGGTGCTGGCGGTGAGGGTGTCCCAGTCCAGAACGAGTTCTCCGACGACCGGGTGGTTGAGGGTCTTCGTGCCCACGGTGCGGGCGGCGACGCGGTGGTCGCCCCACCACTGGGCGAACTGCGCGTCGCGCATCGAGAGTTCACCGACCAGTTCGATCAAGCGGGGGTCGTCGGGGCATTTCGCGGCCTCCATACGCAGCTGGGCGACGGAGATCTGGGCGGAGGCCTCCCAGTCGGCGTACAAAGTGCGCATGGCCGGGTCGGTGAACTGGATCCGCGGGTAGTTGCGGTGCTTCTCGGGCAACCGGGAGAAGTCGGTGACCAGGGCGGCGGCGAGTGAGTTCCAGGCGAGGATGTCCCCGCGTCGGCCCTGGACCAGGGCCGGCGTCGAGGTGAGGTCGTCCAAGAGGCGCTGCAGCTGCGGCTGGACCTTCTGCCGGCCGCGGCGCCGGGGACGGGCGGTGGTCTTGCCCGCGAGCTGGAAGAGGTAGGCGCGTTCGTCTTCGTCCAGGCGCAGGACGCGGGCGAGGTCCTCCAGCAGCGGCGCTGATGCCTGCATACGGCCCTGTTCCAGGCGCATGTAGTAGTCGGTGCTGATGTTGGCGAGCTGGGCGACTTCCTCGCGGCGCAAGCCGGGCACCCGGCGCGTCCTGCTGTTCTCGGGCAGGCCGACCATGCGTGGGCTCAGCCCTGAGCGGCGCTTCTTGAGGAATTCTCCCAGTTCGTTCAAGGAGGCTTTGCCGGTCATGCTCTCCAGCATGGCACCGGTTGCCGCCTGGGTGGGTGGGAGGGTTTCCTCCCCAGGTTGCGCTTCTCCCGGGATGCGTTTCTCCTCTTTTCGCGCCCTGGGGTGCGTGTGAGGGTCGATGGTGAGCAGCCCCGGGACTTGCCCGGCAGGAAGACTGCGTCCACCGATCCCACGCCGTGAAGGAAAGCACCACCATGCGCGGAACCGTCATGTACGCCCCCGGCGATGTGCGCTACGAGCACCGCGACGACCCGAAGATCGTCCATCGGACCGACGCCGTCATCCGCACGGTCGCCACGTGCGTGTGCGGCTCGGATCTGTGGCCGTACCGCGGCAAGGACCCCGTCACGGAGCCTGTCGCGATGGGGCACGAGTACGTCGGCATCGTGGAGGAGGTCGGGAAGGACGTCACCGCCGTCAAGCCGGGCCAGTTCGTCGTCGGCTCGTTCTGCATCGCCGACAACACATGCCCGAACTGCCGTAACGGCTGGCAGTCCTCCTGCCTGCACCGCGACTTCATGAGCGCCTGCCAGGCCGAGTACATACGCATCCCGTACGCCTCGGGCATGCTGGTCGCCCTCGGCGAACACCCGGGTGCGGAGTTCGTGCCCAGCCTGTTGGCCGCCTCGGACGTGCTGGGCACCGGCTGGTACGCCGCCGTCGCCGCCGAGGTCCGGCCCGGCTCCACGGCGGTCGTCGTCGGCGACGGCGCGGTCGGCCTGAGCGGCGTGATCGCCGCCAAGGAGCTGGGAGCGGAGCGGATCATCGCCATGAGCCGCCACGAGAACCGGCAGAAACTTGCTTTCGAGTTCGGCGCCACCGACATCGTCGCCGAGCGCGGCGAGGAGGGCATCGCCCGCATCAAGGAGCTGACCGGCGGCATCGGCGCCGACAGCGTGCTGGAGTGCGTCGGCACCGAACAATCCATGCAGCAGGCCGTGCGTTCCGCCCGGCCCGGCGGCAACGTCGGCTTCGTCGGCGTTCCGCACAACGTCACGCTCGAAGGCCAGGAGTTGTTCTTCTCCCAGGTCGGCCTGCGGGGCGGCCCCGCCCCCGTGCGCCGCTTCCTGCCTGACCTGGTCGACCGGATCCTGGCCGGCCGGATCAACCCCGGCAAGGTCTTCGACCTGACCCTGCCCCTGGAGCAGGTCGCCGAGGGCTACCGGGCGATGGACGAGCGCCGCGTCATCAAGACCCTGCTCACCCCCTGACCCTGCATGCTCATCCTCGGGGCCGGGCATCGGCCCCAACCCATCCGTGTGAGGTAACTGAACGTGACAAATTTTGCACTCATCGGCGCCGGTCCTGGACTGGGACTGGCCTGTGCTCGGCGCTTCGGCGCCGCCGGTCACCACGTCGCCCTGATCTCCCGCAATCCCCGGCACCTGGACGAGCTGACGGCCGAGCTGGCTCGCGACGGCATCCGGGCGCGCGGCTTCGCCGCCGACGTCCTGGACACCGCGTCCCTGACCGCGGGCCTGCGGGATGCGGCCGAGGCCCTGGGGCCCGTTGAGATCCTGCAGTACAGCCCGGTGCCCCGCGCCGACTTCATGAAGCACGTCCTCGACACCCGCGCCGACGATCTTGACGCCCCGCTGACGTTCTCCGTCAAGGCAACTGTCAGCGCGGTCCACGCTGTCCTGCCCGGGATGCGGGATCTGGGACGCGGCACGCTGCTGTTCGTCAACGGCTCCAGCGCGGTGCGCCCGAACCCCAGCGTCGCCGGCACCTCCATCGCCTTCGCCGCCGAAAGCGCGTACGCCCGCATGCTCCACGACGCCCTTGCCCCGGAGAACATCCACGCCGCACAACTGATCATCCCGGGAGCCATCCGGCCCGACGCAGAGCACAGCAGCCCCGCTGTCCTCGCCGAGCGCCTGTACGCCATCCACACGGAACGCAGCGGCTTCCGGCACTACGCCGAGCCCATGCCCGACTGAACAACCGGGGACAGCCTTGACCTCCGCACCCTGTCGAGCTCTGGTCCGCGCCACGCTTGCAGCCGCCGTTCTGCTGCCGGCCACGGTGGCTTGCTCGAACGACTCGCCACAGCCCACATCGTCGCCCGCACCTTCTTCATCCGCGCTGTCGGAACGGCGGGAGACACCGGCCTCCGACACTTCCGGCCCCGACAGGAACACGGTCATGGACATCCGTGTCACTCTCGACGGCCGACCCGTCGACGCCACCCTGAACGACAGCCCTGCCGCCCGTGACCTCGCCTCCCTACTGCCGCTCACCTTGAGCCTTGAGGACTTCCATGGGACAGAACGCATCGGCTACCCGCCCCGCAGGCTGAACACCTCCGACGCCCCTGAACCGACTGCGGCCAAGGCCGGCGATCTCGCCTACTACGCGCCGTGGGGCAACCTGGCTATCTTCTACCGCGACGGCCCCTCCGCCGACGCGGACCTCCTCATCCTCGGCCACGTCGACGCGGACGCCGACCAACTGGCCGCAGCCGACCGCATCACCATCGAAGCTGCCTCCTGACTCTGTCGACCACTTGTACGGGGAGAGGTTCGTGCGTGCCCTGCACTGTGGGAAGCCACCTCCGGCCTACTGTCCTTCGTCGTCATCCACGGCAGTCAGACGCGCTGACCACGCGACATCGAGAAAGGAACCGCACCCGTGAACCCCACGTACGACTTCAGCGGCCAGGTCGCTTTCGTCACCGGAGCCGGCTCCGGCATGGGCCTGGCCACCGCCCGGGCTTTCGCTCGGTCAGGTGCCGGCGTCGCGCTGACCGACATCGACGAAGCCGCCCTGCACTCGGCCGCCCGGCAACTCGCCGACGAAGGCCACGACACGCTGACTCTCACCTGCGATGTCACCGACGAGGAACAGGTGGCCGCTGCGGTCGACCGCACTGTGGAGACCTTCGGCCGCCTCGACGCGGCGTACAACAATGCCGGCATCCAGATCCCGCCCAGTGACGCAGCCGACGAACCCGCCGACCGATTCGACCGCGTCAACGCCATCAACCTGCGCGGAGTATGGGCCTGCATGAAGCACGAACTGCGGCACATGCGCAGCCAAGGCAGCGGCGCCATTGTCAACTGCTCATCCCTCGGCGGCCTCGTCGGCATCCCCGGCCGCGCCTCCTACCACGCCTCCAAGCACGGCGTCATCGGTCTGACCTCCAGCGCCGCCCTCGAATACGCCCCTCGCGGCATCCGCATCAACGCCATCTGTCCCGGCACCATCGACACTCCGATGGTCAGCGACATGATCAACAAGGGAGAACTCGACCGGGCCGAAGCCGAGGCCAACCAGCCGATCAACCGCCTCGGCACCGCCGACGAGATCGCCCAGGCCGTCCTGTGGCTGTGCAGCCCTGGCGCCGCCTTCGTCATCGGCGTCGCCCTCCCCGTCGACGGCGGCTACGTCGCTCGCTGAACACCGCGCCCACGTCGACCTTGCTGCCAGACCCTGTTCGGTCGCGCTTGGGTCCCAGGCCGCGGGCAACCCGATGACCGCGTCGGTCGCGCGGTCTCGGCGAATACGGCTGCCGACCGACGGGCCGAGCGACCACGGTGGGCGGTCCCGCGCCGACGGCGCTACCGCGCGTACATCAGGAGTTGACGGCGAAGGCTGGCCTGCGGTCGCAGTGTGCGCGGCGCGGGCATCTCCTTGGTCCGCTGCTTCCCCCACGACACCGGCAGGCGCAGCATCCGAGTATTTCGGCAACTTCCCAAGCAACGGGAGTATCAATGAGTACCTGACAGACCCCGGCGGGTCGGCGGCGCTTTCATGCGACGGACTGTTCGCGGCAGTAGGAGCGGTAGGTCGCCGAGGTTGTGAGGAGCGCTGTGTGGGTGCCGATGCCGGTGATGCCTCCCTTCTCGACGATGGCGATCCGGTCGGCGTTGCGGATGGTGGTGAGGCGGTGGGCGATGACGAGTGAAGTCCTATCGCTGAGGAGCCGGTTGAGGGCGGTTTGCACGGCCCGTTCGCTTGCGGCGTCGAGAGCGCTGGTGGCTTCGTCGAGGACGACGATGGCGGGGTCTTTGAGCATGACGCGGGCGATGGCGAGGCGTTGGCGCTGTCCGCCGGAGAGGGTGACGCCGCGTTCGCCGAGCTCGGTGTGGATCCCGTGATCCCAGGCGCGGACGAACTCCCAGGCGTTGGCGGCTTCGAGGGCGTTCTCGATCTCCTCATCGGTGGCGTCGGGTTTGGCGGGGCGCAGGTTCCGCGCCAGGGTTCCGCTCATGAGAGGCGAGTCCTGAAAAACGATGCCAACCGCCGCGCGGACCGACGCCTGCGTCACGTCGCGTAGGTCTTGGTTGTCGATCGTGACGCGGCCGTCGATCGGGTCGAAGAAGCGGAGCAGGAGTTGGGCGACGGTGGACTTGCCGGCGCCGGAGGAACCGACGAGTGCGACCGTTTGCCCGGGGCGGATCATCAGGCTGAAGTCGTCGAGGACGAGGCGGGAGAGGCGTCCGGGGTAGGCGAAGGAGACGTTTTCGAAGGCGACTTGGCCGCGAGTGACGGTCAGGTCGGGGGCTTTGGGCTGGTCTTGGACGGTCGGTTGTTCGTCGAGGAGTTCGGCGGCGCGTTCGCCGGCGGTCAGGCCGACGATGACCTCGGGCAGGGTGGTGATGACTTGGGTGAGGGAGCTTGCTCCGCGCAGCCAGAAGCCCCAGATGGCGACGACGTCACCGATGGTGAGGCTGCCCGACGCGGTCCGCCAGGCGCCGACGAACAGCAGCACGAACGGTGCGACGAAACTCAGGTGCATGCCGAGAGGGTCGGCGAACCGGTGCTGCAGGCGGGCCAGCGATTCGGATCCTTTGCGGACCTTGTCAGTGCCGCCGCGCACGCGGGCGAGGGCCTCGTTCTCGGCGTTATAGGCCTTGAGGAGGGCGTTGACGCCGAGCATTTCCGCCAGCATCCCGGAGGTCTTGCCGAGGTCGTCCCTGATCTCGCGGCTGCGGCGGCGCAGGCGGGGCAGGACGAGCAACGTCCAGCCGACAGCAACTGCCAGCAGCGCCAGGGCGATCAGGGCCATCCACAGGTCAACCCACGCGATGAGCCCGACCGAGATCGTCAACAGGGCCACCGCCCACCACAGGGCCAGGCCCTGCCACACCGTCAATTCCAGGCGCTCGACGTCCTGGTTGATGCGGGCGGCGACGTCGCCGACATGGGAGCGGTGGAAGAAGTCGACCGACAGGCGCTGCACGTGCTCGTACAGCGTCCGGCGCAGGTTGTTCGCCCACCGCGCCGCGCCGCGCCGCGTCCAGGTGTGCGCGAAGTACGCCGCGGTGATGAACGTCGCCGAGATCCCGACCGCGGCGATCAGCGGCCCCTGCCACCCGGCACGGAGAAACTGGTCGGGGTCCGCGTCGATCCGGTTCAGCACGACCCGGAACACGGCCGGAGCCAGGCTCTGCGCCACGGCGTCCACGAGGATCAGCGCGTACCCGGCGATGAGCATCCGCCGACCGTCGCCGGCATGTGCGAATAGCACGCGCAATGAATGCAATGTGCCCCCGCCGGGGTTACTCTGCGTCGGCATAACCGTGCTCTGTCAACGCGCGGAAACACGCACGCGTCTGCGTCGGCAAGCCCGCCTCCCCTACCACGGTGGTCTCTTCCTGTTCGAAAATCAGAAATGTCGCCGGTCGCGTCGTGGTTACGCAGGCCGCGTGTCCGTCGGGTTGGTGTGGTCACGCAGTATGTCGGTGACGCGCTCGCGGAGTTCGGCCAGCGCGCGGCCTCCGTCGGCGCGGTCTCCGTCGCGCGGCAAGACCGAAGCCGGCGTACATGACACGCCGTTCGTGGAGTCGCGGCGGCGTCGACTCGTGAAGGGTGCAGGACAGGTGCACGGTGAGGTCGCCGGGCACGGTGGGGACCGCGACGACTGGCAAATAGGGTTCGGTCTTGGCGACCTCGACGGGCATCAATATCCGGTGCGAGCCGGCGATGACGCGCAGTTGGCCGTTCGCTTCGCTGCTTTCCGTGACGGAGATACCCACGACCGTGCTGGAGCATCTGTAGGCGTGCCGTCCGAGGTGGCAGTCGCGGTGGAACGAGACGTCGGACGGGCCGGCCACGACGCCGACGGGCTTGATCAGCGCCTCAATGCAGCGTCCTTGGACCGGGCCCTGGACGAGGTCGTCGTCGGCGGCGATCACGCGGCGCAGCCGGTCCCATCGGTCGCCGCGCAGTATCGCGGCGGTGGTCGGTGAGTGTTCGACAAACTCCTGGAGCCTGACGCACCGACGGGTGCCGTCCGCGAGCGTGGCCCACCACGAACGGCCGTCTCCTTCCCGGTAGTTCGGAAGCACCCGATCGATGTCGTCGGAGATCCGCCGCATGTCCGCGGGGTCGGTCCAACCGCGCAGGTGCAGGTAGCCCGCCTCGCGCAGGAAGTGCGCGATGTCGGCGGGATCGTCGTCGGGGGTGAACACGCGGTCCAGGGCGAGCGGGTCGCCGTGGCGGTCGTGGAACGCGAGCGCGTCGTCGACGACCGGCCAGCCTTCCAGCAGCGACAGCCACAGTGAATCCCACACCGAGATGTCGCGTTCGCTGCCGCCGCGGTATCGCAGGTTGCGTGCGGTGAGCATGCTGTTGAAGGAGCGTTGGTTCTGCACCCAGTCGGAGAACTCCTCCGCGCTGAAGGTGACGACGACGGCTCCGTCCGCGATGCCGGGGGAAGCGGTCAGCGTGTCTCCGGCCCTCGTGAACGACCATGCCTGGTCGCTGACTTCGACGGCGAGCGAAGGAGCGTTCAAAACTTCGATTCCCCGCGCCACCACAGCGCCATTGCGCGCGGCCAGACTGGGGAAGTCCGCCACGACGAACGTCTCGACGTCCACATGGCGCAGGTCGGCGTCCCGACGCGTACGGCGGTCCAAAGCGACAGGCATACTGTTTCCTCCCTCTCATACCGCGTGCGGAAGCGTCGCGGACGGTACGAACGAGTGCGCCGCCCGGACGACCGGGCCGGTCGCGAACGCACCACCACATCCCGGCGGGCCCTCCCAGCAGGAGGGGACGGTGTACGAAAACGTAACCATCGTTTATATTTCCGAACTATAAACGGACGTTAAGCTGACGTGTCAAGAGTCGCCCGACGGAAGGAACACCCCGTGGCCGCAGCCCAGTCCAAGACAGCGCTTGGCCGAGGGACGCCGCGCGGGCCGTACCGCAACGGGAACGAGACCAGGGCCCACATCGTGGAGGCTGCGGCCAAAGTTTTCGCCGAACGAGGCTATGCCGGCGGCTCGCTGCGCCAGATCGCCGCCGAGGTCGGAGTCAGCGCGGCCAGCCTCGTGCAGCACTTCGGCAGCAAAGAAGGCCTTCTCGGCGCCGTCCTGCGGCACTGGGACGCCAAGGCCCCCCATCCCTCGCACGCGGACCAGGTCGGCATCGCCTTCTTCGAAGCACTGCCCGACCTGCTGCGTTACCACATGGAACACCGCGGCCTGATCGAACTGATCCTCACCCTCCGCGCCGAGGCCACCAGCGACACCCACCCCGCCCACACGTATATCCGCGACTGGCAGCGCCAGGCGGTGGACGAATACTCCGCCAAACTCGCCGAAGCCGTCGCGCACGGCGACATCCCGCCTATGACCGCCCAGCAGATCAACTCCGAAGTCCGCGCCCTCCTGGCGGCCATGAACGGCATGGAGTCGGAATGGCTCATCGACCCCCGTCTCGACCTCCTCGGCCTCTTCGGCGCGCATCTCCACGTCACCCTCGCGCGATGGCGGGACGGCCGCATCATGCACGGATGACAGAGGTCGACGCCGTCGGACTGACAGTCATCCAACAAGACGGCATGCTGTGCCGACGTGGCCACTCCCCGAGGTGGCGAGACTATTTGCATAACGCCAGGAGTAAGGGTTGTTCACCGGCTTGGCTGTCGCGCGGTCCACATCGACGCGCCGCCGTTTGTTCGTGCGGCTGGGGAAGTGCCCGGTAGTGCGGGGGGTCGCCTCCCCATCGCCCTCGCGCGTTGCCCGCCGGCCCCCGGGCATGGTCGCTGGCCATTTCGTGAGGGTGCCTTTCGTCGTTCGGGCGGAAGGTCAACTGACGGGAGCGAGTTCGAGGTCCGTCGTCTTTTGGGCGTAGCATTGCTTTGTAGCGATTTGCACCGGACTTGAGTTCGTCAAAGTGCTTGCAGGCCCATGCCGTTCGTGTCCGTGGGTAGTCAGCCTGCGGGACCACGACGGGACCACACGGTGTGCGCGGGAGGGGACGAACTACATTCAATCGCACGTCCGTTCGTGCGCAACATAGCGTCTGACCTGCGGCTGGGGGTCAAGGGGTCGCAGGTTCAAATCCTGTCGTCCCGACCAGCGTTTACGCAGGTCGAAGGCCGTTCTCTCCGCAAGGAGGGGGCGGCCTTTCCGGCGTTCTGGCCCCGGTGGTCGCAGGGTGGTCGCGTTCCGCCAGTGGCCGCGGGTGCCCGTTCCCGAAGTCGGCGACGTGCAAAGGCAGATCAGCTGTCGAGGTCCGTCGGCCTGCGCCATGTGGTGGTCGCAGGGTGGTCTCGTCGTCGGGACGCACCAGGTCGGTGACCTGCTGGAACCAGCTCCGAGGCTGACGCGGGACGACGCCGCGCGTCGGCCGGCCCCCGTCGAGATGCTGCTCCGCTTGCGCGAGGACGCGCTGGATGGTGGTGACGGCGGCGCATGCCGCCGGCCTGGTCAGGTGCGCGTAGATGTTCGCGGTGGTCGACAGCGTGGAGTGCCGCAGAGTCTTTGACACCACCACGAGCGGGACGCCGGCTGCAATGGTCAGCGTGGCAGCGAGGTGCCGGAGGTCGTGCATGGTGATGCGCCGCAGGTCGAGTTCTTTGGTCAGACGCCGGAACCTGTCGAGGAGTGTCTGGGGCCGCAGCGGGCGGCCGTCGGGACGGGTGAAGACCAGGTCGGCGAACGGTCCGCTCTGCGGGCCGGCGGGCTCGCGCTGCTGCTGTTCGGCGCGGTGCCGGAGTGCGTCGGCGACGCGTCCGGAGATGGCGACCCAGCTCCTGCTGTTGCGGGTCTTGGGTGCGGTGATGACCAGGCGGCTGTTGTCGACGCAGGAGAGAGTGTAGCGGATATAGAGGACGCCGGCCTCGAGATGGACGTCGTTCCAGTGAAGTCCGAGCGCTTCGCCTTTGCGCATGCCGGTGCCGATGAGGACTTCGCACAGGTCGGCCATGAGCGGGTCGTGGATGTGGGCGTACTCGAGGAAGCGTGCGGCCTCTTCGGCGGTCCACACCACGCGTTCGGGGCTGGGCGGGCGGCTGATGACGGGTGGGGAGGCGGGGTTGGAGGCCAGTCGGTGCTGGCGGACGGCGTCGCCGAGGGCGCTGGAGAGTGTCGCCAGGCACCGGTAGAGCGTGGTGGTGCCGCGTCCGGCGGCAAGCTCCTGCTGGACGAAGGCCAGGATCTGCCGGTACCCGAGGTCGTCGAGGCGCAGCGCGCCGAGTCCGGGGACGAGGTCGTTGCGGACGTAGTCCCGGTAGCGGGCGTACGTCGTCGGCTTGAGGACGAGCTTCTTCGCGGCAAGCCAGCCGTCGAGGTATTCGGCGACGGTCTGGTTCGGGTCGGCGTCGAAACCGCACGCCTCCCCGTCCAGGAGTCGGCGCAGTGCGGCGTGGGCGGCGGTGTGGCTGGGGAAGCCGCTGCGGCGCACGGTGGTGCGGACGCCGCGGGGTGCGGGGACATCGACGGCGAACGCCCAGGTCCCGTGCGCAGGGTCAGTGGCGAGCCGGGGGCATCGGGCGCCGAGCTGGTGCCGGGCGGTGTCGCGGCAGCCGCAGCGCCGGTAGACACGGCCGCGGGTGGAGGAGCGCATGGTGATCGCCTCCGGTGGAGCAGGATCCCCGGGCACTCCCAGTGTCCACCCGGCGCGACCACCAACCCCGCGCACACCGTCTTGACCTGCCTGTTTCCCCTTGTCGTAGCGTCAAGTGCGCTCGCGATCCGGGGCCTGGCAGACGTCGGGCGGTGCGGCCGAAGGGGTCGATTGCTGCGACCACGCCTGCCGCCCGCCAGCCACGGGCGTATGGGATCGACCTGCCCGATCCGGCGGCCCCGGACGTTACTGATGCGCCGCCTCGTCAGGGGAGTGGTCCACCGCGACCACCTTGTCGACGGTGACCCAGGAACGGAGTGTGTTGAGCGCGCTGTCGGGGAGTTCGTGCGTGAACAGAAGTACGAGGTTGCAGCGGGCGCGGGAACAGGCCACGTAGAAGAGGTTGCGGGCGCGCTCGAAGCGCTTGAGTTCCTCGTCCGACAGGCTGTCGCGGGTGGCGTACCCGGCGAGCATTCCGGGGAAGTCGTAGAGGTTCCATCCTCCGAACACGGCGACGACGTCCGGGTATTCGGTGCCCTTGACTCCGTGCTGCGTGGAGAAGGGGGTCGCCTCGGCGATGTAGTCGCACAATGCGATGACCTCTCGGTACGAGGTGTCGCGAAGTTTCCCGTATTCGACGAGGCGCCGGCCGCCTTTCCCGTCCGTCTCATCCGGCGGTTCTGTCAGGGACGCCTGCCAGTCCCGATGCCTGCCGACCACTGCGTCGGGGACGCTGAAGTACCGTTGCGCGAGCACCACGTCCAGTACGTCACCGACGGTTCCCGACATCCGAGCCTGCTCGATCAGGCCGAAGAGCGAGGACCACGCGGCCTTGTCACTGCGGCGATGGAGCCTGGGGCGCGAGCGCTTCAACGTGTCGAAGAGGAGTGCGTACTTCCGGTCGCGGAAGTACGCACATGCAGGCTCGACGAGGTCCGCGAGGAGCGCGATGACCGCGTCGTTCTTGCGTACGTAGTCGTCGTTGTTCCGATAGATCCGAGCGATGCTGCGGAAGCCCAGCTCGCCTGCGATGGCCGTGTGGGTCAACATCAGGATCTTGGCCTCGTCCAGGTTGTCCTGGCCTTGTCGTCGCGCGGCATCGGCGCGGACCCACGACAGCGTCTTCCTGAGGACCTCGTCGGGGAGATGGCCCTTCTGAGAGTGTGTCCCGCGCGGCCCGGTCCAGCCGTTGGTGTGGTAGACGGTCACCGATCCGGCCTCTGCGTCGGAGGCTGTGGCCTGTGGCAATTCGGGGCGAATCTTGTTGAGAAAGTCGACGACGGCGATTCCGGAACGCCAGTTGACGCGCTTTTGAATGGTGATGACGTCCGGGCGGCTGATCAGCCCGCAGGACCTGTCGTAGATCTGCTGCCAGTGGTCGCCGAAAAACCCGTACGTCGGGCTCGAGATCGTCGTGGCGTCCGCCGACAGCATTGCCTCCGCCAAGCCCTCAGGCGTGTCCTGGTACTCATCGACGAACACGACCGGGAAGCGGTCCGCGATGAGGGACCGGAACTTGGGGAAACCCAGGAGACGAATGGCGAGTTCTGGGATGTCCTCGTGATGCAGCGCGACCCGATGTTCATCGATGCGGCGGAAACCGAGATCGTACTCGACCGTGCGGTTCCCGAGCGACGTGAGACCGTCGAGATGCCTTGGCCAGGACTTCAGGCTCGGAATCTCCTGGCGCAGGTGCTTCTGAAACCTGGAGATGGCCTCCCACAGGAACCCGTGGATGGTGGCCGCGAAGACGTGAGGGCTATCGTCGGTCCGCCGGACGATCTCATTGCATGCCACATTGGTGTACGTGACGCAGGCGATGCGTTGGCCAGCGCGCGGCAGGAAGGTCGCACGGTTGTCGAGCACGTGACGCAGTGCGTCGATGAGTGAAGTCGTCTTGCCCGAGCCGGCTCCGGCGTCCAATCGGAAGTGCTGACGCCGCTCCACGGCCGCCACGATCCGGCGCAGGGTTGCTTCGCTTTCCTGCTCCGCGGAGAGCACCTGGTTCGGCGTGCTCATCCGACTTCCCTCTCCGCCGACGCGGAGAGGAATGCTTCGCCCGCTGGGAGTAGGTCGACGGTGGCTGTACTGGGGCGATCGACAAGCCACTCGAGGCCGCGGTGGATGTACCGGGGGATGTGCCATCCGCCTGTCTCAACAGCGATATGCAGAGCGAAGTTGCTCTTCTTGTGTCCGGCAGCCTCCTCCATGGCGGCGGCCTCGGCCGCGACGACACCTACCGCGGCAGCGGCGTCCAGAGGGAACAGTTCCGGGTTCGCCAGGATGAAGGCGTCCTCGAACGTCCTGCCGCACGGGCCATCCGGCAGTTCGGGAACCTGGTAGGCCAAGGCACGGCAGCCGACCGTGGGCAGGCCGTCCCCGGCTCGCTTGAGCAGGCTCGTCGGCGACGTGTCCTCGCCGTCGAGCCACACCTTGATGCCCTGGTTGCTGGTTTTCGTGCCCTCGTGGACGCAGCACTTCTGCAACTTGCCCGTAGCCGGGTTGGCCGAGACGGAGTCCATGTCGGTGATCACCAGAGTCCGCAATCCGAGGAAGTCGACGAACGGATAGAACAGATGAGCGTAGTTGCCGCCGACTTCGACGATGCTGATGTATTGCGCCGACAACTTCTCGAGCCCGCAAGCCTTTCGAAGCCGATCGAACTCGGCCACTGCGGCCGGCACGAAGATGCGTTCCGTCGTGCCCTCGACCAGGATGGCCTTGTCGGCGAAAAACAGGTCGGCACGCGTCAGCGTCAGGTACTTGTGGAGGAAGTCGGTGTCGATGCCGGGTGCGTCGGCGAGGCTGAGGACGGTGGAACTGGTCGCTTCGGTCGGATCTCCGTCGGTGCAGGCTCGAAAGTACCTGATGGAGGGGAAGCCCGCCTTGTTGGCGATGTGCGCGGAGTGCGTCGTCACCACGAACTGGACGTTCCACGGGTTCCGTGACCCCTTGGTATGGGGGAACTTCGCCTTGAAGACGCCGAGTTGGTGGATGAACACCTCTTGCATCTGCGGGTGCAGGTGGGCTTCCGGTTCCTCCAGGAAGACCAGATGCGCGGCATCCGGGCTCTGCTGGGTGTCGTACGTCCGGTAGTAGACGAACAGGGTCAGCAGGATCATCAACAGGTTGCGATGACCGAGCCCGGTGTAGGACTCCGGCAGCTCCACACCAGAGGTTCCCGGGTAGCGGATGCTGGTGAAGTTGCTCATGAGACGGCGGGCGTCCAGTGTCGTCCGGGCGGTGATGTTCCGATTACCGAGTCCGGGATAGCCGAACTCGGCGACCGTCGGGGCCATTTCGTCGTACGTGTCCTGCACCCGTTGCGTCAGCTCCTTGGCGACGATCCCAAGAGCGTCGTCCATTTCCTCGGAGAGAAGCTTGAGGAACGAGCCGTCATCGGCCTGTGAAGCCATGACGAAGAGCGACTCCAGGACCTTCCCGAGCTGATCCTTCGGGCGCTCCTTCTCGTCATCGAGTCCACGCTGCGCCTTGACGAAGTCGATGTGGACGGCCTTCGCGACGTCGGACAGTGCGACTTGGCGCACGTTGTCCACGTCTGTGGGATCGACGGCCCACGCGGTGCGTTCGAAATCGTAGGGAATCCTGGGCCCCACCAGGTCCAGCAGCAACGCCTGCTCGTCACCCGGTACGAGGGAGTCACGTACGCCGCGGAAGAACTCCTTGAGCCTGCCCGGTTTGAGGGCGTACTTGATGTGGATGACTGCTTCGTTGCAGTCGGGATCCAAGTCGACGATGAGCGGCCCCAGAGGACCGTACGACGGCGTCTTCGGGTCGTACGTGATCAGGACCCGGACGGTGATCTCGGGCAGGATTTCTCTGGCCGCCGCCTCATCGCCCACGTCGAACTTCTGGAAGGCGCCCAGAAATTCGCCGTGGGATTCTGTCGAGAAGTCCTCGATCCTCAGGCTCGGTTCCCCGGAGCGCAGCATCTTGCCCAGCGCATCCGCCAGCGACGTCTTGCCCGTGTTGTTCCTCCCCACGCACACCGTGACCTGCTCGTCCAGTCGCACGGTGACGTCTCTGAGCAGACGGAAGTTCTTGACCTCCAAGCGCGAGATACGGGGACGATGCGGCTCGGTGTGGTCGAGCGTTGCTTCCGACGGTGTGTTGTCGGCCAAGGCCGCTCCCGCGCAATCGATCCCCGCCGCGGCAAGCGAGGGCATCGCAGCACGGCACATGGCAAACGGAAGTCACGGCACGGCGACGCCCCAGACCCCCAGTTGGCGAATCCTGTCACGTCTGGCGGGCAGAGGAAGCGGAGTTGCAAAAAGTCGTCCTCATGCGGTCTTGCCGGTACGAAATCTCAGTTTGGTAGTTCGGCGGTGGCGAGGGCGTCTTGTACGGCGAGGACTGAGGCGCACTGCTGGCCGGGTGAGGTGCGAGTACGTGTTCGCCGTCGTTGAGATCGTGGAGTGTCGAAGTGCCTTGGATACCACGGTCAGCGGGACACCAGCGCTGATCGTCAGGGTTGCGGCGAGGTGGCGTAGGTCGTGCAGGGTGGTCCGTGGGACGCCCGCTGCGTCGGAGAGTTTCCGGAACCGGTTGAGGACGGTCTGCGGGCGGAGCGGTCGGCCGTCGTCGCGGGTGAACGCCAGTCCGGCATAAGAATCGCTGCGCGAACTGGTGGTGCGTGGCTCGGCGAGGGCGCGTCGTCGGAGTGCTTGGGCGACGCGTGGGGAGATCGCGATCCAGTTCTTGCTGGCGCGGGTTTTCGGGCTGGTGAAGACCAGTCGTCCGTTGTCGACGGCGGAGAGTGTGTGGCGGATGTAGACGACGTTGTTGTCGAGGTGAACGTCGTCCCAGTGCAGGCCCAGGGCTTCGCCCCTGCGCATGCCGGTGCCGATCAGCAGTTCGCACAGGCCGGCCATGAGCGGGTCGGTCTGGTGGCAGTGCTGAAGGAACCGCGCTGCTTCCTCCGGAGTCCACACCGTCCGTTCCGGGCCTGCGGCCGGGGGAACATGCTCAGCCGAGTCGGGTTGAGCCGGATCCGGCGCTGGCGGACTGCGTCCGTCAGCGCACTGGACAGAGTGGCGACGCAGTTGTGCAGGGTCGGTCTGCCGCGTCCGGCCTTCAGTTGCTCGCGGTAGACCGGGCATTGGCGGAGTTTAACGGGCTGATCGGGTTCGCGCACCGCGGGATGCGGACGTTGGCCTGACACCGCGCATGCGTTCGTGGTTGCGACGCTCGCGTTCCGGCTCAGGAGCGCTGGCAGCAGTCCTTGGTCTCGTCCGGAGATCGGCATGCGTGGGGCAGTCGCTGCCCGGCTGAGCCGCTGTTGTGCTTGCTTGTGCTGGGTGCTTGTCGGTACCCGCCGCTAGCGTGGCTAATGTGATCCAGTCGTATTAGAAGTCATCTCATTTGGCTGAGTCGGTAGGCTCTGGCCTGTGGCAGGGATCGTTGAGCGGCTGGTGCCGGACGAGTTGTGGGAGTTGTTCCAGCGTGTGGTGCCGGAGGCGCCTTCGCGGCCTCAGGGGGGCGGCCGGCGTCGGCACGGTGACCGGGAGGTGCTGGCCGCGATCGTGTTCGTGGCCACGTCGGGCTGTACGTGGCAGCAGTTGCCGTCCGCGTCTTTCGGGCCGTCGGGTGCGACTGCCCACCGGCGTTTCTCGGAGTGGACGAAGGCCGGGGTGTGGGGCAGGCTCCACCGCCTGGTGCTGGACGAGCTCGGGTCCCGGGGCGGGCTGGACTGGTCCCGCTGCGCGATCGACTCGGTGAACATGCGGGCCTTGAAAAGGGGGACCTGACGGGTCCGAATCCTGTCGACCGGGGCAAGTACGGCTCGAAGATTCACCTGATCACGGAGCGGACCGGTCTGCCCATATGTGTCGGGATCTCGGCGGCGAACCTGCACGACAGCCGTGCCCTGATCCCGCTGGTGGCGGGGATTCCACCGATCCGGTCCCGACGCGGACGCAGACGGCGCAAACCGGGGAAGCTCCACGGCGACAAGGGCTACGACTACCCCCACCTGCGGCGATGGTTGCGCAAGCACGGCATCACCCACCGCATCGCCCGCAAAGGCATCGAGACCTCACAACGTCTGGGCCGCCACCGCTGGACCATCGAACGCACCATGGCCTGGCTCGCCGGCTGCCGCCGCCTCCACCGACGCTACGAACGCAAAGCCGAACACTTCCTCGCCTTCACCACCATCGCCTGCACCCTCATCTGCTACCGCCGACTAGCCAAATGAGATGACTTCTTATCCGCGTGCTTGGCGGCACTTGGAGAACGCACGGAATGCCAGAAGGTCCATGGCGTCACGGTGGAGTGCGCTCTTGGGCGATGGACTTGTGGAAGAGCGCGTGGTCACCGAGCCTGATGGGTCCGGGACCATCAGCGCCTGTCTGCATTGGCCACCTGGCGGTCAGGCGGAGCTCACCGGGTTGTTCCGCGAGTGCGTACGGGAGCTCTGGGCGTGCCTGGACGAATTGGTCGTGGAAACGGTCGAGGGGTTCAGCGCGTTGCATCGTCCACATCGGCCGCAGGTTCCCAGGTTCTTTCCAGTTGCCGATTCGCCGGACGCGTTTCAGGACCTGCTCGCCGACTTGTGCATGGACGGGACCTTGCGCACACATGTGGCGATGGTGGAGGACTGCCAGCCCTATCAAGGCCGTGCAGATGACCAGGTCATCGATCTTCTTCGTCGGAGTCTGGCCCATCTGGTGCACTGGGACGCGGCGCTGGACGACGGCGCGGTGGTGAGTGCGTGGGCGACGCCCGTCGAACCCCGAGTGCACGCAGAACCTCCGGAGGCGGTCGCCAGCGTCGTCCCGTCGTCCTCGGGCGCTCTGGGAGGTGATGACCGGGTTCTGGCGGAGTACCGACTGGTCGGCCACCACCCCGGGGGCTCGGTCAGCGCGCAGGCTGGCACTAACGTTGACATCTGCTTTGTCGATGGCTTCACCCCGTCGGACGCCGACGACACGTTCGACCGCCGGCTGGCAAGTGCCATCGAGGCTGTCGTCAGACTCGCTGTCTCGTTCGCGTGGCTGTCGAGTCGTGTGCCGGGTAGTCGGCGGATCCTCCTGCCGCCCGCTGCCGACGGCTCGAGCCCTTGGACCGAGGCGACCCGGTCGTCCCGAGGCTGGACCGACGACGAGTTGGCGATGTTGGCCACGTCGGACATCGGCCTGGGCAGGGCCCGGGACGCCGAGACGATCACGTTGCTGGTGACCACTCCGGACGGGGTTTACGAGCGGGTGATTCCGCAGGCATCACCCTTGCGCACGCACCCCAAGCGCGGAGTCGCCGCAGAGTTGGCCGTGGAAGCTGCAGCAGCCACGTGGGGCCTGCCCGACTTCGTGATGGCTCCGAGCGTGGAGCGCAAGGGGAATAGCGTCAGGGAGATCAGCGACGGGCTGCTCGTTGTGGGAAGCCGGGGTGTCGTCGTGCAGAGCAAGGCTCGTGAGGTCGAGCCCGGCACTGCCGAGCGGGAAGCCTCGTGGATCACCAAGCAGCTCACTGCGGCGGCCAAACAGATCCATGGCACAGTGCGGCGGCTGAAGGCCAAACCTGTGCAGAAGGTCAACGGCCGCGGGCGCAGCATCCGCGTCGACAGCCCGGCCGTCGATTGGGTAGGCGTGGTCATCATCGATCATCCGTGTCCCCCGGACGGCCTATATGTTCCTGCACCGCAGAAGGCGACGCCAGTCGTCAACCTGTGCAGGCGGGAATGGGAGTTCCTGTTCCACCAGCTGCGTTCCGCTCACGCCGTGGTCGCGTACCTGCACCGGGTCGGCGGATCCGTCCCCGTGCTTGGCACAGAGCCGGAGCGCTATTACGAACTGGCCGGTGCCGACGCGACCGCCCCTCCGGGACCGTTGGACCCGGCGTGGATGCGGCACGGCGCGGAGACTCGCAGTACGCCACTGCTTCCAACTGCACCAGCCGGAAGTGACGACGACGAAGCACACGCGATGGTCCGTATCTTGTTGGAGGACGTGGCGACGAGCCCGATGGGACCCGACGACTTCGAGGCTTGGCAGGGTGTCCTGGCATCCCTCGACAGTCTGCCGGTCGGCTACCGAACTGAGCTGGGGCGTCTCCTGATCGACTCCCTTGCCGCCGTTACCGAAGCTGAAGCCGGAACCACCATGTGGCGGATACGGACGTTCCTCGCGGGCCCGGAGGAGGACCAGCTCGGCTTTGCCGTTTGCTCCGCCCTTACGGACGAGACCCGCGCCGGCTTCTCGGCATGGCTGCAGCTGCGGCACCACGAACGTGGCGCACCGACGGATCTCGTGTGTCTCACCACAGTCGGTGTGCTTCTGACTCCTCGTGTCGACGGCTTCAGAGATTGGGACACGACGGTGATAGCGCTCACCGGCGACCAGGAGCTCACCGACGATGAGCTCCGCGTCTACCAAGGCCTCTGGAACACATCGGAGCGCGGCGGTGACGCTGGCGTCGCACAGTGATGAGGCAAGCGGCCGACCACGCGCGCTGAGCGCACGTCGAGAAGACAGCGCGGAGCACGGCGCACACAAGGCTGCAGGTGATCGGTGGCGTCGAGGCGACCTGGTGGTCGTAACTTCTCCGAACCCACGCGTGGTGGCTTCCCTCGGCGACGGGAGTTCTGGTGGATCGCATGCTCGACCCAGTAGTGAGCGAGCCCAACGCGCCGCGATGCACAGCGGTGCGTCAGGCCAGCACCACTCGCAAGCCGCGCAGACGAGCCGATGGTCGTGGCAACTAGCGTCCAGACGTCATTGCGTCAGGTTTGCCCGGATGATCGTGCGCGTGGCGTTCCTGCACTGGCCGCCAGGTCGTTGAGCGTTGCGTTGACCACCGGCCAGCACATGTCGACGGTGTCTCGGTCGGGGCTGTGCTTGCTGCGTGTCGCCAGGTGGGGGTGCACGGCGTTGCGGTAATGGCGGACGAGTTCGAAGGCCATCTTGGCGTCGAGTTCGATCCAGGCGTTGGCATGGGCGAATTGGACGAGATCCTGCAGACCGAGGCGATTCAGCGGCTTCGGCAGGGGGCGATCGGATGGTCGGGAATTCGCAGCGTGCAGAAGGACGCCTTCCAGCAGACTGCCGAGCATGATGATCGCGGAGATGTATGCGCCGTTCTCGTAGCAGATCCGTGCCTCGTCCAGGCGCAGCTGCACCGCGGTGGCAAGTTCCGCGTCGTCGACGACCTGGCCAATGGATACCTGCAACTCGACACGTGGCACGATTCGACCGCCGAAGACCGGGTCCTGTTCGGATAGGACTGGTGTGCCGCGCACCAGCTCGACCCGCCAGCCCTCGACGAGCAGGAGCTGGTTGAGCCGATCCATCGTGGTCCGGTATTCCTTCTCCTGCCCGTGGTACTCGCGGGGGTTCGCGAGGCGGAGGACGGCCATCTCGACTTCCTCCGGCCGTGGGATCCGGCGCTCGTGCAAGAGGGTTGTCGTCCATTGGTGCCGCGGGGTGCCGTCGTGCTCGGGGACCTCGGACCAGCCAGCCCGGCGGAAGAACTCGGGAAGCTCCCAGCCCTGCCGGTACACCAGTGGGCCGTCGTCGCCGCAGATGAGATGGGCGACCTCGGTCAGGGTGCTCTCGTCGAACGAGGCGGTCACGTCATTCTCCTTGTGTGGGGACGTCCCTGCCGGTCGCGGCGGGCAGTGCGTCGTCGGCGTGGACGGGGTTGTCGGTCGGCAGGGGTTCGGTGTCGCTGTCCGAGGCGTCGTGGTCGAGTTCGACTGGTGTCCAGTCGCTTGTGGCGTCCCCGGTGTCGTCCCGCGAGACGCCGGGGCGGATCCCCAACGCGTCCAGTCGCGCCCACAAGGGCTCCATGGACGCGTCCGGAGAGAGGGCGAACGCGCTGCTGCGAATGCGCCAGAATCGCCAGCCTGCTCGGCGTAGTTCCCGTTCGCGTTCGAAGTCGTCGTGGATCTGTTGGAGCGACGAGTGGTAGGGGCTTCCGTCGCATTCGACCGCGAGTTTGCCGGTTTCCCCCACGACGACGAGGTCGATCAACTTGCGATTGACCTTCCACTGAGGCACGACGTGGTAGCCGCGCTGCCGGATCTTGAGGAAGACGCGTTGCTCGAAAAGCGATTGGAACGGTGCCCTGGGCTCATCGGGCGACACGTCGGCCAGTTCCGGCGGTGTCTGCTGCAGCAGGGGCGGTGACTGCATGTAGGTGAGCAGGGAACGCCGAAGGTCCCTGTCCGGCAGTTGGTCGGCCGTCACGCTGGTGAACAGCCACATCTGATCGCGGGCGCGGCTGGCGGCGACGTTGAACCGACGCCCGTCGGCGAGGCTGCGGACAGCGCGGACATGGTCCGTGTCGACCACCGTCGACAGCAGAACGACGTCGCGTTCGTCGCCTTGGAACTGGGCTGCCGTACCGACTCGGATCTTGTGGCGCTCGCGCACCGCCGCATCGAGGTTCGTGTCGATGAGGTCTTCCAGCAGCCGTACCTGGGCGCCCGAGCGGAGCGAGATGACACCGAACGACTTGTCGGCGTATTCCGGGGCGCCGATGAGTTGCTGCAGCGTGGCCACGATGCGCTCCGCCTCCGGCCGATTGTGCAGGCGATCGCGGACCCCCTCACAGTGGCCGTCGGGGACCGCGACGACGCGAAGCGGGGGGAGGCGGTCGGCGCCGTGTTGACGCAGCGGGACGAGTTCGTGGTCGTAGAACTGCCTCGACGACCAGTGGATGATCTCCGGCATGGAACGGAAGTGCTCGACGAGGCGGACAACTTCGTTGAACCGGGAAGACATGATGTCGTACAGGCTGGACTTGGGGTCGAGCCCGTTGCGTTGCCAGTGTTCGAGGCCCGGTAGCAACTCGTCGACCCGCCGGTGAAGGCGGGTGTGGTCACCGGCCATATAGAGAGGTGCGCACTGTTGGTCGTCGCCGACCACGATGATGCGTGGCGCCAACCACAGCAACATCAGACCGTCCAGACCCACTTGGCTGGCCTCGTCGACGATGACCACGTCAAAGGAATCCGGCTCGGGCGCGATCATCGCAGCCACCTGCTTGAGCGGCATCACCCATGCGGGTACCGCCCCGCGAGCCTCGCGCATCGCGGATCGTGCGGCCCGCAGGTGGCGCTTCCCGTGCACGGAAGTGCCGCGGCCGGCTTGGTTCATCGCGGTGACGTATGCGGCAAGCGCCTGCTTCTGCACCGCCGTCATGCGGCTGAGGCAGTGTATCCGAGCGTGGATCGTGGCGAGCCGCTCCACCGTCTCGCGTAGCCGCGCCTCTGCCTCTGCGAGTTCGGTCTCCAGCTGTTTCTCGCGGCCGGGAGCAAGGTGTCGGCTCACGAAGTCGGAGGCCTTTCGCCATGCCCACGCCTGCGCCAACATGGACAGGCGCGAGGGCCATTCGGGGGCCAAGGGCGACAGCACCAGCGCGCGCGCCAATTCGGGGTGCGCTGCGGTGAGTTGCTCGAGGAGTTTGTGAGCCTCACGGCGGTCGGTCTCGAGCACGTACGCCACCCTCAACGCCTGGAACGCTTGGGCGTAGGCATGGGCGTCAAGGGTCGTCAGAGCTTGGTAGGCGGCGTCGAGTTCCGGACCGGACCGCGGACCGGAGAGCGGCAGCGCCGCTGCGATCTCGTCGACGTGCTGTCGCGCTCTGGCATGCGCGAGCCGCAACGAGGCCTTGTTCGCGGCGGCGCGAAGGTCTTCCCACTCCTGCGGCGAGCGCACCGAGGCTGGAATCGCCGCGTTGACCAGCAACTCGTGAAGGCCTCGCGCGACCGATGTCACTGTTGCGATGGTCCGCAGATCGGTCGCCCGGTCGGCAAGGTCGGCCAGCGCGGCGAGGGTCGGTTCGGTGCTGGCCGGTTCCGCCCTCACAGTCTCCCAGAAGGTGTTGGCCTGATGTACGGCCTGTGCGGCTTCGAGGTGCGTGACGACGGCTGCGATCGTGATCGCACTGTCCGGAGGAGTGCCGTCGACACGGCACGTTCCGAGTAAGGCGCGCGCGTCGCGCTGGGCAGGACTGCCGAACCAGCGACGGAGCTTGCCGCCTTCACGCAGGAAGGCCACCAGAGCCCGACCTGCGGCGATCATGCCTGCGAGTTCGGCGGGTTCACGGTGCGGGACGTCGACGTGCGCGGCTGTCAGCGCGTGCACCTGTTGCTGTGCCTGCTCGGCGCGGACGGACGCTTGGGCCACCTGCAGCCACAGATGCTGCCTGCGCCCCGCCATGCTGTCGGCCAGGACCGCGTGGTGCCAACCCTGCCACCGCTCGGACGTCAGCTGAGGTTCGAGACCGCCACGCCGGAGAGCCTGCAGTCCCTGACCGAGGCGGGTGCTCACCTCGACGACGAAATCCTGTCCTTCGTCGGCCAGCGCGTCGGCGACAGGATCCGGACCTGCGTCGGCGCAGGCGGCCTGGGCTTCGGTGACGTCGGCGACTGCGCGGGTGACTGCTGCAGGGGTCGGCAGCGTGTCCGGATCCGGGTACTGCGGAGCGCCTTCAGCGAGCAGGTCCGGTCCGTGGCGGCGCAGGAGCTCGAGAAGACGCTGTGCTTCGCCGATGCCGAGTCCCGGAAGGTCGGGTGCATCGTCGGGTAGCGGCGGTAGCCAGGAGAAGCGGTGCTCGGCTGTCTGCACCGCCTCGATGATCTCGCGAAGCTGCCCCCTGTAGCCGGGGGCCACCTCAGGATGAACGAACCACTCGGATTCACGCAGTTCCCGGAGCGCCGTGCGCAGGCGTGCCCGGTGCCGGAGCAGTTCCTGCCGATCGTTCGCGCTGAGTTTGGCCTGCGCCGCGAGGTCTTGGCGGCTGGTGCCTGCGCTCAGATAGGCAAGAGTGCGTAAGGACCGTTCCAACTCTGCGGTACCGCCGCGCCGCGGGTCGCCTTGAAGCACGCACAGTCCCCGGATGTCCTCAGGCAACTTGTCTCTGAGCACCCGGAGCGCCTGATCCTTTTCGCTGGTGACCAGAACCCTCTTGCCGTCGGCGAGCAGGGCACAGACCAGGTTTGCGATGGTATGGGTCTTGCCGGTTCCGGGAGGCCCTTGCACGACGACTCCGGTGTCGCCTTGCAGCCGCTCGAGAACATCGCGTTGTGCCGCGTTCACAGCCAGCGGAAAGAGCGGATCGGGGCCGAGTGCCGGGGTCACGGCACTGCCCGTCGTCCAGGCGCTTCGCTCGCTGTCCTCGAGAGGCGCCAGCAACTGGGCCAGGCCCAGAGGGCTCGCGGCACCGGGACGGGCCAGCCTTGCGGCGATCGCGTCGTAGAACGCGACGATCGAACTCCGACCGCGTTCGCGGAGCAGCAGAGCCGGAGCTGAGGCGACCTGGTGGCCGCCCGCGTCCGATCGGGAATCCGATCCACGGCCACGCACGGGTGGTTCCCAGGAGACATCGCAGCGCACGGGCTCCGTTCCGAAGGCGCGACGCGTCCAGGCCTCCAGGAGGGATTCACACTCGGACGACAACGGATGGAAGTCCGGCTCCTCGAGGACCCGGTCGCGGACGGGTGCCAAGAGCTCCCCGCTGTAGCCGTCGGCTTCGTTGAGGAATTCGGCGTCCTCGAACTGTACTGACCAGTCCTGCACCAGCGAGACCGTGATGCGCATCGTCGCCGCGTCCATGGTGACCGCGAGCGGCACTGTCAGGACGTGGCGATACAGACTGCCGGCGACCCGGTCCGCGCCGCCGGTGACCAGCCCGACGCCGAGGATCGCTTCGTAGACGTCGCCGTCCTGATCGATCCGGCGTGCGATTCGCTGCAGTCGGCGATGAAGCTGTCGGTACGGCTCCTCGGCACGTTCCCGCTCGGACCAGCGCCGCCATCGTGGGAGCCACCGGTGGTAGCTGCGCAGCCGATCAGGATCGTCGGTCGACTCCTCCGAGGCGTCGCCTGCGTCGGCGCCGTCGAGCTGGCCTTCGTGATCCTCAGCGCCCGCCGGCAAGGCCCGCACGGCGCCCAGACGGGGATCCTGCGGCGAGGGCACGGCCACGACGTCCGGTGCGAGCCATCCGACCAGGTCATCCGGAATGGCAGGCGCGGGCACCCGTGGGCGGTGGTCGACGGAGAGGACCACGCGTTCGGCGGACGCTTGCCTGCGCACCACGTCACGAGGGAGGCTGTGCAACCAGACGACGTCCTCGTACTTGCGGCAGTCGCGCACCGGCTTGTGAGCGGTCCGCACGAACTCCCGCAGGTACTCGATCAGATTCCGCGTCTGCCGGAGCATCGCCGCGTCGTCGGCCGAGCCCACCCCTTGCTGAATCATGAATCCCCCTGCGCACCGATGAGGAAACCAACTTTTCAGAATGAGGGAGAATGGTGGTCGACCGCAACCGGCATTACCAAAGTCACATGTCAGCCGGGGAGTTCAGGCGTGCGCACCGGGTACCCGTCGCGCGGGGCGCGGCAGGTCAGGCCGGGGTAGCGATCGTGGTCGTTGTGTGGATCGAAGGGGCACCGAACGGCAGGCCATCCCCAGCGGCGGTGTTCGTATCGCGGCACAGCGGCACGAGACCCTATCCAGAGCCGTGTGCGGGCACTGCCCGGTGCCCGCGCAGCGGCCCCGGATACGCCGTGGTGGGGTCGGTGGCGAGTTTGAGGCGGTGGGTTCCGAGTTGGCGGCGATGTGGGTGTCGCGGCAGCCGCAGCGCCGGTAGACACGTCCGCGGCGGTGGAGGAGCGCCTCCTGGAGTGGATCGTGAGCCGACGCCCCCAGGTTCCGACCTGGCTCGTCCTGTGGGCGGCCCCAGCCTCGACCAATGTGCCACCCGCCGGGCGCCACACCCGTTGTGGACACCGGGTGGACGGGCTGTTCGCCGCCGTGGCGCGCATGGTGGTATTCCGGTGCAGCGAGCACGCGTTCTCGTGTGTAGAGGTGGAAGCGTGGATACGCGACCGCACCCCGGATCTGGTTACGAAGTACTTCGTGGATATCGGCGGGTACTCCTACCCCCTCAAGCGGGTCGATCGCGCGCTTGCCGGGGCTGGGATCAGAACACCCGCGAGTCGCAGAATCCGCTGCGGGATCTGGGATTCGTGGTGGCCGCCGTCAGACATGAGAACGATCCCTGCGCCGCGCCATACCGATGCTCGGAGGATCGGCTGAGGATCTGAGGGGATTTCGATTCACCGGGGGCTGCTGCCTCTCGCAGGTGCGAGCGGAATCGGCAGATCGTTCGATATCCTGGTCGGCTGTCCATTTGGGCGGCATCCCCGCTCGACGGAGGCGCGCTCACAGATGAACCCCGACAAGCAGCCCACCTCGCACAGCCCCCTCATTGCGCCCCACGGATGGAACGCACCCGGAGAACCGGTCGTCGTGTACGACGGTGAACTCGTCGGCTTCAAGAACGGATCCAGGCAGGGCAAGGTCGAACTCACCTTCGGCGCTAAGCCCAGCCTGGAGTGGGCCATCGAGCCGCACGAAGAGGACTACTGGGGCCTGGACGACGGTGTTGAGGTGACCGCCGTCGGTCGCCGGCCGATCATCACGTTCACCGCCAACAGCCGTGACAGCCAGGGCGGCTGGATCAATTCCACTCACCTGGGGAACGAAAGCGTTCTCCTGCAGCGGCTGGTGGCGCAGTGGGTGAACCTGCCGTTGTCCGCAGCCAACGCGGCACTTGGGGAGAGAGTCGGCGAGGGCACTCGTTTCTGGAGAGGGCGGTGGTCCATCGATGTCGACGGCTGGACGGTGACCATCGACCAGCGCCCCGACCTCTCTGACGTCTTGCGAACCGCCACCGAACAGCGCAGCTCCGTTCTGACTCATGTCATGGAGCTCAAGCGCACGAGTGGTGACGAGTTCTCTCTCGCCGACGGCCGCAAAGTGCTGGAGTGCCTTCGAGTCAGTCTGTCGTTCGGGTTCGGCTGCAAGGTCGTCCCTGCGCTCCCCGTCGGCTACGACGCGAACGGGGACATCGTCTGGGAACAGTGGTTCTCGCCTCTCGTCGATCGGGCCCAGAAAATCGGATCAGGATGGCTCTACAACTACGATTCTGACGACTGCGCCGAACTTGTCTCCTGCGCCCTGCGGGCCTTCACTGATCCCTCCCTCAAGGGCACCACGCGTTTCCAGATGCAGATGGCCACCGAAGCGGTGGCCACAGGTTTTGTCGAGCAGCGGATTCTCGCCGCGGCGCCGGTGCTGGAGAACCTGGCCTGGACGAAGCTGGTCCTGGGCAACCTGATGACGAGGGAGCAGTACGAGAGGGGCTACGCCGAGGACAGGCTGCGCTATCTGTTGGAGTCTGCCGGTGAGCCGACCACGATCGACCCGGTCGGCCTCCCTGTTCTGGCCCAGTACGCGGCAGGCCAGCGCATAGACGGCCCGACAGCCGTCACCCGTATCCGGAACCGGCTGGTTCACCCCAGGATCCTCGCCGACGATCTCTACGCGCATGAAGGGCTGGCGGCCGAGGCATGGCGACTATCCCTTCACTATGCAACCCTGTTGATTCTCCATCGCATCGGCTATCGCGGCTCATATCAGAGGCAATTGCAGCTTGGAGGGTGGCATGGGGATACCCAGCCAGTGCCGTGGGCGGATCCGGCAGCAACGCCTGCGGTACCGAGCCCCCTGCCGCCCGTGCGACGTCAGAGGCGTCGGCGCCCCCCTCATCGTGGAAGCCAAGGACCTTCCACGTAAGCAACTGCGGCGCGGGTCCGAGGACTTACTGATCTTTGCGAATTGGGTTGTTGATGTTTCGTCAGGTCAGTCCGGTTCCTGCGAGGAAGCCGT
>NZ_JBPKBI010000012.1:0-40674 GCF_051388935.1 Yinghuangia sp. YIM S10712
GCCCTGGCTCATGACACTCAGCGCCGATGCCTCACGGCCGTCGACGGCGACGTCCATGGCGAGCTTGCGTACGCTGGCGCTGCCGACCAGGCGCACCGACCGCAGGTCGACATTGCTCTGCTGGCGCAGTTCCTCCCAGATGTGCTGGGACTGCTCCTCGAAGGGCCGCAGCCGCTCCAAGCGAAGCTCTGCCGCTGCCCTCCGGAGCCACGCGCGGCCGCCTTGCGACCGCCCAGGCCATCGCCGTCCTGGCCCGCGCCCACCAGGACGCCGTCTGGGAGAAGGGCCAGATGGTCAACCAGCTCCGCTCCCATCTGCGCGAGTACTACCCGGCTGCCCTGACCGTCTTCCACGGCAGCGGGACGCTGGGCCTGGACTCCGCGCACGCCCGCGCCGTTCTGGCCGCGGCACCTACCTCCGGCAGCCGCGGCCCGACAGACGCACAGCCAGCTGCGCGCCCCGCTCACGGGGCCGGACGACTTCGACGGGGATCGACACCGAAGTCGAACGACTGAGTCAGTCGTGCTGAACGGGGGTCGGCGCCGAACGGTGCGGGCGGTGAACGCCACCGGCTCGACGAGCTCGATGTGCGGCCGACCGCTAGCGGAATTCCACGAGCCACCGGCGGCGGCTGGCTTCGCACGCGCCCCTGACCTACGCGGATCAAGCGATCGAAGGGACTTTCGCCGGCCGGGGGTTCGGGGTTGGGCATGCCCGTCAGCGCTGTTCTGGTTCACCGGTCCTGGAGCCGGCCGGTGATCCACTCGCCTACCACGCGCAGGACGCCTTGGACGGAGTCGCTCCCCATCCCCGAGTCGCCGGTCGGCGTCGATCACGGTGGGGGCTTCGGAGCGGAGCGCTACTCCCCTGCCGGCGGTCACCTCGTCGCCGGTAATGTTCCGGCGGCGGCCGACCGCAGCGGCCCAAGGGGAGGGGAAACACACATGCCCGGTGAACGTGCCCGGCCACGTCTGACGGCAACCACTGACGAGCACCGGGTGACACCCGCCGAGCTGTTCTTCGACTTGGTCTTCGTGTTCGCGATAACCCAGGTCACCGCGCTGATGGCGGAGAACACGAGCGCGCTGCGCATGCTCGGCGCCGTGGTGGTGCTGGCGCTGCTGTGGTGGTGCTGGTGCTGTTTCGCGTGGCTGGGCAACGTCGTACGCGCCGACACCGGGGCGCTCCTCGGTGTCCTCGTGAGCGTCATGGCGGCGGTGCTGGTGGTCACGCTGGCCGTCCCGCAGGTCTACAGCGACCACGACACCGGCTTCCCCGTGCCGCTGGTGTTCGTGCTGTGCTACGGCGCGGTCCGTGTCCTGCACCTGGTGGCGTACTGGCTGTCCGCGCCCGGTGACGCGGAGCTTCGGGCCACGATACGCCGCGCCGCACTGCTGTCGGTGAGCCCGCCGTTCGTGCTGCTGCTCGTCGGCGCCGCGCTGGACGGCGCCGCGCAGATCATCCTGTGGCTGGCGGCGGTACTTGTGGACTACGGCGCCATCTACGTGATCGGGGCGTCCGGCTGGCGGGTGACTTCCCCGGCCCACTTCGCCGAACGACACGGCCTGATCGTCATCATCGCGCTGGGGGAGTCACTGATGGCGATCGGCGCGGGTGTGGCCGGGCTGCCGCTGAACGCGCCCGTGCTCGTGACCGCGGCAGCGGCCCTCCTCTTGGCGGTAGCACTGTGGCGGGTGTACTTCCGGCGGGTCGCCGAGGCGGCCGAACACCGCCTCACCGAGGCCCGGGAGGAACGCACCGGCTTCGCCCGGGACGTCTACACCTTCTTGCACCTGCCGCTCGTCGCCGGGATCGTACTGGCGGCGCTGGGCATCAAGAAGGTCGCGCACCAGGTCGCCGACGACTCGCACTATGAGCTGTCGGAACCCCTGCACGGCATCGTCGCGTGGTCGCTGACGGGCGGGGTGGGCCTGTTTCTGCTGGGCGCCTGCGCGATCCTGTGGCGCACCACCGGCCGTCGCCCGACCACGCTCCTGGTCTCGGGCGTTGCCTCCGTGGCGGCCGGCGGTCTCGTCGTGCTGCTCCCGGCGCTGGTGTCGCTCGTACTGCTGTCCGCGGGGACGGCGACACTCGCGCTGACTTATAGGCAGCGGAATCCCGTCGTGTTGGCCCCCGCCGAGTCGTAGGCAGCGTGGCTGAGTCGGACGCGCCCAGCGGGTGGTTGTCCCTTGTGTCCTTCTTCAGGGCCCCGGATCGATCGGGCTCCCGGCTTCCGTTCAGGGACGGGCGCTTGGTAGCGGTCTCGCCGTCATGGAGGATGTTGGGCAGGGTCTGCTTGATCACCGCAGCGTCACTGCAGGTGATCTGCGAGGCGGCGCGGCTTGCACCGCCGCGGCCGGGGGTGGGTGTCCACCGCCCGCGGTGAACGCCGTTGGCGACCAGGCGCGCGCCGCAATGCCGTCGCGGCAGTCAGTAGCCGAACTCCTCGCGACATCACGTCCTCCGGATCAGTGGCCGGGAGCCGATACGAACCATGCTGCCGCGGCCACGGCATGTCCGGGAGATCTCGGTGCGGTTCACCGTGCCAACAACCGTCGGACAACGCACACTTCACCCCGTAACCGGAAAAGGGAGACCATCGGACGGTGCGACGCGTGTCGCCTCCTCCCCCTGATCGCGGGGTGCCAAGCTCAACGTGCCTGGGGGACGGTGTGGTAGGTGGCCGCCTGGATGGTCCACGTCGCCGCGTACTCACCGCCTGGGATGATGAGTTCGTCATGGCGGGCCTGTTCGATGATGCGGCCGCGGTCGAGGACAATGATGCGGTCGGCGTTGCGGGGGGAGCCGAGGCGGTGGGTGGCGAGCAGGACGGTTCGGCCGCGGTCGGCGGGTGCGGATGCGGTCGTGGACCGCTTCGTCACCGCGGGGGTCGAGGACGGCGGTGGGTTCGTCGGCGACGAGGAGGAACGTGTCGGCGCGGTAGAACGCGCGGGCTGCCGAGATGTGTTGCCGCCGGCCGCCGGAGAGTTCGTGGCCGCCCCACCAGGAGCGGGCGAGTGAGGTGTCCAGGCCGTGGGGAAGGCGGGCGATGACCTCGGTGGCGTCGTCGCGGGGGCCTTGGCCGAGGGTTATGTTGTCGCGGGCGGTGAAAGGCCGGCGGGCGTAGTCCTGGGGGAGGCCGCAAACAGCGTGGGGGCGATCTCGTGGAACATGCATTGAATCTATGGCGGCACAGTCTGGGCACGGCGCCGGAGTCGGTTTGGCTGCAGACCGACCTGAACGTCTTGATTCTCGCGGAGAACGGGTTGACCACGATTTCCCCGAAGGTCGGATCTTTACATCGTCTGCACACGCTGGATCTGGGGCACAACGCGCTCACCGCGGTCCCCAGCGAACTTGGCGATTTGGCGGCACTCACCGATTTCCTGTACCTGCACGACAACCGCTTGACAGAGCTCCCCGAGTCGCTGGGACGGCTGACGCGGTTGCGCTATCTCAACGTCGGCGAAAACAACCTCACCGAACTCCCGGGAACCATAGGGAACATGCGCTGCCTCACCGAACTGCGGGCGCAGTACAACAACCTGGCCCGGCTCCCCGACACAATTGGCGGGCTGTCTCAGCTGCGAGAGCTGTGGCTCCGCGGGAACGCCCTTCAACGTCTACCGGAATCCGCAGCCGAACTGACCCAACTGCGTCACCTCGACCTGCGGGACAACGCGCTGACCGAGGTTCCCGAGTCTCTCGCCGAGCTCCCGCTCCTGCGGCACCTCGATCTACGTGCCAACCGCGTCATGGAGCTGCCCGGCTGGCTTGCCCGGATGCCCTCGCTGGAGAAACTGGACCTCCGCTGGAACGAGATCGAGCCCGCCCCGCGACTCCTCGACCACCTGGCCCGCCGTGGGTGCATTGTCCTGAAGTGACCCAACAGCGCCCCCGACACGTACGAAGACCCCACCGGCGACCACCGGCTGGTGGACTACCGCGGTGCTTCCGCCGTGCAACCCGGTGGCCGGTCCCGACGGCACACCGCTTGAAGGGTCGCGGAGCCCTGGGCGCAACTCTGTGGTCCGAACTCCCGTGGACGCCCCAAGAATCCGTCCGCGGTCGCTGGGCGGACGAATTCCGGTGCGCCGGGCAGTGGCAGCACATACCGTCGGCACATAACGATCTTCGGTCCGGCCATTGATGTTCGCCGGCTTTTCCCACTGGAGCGACGAGCTCTGCTCGGGCTGCTGCGTGCGCTGGGTCCGGAGGACTGGGCCAAGCCGACGGTGTGTCCCGGCTGGGACGTCCACGATGTCGTGGGCCATGTGCTCAACGACTACATGCGACGTCTCTCGGGCAGCCGCGACGGGCACCCCGGCGCCGTCTTCGCTGGCGACGACACACTGCCGACCTACCTGGCCCGCACCAACGACGAGTTCGTCCGGGCGAGCCGCCAGCTCAGCCCGCAGCTGCTGATGGACCTGCTGGAGCACTTGGGTCCCCAACTGGACGCGGTGTGGTCGACCAGAGACCTCTACGCGCCGGCCGATCTTGACGTCTCCTGGGCCGCCTCGGACCTCCCCAGCCCGGCATGGCTGGACATCGGCCGCGAGTACACCGAGTTCTGGGTGCACCAGCAGCAGATCCGCGACGCCGTCTCCCGCCCCGGCGCCGACGAACCCGAGCTCATGGCCCCGGTCCTGGACATCTTCGCCCGAGCTTTGCCGGCCGCCCTCCAGGAACACACGCGGCCGGCCGGAACGGCGGTCCACCTCGAGGTAAGCGGACCGTCCGGCGGCCGGTGGACCGCGGTACGCCAGGCCGACCGGTGGCGTCTGGGAACACCCGAGCGGAAGCCGTACGCGCACGTCTCCATGGACCAGGACACCTTCTGGCGCCTGGCGACCCGGGGGATCCCCATCGAGAGCGCCCGGAAGCGCTCGCAGTCGAGTGGGGACCGGGAGCTGGCTGATGCTGTGACGGAGCTATTCGCAGTCGTCGGGTAGCCGGAGAATCAGCCACGGTTGCACCCGTCTTGAGCCGACCGAGACGGACCCCGGCCCCGGCCCCGCGATCCGCAGCGGACCGTTGGCGATGTTGTCGAGGGCTTCCTGGGCGACTTCGTCGGGCGACTCGGCGGCTCAAGGGGGTAGCCGAGCCGGGCCATCGCGGGAGTGGCCGTGAATCAACGCTCAGGTGCAGTTCGCGGCCCGCCGTGCTCCCGGTCGATGTGCGCGTCGGCGCCGACCGCACGGCCGTGCAGGCCTTGGGGCCGTTCGCGCGCCGAGCACTCGACCACACTCCCTGACGCCTCCGCGGATCGCACCGGGCTTGGGCGAGTGCGTCGGATCCGGCTGTCGCACGCGCCGCAGCGCCCCCGTGGCATGCCACTGGTTGCTGCCTCGCGCCGGTGGGTAAGCGCACGGCTGTGCCCGCCCGAGCCGTCACCCATCGCGGGTGGATCGCCGAGGCCGACCGCCGGTGGCAGGCGGGCCGGCGTGCGGCCACCGCCACGGCGAGGGCACTTCGGGGAACCGACCTGGCCATGTGCTCCGCCGCAGCGACGTTCTACGCGGCCATCGCCTTGGTCCCGGCGCTGGTGCTGCTGCTGACCTTCGCGAGTTGGGCCATCGGTGACGACCGAGTGGTCGACTGGGGCAGGCACACGGCTGCCGCCCTGCCCGACGGACTCGGCGCCGACGACGTGTTCCGCGAATTCGTCGAGAACGCCGTCGCCCTGCCGCTGCCGGCCGCGCTGGCGGGCCTGCTGCCGGCGACCTTGTACGGCGAAGGGCTGCGCCGTACGTTCGGCCACGTAGCGCCCGGTGGCCGCGAACGCCGCCGCTGGGTCGGCTGGCGGGGGCGTCTCGCCTTTCTTCCGCTGCTCGTCCTCGCTCTCCCCGCACTGGTCGTAGTGCTCGCGTGTGGCCCCTTGCTGGCGTCGTTGTTCCCGCGCGGCGCGGGCGGCACCGTCGCCGGAGTGCTGGTGGCCTTCGCGGTCAACTGGGTGCTGCTGTCCCCACTGCTGGCGGTGAGCTACCGCATTCTCGGCCCCGTCACCCCCCGGTGGAAGTCCTGCTTCGTCGGCGGCTTCACCGTCGGGTCCTTCCTGGCCGGCTTCCTTGAGGGCTTCGTCGTGTTCATCGCCATCCCGCTGGACCTGGGCGTCCCGTTCGGGGGCTACGAGCAGGTCGGTGCCGCCGCGGCAGTCGCGCTGTGGACCTACCTGCTGCACATGATCGCCCTGGCCGGCTACCGGTTCGCCCTCGAACTCGACACCACCTGGCCCGGGTCGGGCGCCGGCCGCGACGGACGGGCCGGACACCATGCCCCTGGGCCATTGGCGTGAACCCGGTTGCGCCCCGGTCGCCGCGGGGTAACCCCGCCTCCACGCCCCGATCCCCGACCTCGGGAAGGCCACCCGCATGCCCATCGGCCTCACCGCCCCACCACCGGCATGGTCGCCGTGAATCCCGGCCTCGCCCGACCGCTCTGGGCCACGGTGCATGTGTGGGGCGCCGCAGCGACATGGGTGCCGTGGTTCGCCGCCCGGGCGAGCCTGGACCGGCCGAGCCTGCGCGGACTGCGAGGCCTGCACTTCGCGAAGTTCCTCGGCACCGGCCACGGCCGCACCTTCTCGCCCCGCGATGCGGACTGGCGGCACTGGGCGTTGTTCGCGACCTGGTCGGCGCCCGAGCACGCGGACGCGTTCGACGACAGTCCCCTCGTGCGAAGGCGCGACGCGGCGAGCGAAGAGCGGCTGCGCCTCGTGCTGGAGCCGGTGACGTGGCGGGGCAGCTGGGACGGCCGCGCGCCCTTCGGCTCCGCGGAAGCCCGAGGCGAACACCGTGGTCCGGAACCGGTGGCGGCACTCACCCGCGCCCGCCTGGCCCTCGGCCGGCACACCGCGTTCCGCCGCGCGGTACCCGCCATCGCGGCCGAACTGCGCACATCCCCGGGCAAGATCATGGCGTTCGGTGTCGGCGAGAACCCGTTCGGACGCCAGGGCACCTTCAGCGTCTGGCATGACGCCGACGCCATGCGTGCGTTCGCCCACGACTCGCCGGCCCACCGACGGGCCGTCCGTCTCACCCCCCGGACGCGGTGGTACGCCGAGGAGCTGTTCGCCACCTTCCGCGTGCAGCGCATGTCCGGCAGCCATGCGGGGACCACCTACGGGTCCACCGCCAAGGCGGCCGGGTGACCACCGCGCCGGCCGGGCCGCCGGAGACCCTCGGCCGTCCCCGGGCAGGGGCCTGGACCTGGGCCCTGACGGGCGCGGCCGTCGGACTCCAGATGATCACACCCCTGTGGCCGGAGACCGGGCGGGACCGTCTGACCCAGGGGACGGTCCTCACCTGCTGCGCCGCGTCGGTTCTGGCAGCGTGGAGCAGGCACGGCGCGCGGGGCGCCGCGGCGGTGCTCGGGGTCTGCGCGGTCGGGGGTTGGGCGGTGGAGGCGGCCGGGCTGCGCACAGGCTTCCCGTTCGGCACCTACACCTACGGCGGCGGTCTGGGGCCGGACGTCGCGCAGGTCCCGGTGCTGGTGCCCCTGGCGTGGGCGATGATGGCCTACCCGTCCCTCGTGGTCGGCCGCACCCTCGCCCGCCCGGGCGCCGACCGCTGCGGGACGTGGGCCGTGGGCGCGGTCGGCGGCTGGGCCCTGGCCTCGTGGGACGTCTTCCTGGACCCGCGCATGGTGGACGAGGGGCACTGGAGCTGGGCCGACCCCCGGCCGGCCCTGCCCGGGGTACCGGGTGTCCCCCTCACCAACTACGCGGGTTGGCTGGCCGTCGCGGTCGCCATGGTCGCGGCCCTGCACCGACTGCTCCCGGAGGACACGACGCACACCGGTGCGCCGCAGGGCCCGCCCGCTGCGCTGTACCTGTGGACATACGCGTCGTCCGCCATGGCCGGCGCGTTGTTCTTCGACCGACCGGGCGCGGCGTTGGCGGGCGGCGTCCTGATGGGGTTGACGGCCCTGCCCTTCGCACTGCGGACCGTGCGCGCGCTGCGGGATCGCACCGCCCCGGCCGCGCAGGGCCGGCCTCGGACCCCGGCATGAACGCCCTCGGTTGGCGGGCGCTGGTGCGATGCGGCACCGTCCTCGCCGCCGCGGGCGCCGCGCATGCATGGGTGAACGCCGCGCGGTTGCGGGTTCCGCCGTCGACACCGCCGCAAGTCCGAGAGCCGGTCTCGGTGTTGGTCCCGGCACGGGACGAGGCCGGGAACATCGGCGCCTGTGTCCGTTCCCTGTTGGCGCAGCAGGGTGTGGACGACTTGGAGGTACTCGTCCTCGACGACGGTTCGACGGACGACACCGCAGTGGCCGCCACTGCCGCGGCCTTCGCGGCGCCCACCCGGGCCGCATTCAAGGTGATCCGCGGTGGCGACGGGCCGGGCCCGGTGACCGCGGGCAAGACCCGCGCCTGCGAACGGCTGGCCGCCGCCGCCCGCGGCTGCGTCCTGGTGTTCGTCGACGCGGACGTGATCCTGGCACCGCACGCGGTCGCCGCATCCGTCGCGCTGCTGCGGCAAGCCCGGCTGGATCTCGTCTCGCCGTATCCTCGGCAACTGGCCGACGGCCTCGCGCCACGACTGGTCCAGCCGCTGCTGCAGTGGTCGTGGCTGACCACTCTTCCGTTGCAAGCGGCCGAACGGTCCCGGCGGCCGTCCCTGACAGCCGCCAACGGACAGTTCCTCGTCGTCGACCGCCACGCGTACGACGCCTGCGGCGGTTTCGGCGCCTTACGGACGGCCTCCGAGCGGGTCCTCGACGACATCGCTCTGCTTCGAGCGGTCAAGCGCGCCTGGGGACGGGGTGTGGTCGTTGACGGAACCCACCTGGCCGTCTGCCGCATGTACGAGGGCTGGGCCGATCTGAGGGACGGCTACAGCAAGTCACTGTGGGCCGCGTTCGGCGCTCCGGGCAAGGCCGCAGCAGTCGGCGCGGCCTTGGCGCTGGTCTACCTCGTCCCTCCGGCCGCGGCGCTGGCGGGCTCGCGCACCGGCGCACTCGGCTACGCGTTCGCAGTCGCCGGACGGGTGATCTGCGCGCGCCGCACCGGAGGGCGGGCGTGGCCGGACAGCCTCGCCCATCCGCTGTCGGTCATCGTCTGGGGGGTGCTCACCGCCCGGTCGTTCCGGCACCACCGCCGTGGGACGCTCCACTGGAAGGGTCGCCCCGTCCACACCCCACAGGCGTACCCGCCGTGGCACGGGTGATCGTGATCGGCGCGGGCATGGGCGGTTTGGCCGTCGCCGCCCGCCTCGCCGCCCTGGGGCACCGCGTCACCCTCTGCGAGCGAACAGCGGCGGCCGGCGGAAAAGTGGGCACCTACACCCGCGACGGCTTCACGTTCGACACCGGGCCCTCACTCCTCACCATGCCGCACGTCTACGAGGAATTGTTCGCCGAGACCGGCGCCCGGCTGCGCGACGCCGTCGACCTGCTGCCGGTCGACCCGGCCTTCCGCTATCGCTTCCCGGACGGCACCGAACTCGACATGCCGCACGACCAGGCCGCCGTCGGACCCGCCCTCGCCGACGTCCTCGGGCCGGATGCAGCCGCGGACTGGCAGCGTCTGACCACACACGCGAGCGACCTGTGGCGCGTCGTCGGCCGCCCCGTGCTCGAACAGCCACTCGCCGGGCTCCGCGACCTCGCCGGCCGCGCCACAGCCATCCGCGACCTGGTCCGCGTCGCCCCGTGGCGCTCGCTGCGCACCCTGGGCCGGACCCGACTGCGCGACCCGCGCCTGCGCATGCTCCTCGACCGTTACGCCACCTACACCGGTTCCGACCCCCGCCGCGCGCCCGCTGCCCTTGCCACGATCGTCTGGGCCGAACAGCACTTCGGCTGCTGGTACGTGCGCGGCGGCCTGCGCCGACTCGCCGAAGCCCTCGCAGACCATTGCCGCGAACTCGGCGTGCGCGTTCTGCTCGACACGGAGGTGGCGCAGGTGAACACCACCGGAAGCGGGGCCTCCGGGGTGACCACCGCAGACGGCCGTGTCCTCCCGGCGGACATCGTGGTCTGCGACGCCGACGCCCGACACCTGTACAGCCGCCTCGTCGACGACCCAAGAGCCCGACGGCCACTGCGCTCCCTGGAAAAGACCCAGCCGTCCTTGTCCGGGTTCGTCGTGCTGCTCGCCCTCCGCGGCCGGACTCCCCGCCCCGCCCACCACCGTGTGCTCTTCCCCGCCGACTACGACGCCGAGTTCGACGCGCTGTTCGGCAACCGCACACGACCGGTGGCCGACCCCACCGTGTATGTCAGCGCGCCCGACGATTCGACCCTGCGCCCCGACGACGACCATGAGGCGTGGTTCGTGCTGGTCAACGCTCCCCGCTCCGGCCCGCCCGGCAGCCCGGGCACCGTCGATTGGGACGCGCCGGGTCGGGCCTCCGCGTACGCCGACAACATCCTCGACGTCATGGCCGCCCGCGGGCTGGACGTACGCCATCGGGTCCTGTGGCGCGAGACGCGAACGCCGGCGGACCTTGAGCGCGCCACCGCGGCCCCCGGCGGCGCCATCTACGGCAGCTCTTCGAATGGCGCCCGCGCGGCTTTCCTGCGCCCGTCCAACCGCTCGCCCGTGCCGGGGGTCTTTCTCGTCGGTGGCTCCGCACACCCCGGAGGCGGCCTGCCGCTGGTGGCGCTGTCAGCGGCTATCGTCGCCCGCCAGATCGGCCCCGCCTGAGAACCGACTCACCCGCGCCCGGGAGCGGCGGGCAGCCCACGGCGCACCGCGACCCCCAGGTGGACCAAGCCCACAACGGACACCGACGTCCACGCGACCACGGCAGCCACGGCCCACCGTCCGGACGCACCGAACGGCCAGTCGGCGAACACCCCCTGACACGCGGCGAACACGACGACCACAACAACCCGCGTCGGGCGCTCCGCCACCGTGATCGCCCCCACCCCGGCCATGCCCGCGGCGTTGGCACGAGCCCGCAGATACTCGTGCAGCAGCACCAGGACGACGACCGCGACACACCAGCGCGGCCAGGCCCCGAGCAGCCACAGCACCATCACCAGCAGTACGTCGGTGCAACGGTCGGCCATCGCGTCCAGGACCGCGCCGCGGGGCCCGGCCCGCCCCTGCCGCCGGGCGACCGCGCCGTCCAGGCCGTCCAGCACCCCGGCCACCAACACCAATCCGGCCGCTGCCAGGGCCCATCTGCCCCCTGCCGCAGCCGGCACGACTGCCACGACGGCCATGCCCAGCGCCGCCATCGTCACCGCATTCGGCGGCACCGACCTCATCCACGTGGCCCCGGCCAGGGCCCGCATCAGCGCCAGCCATCCCAAGACGACGCGACTGCCCTCCGGCCTGTGACCACCGTGCTGGTCGGCCCACTGCGCGAGGTCCTCGTCCCGACACTCGGGACCGTGACCGCCACCGGGCTGCTCCATTCCGTGAGCGTAAGCCGCAGGCCGGGGAGCCGCGCGCGTCTCGGCTTGTCCGGCGTGTGACGGCTCGCGGGGCCCGTCCATGACGGCGGGGCGAGCGGCAGAGGAGACGTCTCACGAGCAAGGGGGCAAAGCCGGGCCGCCCATGAAGTTCGCCGCCCACAGCCATGCCCCGGCTTCGAGGCCCGTGCAGGAGAAGAAGCACCCGAACGCGCCGGGTGCCTCACCTGCGGTTCGGGCACAGCGTTCGCGACGAACCGGCTGTCGCCGGTGGCCCGAACGCACCGGGAGAGCCGCATGGAGCTGCTGTACGGGGACGCGACCGGCGGCCGAAGCCGGACGGCCGAGCCGGTGACGCTGTCCGCCGCATACGAACGCTGCCGACGGCTTCACGCACGCCACGGCCGCTCGTACTACCTCGCGACGATGCTGCTCCCCCGCTGGAAGCGCCGGCATGTTCACGCGCTCTACGGCTTCGCCCGCTACGCGGACGAAATCGTCGACGCCCGGGCGGACACGCGCCCCGGCGAGCGGCTTCGGGAGCTGCGACGGTTCACCGGCCGGCTGCGACGCGCGTTGGACGGTGTACCGGTGGACGATCCGATCCTGCCCGCGGTTGTTCACACGGTCCGGGCGTTCGACCTCGACCGGGCGGACTTCGAGGCGTTCGCGGCCTCCATGGAGGCCGATCTGACACGCACGCACTGGGACACCTATGAGGATCTGCTGACCTACATGGAAGGATCGGCCGCGGTCATCGGCACGATGACCACACCGATCCTCGAACCCGTGGACCGAGCCGCAGCCCGGGAGCCGGCCCGACAGCTCGGGTTCGCCTTCCAACTGACCAACTTCATCCGCGACGTCGGCGAAGACCTCGCCCGAGGGCGGATCTACCTGCCGATGTGGGACCTCGACCGGTTCAAGGTCAGGCCTGCGGACTTGGCCGCCGGCCGGGTCACCGACGGCATCCGTGACCTGCTGCGGTTCGAGATGGGCCGCGCGTGGGCCCACTACCGCGCCGCGGCTCCCGGCATCGCGATGCTCGCCTCGTCGTCACGCCCGTGCATCGCCACCGCCTTCACGCTGTACTCGGGAATCCTGCGGGAGGTCGAACGGTCCGGCTACCAGGTGCTCACCGGTCGCGTGACGGTCCCCCGCCGCACGAGGCTCGCGGTGGCCGCGCGCCATGCCGGGCGCGCGGCGATCGCCGCGCGTGCCGAACGCCGCGTGAGCGTCACGTCTTTCGGCGACCAACCCCCGGCCGGGGTCAACGCACGGGTCCGATGATGCGCTCGGCCGCCAGCCGCCCGGACAACAGCACCATCGGCACGCCGACGCCCGGACGGGTGCCGCATCCGGCGAGGACGACGTTGTCCAGGCCACGCACCCGATTCCCGGGCCGGAACGGTCCCGTCTGCAGCAGCGTGTGCGCGCCGGAGAAGGGGGTGCCCATCGCCAGCCCCTGGTCGAGCCAGTCCGCCGGGGTCACCAGGTGCTCGGCCACGACCGCGCCGCCGAAGCCGGTGAGACCGCGCGCCTCAAGGGTCGCGGCCAAGTGATCGCGATACGCCCGGCCCCGAGCCCGCCAGTCGGTGGCGCCGCCCAAATGCGGTGCGGGCGCGAGGACGTAGTACGTCTGCGCCCCGGCAGGGGCCGCCGCGGGGTCGCTGCGGGTCGGGTTGGTGACCAGCAGTGAGGGGTCCCGCATCGGCACCTTTCTGTCCATCACATCGGCGAACACCTCATCCCACTGCTCCCCGAACAGCAGATTGTGGTGGGCGAGATGGTCGTACGCCCGAGCCCCTCCGACATGCCACACCACACACGACGGTGACGAGCGCAGCCGCCGCAGGCGCCTCGGGGTGTGACGGGCGGGCAGCAGGTCCCCGTAGGCGGCCGGCAGATCCGGATTGAGGACGAACGCGTCCGCGGTGAACCGCTCTCCGGCCGCCGTCACCACCGCCTCGGCCCGCCCGCCGCGGGTCTCGACCGCCACGACCTCCGTGCCGTACCGGAAGGTCACGCCGTGCTTCTCGGCGGCCCCGGCCAGCGCCCGGGGGACCGCGTGGACACCGCCCCGCGGGTAATACACGCCCGCGACCGTGTCCATGTAGGCGATCACCGCGTACAGCGCCAGCGCGCGATCAGGTGGGACACCGGCGTACATCGCCTGGAAGGAGAAGACCCGGCGCAGTCGCTCGTCGGCGAAAAACTCCCCGACCCTGGACGACAGACGCCGGAAGCCGCCCATGGCGACCAGCCGGGCCAGGTTCGGCCGCAGTACGCCCGGCAGGTCCGCGTGGCTGTCGATGAAGTCGGTGTACTGGCGCCGGAACAACTCGGCGACGAAGGCGACGAAGGCCCGGTATCCGGCCGCCTCCGCCGCCCCGCACACCCGGGCCACCTCGGCGGCCATGGCCTCCACGTCCGCGTGCACGTCCAGCGTCGAACCGTCCGCGTAGTGCGCCCGGTAGGCCGGACTCAGCGGCAGCAGGTCCAGCCAATCGGGCAGGTTCTCGCCCACGCACGCGAGGGCGTCCTCGATCAGCCCCGGCATGGTCAGCACGGTCGGCCCCGTGTCGAAGGTGAACCCCGCCACCGTCAGCGACCCGGCCCGTCCGCCGGGAGCAGCGCCGCGTTCGAGAACCGTCACCTCGCGGCCGGCCCCGGCCAGCCGCAGCGCCGCGGACAACCCGCCCAGGCCCGCGCCGACAACGACGACCCGGTCGGTGCGGCCGGGCACCCTGCGCTTCTTCACACCGTCCTGCCTTCCCGAATGTCGCCGTCACTGGGTGGCCCCGGCCGACACCATTTCGGAACGCAGGACTCGGGTCCGGACAGCCGGGTGGATGGTCAGCAGCAGCCCGTCCACGAGCAGCAGACTGGTCACCAGGAAGAAGACAACCTCCTCCACGGGGAGACCCATCGGCCGCAGACCCGCCGTCAAGTCGGGCGAGATCATCCAGATGCCGTCGGTCAGCGCCCACCAGTCCGCCGCGCACAGGTACGCCACCGGCGGCAACACCGCCAGCGCCCGCACCCCCCGCTCGGCGCGCAGCACATCCGCCCCGACCGCGCGCTGCACCGCCGCCGGGACGCCGCACCACGCCGCGAGCGCCGCCAGGTAGAACGCGCTGTCCGGCCCTGCCGCCGCCACCGGGACAGCGACGACCACCACAGTCGTCCACCCGGCGGCGGATACCAGACGCAGCCGGGCCGTGGCGGGCTGGAACGGCCACCGCCTGGCGCGCCGCCCGGCGACCAGGCACGTCCACAGGCCCACGGTGCACGCCTGCGCGACGATGAAGCCGAACTCCTCCGCCGGGACGCCCCACCACCATGCCCGGACGCGCTCGTCCGGGTACGACCACAACCCGCGCCCGATCACCCACCGGTCCCACGGAACCGTCCACACCAGCGCCACGACGACATACACACCGAGCGCGGCCAGACCCCGGCGGCGCACGACCGGGTCGGTGCCCCGGTCCGCCGCCAAAGCCAACGCCAGGACAAGCACGGGCGGCAGGACGAAGACCGAGACGAATCCGAAATAGCTCACCGGCAGCCTTTCATCGCAGACCGCGCCGGTACCCACCCGAACTTGGAAAGAACCGTGACCGCCCCCGGGCAGTGACACGTCCACGAGCTGGGCAGGTCGGGGCGCGACCGCGGCTCCCCCGGCGCCATGCGGCGGGTCAGCCGCGGCCGCGAACGATGCCGGTGCCGGGGGTGTCGAGGAAACCGGCGAGGGTGACGGCGAAGACGGGCACCGTTGTGTCGCGGACCGCGCGGATGCGGCGGGCGCCCGCGGTGAACGCCGTTGGCGACCGGGCGCGCCGCGGTGCCGTCGCGGCAGTCAGTGGCCGCCTTTGGGGGGTGGCGCAGCCGACGTGAGGGAACCCGTGACGACGGTGGCGGCAGCGGTTTCGCTCTAGGATCCGCGAATGGATCTCGGGACACTGCCGGAAGAGTCCGCCCGGCTGATTCGCACGGCACACGAATACCTCCCACCGGACCTCGCCGAACAGTGGACAGGACTGTTGCGGCCGACTTTGAAGTTCCGGCATGGCGACGACGCCGACCCGGCCGTCGCACACCGCGGCGGAGAACCGCTGATGCCACCGGACATGCCCTGGCCGACCTGGGATGGGGAGGGGCCGCTGTCGCTGATCGCCGGCTTCGACCTCGGTGCGCTGCCGCGCGGGAATCTGAACCTGCCCGACTCCGGCCTGCTGTACTTCTTCTTGTTCGACGGGCAGGTGTGCGAGAGCACCATGCCCTCGCTGGACGGCGTACCGCAGGCGCACCGCGTCCTCCACATTCCGGCCGGGACGACCGTGAGGCGGCGGACGCCGCCGCACGTGCTGCGGCCTGTCTCGGCGGAACCGCTGACGGTGTCGGTGGAGTTCACCGCGCCGTCCCAGGCGTCACACGTCCTGGAGGATCAGTTCGACACCACGGACGCCCGTGTCTCGGAGGCGCTCTACGACGGTGATTTTCACGACGCCCTGGATCTTTGGGAACACTTGGACCATCAATTGGGCGGCTACCCGTTCTCGCCCCAGAACCCGTCGCTGTGGGACATCGTCGGCGACGAGTCGTTGCAGACCGGTCCCGGCCAACTCGAAGCCTGGCAAGCCGAATGCAGGCAGTGGTTGACGCTCGCCCAATTCCCACCGGATTACCGGTCCGCGCTTTGGTGTTCCGATACCGGCTACCGGTACTGGTACATCCGCCGGGAAGACCTCGATGCCCGCCGGTTCGACCGCGCGGCGTTCGCCTGGCAGGACACCTGACCTCTCAGCGTCGATCCCAACGGCTCGCTCCGCCGCAACTCCGAGTCGAGGCACTGGGCCCGCCGGAGCTGCGAAACCGGGGCGGCGCGCCGGGATATCTGTCACCGGTAACCGGTCGCGTCCGCGGGCTTGCCTGGCTCCTCGACCTCGACCAGGTAGCGCCAGCAGTCCGGGCGCGAACCGTCGAGATCGGTGAAGCCGTACTCCTGTGCGAGTTGTCCGCTGGACAGGGACTGGCCGTTCCGGCGCGCGACGTCGGCGTCGCCGGCCAGCGCCGCGACCGCGCGTCCGACGTACGACGGGCTCTCCGAAATGCAGAAGTGCGGGACCGTGGCCAGCGCGTCCCGCCAGTTCTCCTCGGTGACGCCGAACCCGTCGAGCATCATCTCCGAGCGCAGCCAGCCCGGGGTGAGCGCGACCGCCGTGCCGCCGTGCGGCTTCAGCTCGTGCGCGAGCCCGAACGCCATGCGCAGCACGCTGTTCTTGACCAGGTCGTAAAAGTACGAGTTGCGGTAATGCGTTCTGTTGTACGCGGCGGTGCCGTCGGTCATCTCGACGACGAGCCCACCCGGTTGCCGTACCAGCAGCGGCAGCAGGAAGTGGCTGGTGATCGCGTGTGTCTCCACGCCCAGGCGGAGCAGCCGAAGTCCGTCGTCGAGGTCGTGCTCCCAGACCGGCGTGTCGAACGCGAACAGCCGCTCGCCGCCCCAGACATCGTTGACCAGCACGTCGAGCCGGCCCTGCTCGGCGTCGATGCCCTCGGCCAGCGTACGGACCTGCTCGGGCACCAGGTGGTCGGTCGGCACCGCGATGCCCGTTCCGCCTGCGGCGGTGACAAGCTCGGCGGTCTCCTCGATGGTCTCGGGACGGTCGTACTCCGAGCGCCGCTCCCGAGTCGTGCGGCCGGTGACGTAGACCGTCGCCCCCGCCGCGCCGAGCTGCACCGCGATGCCACGCCCGGCGCCCCGGGTGGCCCCCGCGACCAGGGCGATCTTCCCGCGGAGGTCCGGTGCCGATGTATCGGGCTTGAACGCCATGGTGGTCCTTGTCTGTCCGTCCGACCCGGTCCGTGGGGCCGCCATCGGCGCCGACCGGTGAATCAAGGATCCTCCGAAAACCCGACACCTTGTGTCGCATTCAGACGACGCTGCGACCGAACAAGGGCACTGTCTGGCTTCGGCTTGTACCGGTGCGGTCCCTGGCCGAAGCCGACACAGCCGCGCTTTGAGGCAATGCCTCTCGAACGCCTCACCCGAGCCGCTGGTTCGCACGCTGTCGGCCAACGGTCGCCGGTACCGGCAGCGACGAGGAGTCGTCGGCCGGGCGGCCCGTTAGGCCGCCCTGCGGGGATCCGAACTGGTCCTCGTGCACGCCCGGCAGCCCGCAGGCGTCGCCCGCGTGCCGTACGCGCCACCGTGCGAACCCGGCCACGACAAGATCCGGGCCGACTTCGCCGCCGACGTGCTCGCCGCAGCTGACCGCACCGCCCGAGCGGCGGCCCCCACGCTGCGGCGTTCGCCCGGACGTCCGGCCCGTGACGGTGTACGCGTACACGGACCTGGAGCGGGCCATCACGGCCGTCCTTCCGGATGGTGCGCGTCGGCGGAGGGGGTCGAGGCGTGGGTGCCGGTGGCCGGGTGTGGCTGCGCGTCTGCTGCGTGGTCCGTCCGGGATGCGGACTCGCCGCTCTCGCCGTCCTCGCCGCGGGTGGCGATGAGAGACCAGGCGATGGAGACGGTGATGGTGACGGCGATGACGGAGAGGGTGAGGGGGATGGGGAGCTTGCCGACGGGGGTCTCGGACAGGATGAGCTTGACGCCGGCGAAGGCGAGCAGGACCGCGAGGCCGTAGTGGAGGTAGGCGAAGCGGCGCAGGAGTCCGGCGAGGCAGAAGTACAGGCTGCGCAGGCCGAGCACGGCGAAGGCGTTGGCCGTCCACACCAGGAAGGTGTTGGTGGTGATGGCCAGGACGGCGGCGACGGAGTCGACGGCGAAGATCAGGTCGGTGGCCTCGATCGCGATGAGGGCGACGAACAGCAGCGTCGCGACCTTGCGTCCGCTGATGCGGGTGAAGAACTTGCCGCCGTGGTAACGCGGGTCGGTGGGGATGATCTTCTTGACCAGGCGAACGACAAGGTTGCGGTCGGGGTGGACCTCCTCGTCCTTGGAGACGGCCATCTTCCAGCCGGTCCAGATCAGGAACGCGCCGAAGAGGTAGGCGGTCCAGAAGAAGACCTGGAGCAGTTCGGCGCCGACGAAGATGAAGACCAGCCGTGCCGCGAGTGCGCCGAGCACGCCCCAGAAGAGGACTTTGTGCTGGTAGGCGTCGGGGACGGCGAAGAAGGAGAAGACCAGCGCGAAGACGAAGACGTTGTCGATCGACAGGGCCTTTTCGATCAGGTAGCCGGCGTAGTACGTGGAGGACACCTCCCCGCCCTGCCAAGCCAGGAGGATCAGGCCGAAGCCGAGGCCGACGGCGATCCAGACGCCGCTCCAAATCGCGGCCTCACGGAAGCCGATCACGTGGTTGTCGCGGTGGGCGAGCAGGTCGACAGCGAGCATCAGGCAGATGCCGACGGTGACGGCGGCCCACACCCACAGCGGGACCGCGAACGACATGTCATTCATGGTGATCGGCTTCCTCGTCGGGGAAAGGGCGGAAACGACCGGGGAGCGTGTCCGCGGTAAGCCGCCGGGGTTGTCATGTGGGAGGGCGGCCGGGCGCCGTCGGCTGTGCCCAGGGCAGCGGGGAGGCGGCGTGCACCGGCGGCCCGCCGCGGATCGCGGCGGCCTCGATCAGCGAGAAGGCGTCCAGCCCCGCCGGGCCGGTTCGGGAGGCGACCACGAGCGGCGCGTGATGGTGGGAGGCCAGCGCCAGCACTCCTGCCGCCGCGCCCAGCCGGGTGCCCCGCCCGTGGGGACGGCGGTACACGGCCGGGATGTGGGCGGCGTGGTGCCGGGGGACCCGCGGCAGCACCCGTGCAAGCACGGCCCGGGCCTCCGGGTCGTCCGGCCGAGCACGCGTGCCCGGCACGGGCGCGGGCGGCAGCACGGCGATCAGCAGCAGCGGCACCCCGCGCGAGGCGGCGATGCGTGCCGCGGTCTCGGCCACGGCGACGTCGTCGAGGCGGTCGGCCAGCACAGCCGCAACCGGCTGCGGGGCCGACAGGCGGCCCCGCACGGGAACGGCCGGTGCGGGCGGGCGGGAGAGCTGGAGATTCACGGGGGATCACGCCTTCGGGAACGGCGGCAGCGACACCCCCAGCGTCACCCGAACAAAGATTTGCGTCAACAGTTACGCGAAATTGTTTTCGCCAATCATTGTTCGTGCGAGGGGCTAGGGTGGATGCATGAGCGTTCCTTCCGCCCGTGGCGACGCCTGGACCTTCCTCACCAACCACGCCCGCGTCCTGCTGTGCCTCGCACGCGACCCCGAAGCGCGGCTGCGCGACGTCGCGACCGTGACCGGCATCACCGAACGCGCCGTCCAGCTCATCGTCGCCGACCTGGAGCACGCCGGATACCTCACCCGCATCCGCGTCGGACGCCGCAACCGCTACACCATCGACACCGCCCAGGCCCTGCGCCACCCCCACGAGGCCGACCACCCCGTCGGCGACCTGCTCAACACCTTCCTCCACCGCGAGGACACGTCCGAAACCGAGCCGCGAACAGCCTCCTGACCCCCGGCCATGCACCGGGCCCTCGCCGAGACCTCGTCTTCGAGCGCCCGCGCGACAGACGGCGGACAGGGCGGACGCCGGGCGGACACGGTCTCGGGGATGTCGGTCCGGACTGTCCGGTCCGGCGCGACCTCGGTGCGCGCGCTCACCACGGCACTCACATGGTCGAGACCGACAGGTGGGTCAGCCCGTGTCCGGCAGACCTGGCGTACGGCGGGCGTGGCTGTTGACACCGTCATGAGGGCAAGCACGGGCCTTCCTGGGAGGGTGAGGTGCGCTGTGATCAAGCCCTGTGCGAACGCCGCTGTCGGGGCCTTCCGCCGACATTTGTGAGAACCGGCTCGGCTGCCATGCAACCCCGGTGCGCCGAGTCGGGGTTTGTCCGGGCAGGGAGGTGTGAGGGAAGCGTGAAGTCTTCGACGAGTCGTTTCGGGTCGGCAGCCAGGCGGTTCGTTCGGCGATGTTGCGTAGCTGCCTCGCCCTCGCCGGCGACGCCCTTTTTTTGGGGGTGGCAGGGGTGGCTTTCCGCTCCTGGAGACGCTCCTGGGCCCGACAACGAAAGGAACAACAAATGCATGGCCATGAGCACCGCACACAGGGGCACGGCGTGCCCTTCCCTTCGCCGGACGACGCGGGGAGCGACGCCCGTCGCCGCAAGCGCCGGGCCGGGTGGGCGGCTTGTACGGTGTCCGCGGTCGCCGCGGTCGCGGTCGTCTCCACGGTCGCCTTGACAGGAGGCGACGCGAAGGCAGAGGCGGAGGCGCCGCTGCCGCCGCCGGGGCCTCTGGCCGCGGCGCCGCTTCTGGAGACCGTCCCCACGACGTCGCCCGACACCGCTGAGGGTGGCACCGCGAACCCGGGCACTCCCGGAACTCCGGCTGCCGGACCGGCCGGTCCGTCGAGCGCCGCCAAGGTTGGGGCGGCGACCACCGACGGCCGCGCCGCCGACGGCCGCGTCGGCACGAGCAGCAGCGAGACCGTCGCGCCCTGCACCACCGAAGCGCTGGCAGTCTCCTCACAGAAAGAGCCCGCGGACGCCACGGAGACCAGGCACCTCCTGATCACCGTCCAGAACGCCGGCAGCACGACGTGCAACCTCTACCGCTACCCCTACGTCCTGCTCGGCAACGGCCAGGCGCCGGCCCCGGTGATCGAGGACAGCGATCCGGACCCGGGCATGCCGGTCACCCTCGCACCGGGGGACGAGGCGTACGCGGCCATGGTCCTCAATGGGCCGATGGACGAGTACGAGGTGAACAGCATCAGCCTCACCCTGCAGGGCAGCACTTCCGGCAGCACGGCAGGCGGGCCGGTCGACGTCCCCATGCCCGGTGCGACACCGCTGTACGCCAACGACTTCCAACGCGTCACGTACTGGACCACCGCCCCCGGCTTCGCGCTGGACTTCGTCATGTCGAAGTGACAGCCCACGGCAGGGCCTTCCGGGCGGACTCTCCCAACACCCGGCCGGAAGGCGGCGATCCATCCCCGAGCCCTCGCCGCGATGTCCGACGCGGAGATCGCGGCGAGGGCCGCGCCGTGTGCGAGCGGATGATCGCCGGTGGCGCCGGCGCGGACTCGGTGGGAGACCTGACGGACCGGCGTGGCGCGGGCGACGCGAACACCTGGGCGCAGCACGGCGATCGCCGACCGCGACGGGCGCTGTTGTGCCCGTACCACAACGTGGAGGAATGACGTTGCATGGGGACGGTCAACCGCTGCGCAGCGACTGTTCCGGCTCGCCCTCGACAATTGCCCGGTAGACAGGTCAGCCGTCTGAAAGTCGGTGCCTCAAGCGGGCGTCACAGTCGTTGGGGCCCGACGCCATCCTCGGCAAGCGCGTCGTCGGGGTTCAACAGAGCGCAGGCCTTCATGGAGAGACATCCGCAGCCGATACACCCGGTGAGCTCGGCCTCAAGCCGCTCGATGGTCTGCCGACGCTCCTCCAGTCGGCGCTTCCAGCCACGTGAGGCGCGCTGCCACTCCGCGTGGCTGGGAGGACGATCGAGCGGCACATCAGCGAACGCCTCCAGGAGGTCCTGCAAGGGGATGCCGATCCGTTTCGCCACCGAGATCAACGCGACTCGGCGCAGCATGTGCCGCGGGTAGCGGCGCTGGTTGCGATCGTCGCGTTCGGACGCGATCAGGCCGAACTCTTCGTAGAACCGCAGGGCGGAGACGGCCGCCCCGGTCCGGGCGCTCACCTCGCCGATGCTCAACCAGTCGTCCGGGCGGGCCCGGACCTCACCGGAGCTGTCCCTCGTCATGCAAAGCCTCCTGTTGACCTCAAGATTACTTGAGGTCCTATGGTCGGCTGCGTCGGAACGGCAAACAGAAACGAGGGGACGGCAGTTCGATGACTTTTGTGATCGCTTCGCCCTGTGTGGACGTCAAGGACAAGGCATGCGTCGACGAGTGCCCGATCGACTGCATCTACGAGGGCGAGCGCATGCTCTACATCCACCCGGACGAGTGCGTCGACTGCGGCGCGTGCGAACCCGTATGCCCCGTCGAAGCGATCTTCTTCGAGGACGACACGCCCCAAGACTGGCAGCAGTTCACCGCCGTGAACGCCGAGTTCTTCTCCGACCTCGGCTCCCCCGGCGGCAGCGCAAAGCTCGGCCCGATCGGACGAGACCACCCGACTGTGGCAGTACTGCCGCATCAGGGGACCATCGCCTGACAGCCCCGGGCTGTGCCGCTGGAGCTCGCGATGAAGAATGGGGCGACGTGGTGGCGGACCACCGGTATCGGGCAGGCGTTTGGATGGTTCTGTGAGGAGATCTCGGATGGCTTCGCCGCTCACTGGCCTGGGGTTGGAGACGCCGGTACTGGCGGCGCCGATGGCGGGCAGCCCCACCACGCCGGAACTGGTCGTCGCGGCGGCCGGCGCGGGCGGCCTCGGGTTCCTCGCCGCCGGATACAAGACGGCTGAGGCCGTGGAGGCGCAGATTGCCCGTGTGAGGGCGGCGGGTGTCGGCTTCGGCGTCAATCTGTTTGCACCCAACGCCTTGCCGGTGGATCCCGGTGCCTTCAGCGCGTTCGCCCGCGCCATCGCGCCGGCTGCTCGCGCGTACGGTCTCGACACCGCCGGGGCACGGATCGTCGAGGACGACGACCATTGGGCGGACAAGGTCGATCTCCTGCTCTCCTCCCCCGTCCCCGTCGTCAGCTTCACCTTCGGGGTCCCGGAGCCGGGCATCGTCGCGGCCTTGCGTACGGCGGGAACCCTGGTGGTCCAGACGGTCACGTCACCGGTGGAAGCTCGCGCGGCCGTGGAGGCGGGAGTCGACGTACTCGCCGTGCAGGCGTCAGCCGCCGGCGGCCACTCGGGCACCTGGACGCCGCAGCACATGCCTCCCGGCGTGCCGCTGCCCGACCTGGTGAGGGCGGTTCGGAACGCGGTGTCCGTGCCCCTCGTCGCCGCGGGTGGCATCGCCACGGCGGACGACGTGACCGAGGCGCTGGCGGCCGGAGCTGCGGCTGTCATGGTGGGCACCGCTTTGCTGCGTGCCGATGAGGCGGGCACATCGGCCCCCTACCGGGCCGCGCTCGCCGACCCGGCGGCCCGCAGGACCGTGGTGACGCGGGCGTTCACCGGCCGCCCGGCGCGGGCGCTGAGCAACGACTTCACCGATCGGTACAGCGACCTGGCGCCGTACGGCTACCCCGCCCTGCACCACTTGACCAGCCCCATGCGCGGCGCCGCGACAACCGCGAACGATCCCGAGCACATCAATCTGTGGGCCGGGACGGGCTACCGCCATGCCACCGCGGAACCCGCCGCGCAGATCCTGGACCGGCTGGCCTCTCGGGCGTGACGTTCCTCGGCCGAGACGGTCTCGCCGCTCGCTGCGCGGTCGGTGCGGGCCACCTTCAGGCTCGGGCAGCGCTAGCCTTCGCGAGTGAATGCAAACGGGGATCGCGAGGATCCGTCCCAGTCCACCGCGATGACCGGTGGGGATTCGTCGCGTCCATCCGGCGGGTCGCTGCAGCGGCCCGTGCCCGCGTGGCAGGTCTACGCCGAGCAGGGGCCCGCTCCGCAACCGGAACGTCCCGAGTCGGGGGACGGCTGTTTGTATTCGGTGGTCCGCTGGCCCGCGCGGATCATCGCGGTGGTCGTCGTGGTCCCGCTGCGTCTGTTGTGGGAACTCGTCAAGGCGATCGGCAGGGGCGTGCGTTTGCTGCTGTGGGACTGGTTCCTGCGCCCGGTCCTGATCGGCTTGAAGATCGCGTTGTGGGACTGGTTCCTGCGCCCGATCGGCAAGGGCCTCAAGATCCTTGTGTGGGACTGGTTCCTGTATCCGGTCGGCCTGTTCGTGTGGCGGTGGGTGCTGCTCCCGATCGGCCGGGCGATCGCGTGGGCCTGGGTGCGCCTGGTCATGGTGCCGATCGTGTTCCTGGTCAGGTACGTGCTGCTCGTGCCGTTGAGCGCGCTCTGGCGCTGGGTTCTGGCGCCGGTCGGCCGAGCTGTGGTCCAGGCGCTGCGGTTCGCGTGGGATGTGTCGACCACGGTGTTCACGTTCCTGGTCGTACGCCCGCTGTCGTGGCTGTGGCGCGCTGTGCTTGTCCCGATCGGTCGCGGTATCGCTTTCGTCTGGCGTCATGTGGTCGTTGTGCCGGCGGTGTGGGCGTGGAACCACGTGTTTGCGCCGATCGGCCGGGCGATCCGGGCCGTATGGCGTTTCGCCGTCGTGGCGCCGATGCGATGGGTGGGTCGCAATGTCTTTCGCCCGATCGGAACCGCCGGCCGTGAGGTGCTTCGGGCTTTCGGCCTCAAGAAGCGCTGACCGCGACTCCCGGCGCACCGGCCGAGACTGCGGGTTCGTTCGCGGTCCTGGCGGGCCGCCCGGGGGCGCGGCAGGTCTGACCCCGGTCGCAGGCACGTCGTGTCGTCGATGTCATGGGCGGGTGAGTGCAGAACCGGCGTAAGCCTTTGCGGTGTTGGCGTCGAAGGGACCGCGGGTGCCGGCTCATCGGAGCCAAGGCTTCGACTCCTTGGTTCCCGGGGGCCTCAGACGCGCCAGGCTCGGAGCCGGTGTGCGGTGCCGAACACGTCGGCGGTGTCGTCGGCGATCGCCCGTGCCAGGTCGACGAGTTCGCCGTAGGGCGGGTCGACCGCCTGTCCGGAGGCGTCCATGTACGCGATCGCGACTCCGCAGGCGAACAGCACGTTCCGGGCCGGGAGCGGACGCAGGCGGACCAGTGTGTGCAACAGCGCTGCGGCCCGCCATGCCGCGTCGGCGTCCTCGCCGAGCCTGGGGGTGTTGACGCGGTGGCGCGCCACGGCGGCCACCAGCGCGGAGTAGTCGCGGACGGACAGTTCACCGCCGGGCAGGACTTCGGTCTGGCGCTCAAGCAGCCAGCGGATGTCGATGTACCACTCCACTGCTTCAGGCCGCCCCGCGGCCGGCCTGGTGCTCGCCCGGTCGGCCCGGTGCGTCCTCGGGGAAAGCCTCGTCGAACGCGGCTGCGTTCTCGGCCACGAAAGTCCGGAACACTTCCGACGCGCGGGCTTGGGCGCGGCGCTCGGCGAGGTCGCCGTCGACAAGCTCACGGACGTACGCCTTGAGGGTCTTTCCGCTGTCCCGGGCCGCCGACCGCAGCGCGGCGAGTTCGTCGTCGGAGAACTCCACATTCAATGCAGGCATGGCAGGATGCTACCAACTCGGGTACCGCCAAGGATATAAGTCCAGGTCAAAGCACTGAATCACCGGTACCGAATGACGTTGCACAGACAGGCTCGGCCACGTTCGCCCGCCAGCGGCCGATTGCCGCGTTCGCAGCACGGCAGAGATGCCGGGGCCGTGGTGGTGTCCGTGCGGGGTTCGGTGACCAGGGCGCTGTTCTGGCCGAGTCCGATCGACCAAGCGCGCGGAGCACCCGCATTGAGGGGCGGTTGACCACTGAGGCGGTGGGTCCCAGGCCGGTGGGCAGGCCCGTGTTCAGCCTGGCTTCGGCGGCTGTACGGACCACGCTCAGACGTCCAGGACGCGTCGCGTGCGTCCGGCCGCCAGGCCGGCGGCGACCTGGACCACGCACACAACCAGCAATGCCGATAGCGGCACTGCCCATCCGGCACTCGCCTCATGCAGGAGCCCCGTGCCCAGGGGTCCGACAGTCGCGAGCAGGAAGCCGATGCCCTGTGCCATCGAGGACAGCGCCGAGGTCTGGGCCCCGTCCGCCGTGCGCAGGCCGATCAGGCTGAGCGCCACGGCGAATCCGGCCCCTTGCCCCAGCCCGAGCACCCCTGCGGCGAGCCACACACCTCCCGGCGCCGGAACGAGTACGACGCCGGCCAGACCCGTCCCGCTGAGCAGGGCGACGGCGACGGCCGGGCCGCGTTGGTCGGGCAGGCGACGGTACACCGCCGGAAGGACAGCCGCCCCCAGCACCCCGACCAGGCTCGTCAGCGACAGGATCAGCCCACTGTGCGCCTCGCTGATGCCGCGGTCCTGGCACATGGTGGGCAACCAGCCGAAGACCACGTAGGCAAGGAGCGCCTGGGCGGCGAAGAAGGCGGTGACGTACCAGGCGGTGCGGTCCCGCCACAAACGCGCCCGGTCCGTGCCACCCGCCGCTGCGGCCGGCCCCGCCCGGCGCGCACTTGGCAGCCAGGCCGCGATCGCGGCGAGGGTCACGGGCAGCGCGACCAGCGCGAGCGGGACACGCCACGACGATCCGGTGGCCTCGGCGAGTGGCGCCGCAACTGCGGAACCACCCGCGCCGCCCAGGGTCAGGCAGGCCGAGTAGAAAACGGTCACCCCGGCCGCCGCGCCCGCGAAACGGCTGTGAATCAGGCTCGGGAGGAGCACGTTGGCGAGGCCGATGGCCGCTCCGACCAGGACCGTTCCGGCGAACAACGCCCCTGCGCCGGGCAGGAGACGGACGACTGCTCCCGCCGCCAGGACGAGCAGGCTGCCGAGCACGACACGGGCCTCGTCGTAACGCCGGGCCAGCACAGGACCCACGAAAGCGAAGACGCCCAGGCACAGCACCGGCAGCGCGGTCAGCACACCTATGGCCGCACCGGCCAGGCCGAGATCGTCGCGGATGCGGTGCAACAACGGCCCGGTGGCGGTGACCGGCGCGCGGAGGACGACGGCGACCAAGGCGAGCGCGGCCAGCGCCCCGAACCCGGCACGCAACACCGTCGGATTGCCGGGTCTTGTGGAGGCGAACGAGGGAACCGACGGGCGTTGTTCGCCTTCGGACGCCCGGGAGTGCGGCGGTTGGGGGGCGGTCGGATGAGCGGACACGGCACGGCCCTTCAGGGAAAGCGGAACGGCTGCCTCCCGCCCGGCAGTCGGGTGGCCGGAGCGGGACGGCGTATTGAAGTGATACAGTACGACCTGAATCAAAAACAAGTGCCGCTGCTCCCCCGCCCGCCGACCCGCAAGGAAACCCGCCGTGCCCACGCCTCCCGGCCCACGCGCCGCCGGCCGCCAAAAGGACCCCGCGATCGATGCGGCCGTCCGCACCGCAACCCTCGACCTACTCGCCGAAGTGGGCTACGCCGACTTCACCATCGGCCAACTCGCCAAGAACGCCGGGGTGTACCGACCGGCCGTCTACCGGCGCTGGCCTTCCAAACAGCATCTGGTCGTCGACGCCGTTGCGGATCTGCTGGGCACGGTGCCCACCGTCGACACCGGCAACCTGCGTGAAGACCTGATCACCGGCATCGAGACGCTTGTCACCGCGTTCGAGACCACCGTGCTCGGCCACGTACTGCCCGCCCTGGTCGCCGACCTCGCGCGCGACCCCGTCCTGCGCGACGCCTTCCTCGACGAGGTCTTCCACGCACGACGCCGCAGCACCGAAGCTGTCCTGCGCCACGCGGCCGAACGCGGCGTGATCCCCGAACTCGACGGGGCCGCCATGGATTTCGCCCTCGACGCCCTCGCCGCACCGGTCTACTACCGGGCGCTTTTCCGGCACGCCCCCCTGAACCGCACCCTGGTCGAGAACAGCGTCGACCTCGTCCTTGCCGGATTGGCCGCCCGCGCCGACTGAACCCCACCGGGCCCTCGGGACGACCGACGCAACGAATGGCCCGACCGACAGCTGGGCAGGCCGCGCCGGGACGGCAGTGTGGAGCGCATCGGCATGAACGCCTCGACAGGCAGGTCACCGGCCGACAGGAGATCCGGGGAACGTCGTCGGCCCGCGTCCGGAGGCGACGCGAAGCGTGCGCCGACAGCCCGGGAACGCCGCGCGCAAGCGGCCTCGAAAATGCTTTTACCGCCGGAGGTCAGCTCCAGGATCATGGCCCCGGTGAGCGCTCACGTGATCAAAACCAACGGGCAGTTTCGGCGTTTGTGGGCCGCTCGGACGGTGTCCTTCCTGGGTGATTCGGTGAGCCTGGTCGCGCTGATGCTCCATGTGGAGAGCGCTGAAGGAAAGGCACTTGCGCTCGCGGCCCTGCTGTTGGTGGGTGACTTCGCTCCCTCGCTGCTCGGACCGCTGACCGGCGCGATCAGCGACAGGTTCGACCTTCGCAGGGTGATGGTCTGCTGCGAGGTTCTCCAGGGGCTGACCGTGCTGGTGATGGCGCTCTGGCTGCCGTCGCTGCCATGGCTGTTGGTTCTCGTGGCGGTGCGGGCCATCGCGGGTCAGGCATTTCAACCGGCGTCCAGGGCGATCGTGCCGGCCCTCGTCCAGGACCGCGAACTGCCGCAGGCGAACGCGGCGATCGGGTTCGGCACCAACGGCGGAGAGGCGCTCGGACCGCTGGTCGCGGCGGCGCTGATTCCGTTCGTCGGAGTGCGCGGGGTGCTGCTCGTTGACGCGGCGACCTTTCTCCTCTCGGCGCTGCTTCTCGTCTCCATGCCGTCCGTCCGCCCGTCGCGAAGCGAAACGACGAGCCTGTTCGGCGACGCACTCGAAGGCCTCCGGTTCATCCGGCGCGATCGGCTGGTCCGGGCGGTCGGCCTGGGTTTCTTCGCGGTCGTGGCCTTCAACGGGATCGACGATGTCGCGCTTGTCCTTCTCGCCAAGGACACCCTCGGCCAAGGCGACTCGGCCGCCGGGGTCCTGCTGGCAGCGGTCGGGATCGGGTTGTTCGTCGGCTACCTCCTGCTGAACCGGGTGACGCGGTTCTCGATGCCGCTCCTGTTGCTCGCGGGCTTCGCTGTCAGCAGCGCGGGCAACCTGTTGACGGGGCTTGCCTGGTCGGTCGCCGCAGCCTTCGTCGTACAGACAACCCGCGGGCTCGGCATCGCCGCCATGGACGTGGCCGCGGGCACACTCCTGCAACGATCCGTGCCCGGCCCCTTGCTCGGTCGTGTTTTCGGCACCTTCTACGGAGCCATCGGAGTGGCGGCGGCGCTCTCCTATGTCTGCGGCGGGCTGCTGCTCGACGTCACCAGCCCGCAGGCGGTTTTCGTGATCGCCGGTGCCGGAGGCCTGATCGCGACCCTCCTGACCGGGCTCTTGCTGCGCACATCATCGGTTGACGGAACCGGCGCGGAGACTCACGGCAGCGTGTCCGGAGAGCCGGCCGACAACCACTGACACCCCCGGTCCTCCGGGCCCGGACACGACCTTGCCGGAGGTCCGGAGGTTGGGAGGCCGATGACGAAGCTGCCGCGGAGCGCCGCATCCGTTTCGTCAACCGAGACCGCATCCATCTCGGCGCGCACGCCTGGTGGCCGTCAGCCCGACAGGGCGCCGTCCGGGTCGGGTGTTTCGCAGCCCTTCGGTTGGGTCCGGCCTGCGCAGTGCAGGGTTGCGGGCCGCCATCGTCCTTGGCGGGCCACGGCTTTGGCCTGGCGGCTGAGGGCGCGGGCGACAGCTCGTACGGCAGGCGGTGTTCGGACGGCGCGTTGGGTGGCGACCACGATGGAGCACCATATTTCGGGATCGCACAGGGGGGCTGCGCACAGCGACTCGTCGGCGACTTCGTCGATGACTGCCGCTCCGGGCAGGATGGTCCAGCCGAGACCGGTGAGCACAAGTTGTTTCCGCAGACGCAAGGAGTCGGCCTCGACGACGACGTCGGCGGTGACCTCCGCGTCGGCTGCTGCGCCGTCGATGAGCGTGCGCAGCGCGTGGCTGACCGGAGGCAGGACGAGAGGGTGCTGCGCGGCAAGCGCGAAGGGAATCGGGTCGTCCGGCCGCAGTCCTGCCGAGGACGGCGCGACGACCCACAGGTTGTCACGTGCCAGTGGATGCGTGTTGAGTGCCTGCTCGTCGTCCACGGCGTAGAGGAGGGCCAGATCGAGGGTGCCGTTGTCGAGCCATTCCTGCAGATGGCCGGAGCTCGCGGTGCTCAAGCAAAGGCGGACGCCGGGGTGGTCGCGTCGGATCGTCGCCGCGACGGGCGGTCCCAGCAGGTCGGCGGTGCTCTCCGGCAGACCGATGTTCACGGTGCCGGTCGTCTGGCCGGGCGGCTGCTGAACCGCCATCAGGGCGTGCCTGAGGTCGTCGAGGACGAGGCGGGCACGGTCGACCATGATCTCCCCTGCCTCGGTGAGGCGCATGCCCTGCCTGCTGCGCTCGAACAGTGTGACGCCGAGTTCGTCCTCCAGTGTGCGGATCTGCCGGGTAACAGCGGGTTGGACCAGGTCCAGAAGTTCGGCGGCGCGGGTGACGCTGCCGACCTCGGCCACCGTGATCAGGGCTTTGAGTTGCTTGAACTCCACGCGTTTCCTCTCGCCTGCCCGCAGGCGGAAGCCGTCCACCGGGCCCGCCGTTCATCAGTGACCGTTCTCGCGGCGGGTGTGGCGGCGATCGTGCCTGGCGCGTCGGCCGAGGTGCCGGCTGAGCCGTCCGCTCGAACACTGATTCTGATTGATGGAAGCAGGGCTTTCAATGTCGACCGCCGATGTCGATGGGCCGGACCACCGCTACCCGCGGCCACGGCCACGGGCGGTCGCGGTCAAGGGAGTTGGGGTCGCCCGGGCAATGCGACTCCGACGTGGGCGCGGACGCCGCTCCTTGCCTTCGCGCCGCGCCCCGGCCGCCCCGAGCGAGGAAGACGGCCGGGGCGCGCTCATCCCGCATCGCCGCAGGCCGCCCGAGCCCGACGACCCGGGCCCCATCATTTCCGGCAATGGCATCATGAGTTTTAGTTCTGACAATGCATCCATTGAAATTCGAGAACGACAATTTCTATGATTGCGACCGCCATGGGCGCCGACGGCGACTGCAGCTCTCAGGGTTTTCAGGGCCGCAGCACCGGACGACGTCACGGGAACGCAAATCGTACCGTGGCATCCGGCCACGACTTCGAGCAACCCGCCCTGTCCTGGCGGTAGGTGGCCATTGGTTCTTTGCATACGGCGAACGGACTCCCCATGTCTGCGGAAGCGAGGTCTCCCAGAGTGCAGATGAGTATGCAAAGCCCCACCAGACGGTCGTTGTCGGCCACGGCCATTGCCGACCCACGCGCGGCGGAGACGACTCGATTCACCACACAGTCCGGCTGACTCCTCAGGTCACCGCGCCCTCGACGCGCCGCCGCAACCTGCGAGATGCCACCGACAAATCATCCCGGCCAAGCGATCGAGATGTTTTCGCCCGTGCATCGGCAGCAGCATTCAATTGTCGTGGCAATTGCGAGTCCGAACCCCGTATTCCAGGTGAAATGGGTTGGGCTGATTCGTCGTGCGCGGCGAGGAGCGATTTGCGGTGGAGAACGAGCCTGAAATCTTTATTCCGCCAGGCGACCGTTGTCGGACTGTCTTCATTCGGGCCACCTACAACGTGAGGTGAACGACCTATGCTCCTCAGGTTCCTGCGCAGACGTCTCGCGCCAGTCTCCGTGCTGGTCGCAATGCTCGTCCTCGTGGCTGTGATCCAGCCGGCGACAGCCGACTCGGAGCCCTTCGAACCGGCCACCGTGTCCGTTGACTTCGGTGACCGCCAAGGTGCGCTGCTGCACACCGAACGGTTCAACAACTTCCACCACATCAATCATTTTCCCGAGCAACGGCGTGCCGACGTCGACTTCCTCAACGAGCAGGGCCTTCGCAGCGACGTGCAGCGCGTGTGGCTCCGCGGAGACATCTGCGACTCGGTGGCGGGCACGTGCGAGTTCCAGCGCATGGACCCGTACCTGAGCGAAGCCGACGACCTCGCCGAATCGCTGATGATCGTGATGACGGGTGCCCCCTACGACGGTCCGGGGAACCCGGCCTGGCTGATACGGGAGGGCAAGGACCCGTCCGAGATCAAGCGGTTGGTCAAGCTGGCCATCGGGGGGCTGAAGCAGCGCCACCCGAAGATCGAGTATGTCGAGGCGTTCAACGAGCCCGACTGGGCTCTCCACGGGGAGGACGTCCGCGCGGGACACGAGCCGGCGCTGCAGCCCGAGGATCTCTACGCGTACTACGTACCGTTCTACGAGGCCGTCAACGAACTCAACGCAGAACTGCGGCCCGAGGTTCCGCTCAAGGTCGGCGGCCCCGCGTTCGCCTACTTCAAGGAACGGTGGTTCAAGGCTTTCCTGGACGACTACGCGGCCGACCCGAACCCGCGAAAGCGCCTCGATTTCATCTCCTGGCACGGATACGGCGACTTCAACGACGATTACACCCGCTTCCACTTCTTCAAGGAGGATCCGAGCGAGGTGGGCACGCAGCGGGCCCAGGTCGACGCATGGCTGCATGAACGCTGCATCAGCACGCGCATCCCGGCGTTCATCACGGAGACGGGCCTGTATCCCGGCCCGGCGTACGACGATCCGGATCCCGGCACAACCGACTACGTCCGGCAGGCCGCCGGAATGGCTGCACTCCACTACTGGTGGTCGAACCAGCCCAACACGTACCCCTTCCACTGGGTGCTCCGCCACGGGAGCAACGGGCGCAAGGACCAGTTGGTCACCCGGACTCCCGACGGACCTGTGGTCGACACGTTCACGCCCTACGGAAACATGCTGCTGATGCAGTCCAAGATGAAGACCACCAAGGTGGAAGCCGTCTCGGACAGCCTTGAGGCGGGCCAGGGCGTGTATGCCGTCGCGGCGAAGGACAGGACCGGCGCGTCGCTCATGGTCTGGAACTACCAGCATGTCAACGAACGCCGCTACCAGGCCACGATCGACATGTCCAACCTGCCGCCGAACCTGCGGCACGGGCCGGTCCGTCAGCGCATGTTCCGGATCGACCAAACGACGAGCAACTACTTCGCCGACCCGGCGAAGGCCGATCTCCAGCAGGTCGACGAGAAGATCGTCGATCCCGGCAAGACGTACACCGAGACGATCGATCTTGAGCCGAACGCGATCTACCTGATCCTCCTCGAACCCGTGTGACAAGGTCTCCGGCCCGATTCGTTGGCTGACGAGGACCAACTCGGCCGCCGGACCGCGTGATTCGGACTTCCGGACACGCGGTCCGGCGACGAAGCCGTCGGTGTCCTTCGTGAGAACAGCGGACGCATCGACGTCCAGGCGTTCGCCGACGGGCGTCGAGCCCGACGCTTCCGAGAACGGGGGCAGGTCCCGGGCCGCATCGGAGATGCCCCGGCCGAGACTCGTGATCCGGCGTCGGTCATCCCGGCGCCACCGTCACCCACTCCCCCGAAGTTCGGCTTCCCGCCGACCGATTCTCTTCGGAACCGCGTTCAACGCCATCGGCACCTTCACCACCACCCTGGACGGGCGCACGTACACCCGCGAACGGGACCTGACAACGGAACAGAGAGACCCGGCCGGGTGGTGTGCCCTCTGCACCGCCCGGCCGTGCGTTTCACAGCCGGCAGAACAGACGGAGCCGGCGTCGTACGCACGCCGACCGGGGGCGGGCCCGGAGCTGATGCTCGGCGAACCGGCTCGGCTGCCGCTTCGGGGAGCCGGGCGAAGTCGTCAGGCTGTTCTGCAGTCGGCGCCGTGGGCCTGACGGTCATGATGCCGACGCCCCCGGCTCGTCGGACCGCACTCCGTTGCCGCTCTGCTGCCGGCGTTCTGCGCGCTGCCGGACGAGTTCCTCGACCGCGCTGGGCAAAGTCGTCTCGAAGTCGATCAGTTTGGCCCACGTCGGCGTCATCACGATGCGGACCATGCCGTCGTAGAGCGAGCGGACCCCGGCCTCCCACTCGACCCGTTGCTCGGCTGTCATCGCGTAGGAGCCGTTCATCTCAAGGTATTCGTCGGGAATGCCGTCGACCTCGTCGAGTTCCACGGTGCCGCGGACGAGCAGGATTTTCGGCGGGTGCACCTCGGTGTCGATCGTGATGGCGACGGCCGGGTTTCGACGGAGCGAGGCCAGCTTCGGGGCGTTTTTCGACGTGCACATCACGACCTCCTTGCCGTTCCAGGCGAAGGCGATCGGGATGTTCCGCGGTGTCCCGTCCTTGGCGACGTAGGCCAGGCGGCAGAGGTCACGCGCCAGCATCGCCTGGCTCAGCGGGTGTTCGAGAATCTCGCTGACTTCGTCATGGTGGGCCTCCTGAGTGCGGTGCGGCCGACAGTTGTCGCTTCCACCCCTGGGACGAAGCCGTCACGCCGTTCTCGACATCGTGCGGCGAACTTGCTTCGCGACTTGAACGTCACCCACGCTCGCGGCCGCGTCCGGCGCGCTTGGTCGAGGGTCGCCTCGACTGCCGTCCCGCTGCCGCAGCCCCTGCTCAGTCTGTCGCGTGTGCCGCGGTGTGCCGCGCGATCGCCCGGACGACCGTGTCCCAGAGCGAGCGTGGCGGCATCTGGTGTCCCATACCCGGCAGGGGCACGAGGGTGGCGCCGGGGATCACGCGGGCCAGGGCCTCGGCGTGCCCGTACGGCAAAAGCGGGTCCGCGGTGCCGTGCAGCACGAGCGTGGGAGCGCCGATGTCGCCCGGCGTCGCGCGGATCGGCTCGCCGCTGTCGATCAACCAGTGGTTCGCGGCTGCGGCCGGGTCCGTGCTTCGGTCGAAGGCTCGGCCTGCGACGGCGCGCACCTGATCCTCGTCCACCGGGATCGTGCCGGCGAAAAGGCGTTCGGCCGCCAGGAAGTAGGCGATCACCGAATCCCGGTCCGACCAGTCAGGGCCGGGTCCGGGCTCTGCGAAGGCCTTGGCCAACGCGTCGCTCATCGGCGGCAGCTCCGGGCTTTCCGGCCCGCCGGGCCCGCCGAGGGTGGTCGACATCAGGGTCAGGGTGAGCACACGCTCGGCGTGGGTGAGGGCGATCCGCTGTGCCAGGCCGCCGCCCATCGAGATCCCGACAATGTGCGCCGCCCGGATGCCGAAAGCGTCGAGCAACCCGACCGCGTCGGCCACCAAGTCGTCCTGCGAGTACGTCGGTTCACCGGCCGGGAACGTGGTCGAGCGGCCGGTGTCGCGTGTGTCGAACCGGAGCACGTACCTCCCCGCGTCGGCGAGGCGCGCCGTGAACTCGTCGTCCCACCAGTCCATCGACGCTTCGGCGCCCCCGATCAGCAGTACGGCCGGAGCGTCTGGTTCGCCGAACGCCTGCGCGGCGAGCCGGATGCCGTTGGCGCGGACAGTCGTCTCGGGGCTGATGCGGACGGGGGTCATGGAAGCCTCCTGGGTCGTCGAGGCCCTCAATCTACTACTGAAACCGAAGTAACTGCTACTATTTTCAAAGCAAGGATCGGACGATGCGAGGTGGGCGATGACGAAGGCGGCGGATTCAGCGAAGTCGAGACGGCGCACGTACGGTCAGGCTTGCCCCATCGCGCACGCCCTCGACATGATCGGCGATCGGTGGGCGCTCCTGGTCGTCCGCGAACTACGGCTCGGCGCACGCCGCTACAGCGACCTGCAGGCCGCCCTGCCGGCGATCGGCCCCAGCGTGCTCGCGCAGCGCTTGAAGGACCTCGAATCCGTCGGCGTCGTGCAGAAGCGCGACCTGCCACGGCCGGCATCCGCCAAGGTCTATGAACTGACTTCGTGGGGCGCGGAGTTGGAGCCGGTCTTCGCGGCCCTCCGCGTTTGGGGGATGCGGTCGCCGGTCGTGCCGCTCGATGGCGAACTGACGGCGGACACCGTTCTGTTGGGCATGCGCGCCTATTTCGTTCCGCAGCCGGACTCACCCTGGACCGCGACCTACCGCATCGAACTGGAGCGCGACGTCTACCGCATCGACGTCACCGACGGCCGACTGACGTCCGTGACCCGCGGTGACGTGTCGACACCCGCCGACACGTCGGTCACCGCCACCCAAGTCGCCCTTCAGGACGTTTTCGCCCACCGGTCGACCGTGGCCGGCGCGGTCTCGTCGGGACAGCTCCGCGTGACGGGGAACGAGGAAGCGCTGCACCGGCTGGTCGCGGCACTGCCGGAACGCCGACCACAAGGAGCCGTTCATCAGGTGGATCCGCCGGGGGACGCGCGGCGGCCGATTCCGGCCGGAGCGGACCCGAGGCCCGCGTGACGTCCGACTCTGCTCACGCGGACCATCACAGACCCAACCATCCATTAGGTTTTCGTTTGCGCTGTCGCGAGGACCCCGGTCGCCTCGGGCGGGGGCCGTGCGGTCGCCTGGGGACAGCGGCGATAGGCTTCCCCGGTTGGCAATGAGCGGGCGCGGTCCGGCGCCGCGGGTGGGTCGGCGAGCAGGCTGTCGACGAACCCCGCGAGGAGAAGATGTGGATCTGCCGCACGGCCGGGAAGGGTCCGGGCCGATATACGGATCGGCCGTGCTGGAGGTGACCCTGTTGTCCGATCGTCGTGGAATCCGCGCGAGCGGCGAGATCAACGCGGCCACCCGCACGGCCTGGCAGCAGGCTCTGCGGACGATGGCCGGGCAGCACGAGGATGTGTCCTTCATCGACTTGTCAGGCGTCGGCTTCGTCGATGTTGCGGGTGTGGCGGCGCTTGCGGTCACGGCCTTGACCCTGCCGGGCGGCCGGGTCGTGGTGGAGCACCCTCCGCCGCAACTACCGCGCGTGCTGGACATGTTCTGGCCGGAGATGCGCCGGATCGAGGTGGCACCGTGACGAGGCGGCCGGGCATCGATGAGGCGTTCGTTCATCCAGCGCTGTTTTATCGCACCGAGGAGGAGTACACCGCGCAGACGGTGTCGTTCGTGCGTGAGGGCCTGGCCTCGGACGAACCGGTGGCCGTGGCGGTGCCGGGCCGGAATCTCGACCTGATCAGGGCCGGCCTGGGCGCGGATGCCGACGCGGTGTCCTTCCTGGACATGGCCGAGGCCGGACGCAACCCCGGGCGCATCATCTCCCAGGTGCTCCGCAAGTTCGCCGACTCCCATCCGCGGCGGCGGGTGCGGATCATCGGCGAGCCGATCTGGGCGGACCGCAGCGCGATGGAGTATCCCGCGTGCGCCCAGCACGAGGCGTTGATCAACCCGGCCTTCGAGAACCGGGCGGCGACCATCTTGTGCCCGTACGACGAGGCCCGCTTGGACGCGGACATCCTGGCCGATGCCCGGCTCACCCATCCCACGGTCATCAGCCGCGGGCGGGAGCAGGACAGCGACGCGTACGACTGGCGGGCGGCCGTGGCCCGCTTCAATGAGCCCCTGTCCCCCGCGCCGACGGCGGCGGAGTTCGCTTTCGCCGCCCCGAAGCATTCCGCGGCGCGCCGTTTCGCGGTCGGCCAGGCCCGACAACTCGGCCTGGTGGGGCAGCGCCTGCTGGACGTGGAGCTGGCCGTGGCGGAACTGACGACGAACAGCGTGATGCACGGCGGGGGCAGCGGAACGCTGGCGGTCTGGGCAGAAGCCGGACAGTTCCGGTGCGAGGTCCGGGACCGGGGTCGGCTGGCCGACCCGCTCGCCGGCCGCAGGCCCCCGGAGGCCGGGCAGATCGGCGGTCGGGGCCTGCTGCTGGTCCACAACGTCGCCGATCTCGTGCGGGTGCACACCGGTGACGACGGCACCACGGTGCGCATCCACTTCGACCGCTGAAACGTCGTGGCCCACGCCCGACGCGGGCGTACTTCCCCGACGCCTGGGCGCGAGGTTTCGTGGCGGCGACGGCGGAGGCGGTTCGTCCGTCGCGTGACGCGTCCGTCCGCCACGCATCAGGGAAGCGGTGGTCAGGCGGCGGGAGTTCGGCGCCGCGCCGGTCACGTGCGGGCCGCCTGCCATTCACGGGTGGGTCATCACGGCGTGCTTCGATTCGGGGATCAGCGTGCGTCGTCATTCACCTTCCGCACCCGCGGCGGCCCCAGGAGGCGTCAGTGCCATCTGCGATCGAACCTTCCCCGTCGTCTTCTCCCTCCCGGCCCGTGAGCCGTCGCGCCACCGTGGCGGCCGGTGCCGCGCTCGGGGTCGGGCTGGGGCTGGCGGGCACGCGCACCGCGCACGCCGAGCCGGTGCGCCGCGACCCGTTCCTCCTCGGCGTCGCCAGCGGAGATCCGCTTCCCGACGCGGTGGTGCTGTGGACACGGCTGGTCGCCGACCCGTTCGACGCTGCGGCGATGGGCCGCCGGACCGTGCCCGTCGAGTGGGAGGTGTCCGCCGACGAGCGTTTTTCGGCGGTGGTACGCCGCGGCACCGCCGCCGCGCGCCCCGAACTGGCCCACTCCGTGCACGTGGACGTACGAGGGCTGCGGCCCGGCCGCGTCTACTGGTACCGCTTCCGCGCCGGTGGCCACGTGAGCCCGACCGGCCGTACGCGTACCGCGCCCGAGGCGTACTCGCGGCCGAACCGGTTCCGCGTCGGCGTCGTGAACTGCCAGGACTGGCAGAACGGTTACTGGCCCGCCTACCTCGGTCTGGCTGCCGAGGACCTGGACGTCGTGGTGCATCTCGGCGACTACATCTACGAATACGATCCGAGCAGTGCGTACCCCGACCGCCTGCACACCGCGCCGCAGACCGTGGGCCTGGACCAGCTCGTCACCCTCGGCGACTACCGGGCACGCCACGCCCAGTACAAGACCGATCCCGCGCTGCAACGCGCCCACGCCGCGTTCCCGTGGATCGTCACGTGGGACGACCACGAGACGGAGAACAACTACGCGGGCCTCGTCGACGAGATCGACGACACCGGCGACCGGTTCCAGGACCCGGCGCGATTCGCGCGGCAGCAGGCAGCGGCGTACCAGGCCTATTACGAGCACATGCCGTTGCGCAGGGCGGTGGTTCCCGGGTCGACGGACTACCGGCTTTACCGGCGCTTCGAGTTCGGCGACCTGGTACGCCTGAACGTGCTCGACACCCGTCAGTACCGCACCGACCAACCCGGCGGCCACTCCGGTGACTTCGGGCCCGTCGCCGACGGCCTGGACAACGGCTCGGGCACACTCGTCGGCGCCGCGCAGGAGCGGTGGCTCGCCGACGGCCTTCGCTCGTCGCGGGCCCGCTGGAACGTCCTGGCGCAGCAGGTGATGGTCAGTCAGATCCGTTTCCCGAACTTCCTTGACCCGGCGAACCCGTTCCCGCCGATCGCCAACCTCGACCAGTGGGACGGCTACGATCCGGCCCGCGTCCGCCTGCTGCGCCTGCTGCGTGACACCCGTGCGGCCAACCCGGTGGTGCTCGCCGGGGACATCCACTCCACGTGGTGCAGCGACCTGCGCGTGGACCGCGACGATTTGGCGAGTGCCCCGGTCGCTGTCGAGTTCACCGCGACCAGCGTCAGCTCGGACTTCCCGGCCGCGTTCGACGGGCCTCTCAAGGCGGCCAATCCGACGCTGAATCCCCATGTGCGGTACTTCGACGGCTCCCGTCGCGGCTACTTGCGCGTGACCGTCGACCGCGAGCGCTGGCTCACCGACGTGCGCACCGTCGACGGCATCACGGCACGCGAGTCGCCGGTACGCACCACCGCGTCGTGGGCGGCGATCGCCGGTGTCCCGGGACTGACCCCGGCCTGAGCCCCGGATCGCGTTTTGTCTCGGTCGGCCGGGCCGGAGCAGCGTTCGACTCCGGGACCTGCGGCGCGGCCTTTCCGGTGAATGTCGGGCGCCCTGATGACGGCGTATCCGCTCCCTGGGTACGGCGTCTGGGCAATCACAACCCGGACATGCAAGGAGAACAGCCATCTACGCAACAGTCCGACGCTACGAGAACGTCGCCGATCCGGCCGAGGTGGCCCGCGCCGTGACCGAGGGGTTCGTGCCCCTCGTGCGTCAGGTGCCTGGTTTCGTGGCCTACTACTGGGTCGATGCCGGAAACGGGGTGATGGTCTCGACCAGCGTCTTCGAGGACCGGTCCGGCGCCGAGGAATCGACCTCGAAGGCAGCGGAGTTCGTGCGAGAGAACCTGGCGTCGCTGTTCCCCGACCCGCCTCAGGTCACCACCGGTCAGGTGGTGGCTTCCGCGTAGAACCGCCGGTTCCCGGGACGTCGACGTACGCCGGGTCGGACCAGTTGCGTTGGTCCGGCCCGGCGTACCGACGGCCCGTGTGTCGACGGGCGGGCGGCATGTTCGCAACTTTCTTTCCCGGTACGGAAGTTCGCGTGCGGCTGTCGACTCACAGCGCTCGGAGCCTCCCTGACCGCCACATCCACGTACGCGACACCACGACCGAGCATGCGATTTCGGTCCACTGGTACTCGCCGCGCCGCATGAGCCGCTACGTGCGCGAGGTGGGGTGCTGACCTCGCACTCAGTCGAGTCCGCCGACGACTGGTGACGCCGGATGACGGTCGTCCGGCGGCCGTGCCGGCCGTCCGACCGGGTCTCGCGTGCGTCCGAGTCGGCAGTCGCCGTGCCGTCCCTGTCCGGAGTCGTCCTGTGACGCGGAGTGCGGGGCAGCTCTTCGTTGTTTCGGCGTTGTGCACCGCCAGGACTCGGCCCGATCGTGCGTTGCCGGTTCGAGGGGCAGCATGGAAAGAGGAGGCATGGAAAGGAGACGTCGAGCCGGCGTGCCCCCGATCGGTGTGCTGAGGAGGGAGGCTTCCGGAATGGCTGCAGACGCGCCGCCCCCGGGGGACGAGCGCGACCAGTCGGCGGTGCCGGCACCG
>NZ_JBPKBI010000012.1:40820-53326 GCF_051388935.1 Yinghuangia sp. YIM S10712
CGACCGCGGGAAGATCGTGTTCTGGAGCCCGCAGGCCGAGGAACTGTTCGGCTACACGGCCCAGGAGGCCGTGGGTCGGCTGGCGTCGCACATCATGGTGCACGAGGAGCACCGGGAGCTGGCGGTCAAGCTGTTCGCCGAGGTGATGACCACCGGGGCGAGCTGGGCCGGCGCGTTCCCCATCCGGCACAAGGACGGCGGCACGCGGCTGGTGGAGTTCCGCAGCATGCGGCTGCTGAACGACGTCGGTGACGTCTATGCCCTGGGCATCGCCGCGAATCAGACGACGCTGCGGCGGGTGGAGACCGATATGGCCCTGTCGGAGCGCCTGGTGTCGCAGGCCGCCATCGGACTCGCCCTACAGGACACCGACCTGCGCTACCTGATGGTCAATCCTGCCATGGAGCGCATGAACGGCATTCCGGTCGCCGACCACATCGGTCGGCACCCTCGCGAGATCCTGCCGTTCCTCGACGTCGGCACCATCGAGTCCGCGCTGCGCCAGGTGCTGCTGACCGGCGTCCCGCTGATCGACCAGTACGTGGTCGGCCGCACCCCGGCCGACCCGGATCACGATCACGCCTGGTCGGTGTCGTACTACCGGCTCGAAGGCGCGGGCGGGCGGACGATGGGGGTGGCCACCACGGTGATCGACGTCAGCGAGCGCCATCGGGCGACGACCGAGGCGGACCGGGCGCGGCGCCGTCTGGCCATGATCGCCGACGCCTCCGCCCGCGTCGGTACCAGCCTGGAGGTGGTCCAGACTGCACAGGAACTGGCCGAGGTCGCCGTCCCCGACCTGGCCGACGTGACCGCGGTCGACATCCTGGACGCCATCTTGGCCTTCCGCCGCAGCCCTGCCGGCGCTCACGAACCGGGCCCGGAACTGTTCCGCGCCCTCGCCGTGGCGTCCGCGTACCCGACTCCGGCGACCGCCGCGGTGAAAGCCGGAGACCTCGCCGCCTACGGCGCCGACCGCCTGATCACCCAATGCGTGCACACCGGGCAGCCCGTGGTCGTCGCCCACACCGGGAGCAAAGATTTGCAGCGGATAGCCCGCGACGCCGACAGCGCGGCGGCGTTCGCCAGGGCCGGCGTGCACTCCTACCTGGCGGTGCCGCTGATCGCGCGCAACGAGGTCCTCGGCGCGTTCGACCTGCTGCGCGCCCGCAATCCGCTCCCGTTCGACGAGGACGATGTGCTGTTGGCCGGGGAGTTGGCCGCACGCGCCGCCGTCGCCATCGACAACGCCCGCTGGCACCAGAGCGTCCGCAACGCCGCCGAGACGCTTCAGCGCAGTCTCCTGCCGGGCCATCCGTCCCGGCCGGTGGGCCTGGAAGTCGCGTCCCGCTACCAGCCTGCCCAGGCGAGCAGCGAGGTCGGCGGCGACTGGTACGACGTCATCCCCCTGGCCGGCGAGAGGACCGCCTTGGTGGTCGGGGACGTCATGGGCAACGGCATCGACGCCGCCGCCACCATGGGGCGGCTGCGGACCGCGACATGTGCGTACGCCGACCTCGACCTGGCCCCGGACGAGGTCCTGCGGCACCTCGACAAGATCGCCGAGGGGTTGGAACACTACATCGCGACCTGCGTCTATGCGGTCTACGACCCCCGCGACCACCGGTGCCTGCTCGCGAACGCCGGACACCTCCCACCCGTCCTCGCGGCAGCCGGACGCAAGCCCGAACTGCTCGACCTGCCCACCGGCGCGCCTCTCGGCGTCGGCGGCGTCTCCTTCCACACCTCCGCTTTCGACCTGCACCCCGGCGACCGGCTCGTCCTGTACACCGACGGCCTCGTCGAGACCCGTCGCCATCCCATCGACGAACGCCTGGACGCCCTGTTGCGTGCCCTGGACAGATCCAACTTGTCTCTGGAGGACACCTGCCAGTGGCTCCTCGACTCCCTGCGCCACCCCGATGAACACGACGACGTCGCTCTGCTCATCGCGCAGGCCACCGCCCTCGTACCCGACCGGCAGTCGGACGTGGGCGGGGACCTGCTCGGCTGAGGTGCCGACGGTGAAGCCGAGCCGGGCGGTACGGGTCGGAGTGACGAAGCCGCCGAGCGGGCCGGGCGATGGGGCGGACGGCGTGTGACGGTCGCGTCTCGGTGCCCCAGGTACGTCTCCCGTGTCGGCAGAGCGGGCCAAGGCGGCGCGGGCGCAGGGCGGCCGTGCGAACGGGCGCGCTGCGGTGTGGGGTTGGAGCGGCGGTCACTCCCCGCTTGGTGCGGGTGAGCGGCCGTGGGGCTGACCGGCTGCCTCCTCCTCGTCGACGTACACCTTGGTGCCGTCGGGGTAGAACTTGCAGACACGGCCGTTCTCGGCACCGATGGCCGGCAGCCCCGCCGCGTGCAGTTCCGCGATCGCGTCCTGCACAGCCTGCCGCATCAGCGCATGGGCACGTTCCCGGCCGATCGAGTCGATCAGCGAGTCGGTCACGGAACCTCCGTCATCAAGTTGTTGGGGTCACGCCCCTCCCATGCTGCCGTACCGGCGCGACCGGCCACCAGGCTCCGAGGGAACCGGGCGGGATCACAGCCGGCCGCTGTCGGCCACCGCTGGGTCCTTGAGTCCGACGCTGACGTGCTGTGGCGTGTGGCTCGTGGGGACGGCGACACGATGCCCGGATGCCGGGCGGCGGTGCCGGGGTCTGCAAATGTGGACGGCCGGACGGGCCATCCGGGCCGGACCGCCTCGTACCCCGGAGGATCAGCGTGACCAATCCCGGTTTCCACGACGGCAACGCCCTCGCGGGCCCGCTGTCCGAGATCTTCGCCCTCGACGTGACAACCGCGCGCCGGCGCTGCCCTGGTTGCGGAAGGGAAGCGACCGTGGCTGCCCTTCGTGTCTACGACTCCGGCCCGGCCGCGGTCGCGCGCTGCCCCGGATGCGAGCAGGTGGCTCTGCGCGTGGCCCGCCACGGCGGCACTTTGTGGCTGGACTTCGGCAACGGCGGCGCGCTGAGGTTCCGCGTGGCCGATGGCGTCTGAACAACCGCGGTGCCCGGGTGGCCCGCACGGCTGCCGTGCGGGCCACCCGATCCGTCCGGGGCTTCACCCATCGGAAGGGCCCGCGGCGACGCCGGTCAGCCGAAGCGCTCGGTGCGGATGCGCGCGGCGTCGTGCCCGATACCGACCAGCAGCCCTGCGGCGTGCTCCACGAACACGGTCGGACCGCACACGAAGCACAGCGGGCGGTCGTCGGGCCGCCAACCGGGGGTGTCGAGGTCAGCCGCCGTCATGCGGCCGACCGGACGGGGGTGGTCCTCCGGGGAGACGCGCGTGTACACGTACGAGACGTCCACCCCGTCGGCGTCGGCGAAACGATCCAAGTCGGCACCGAACCACCGCTGGGAGCGGTCCCGCAGCGAATACGCCAGCCGGAACGGCGGTGGGTCGGCCGCCTGTTCGCGGACCCGCAGCATCGCCGCCAGCGGAGCCACGCCAGACCCTCCGGCGACCAGCAGCACCGGGTCGCGCCGTTCCGGATGCCATACGAACCACCCGCCCAGCGGACCGCGGATCTGCACCTCCGCGCCGACCGGCAGGTCATCCGCGAGATACGGCGACACCTCCCCGTCCGGCACCGGCTGCACCGCGATGCGCAGTCCGTCGCCGGGAGGCGCACTCAGCGAATAGCTGCGGACCGCCTGGTAGCCGTCCTCCGCGGTGAGACGCACGTCGATGTGCTGGCCCGCCAGGTGGCCCGGCCACGCCGGGACGGAGAACACCAGAGTGCGGGCCGTCTCCGTCTCCGGCACTCGCTCCACCAGCCGCGCGCGACGCCAGGGCCCCGGCATCTCAATCCCCCCAGTAGCGCTGCTCGCGCCACGGGTCACCGTAGTCGTGGTAGCCCAGTGACTCCCAGAATCCCTGCTCGTCTCGTTCCATCAGCCGGATCCCGCGGACCCATTTCGCCGACTTCCAGAAGTACAGGTGCGGGATCAACATGCGTGCGGGGCCGCCGTGTTCGGGCGGCAGCGGTTGTCCGTCGTACTCGTGGACGATCCAGGCCCGCCCGTTCGAGATGTCCGCGAGAGGCACGTTGGCCGTGTATCCGCCGTACGACTCGACCATGGCATGGGTCGCACTCGTGTCGAGTCCGGCCAGCAGGGTGTCGACCGAGACGCCGCGCCAGGTCGTACCGAACTTCGACCAGCGGGTCACACAATGGATGTCCACGGTCGGCTTCTCCTGCGGGAGGGCCTGGAACTCCGCCCAGGTCCAACGCCGTTGGCCGCCGTTGGTGTCGGTGACCGTGAACGTCCACGTGTCCAAGGGGACGGCCGGTGTGGGGCCGGCCGACAGTACGGGGAAGCCGTCCGCCTCGAACTGCCCTGGTGGCAACCGCGGATCGTCGCTGCGGTGGAAGCGTTTGAAGCCTGGTGACAGCCCGCTCACGTGTGCTCCGTTCGTTGGGCGGCTCGGACCGCATTCACCATCGCAGCACGGATAACGTCTGCCCGACTTTGTTCCTGTGTGTCCCTCGTGGCCTGCGGCTGCGTCACCCGGACAGACGCACTGCGCCGGGCCGTCGGGAACCTGCCGGGCGGGGAGGCTCCGGACCAGGAGTGATGCCGCGCCGGGCCGGGCATAGCGGTGGCCGGTCTCGTTCCCGTCCTCGGCGGCGCTCCCCGCCACCGACCGGCGGTGCGGGGCGGCCCGGCCGAGCCGATCGGCCACTCGCTCCTCGTGGAGCGCCCCTGACGGGTGGAGGCGACGCGGTGCAGACGTTCCTGCCCTATGCGGATTTCCGGGCCACGGCCCTGGTCCTGGACCGCCGTCGTCTCGGCAAGCAGCGGGTGGAGGCGTTGCAGGTGCTGCGCGGCCTTGTCGTGCCCGGCTACGGGTGGCGCCACCATCCGGCGGTGCGGATGTGGGCGGGGTACGAGGAGGCGTTGGTCCGGTACGGCCTGGAAGTGTGCAAAGTGTGGCGAGAACAAGGCCATCAGGACAGCTGCGCGACCACGATGGTCGCGGATCTCCTCGCGTTCCGGCCCGGTGCCTCCGTTCGACGCCAGTCGGCGCTGGCGAACGCGCGGGAACTGCCTCCGTGGCTCGGCGACGACGCGTTCCACCGCAGCCACCAGTCGGCACTGGTCCGCAAGGAGCCGAAGACGTACGCGGCGCTCTTCTCCGGCGTGCCACCGGATCTGCCGTACGTTTGGCCGGCATCCGACCGGGGCGACGACGCCTCAGGCGCGTGAGGAAGCCGCAGCGGCGTTCGCTTCGCTTGGCCTGGCGGCATGGGAAGACCTGGTGCCATGGTGGGCACACCCTCGCGGACGTGACCACCGAGGCGGCGCCGGTGGCCGTGAAGCCGGTGGGCGTGATCGATGTGCGCACCTGACGGCGATGCGTCCGCCCCCGACACTCCCCCGGCACCACGACGGCCGACGAGGTGGGGACCCGCCTTCGGCGTCGACGCCGTTGCCCGCGTTCCGCCCGTCACCGGTGGCCGGGGGGCGTGATGCAAGATGGGGGCATGAGCATCGTGAAGATCAATGTCCTCGAAGTGCCCGCCGAGACCCGGGAAACGCTGGAGAAGCGCTTCGCCGCACGGGCCGGGGCCGTGGAGTCGTCGGACGGCTTCGAGTGGTTCGAGCTGCTGCGTCCGGTGGACGGGACCGACAAGTACCTCGTCTACACGCGCTGGCGCAGCGAGGAGGACTTCGAGAACTGGTTGAAGGGCCCGATGCAGGCCGCCCACACCGGGCGTCAGGCGGGCGGTTCGCCGGCCGACCACCCCCACGGCGGCGAGGCTCCGAAGCCCGCGGCCTCCGGCTCGACCTTGTGGTCCTTCGAGGTGGTACAGCAGGCAGCCCCGAAACAGGCGTAAGCGTCGGCGGATCATGCCATGCCGCGGCGTCCGCGGTTGGTCGGACGAGGTCACAGCTCTGCGGGCTGTGACCTCGTCCCGTTGTCGTGGTGCCGCAAGGCGTCGTGGCTCGCGTGTGGAGGCAGACTTCACCGCCGGACTGTCGCGGCAATGAGGTTGGGGTGCCGGGTGGTTCGTCCCTGGCAAGCCACAGTGCCGGGCGCGGCTCCGACGATGCGTCAGGTGTGAGCCCGAAGCGATTCCTGCACCTGGCGTTGTGTGATGACCTGCTCCTGCGGCGGAGCAGTGGTGTCACAGGGCCCGCCTGCACCCGTCACCGTCGTCTCGATTCGCTCCTGGCCCTTCTCCTCGACCTGCCCCACAACGGCGGGTTCACCCTTCGCGGCGACGAACACGGTGTTGCGCACACCGTCAGCGTCGGTCCAGGACAGGGGTATCGCCTTCGTGCCGTTGAAGTCCGTGCTCGGTCCCTTGACGAGGGCGTCGTGGTTGCCGTCGAAGAAGCCGACGCTTTCCTGCCCGCCGTCGCTCTCGCTCACCACGAACTTCCCGTCGACGACGCTCGCGAGCGCGGTGATCGACGCCGGATCGGTCCGCCCGGCCTGACGTGCCCAGAACTCCGCGGGGGCCTTGAGGTACGACTTGCCTCCCGTCTCGACGACTTCGGCGTCCAGCCCGTCCACGGTCATGGTGGCCCGCAGGGAACTCGTGTTGCCGTCAGGGGAGATCGCCATGCACGCCGTCATCTGCTGCGGTGTGCCCTGCGCGTCGGTGCCCTGCCCCGAGACCATCACCGTCCGCTGCTCCCGGGTGATGTCATTCGCTTCCTCCGCAAGCTCTTTGGGCTTGGCGTCCGTGTTGTCGTCCGAGTCCTCACCGCACGCGGCCACGGAAACCACGGCAGCGACCGCGGCGCAGACGGTGACGGGTACATGCCGAGAACGCACCTGTCCTCCAAGGGATTTGACGAGTCAACGTGCAACCACGGCTGCCCGCCGACGCGCCGGACATGCGCAACCGCCCCTCGGGCCCGCGCGATTCGGACACCGCAGCCGTTCGCACATGGGCCGCCGCAGATCCGAACGTCGCCGGGGAGATCGGACCGGCGGCCGGCTGGTCAGTGCGCGGTGTCGTCCCCGAGTTCGTGGTCCTTGAGGAGGAACCAGGCCAGGACGGCGGCGGTGAGCAGGACGGCGGCGCCTGCCGCGGACGCGATGCGCAGGCCGTCCACGAAGGCGTCCTGCGCGGCGGTGAGCATCCGGGCCGCTTCCTGGCCGGGCAGGCCGGCGGCGGTCCGGGCGGCGGCGCCGAGGGATTCGTGCGCGCTCGACGCGGCGTCGGCCGGGACGCCGTCGGGGATGGGGAACCGACGGTAGACGCCGGTGACGATCGAGCCGAGCACGGCGATGCCGAGCGCGGCGCCGAGCTCGTATGCGGTCTCCGACACTGCGGACGCGGCCCCCGCGCGTTCCTTGGGCACGCTGGAGAGAATCACGTCGGCGGTGACTGCGAACGCGAAGCCGGCGCCGAGTCCGACGAGAAGCAGGCAGCCGCCGACGAGCAGATAGCCGCTGCCGGGTGCCAGAGCGGTGAGCCCACCGAGTGCGGCGCCGACGATCCCGAGGCCGCCTCCCACGACGATCCGCACGGAGAACCGGCGTGCGGCCGCGCCCGCGACGAGGCTGGCGGCGACCGCGCCGACGGCAGCGGGCAGTTCCGCCACGCCGGCCTGCAACGGGCTGCGGCCCTGCACGAGTTGGAGGAACTGCGAGAGGAAGAACAGCAGACCGGACAGACCGAGCACCGCGAGGAGGTCGGCGGCCACGGCCGTGGAGAATTCGCGGCGACGGAACAGCCGTACGTCGAGGAGCGGAGCCGCGAGGCGCGGCTGACGGCGGACGAACGCGGTGAGCGCGGCCACGCCGGCGACCGCGGCGAGGGCGGCCGGCGCGCCGGGGCCGTGCGCGGCGGTCTCCTTGATCGCGTACACGACGGACACCATGCCGACGAGGGACATGGCGACGCTGGGCACGTCCCAGGGCCCTGGTGCCGGATCGCGGGATTCGGGCAGGAGCCGCACACCCGCGATCACCAGCAGGGCCATGACCGGCACGTTGACGAGGAAGACCGAGCCCCACCAGTAGTGCTCCAGCAGGAATCCGCCGATGACAGGGCCGAGGGCGGCGCCGGCGGACGCGCTGGACGCCCATATGCCGATGGCGAGGCTGCGTTCACGCGGGTCGTGGAACAGGTTGCGGATGAGTGCGAGGGTGGCGGGCATGAGCGTGGCGCCGGCGACGCCGAGGAGCGCGCGGGCGGCGATCATCATCTCCGGGGAGCTCGCGTACGCGTTGAGCACGGACACCAGGCCGAAGGCCACCGCACCGGTGAGCAGCAGTTTCTTGCGTCCGATGCGGTCGCCGAGGCTGCCCATCGACACGAGCAGACCGGCGATGACGAACGAGTACACGTCGCCGATCCACAACAACTGGGTGCCGGAAGGGGCGAGGTCCTCGCTGATGAAAGGGGTCGCCAGGGCCAGGACGGTCGCGTCGACGGCCACGAGGAGCACGGCGAGCACCAGGACGGCGAGCGCGATCCAGCGCCCGGGGCGCTTCTCGTACGCCTCGGCTGCGGGCCCGGGGACGGCAGAGGTCACGGTGGTCATGTGCGGGTTTCCTTCGACGGCTCGCGCGGTCGGTCCTGCGGCCGGTCCTGGCGGGTGACGCCGCCGAGGAGAAGCTCGGAGACCATGTAGGGGTAGTCGCGGGCAGCGGTTTTGCCGGCCTGGACGGCCCACGCCCCGCCGGCGACGAGGCTGTGGAACGCCTCGGTGAGCCAGGCCGGGGTCAGGTCGATCCGGAATTCCCCGGCTTCCTGGCCGCGCTGGAAGAGGGCGTGGATACGGGCGTCGACGCGTTCCCATCCCGCGTTGGTCGCGCCGTTCTCGAAGAGCTGGTTCTCGGTGAACAGGAAGGCCATGAACGCCGCGATCGGCTCGGACTCGGCGACCAGGCGGCGCAACGCCTCGCGGGCGGGTCCCTCGTCGGTGCGGGCCCGGTCGAGGGCCTCCTCCAACTGCCGGATCGCCAGCTCTTCGAGCGCACGGACGAGGGCGTCGCGGCCCGCGAAGTGGCGGTGCAGGGTCGCCCGGCTGATGCCGGCGGCTCTGGCGATCTCGTCCTGGGTGGCGTTCGCGTTGCGGCTCAGAAGCTCGGCGGCGTCGCGGAGAACACGCTCTCGATCCATGGTCACAAGACGATGATAGCTCATATGAGACATTGGTGTCTCATATGAGCTTCGTACGTCCTCGCTTCGCGGGTCACGCCTGTTCGCGGTTCACGCCTGTTCGTGCTGCGTCGTCGCGGCCGAGTCGTATTCGGTCTGCGCGTCTGCGCGGCCGTACTGGTCGGCGCGCGGTCGTCACCGTTCGGCGGTTGGCGGGCGAGCGTCAGGCCGCCGCGGTGGTGGGGGCCGTCGCGAGAAGAGCACGGGCCCGCCTCGCGCGCCGGCTGCGCGGTCGGTTGTGTCGCGCCGTACGTCTCAGGTGCCACGCTGTGTACGCCTCGGGACTGATGCGTCGACGCATGCGGAGCTCGTAGCCTCCGGTGGTCAATTGCTTTGGGGGATCGATGGTTTCGGCTGTCATGGACAGGCCGGCTTGGCGCAGGGTGTGGAACCGTCGGCCGGGTGACCCGCCCAAGCGCGTGTTCTGGACGTTGCTCGCGCTGACCGCTGCGGGCACATTGTGGCTGCGGAGCATCCCGCTGGGTGATTTCTTCGCTCAGTTGGTCGCGCTGTGGGTGTGGTTCGGGCTGGCGGTCGCGTGGCTGGCGTTGCTGGTGTCGGGGTTGGTCCGCCGCGAGGGACGGGCGCGGCTGCGTACCGCGAGGACCCGCGTCCGCTGGCTCGTGGCACCGGTGCTGGTGGTCGTGCTCATCGCGGCGTTGTACTTCCAGGTGTCCCTGCGTGCCCGCTTCGCGCTGTCCGAGGCCGCGCTGAGGAAGATCGCCGTCGCGACCGCGGAGGGCCGCGCGGTGGAGCTGGGTCAGGCAGGCCTGTACCGAGTCACCGAAGCCGAGGCGGTGCCGGACGGCGTCCTGCTGACGCTCGACGGGGCGGACGGCTTCCTCACGACCGGCGGCGGGTTCGGCTACTTCCCGAACGGCGTTCCTCCCATGGCCAATCGGGACGTCAGGTTCACCCACGTGTGGGGTGCCTGGTACTCGTGGTGGGAGGCGTTCTAAACGTGGTCGGTGCGGCCCGGAACTGTGTAGGTGCGGCTGTGCCCTGCGGCCCGGACACTGCACGAGGCGGGTGGCGTCGTACCGCAGACCGTCGCGGAAGGAGGCCGGTCAGGCGCTCCGGAGACCGGCCAACGTCGCCGTCTCCGCCGCGATCTCGCCCCAGAGCGGCGCGGGGAGGTCGTGGCCCACTCCGGGAAAGGTGCGGAGCCTTGCCCCGGGCACGGCTTCGGCGGTGGCCCGCGCCGCGGCGACGCGGAGGATGGGGTCTGCCTCACCGTGGAGGACCAGGGTGGGCTTGTCCAGGGCCCCAAGCCGCGGGCCGTGCCATTGGGCGCCGATTTGGCGGCTCTGCGCCTTCTTGTCGCGTGGCCCGCTGTCCACGTCCGCCTCGACCCAGGCGCGGGCGGCCTCTTCGTCGAAGGGATAGGCGGGTGAGGCGATCCCCCGCCAAACGGCGAGGGACGCTTCGATGTCCCCCTCACGGCCCTCGGGGAACTTGGCACGAGCCAATTTGGCGAGCAGCCCGAACCGCAGATAGCGCATGACCCGCAACCCGGAGACATCGCTGGGCAGCGCGGCCGACGAGGTGACGGTCAGAACCCGGTCGGGGTGCCGCAGCGCCAGCCGCTGGGCGATCACGCCGCCGAGCGAGTGCCCGAAAACGTGGGCCTGCCGCCAGCCGAGGGCGTCCAGAACGGCGACCGCGTCGTCGGTCATGTCCTCGGAGGTGTACGCGTCGCCGCGTTTCCGGAACAGGGCCTTGAAGGGGTTGGAGGTCGAGGTGTCCGGCATGCGCGTCGACTCGCCCGCGTCGCGCTGGTCGTACCGGGCGACCTCGAAGCCGGCGTCGGCGAATGCCTCACACAACCCGGCCGGCCACCAAAAGCGCGCGGTCGCGAGGCCCATGACCAGGAGCAGCGGTGCGCCGCCCGATGAGCCCGACAGGGTGTCGTACGCGACGTCGACGTCGCCGTTGCGTGCATGTCGGGTCGGTGTCCACGCGTAGGGATGGCGGTCGGCCTGCGGGCTGTCGGTGGCGGATTTGTCAGGCACGGCAACTGTTTCCTCTCACTGCGACTAGTGTTCGCAGTACAGGTTACTACTACTGCAAACGTTGTTCGCAGAAAGAGTGAGGTCAGATGCCAGAGCCGAGCACCCCGACCAGCGTCTGGCTCCGCCCCGAACGCTCCGGTCGCGGCCCGGCCCCCACGTTCGACCGGGACCGCCTGGCCGCGGCGGGCATCACCGTCGCGGACGCCGGCGGGCTCGCGGCCGTCACCATGCGCGCGGTCGCCGACGAGCTGGGCACGGCCCCGGCTTCGCTGTACCGCTACGTCGCCACCCGCGACGACCTCGTCGAGCTCATGGCCGACCGGGTCGCCGGGGAAATCGCCTACCGCCCGACCACCGGACGCCCGCTCGATGACGTCCTCCACCTCGCCCACGAAAGCCGGCGGGCCTATCTGCGTCACCCCTGGCTGCTCGACGTCGCCGCTCCCCGGACGCCGCTGGGGCCGCGGGCGGTCGACTACCTCGACCGCGTCCTGGCCGCGTTCGCCGATCACCCGGCCGACGCGCGGACCAAACTGGAGGCCGTGGGCGTCATGAACGCCGTCGTCGCGTCGCTCACGCGGGCCGAACTCGACCGACGGCAGGAGGGAAGGACGATTCCGCAGGACCAGCGCGCCCAGCACGCGTACTTGACCCATGTGGTCGCCGAAGGCCGCCACCCCCACCTCGCCGCGGCTCTCACCGCCGGCAAGGCTCCCGACGACGAGGCGCCGGACAGCATGTTCACGCGCATTGTCAGCCGTGTCGTACGCGGACTGCTCGACTCACCGACACACGGCACCGGCAACGCGTAGACAGCGCACCCGCACGGGACTTCCCCATGCCACCGGACCTTCGGATGCTGTCCGACCCCGGCGATACCGTCCCCGCCATGACGTCCGCTGTCGAATCCGAACCCGCAGCCGCAGCCGCAGCGCCCATGGGGCACGAGAGCCACCTGTATCTTCCCGGCCGCCATTCCGCAGCGCACACCGCGGCAGGGGACCTCGCAAGGATGGGGCATCTGCTGGTCACGGTCGGCCCGTGCGACGACGCGATCCGCGACAGGCTCACCCTCCCGGAAGGCTGGTGGTGGGTGGCAAGCCTTGCCGCGAACGTGGCCGAGACGCACGAGGCGCTCCACTGGGTGATGTGCCAGGTGACGATCGGCGTCGAACGGGTCGCACGTGCGCACGGCGGCTTCGTGAGTGGCGGGAGGTACGGGCATCTGCCAAGCGAGATCCGGCGGTTCCCACGAGAGGGCCTTGTGCATGACGGCACCGGACACATCGACAACCCGGCCGGCGTGCGTCCGCAGGCTCCCACGCCTCCCGTGCCGCCGCTGCCGCTCGGGGACAGCGGCG
>NZ_JBPKBI010000012.1:53461-53720 GCF_051388935.1 Yinghuangia sp. YIM S10712
CACGGTGGACACGCTCGTCGACGCCGTCCGAGCCACAGCAAACCGGCTGTACGGCGACGGCACCGCCGCTGTGCCGGAGCATGTGGAATGGCTCTTCGAAGAGGACTACTTCGACGAACCCTTCAGTGACAGCGAGGAGTTCATGCACCTATGGGTCGAAACCGTGTCCTCGGACGGGCAGGGCTTCGTCCGGTTGACCATCGTGCGCCGCGCGTGTGTGCGGGCGGCGGTGGTCGGTGCGGCCGGCGCGAAGCCGGCC
>NZ_JBPKBI010000012.1:53908-56699 GCF_051388935.1 Yinghuangia sp. YIM S10712
GGGTGTTCGGGGCGGGCGAGGCTGTGCCCGCGGCGGTGTCGAGGAGTTGCCTCATGTGTTGTACTTCGGCGGCCTGAGAGGTCTTGATCTGCTCGGCGAGGGTACGTGCGTCGGGGTGGGTGCCCTGGGCGAGTTCGGTCTCGGCCATGGCGATCGCGCCGTTGTGGTGGGCGATCATCAGGGTCAGGAACAACCTGTCGAATTCGGCGCCTTGGGCGTTGTCGAGCGCGGCTGTCTCGGCGTCGGACATCATGCCGGCGCCGTGGTTCATGCCGCCGGGTGCCGTGGCGGGTCGTCCCCAGGCGGTGAGCCATTCCTTCATCCGGGCGATCTCGGGGGCCTGGGCGGCTTCGATCGCGGCGGCGAGTTTCCTCACCTCGGGGTTGGATGCCTTGGCGGGGGCCTCTTTGGCCATCTCGATGGCCTGTTCGTGGTGGGGGATCATCATCTGCGCGAACATCACGTCCGCGTCGTTGAACGCGGCGGCCGGTTGTGCGGACCCGCCGGGCGTGGTCGGCGCGCTCGCGGCGGGGGTTCCCGTGTCGGTGTCGGAGCCGTTGTCGTCGCCGCACGCGGCGAGGACGAGGGCGGCGGACACGGCCGCCACGGCCAGGGCAAGGGTGCGGGGCAGTCGTTGCATGGTGGATCTCCTGAAGGTGCCCAGGCGCACGTGTGCGGGCCCGGGGAAGCGAAAGTCGGCGCGACGGCGCGGGTCGACGACCCGCGGGAGGTCGGCCTATATGCGCAGCACCTGCAGAAGAATCGGTTCGGGAGGCCGGGGCGGGGACCGTCCGGCGGCGCACCGCGAACTCCCGGCGCGCAGTCGGCCGGGGCCGGGGCGGCGGCGTGCGGCTGCCGCGGCGAGGGCGGCCAGAGCCATGCCGAGGCCGACGAGAAGGACGGCCAGGCAGAGCGACATAGGGTCGGTGCCGTGGCCGGAGCCGTGGTGGTCCGGTGGCGGGCAGTGCCCCTGCGGACAGCCGGTCTCCCGGTCGAGGGCGGGTCCACCCATCGCGGGGTCTGCGGGGTGGGCCGCCTGCTTCTCGGCGGCGGAGATGTCGGCGGGAGCGGCCACGGCTTCGTGGGGGTGCCCGACGGTGTGCATGCCCGCCACCCCGGTGGCCAGCACGATCAGCAGCAGAAGGCGGACGACGGTACGGCCGACGGGGCCGGACTCCCCGGCGGCCCGCGAGCTCGGCCGTGTACCCACGAACTCCCCCTCCCGGTAGATCGCCGCCGTCGGCTCCTCGGCTTGCCCGATGAATCATCGCAGGCGCGCGGCCCCCCGGCACCCCGGTCGTCGGCCGTCCGCGCCGCGGCCGGTGGGGTCTTCGACACCAACGGTCGAGAATGGCGGCACCGGCCCAGGCCAGGGGCTTAGATTGCCCTGGGCGCCGGGTGGCCCGGCGCCTGCCCGGCATCAGTGTCGGGCGTCGTCGACGACCGGACGATTGGACGGGACGCGCCATGCCCCTGGAAGGCGAGTACGAGCCGAGTCCGCAGGACTGGGTGCGCAAGCAGGTCGAGCGGTACGAGAGCTCGGGTGGGACGAAGGGCACCACGATAAGGGGTCTGCCGGTCGTCGTGGTCACGAGCCGCGGCGCGAAGTCCGGCAAGCTGCGCAAGTCCCCGGTGATGCGGGTCGAGCACGACGGTGTCTACGCGGTCGTCGCCTCCCTCGGTGGCTCACCGCGACATCCGCTCTGGTACCACAACATCGTGGCCGACCCCCGCGTCGAACTCCAGGACGGGCCGGTGCGCCAGGACATGCTGGCCCGGGAGATCACCGGCGAGGAGAAGGCGCAGTGGTGGGAGCGCGCGGTGGCCGCGTACCCGGACTACGCCGATTACCAGAAGAAGACCGATCGCGAGATCCCGGTGTTCCTGCTGGAGCCGGTTCCCGGCGGGCACTGACCAAGGGCGCTTCCGGCGGCAACAGAGCAGGCACTCGAAGATGAGCGGCGGGCTCCCGCCTGTGCTTGCCGGCCGCCGGAAGTGACCTGTCCTTTACGCGAGTTCGGCCGGAGCGGTGCTGTGCGGCCCCTCGACCGGTGCGGTGCGAGCGGGTGCGTGCCCGTTCGGTTCGGGGGCAACGCACCAGGCCGGGGCGCTCGTTCGGCCGTCCGGGGGCCCGTGGCGTGGCGAACTCCCCTGCGGAGTACGGTCGTGTCCGTGCCGTCGGCACCGGCGGCGCGTGCAGCGAACGGCGCGAGCGTGAACGAGGCCCATGACGAACGCACTTCTCCAGCCCGAGTACTGGCTCGTGATCGGCCTGGCGTGGCCCGACGGGTCCGCGCCGACGCGTGACGCCGCCTTCGCGGTGGCACCGCCCTTGATCCCGCGAGCCAGGGTCAGTTCGGACGCGCGCGACATCCTCGCGGTGGCCGACGCGTACCAGCGCGCTCTCCCCGGCCGGGTTCTGTTGTTCAGCGACCTCACGCGGTGGCTGGCCGGCAACGACAGCAACTGGGCGGCCCGCGGCACCGATTGGGAGGCCGCGATCGACGAACTCACCGAGCGCAACCCGGCCCCGGGCATGTACGTCCGGATCAGCCAGCGTGCGCACATCGTCATCTGCGATGCCACGCGCGAGGGCATGACGCTGCATTACGCCGACGGCGGCAGCGAGCGGCTGCGTCCCGAGGAGCGCGTGCTGGTCCGCGAAGCGCTGGCGGACCGGTTGAGCGAGGACTGGCCGCGGTACGTCGCGGAACTCACCGACTCCGGCGGCTTCGACGAGGCGTGACCGCGGCAGAGAAGCCGGTGCGGGGGGGGGGGGGGGGGGGAGGGG
>NZ_JBPKBI010000012.1:56844-73430 GCF_051388935.1 Yinghuangia sp. YIM S10712
CCCCGGCGGATCACCGCTCGTGGTGGTCCGGCTTGGTGGTCTTGAAGCGGGCCGTGTCCTCCCCGGTGGCCCATCGGTGGAAGCTGGCCTTCTCCAGCACGCGGACGGAGGCCGGGTTGGACAACTCAACCTCGGCGAACACTGTGTGGACGCCGGGGGCGGTGAGGGCGAACCCGGCGAGCGCCCGGGTGGCCTCGGGAGCGTAGCCGCGGCCGCGGCGGGAGGCCACGATGCCGTAGCCGATTTCGACGGCTCCGTCGCCGGGCGGCCAGAACAGGCCGATGGAGCCCACGACCAGGCTGCTGTCGCGCTCGATGATCAGACGGTGGCCGAATTCTCCGAGCCAGGCGGGGTTGTCTTCGAAGAGGCCCGCGATGACGGAGTCGCCCTCGGCGGGGAAGTCGTCCGCCCAGTGGGCAGACCTGGTGTTGCCGAGGACCGCGACCGCCTCGGCGGCTGTCCAGGGCCGGAGAACGAGGCGTTCGGTGGTCAACTGACGAGGGGTTGGTGAAGAAGAGGAAGTCACGTGTCATTCCTGGTTGTCGGAACGACCGGAGCGCGCTCTGCTATCGCGCGGACCGGACAAGGGCAGGCTGAAGACGGCCGACCGCGGCCATATTCATCAACCTCCCTGTCCTGTGATCGCGCGTGTTCGCGACGCCGAGACACTAGCCAACTCTGCCCGCCGCCGGCAAAGGGCTTTCGACAGCGCGGCCCGAGGTGATCCGCCTCTCCCCCGAGGGCCCGCCGGACGGGCCGGCCAGGGCGGTGGCCACGCAGGTTTGCCGGTTCTCGTTGTCCGGTGCCGTGCATCGCGATGCGCAGGGCCGAAGCTCGTACGCGGGCGTACTCGCGAGGTCCTGCAACGCCGCGAGGTGCGCTGCGAAGCAGGGCCGCCGGGCCCGGCGCGGCGAGAACCGGTGAACCTCTGTGGCCACCGGCCTAGCGCTTCACGCGGTAGCGGAGGTAGACGACGTTGGAGGTGAAGGTGCGGGTCTCGACGAGTTCGAGGTCCACTCGGCGCTCGTGCCGGGGAAAGAACGGGATGCCGCCGCCGACCAGGACCGGGTAGATCACGGCCCGGTATTCGTCGATCAGACCCGACTCGGCGGCCTCCGCGGCGAGGGTCGCGCCGCCGATCGCGATGTCTCCCTCCCCCGGTTCGGCCCGCAGCCGCTCGATCTCCTCCGCGACGCCGCCGGACGCCAGGCGGGCATGGCCCTGCACCGCCGACAGCGTGGTGGAGAACACCACCTTCGGCAGCGGGTTCCACAGCGCGGTCCATTCGAGCTCGGCGTCGTCGAGTGACCGCTCCTGGTCGGCGGTCTCCCAGTACAGCATCGTCTCGTACAACCGTCGTCCCATCAGGTGGACGTCCACGTCTCTGATCTCGTCGATCCAAAAGCGAAACACCTCCTCGTCGGGCCCCGACCAGTCGAAGCCGCCGTCCGGCCCGACGATGTAACCGTCCAGGGAGACATTCATCGAATAGGTCACGCTGCGCATGAAAAGTCCTCTCCGGTAACGAGGTTCGACTCGCACGACCGTCTGACACCGCGAACGCGTGCGTATTCCCCGACCGTCATCGGACGCACCACGGCCGAGGGAGGATAGCGCCCCGAGGCGACACCATCGCTCCCTCGGCCGTGGACTTCGGCCGGCCCCGGTCCCGTCAGACGCCGGCCGGCGTCTGGTCGGACGAGGCGCGTTCGAGGGTGACGCGTGGCAGGATCCGCGCCAGCGGCTTCGGCAGCCACCACGCGCGCTCGCCCAGCAGCTGCATCGCCGCGGGGACGATGAGGCAGCGGATGACCAGCGCGTCCAGCAGGATCGCCACCGCCAGGCCGAGGCCGAACTGCTGGAGCATGCGGTCGGGGCTGAGCACGAAGGCGCCGAAGACCACGATCATGATGGCCGCGGCCGCGGTGATCACGCGGCCCGTGGTGGCCAGTCCTTCGCGCACCGCGTACGCCGAGTCCTTCGTGCGCTCCCACTCCTCATGGATCCGCGACAGCAGGAACACCTCGTAGTCCATGGACAGTCCGAACACGATCGCGAAGACCATGACGGGGATGAACGCCTCGATGGGGCCGGCCTGCACACCGAACCATCCGTGCTGGAACACCACGGTGATGACGCCCATCGACGCACCGATGCTCAGCAGGTTCAGCACGGCGGCCTTGAGCGGGATCAGCACCGAGCGGAAGACCAGCAGGAGCAACAGCGCGGACAGGCCCACGACGATCGCGACGAACAGCGGCAGCCGCTCGGCCACCTTGTCGGAGAAGTCCTGGGCCGCGGCGGTGGGTCCGCCGATGTGGACCTCCGCCCCCGTCCTGTCCTCGAACGCGGTGAGGCGGTCGTCCCGCAGCGTCCCCACGAGATCGGCCGTCGCCTCGTCCTGCGGCGCGCTGGTCGGGAATGCGATCACGGTGCTGAGCGAGCCGTCCCGGGAGGGCAGCGGAGCGGACGCCGAGGCGATGCCGGGTGTCTCGGCGAGCGTGCGCCGCAGCTCCTCGCCGACCGACGCGTCGCCTTCGGCGACCGCCACGAGCGGGCCGCTGAAGCCGGGGCCGAAGCCTTCGGCCAGCAGGTCGTAGGCCTGGCGGCTGCTCGAATCCGCGGGGTCGTTGCCCGCGTCCGCGAAACCGAGCCGCAGGTCGACCGCCGGCGCGGACAGAGCCAGCAGCGCGGCGACCGCCACGAGCAGCGCGGGCAGCGGCCGGCGCTGCACGCCGGCGGCCATGCGGCGCCAGCCCGCGCCTTCCTCCTTGCCCTTGCGCTCGGCCCTGGCGACCCGCTTCATGACGTGGCGCCGGATACGGGCACCGAACACCGCGAGCATGGCCGGCAGCAGTGTCAGGGATGCGGCCATCGTCACCAGCACGGTCAGGGCAACCGCCAGAGCGACGCCCTGGAGCGACCCGAGACCGAGCGTCACCAGTCCGAGCAGCGCGATGATCACCGTGCAGCCGGCGAAGAACACGGTGCGGCCGGCCGCGTCCAAGGCGGTGCGGGTGGCATCCGTCGGCTCGGCGCCGCGCAGGAGCTCGTGCCGGAAGCGGTGGAAGATGAGCAGTGCGTAGTCCACCCCGACGCCGAGCCCGACCAGCATCATGATCGGCGGCGTGAAGTCGGCGACCGTCGCGGCGTGCGAGGCCATCGTGATGAGGCCGATCGCACTGCCGACCGCGAACAGCGCGGTCACCAGCGGAAGTGCGGCGGCCAGCAGGGACCCGAACAACAGGACGAGGATGACCAGCGCGGCAAGCATGCCCGCGCCCTCGGCGGCACCGCCGCCGGACTCCTCGGCCTCGCGCACGACGTCGCCGCCGGCCACGACCTCCAGCGTGTCGGTGGTGGCGTCGTCGGCGAGGTCGATGATCGCGCGGACGTCGTCCTTGGAGACGTCCGGTCCCGTCCCGTCGAGCGTCACGGTGGCGAAGGCGATGCGGCCGTCGGCCGAGACCGCCGACGCGTCGTCGAACGGACTGCGGACATCCGCGACACCCGGCGCGGTCCGCACACGGTCGAGGACGGCCGTCAGCGACTGCCGTGCGCCGTCGGCCGCGACGCCGCCTTCCGTCTCGGCGTGGAAGACCAGTTGCACGGCGTCCCCGGCCTCGACCGCGCCGTGTTTCTCCAGCAGGTCCGTGGCGCGCTGTGACTCGGTGCCCGGCAAGGAGAAGTCGTTCTTCCACGCGCTGCCCGCGGCCTGCGCGCCGACCGTGGTGGCCACGACGACGACCAGCCAGACGACCAATGCCGTCCAGCGGTGCCGCTGCGACCAGCCGGCGAGCCGGGAGAAAACTCCGCGGCGGTCCGTCGCCCTGCGAGGGGGGTTGGTTCTGTCCTGGGTCTGCGTCATGCGCCCAGCCTGCTTTCCCGGCGCACGCTCGCGCGTCGGCCCACGGCGGACACCACGCCTACCCCAGCGGTTGCGCACGAACGCGGTTGACTACCCCGGAAGTTGTGTGCCGGGCACCGGGTGCGTCAACCGAGCCACCCCGGGCTCACCATGCCCGACTCGTACGCCAGCACGACCAACTGCGAGCGGTCGCGGACGCCGAGCTTGGTCATGATGCGGCTGACGTGCGTCTTCGCGGTCGCCGGGCTGAGCACCAGCCGCGCCGCGATCTCGTCGTTGGTCATTCCGCCCGCCACCAGCCGCATGACCTCGCGTTCGCGGCTCGTGAGCTCGTCGAGCCGCGGGTCGGGCACGGGCTGCCCGACGCGTCCGGCGAACTCCGCGATCAGCCGGCGCGTGACCTGCGGGCTGATCAGCGCGTCGCCGCGCGCGGCGACGCGCACCGCCCGGATCAACTCCTCCGGTTCGGTGTCCTTGACCAGGAACCCCGTCGCTCCCGCGCGCAGCGCTCCGTAGATGTAGTCGTCGAGGTCGAACGTCGTCAGGATGACCACCTTGACACCGTCCAGCGCGGAGTCGGCGGCGATGCGGCGCGCCGCCTCCAGGCCGTCGACGTTCGGCATGCGGATGTCCATCAGCAGGACGTCGGGCAGGTGTGCGCGGGCGCCCGCCACCGCCTCCGCGCCGTCCGCCGCCTCGCCGACGATCGTGATGTCCGCCTCGTCCTCCAGGATCGACCGGAACCCGGCCCGGACGAGATGCTGGTCGTCCGCCAACAGAACCCGGATTGTCCCGGTCATCGCGAAGTCTCCTCGCTTTCGTAGGGAAGGTACGCCCGTACCCCGTATCCGCCGCCCGCGCGCGGACCGGCCGCCAGTTCGCCGCCGAGCGCCCGCGCACGTTCGCGCATGCCGCGTATCCCGTTGCCGCTCCCGGCGTTCGCCGCCGCCTTCCCGGGTGCCCCGGCTCCGTCGTCGACCACTTCGATCCGCAGGCCGGTGACCCCGTAGACGACGCTCAGCTCGACGCATGTCGCCGCGGCGTGCCGCGTGACGTTGGTCAGGGACTCCTGCATGATCCGGTACGCCGCGAGGTCGACTTCGACGGGCAGGACTCGCGGTTCGCCCTTGGTGTCGTACCGCGCGGCGAGTCCGGCGAGTTCCGCGTACGCCAGCAACTCGTGCGCGCGGGCGAGTCCCGCAGCCGGTGCCGTCGGCGCGTCCTCGTCGACCTGCCGCAGGACCCCGAGGGTGGCGCGCAGTTCGCGCAGGGTTTCGCGGCTCGTGGTCTTGATGGCGCCGAGTGCTTCCTCGGCGTGTGCGGGGTCCTTGGCCAGCCGGTGCAGCGCGGCCCCGGCCTGCACGTTGATCAAGGAGATGTTGTGGCCGATGACGTCGTGCAACTCCCGGGCGATGCGCAGGCGTTCGTCGCTCGCCCGACGCCGGGCCTCCGCCTCCCGGCCCTGTTCGGCGGCCAGGACCCTGGCCTCCGCCTCGCGGCGGAACGCCTGCCGGGTCAGCCGCGAGTTGCCCAGTGCGATCACCGCCACGACCCAGCCGGCCAGCATGAAGACCGCGGCAAGGGTGATGTCGTCGGTTCCGCCCAAGGCGCTCAGGCCGACGCCGGCCACCGTCACCGCGCCAAGCCCGGTCGCGGCGCCCAGCCGTCCGCTCGCCGCGACGGTGTGGAGGGCGATCATCAACAGGACCATCTGCGCCGGGGCGTCGACACCGCCGAAGACGTAGTAGGCCGCGGTGGCCACCAGGGCGAACGCACACATCGCGACCGGTCGGCGGCGGGCGTACCGCAGCGCCGCACACGTGCTCAGCATCAGCGCCCAGTCGACGGCCCACAGCGCCGGGGACGGCCCGGACGCGACATACTGCGCCAGAGTCGCCGCCAAGCCGGCGCCGAACACGCAGCCGACCACGGTCTCGACCCGCCACCCGGCGGGCAGCCGCACGTCGAAGCGGTCAGGCAAGGTCATGGGCGCAGCCTACTGACCGTGCCATGACGGCTGTTGACGATACGTCAGACCAGGGGCGCGTGGGGCTTCGAGGTCGGCGCGGACACACGCGGCGGCGGGCGCGGTGCGGGAGGCGGTCCGGGGCCCGCCGGCAGCGGTGCCTGACGGGCCCGGACCGGTCTCGCCACGCGGAGGAGAACCTCCCCCGGCCGCCGCGCCCGCGAACCGGCTGCGAATCAGCCCGGCGAGAGAACGTCGGAGCGGAGGCAGGGTGCCGTCATGCCGGCTGGAGTTGGGGCCCCAGCTTCTCCGTCGGCGTGGGTTCGGAGTCCCGCTCCCTGGTCGCGCGCACATAACCGTGGATGACCGAGACCATCGCCAGAATGAGCAGTGGCCCGAAGAACCACGGGTACCTGGCCATTTCCATCGGCAGGTACCGGTACGACACCAGGAGCACCACGAAGACCGCCGCGCCATAGGCGACCAGCCAGGCTCCGGCCCGGTCCCAACCGCGGTCGAACGCGCGCATCGCAGCCTCGATCGTCAGCGCGAACACCACGCCGGCGATGAGGTCCACGCCGTAGTGGTAGCCGAACCCCAGTGTGGCCGCGAGGGTGGCGACCAGCCAGAACGTGCCCGCGAAGCGGATGAGGCGCGAGCCGTCTCGGGAGTGGATGAAGATCGTGGTGGCCCAGGCTGTGTGGAGGCTGGGCATGCAGTTGCGAGGCGTGACCTCGTCGAACCGTATCGGGTGAGGCGTGCTGATCGACGGCGGTGTGTCCGGCCACAGATTCGCGACCGCCCAGTGCCCGCCGTCGGCGCCGTACGCGAACACCGGTCCGACCACGGGGAAGACCATGTAGACGGCCGGCCCGAGCAGGCCGATGACGAGAAATGTCCGTACCAGGTGGTGGCCGGGGAAGCGGCGTTCGACAGCCACGTGGCGCAGTTGGTAGAGCGCGACGAGTGCCGCCGCCAGGGGGAGTTGGCCGTAGACGGTGCCGAGGACGCGGTCGCCGATCGGACCGGAGGCCTCGACCAGTTCGCCGGCCAGCCACGACGGGGCGCCCAGCGCGTGATCGGCGGTCGCCACGTATTGGTCGAGCACTTCCGGGCGGGTCATCGATGTGATGAGCAGCCAGGTGCCGCCGGTCTTGTGGCCGGCCACCAGCAGCATGCCCAGGCCGACGCCTTTCAGCAGCAGGACGCGTTCCCGACCGGTACGGCGCGTGACGGCGATGACCGTGTAGCCCAGAATGACCCACAAAGCGCCGGTGCCGAAGTTCATCTTGGCGTCGACCGCCCATCGCACCAACCAGAAGACCGCGTCGATGCCGAGGGCGGAGCCGAGGGCGATAAACCGCTGACGCCAGGTGAGCACGACCATCATCAATGCCAAACCGGCGTAGAGCACTTGCCCCGAATAGGGGGCAAATATCACCTCTCGGGCGAGGCCGGTAATCGGCCCCGGCGATCCATAGCCCTGCGCGGCGACCTCCAGAGTCGCGAGGAATCCGAGGGCCACCACAATCGTTGCGCCCCACAGGATCGCCCGCGACCGGCGCTGCGCGGCGACCATGGCTTCGCGAGGTATTCGCGAGACCTTTCGCAATATCATGAATGTCACCAGTCGGCCAAGATGCTGAAATTCGGAAAAATCGATCACCTTTCGCGCTGAGTTGTCTGGTCATCCAGCAAAGGACAGCTCTCGGGGCGATGAGCCCGACATATTATCCGAGCAGCGCTGACGGGTTTGCGTTGTCCGTCGATCTCAGAATGCGGACGGAGTTGCGAAAAACGGCCGTCGTGGGTTCGGGGGCCACGGGTGTACCGGTCCGCGGATCCACGCGTCCGCCTCAATCCGTGTGCGGTGCGTGCGTGCGGATTTCGCAGTCACCCTCGGTGACCAGGGCGGTGTCGGTGGTGCGGGAAGCCGATGCCGATGAGGTAGCCGCAGCGGTGTCGGTCGTACGGTCTGCCGAGGCCTGGAATGACCGGCGCGTGTGTGTTTGTTCGGCTGACGACGGAACGACGACATGAGGAGGTGGCCCGCGTGACGAAGCCACGCGCCGGTCACACGGTGGTGACCGTCCCCAGCACGCAGACGGTGACGGTCGAGATCGACGGCCGGGTGGTCGCGCGCTCAAATCGTCCGGTGGTCCTGTACGAAACTGGTCTGCCGGTTCGCTACTACCTGCCGCCGGACGATGTGGACCTGGAGTTGTTCGAGCCGTCGGCGACGCGGACCACCTGCCCGTTCAAGGGCGAGGCGTCCTACTGGACGTACCGCGGTCCCGCCGACGGCACCGCCGAGCCGCGACCGGACGTGGTGTGGGCGTACGCGGACCCGATCGACGGGGTCACCGACGTCGCCGGCCATCTGTCGTTCTACGACAACGCCGCCCGCGTCGTCGTCGAGGGCGAGCCCCCGGCGCCGTCCGGCGGCTGATCGATACACGCAGTCTCCCGGCGAGACGATCCCGGCCCGGTTCGTCCCCTGCGTTGCACCGCACCGCGGAACGCCATGTCCTTTGTCCATGAACAGCCACCGGACCGGACTCCGTCTCCACCGCCTGCGGGGGGGCTCAGACTTCGGTTGTGCTCGCGGGGAAGTGTGTGGCCAGGAAGCGCGCGATGTGGGTGTTCATCTCCGTGGTGCCGGCGAGTGGCAGTGTGTGGTGGGTGGCGTCGGGCAGCACCAGGGTTTCCAGGCCGGGGATGACATGCTCGGCCTTGGCTGCCAGTTTGCGGATGTTGTGTGTGCGGGTACGGCCGGCGAGGACGAGAAGTGTGTCGGCCCGCAGCGCCGGCCAGTGTGCGGGAGCCGGGCGTGGTCCGGTCAGGGGCTTGGCTGCGGGGAACGTGGTGGCCAGTTCGTACAGGCGGGTCCAGTTCGGATCCAGTTTCGCGCCGCCGGTCTCCCATGCCAGGAACGCCCGGCGGTTGCGGACGGTCGGGCGCAGCAGCATGGGCAGGGCGCGCGCGAGGTAGAGCGGTGAGAACCCGGTGAAGCAGTTCGTCGGCTCGATCAGGATGAGCGCGGCGACGCGGTCGGGGGCGCGCAGTGCGTAGTGCGCGGCGGTCCAGGCGCCGTACGAGTGGCCGCATATCGCCACCGGGCCTTTCGCACCCAGTCCGTCGAGGACGGCGTCGAGCCAGGCGAGTTGGTCGTCGAGCGTGGTGACGCGACGGTCACCCGGGATGCTGCGGCCGGCCTCGCCCATGGTGTCGATCGCGTGCACGCGGTACGTCCCGCCGAGGGTGCTCGCCGTGGCACCCCACACGGTCGAGGTCACACCTCCGCCGCCGTGCAGCAGCACGACCGCGGGGGCATCCGCGGGGCCGTGGCTGTTGACGTGGGTCGTCCCGAACGGCGTCGGCACCGCCACGCCTTGGGTCCCTGAGGGCCAGCGCGTGGAGCGAACAGCGTCATAGGCGCACAGAAACGCCTCCCCGGCGACGGCCTCGGTCATGGATGCCTCCTGCGGCTGGACGAAAACAACTCGCCGAACGATAATCTCGTTCAGCGAGATAACTTCACCATAACCGGAGCGGCACGTGAGCGGGAGATCGACCGAACGGGCGGGAACCTCGGAGGGAGCGGACCGTCCGGGCGGGCCGGAGCTGGAGCTCTTCCACCTCCTGCGCGCCGTCACCGTCGAATACGGCTTGCGGCAGGCCGAGTTCGCCGCCGCCAATGGCATGCACCCGACCGACGTCCGGGCCCTCATCTGCCTTCTCGACGCCGAACGCGCCGGCACCGAGGCGACCGCCGGGATGCTCGCCGCACGACTGGGCCTGAACTCCGCCGGCACCACCGCGGCTCTCGACCGGCTCGAACTCCAGGGCCTGATCACCCGGCACCGGGACAAGCGGGACCGCCGCCGGGTCCTGCTCGTCATCGAGGACCGGGCCAAGGACCTCGGCTGGAGCTGGTTCGGCCCGCTGATCGAGCGCACCGTCGCTCCCCTGCGCGGTTACGACCGGCAGCAGACCGACGCCGTCCGCGGTTTCCTCCAAGCCGCCCTGGATGCGCTCGGGCGACCCGAGGCGCCGGGAGAGCAGCGAACGGGACGTCACGACTGAGCCGGGGCCAGGGACGGTGGCCGCCGTCTTGGTCCTCGCAGGCGGAGCCCCGGGACGAGCGTTCAACGTGCCCTCGCGCGGCGGGCTGTGCCTCGCCGCCCGTGCCGTCACCGACCCCGCGTGCCGGATAGGCGGTCCCGGACAACCCGCCCGCGCACGACCCCTACGCGGTCCCGGTGTCCGGCGTCGGCTCTTTCTCCCGGCCGCCCGGATGCCTGCCGCGCCAGATCCAGAAGACCGCCGTCGACACCGCCGCCCACCCGGCGAGCACGAGGAACGGGAACGCGTGCTGGTGGCCGCGGAAGTACACCGCCGTGTGCTGCGCGTTGACGGACGCGCCGGGCGGCAGCCAGCGTCCGATCGTGCCGAGCACCGAGGGCAGCAGTGCCCACGACACGGCCCCGCCCGAGGAGGGATTGCCCAGCAACACCATCAGTCCCCACGTCGGCAGCATCGCCCACCGCCCGACGAGCGCGATGAACATGGAGAACACCATCGCGGAGGCGAACAGCGTCAGGGCGAGGATCGCCCACGACTCCGGCAGCGGCAGGTCGAGCGCGCCGATCCACCAGTCCACGACCGCGACGATCGTGAACGCCCCGAGCAGTGCGTTGGCAAGCGTGAAGGCGACCCGCTCCGCCGGGTTGAGCTCGCGGGCGTGCACCGACAGTTGGATCGCACCGACGAAGCCGAGGATCACGGCGGCGAGTGTGATGTAGAAGATCGCGAGGCCACGCGGGTCGCCGCTCTGCAGCGGCTTCAAGTCCTGAAAAGTGACGTTGACTCCGGTCTTCCTCGCCGCCTCGGACGCGGACTCGACGAGTAACTGCGCCACGGACGCGCCGGCCGCGCTCGCGATCTCCAGGGAGACGCGGTTGTCGCCGCCCGACCGGATGATCGCGAAGATCTTCTGCTCGTCGATGGCCTCCCGGGCGTTCTCGTACGTCGCGTACGTCGTGAAGCGGATCTCGGTGTCGAGGGTGCGGTCCATCTCGGCCGCGAAGGCTGCGGCGCGCGGGTCGGGCGGGCCCGTGACGCCGATCGGGAGACGGTGGGGTGTCGGGTTCGCCATCGCGAACGTGTAGGAGCCGGCGAACAGGCCGGCGGCGGCTGCCAGGACCAGCATCAGGACGCAGGCCGGGAGGAACGGGCTCTCGCGGAAGCGCGCCCAGTGGGCGCGGAAACTGGTCATGGCGGTGCTCCGCATCCGTCTGCCGGTCAGTCCGTCGCGACCAGCGTGCACGCGGCGGTCCCCCGGAACGCGCCGCGACACCGGGCCGCGCGGAGAAGCCGCTTTGCTCACACCTTTGGCCGGGCCGGCGTTCGACCCGCCGAAATCCGCCGACTCGGTCCGGCTCGCGTCGGAGAGCCGGGCCCGGCGACGGCTGCCGGTTCCTGCCGGTTCCTGGCGGTTCCTGCCGGTGGGAGGTGTGTCGCCGACCCGCCCCGTGGACCTCGAAGGAGTCGGCCGACGATCACGCACGTCACGCTTCGACGCCACGCCGCTGAACGGCCGACGGCGTTCCTTCGAGGCGTGTCAGAGCCTTACGACGACCAGGGCGACGTCGTCGCGGCCTCCGCTGCTGACGCCGAGGCGGGTGAGGAGGCTGTCGGCGAGGCGTTCGGGGCTGTGGGCCGTGTTGTGGGCGAGGGCGTCGGTGAGTCGGTGCAGTCCGGCGTCGATGTCCTCGCCGCGGCGTTCGATGAGCCCGTCGGTGTAAAGGACCAGGGTGTCGCCGGGGGCGTACGGGCATTCGGCGCGGGGGCGGGTGGTGTGTGCGGGGCGCGCTCCCAGTGGCGGGTCGGTGGCCTGGTCGAGAAGGTCGAACGCGCCGTCGGTGTGCGCGAGGACCGGCGGCGGGTGGCCGGCGCTGCTGTAGCTGATGCGGCGGTTTCGGGTGTCGACGACGACTTTGACCGCGGTGGTGGCCAGCGCTCCTTCCACCGAACGCGCGTACAGCCCCAGCACCTCCAGGGCTCTGGCGGGGTCGCACAGGGCACGGACCGCGGCGGAGAGCGCGCTGCGGAGCATACCCATGACGGCGGCGGCCTCCAGGCCGTGTCCGACGACGTCGCCGACCGCGACGGCGAACTTGTCGCCGGGCAGGTCCACCACGTCGTACCAGTCGCCGCACACATTCAGCGACCCGGCGGCCGGCAGGTACCGCACCGCGACGTTGCGGTGCCGGGCGAGGTCCGGCACATGCAGCATGGCCTCCTGAAATGTGACGGCGATTTGCCTCTCCCGGGCGTGGGCCCGGCGCAGTTCCTCGTTCAGCCGCTGCAATTCGCGTGCCCGGGCGTACAGTTCGGCCTCCATCGCCTCCCGCTCGCTGAGCGTCCCGCTCTCGCGCGGGCGCGTGGCGTGGGAAAGCACGAACGCGGTCACGTCCTCCACCCGGTGGATGATCCACGCCACCCGGCCGTCCGATCCGGGCACGGGGGTGTTGATCGGCGACCACCAGCGTTCCTCGAACACGCCGGGCCGGCCTTCGACCGGAATGTCGTACTTCTGCACCGCCATCGTGTCCGGCTCTTTCGTGCGCAGGCAGCGGTGCAACGACGCGCTCAGGTTTCGGACTCCGTCCGCCTCGGGGTCTTCCGGGTTGTCGGGGAAGGCATCGAACAGGTACTGCCCGACCAACTCCTCGCGCCTGCGCCCGGTTGCCGTCAGGTACGACTGGTTGACCTCGACGATCACCAGATCGGGCCCCAGCACCAGCAGCGGGCTGGGAGACGCGGCGAACAACGCCCCGTAGTCGACCGGCGGTGTCGTCATCGGCTGCCTCATCGGTTGTCGCCGCGTACGCCTCCTCCCAATCTACGTCGCACAGGTATGCAGGGTGGCTTCTTCTCGGCCGTGTCAACGCGGGCAAGCCGGGGCGGGCTTTTACGGTGGGCTGATGCAGCGTGCACCCTGGTGGGCTTTGCTCTCGTCCGGGTCTGCGCCTGTGCTCCTGATCGGTGGCTGGTTCGTCGCGGGGCTGCTTCAGGGGACGAGCTACGACCCTGTCACTCAGACGATCAGCCTTCTGGCGGCCGAGGACGCCCCGGGGCACTGGGTGATGACCGGCATGCTGATCGCCCTGGGCGCCTGCCACCTGGTGACGGCATGGGGCTTGCGTGCGGCCGCGCTCGCCGGGCGCGTGGCGCTGAGCGCCGGCGGGGTGTCGGTGATCGTGCTGGCGTGGTGCCCGGCGCCGAGCAGCGGGGGCTCGTTGCAGCACGGGTTCGTGGCCGCGGTGGCCTTCGCACTCATGGCGGTGTGGCCGTTGTTGGCCGCCCGCGGCAGTGGGAGCGCGCCGTGGGCGCTCCGGCCGGCGACGGCGGTCGCGGCGTCGGCGCTGATGGTGATCGTCGCGGCGTGGTTCTTGTGGGAACTGCGGGACGACGGTGTCGATGGTGTCGCCGAGCGGGTTTTGACGTTCGTCCAGTCGTTGTGGCCGTTTGTGGTCGTCGCCTCGTGCCGCAACCGCCTGCGGGCGTGATGGACCCCAGGCGGCACGGGGTCGGTCACCGCCGTGTCCGGCCCTCGCGGAGGAACGTCAGCACGGCCAGGACCCGCCGGTTTCCGTCCGCTCCGGCGGGCAGGTCGAGTTTGGTGAAGATGTTCCGCACGTGGGTTTCCACGGTTTTCGGGCTGAGGAACAGTTCGGCGCAGATGGCCTGGTTCGAGCGGCCCTGCGCCATCAGGCCGAGGACTTCCGCCTCCCGGTCGGACAGCCCGGCGAGCGCGCCGCCGTTGCGGCGGCGGCCGAGCATCTCGTCGACGACCTCGGGGGCGACGACCACGCCGCCCGCCGCGACGGTGCGCACGGCGGCGGCGAAGCGGTCGAGGTCGGTGACGCTTTCCTTCACCATGTAGCCGCGGCCGGGGAGGTTGTCGCCGAGGAGGCGTACCGCGTGGTGGCCTTCGACGTACTGGGACAGGACGAGGACGCCGATGCCGGGGCACACCGTGTCGAGGGTGACCGCGGCGTCGAGGCCTTCGGTGGTGTGGGTCGGCGGCATGCGGATGTCGACGATGGCGACGTCCGGCCGTTCGGCGCGCACGAGGTCGACGAGGGAAACGGCGTCGGCTGCCTGGCCGACCACGGCGAAACCGGCTTCGGCGAGCAGTCGGGCGACGCCCTCGCGGAACAGCAGGGCGTCGTCGGCGATCACGACGCGCACGGCAGCTCCGCGAGGACCCGCGTGCCGTGCCCGGCGGGGCTGTGCACGGTGAGCGTGCCGTCCAGGGCTTCCACGCGGTCGGCGAGCCCGCGCAGTCCGGAGCCTCGCGACGCGTCGGCGCCGCCGTTGCCGTCGTCGGCGACCTCGACGGTCATCGTTGTCCTTCCTTCGTGCGTACGCGCGCGAACGGCGATGGTGACGCGCGCGGAGTCGCCGGCGTGCTTGGCGGCGTTCGCCAGTGATTCGCTGACCACGAAGTACACCGCTTCCTCGACGCCGGGCGGAAAGCGGCCCTGTGGTACCTCGGTCACCTCCGCGGGCACGGTCGAGCGTTCGGCGAGCGACACCAGTGCCGACGACAGCCCGGCCTCGGTCAGGACCGCGGGGTGGATGCCGCGGGCAAGCTCCCGCAATTCGCCGATGGCCTGCCGGAGTTCGAGGGCGCATTCGTCGATGGCGGCGGCCAGCGGAGTGTCTGTTTCGGGGACCTGGCCGCGGGCGATCCGCAGCATCAGCGCCAGCGTGACGAGGCGTTGCTGGGCGCCGTCGTGCAGATCGCGTTCGATTTTGCGGCGTGCGGTGACCCCGGCTTCCACGATGCGGGCGCGTGACGCGCGGACCTGCGCGAGCTGGGCGCGCACTTCGGCGTGCAGCCGCTCGTTCTCCATGAGCAGGCGGGCGGTCGCGGCGACGGCGCGCATCAGGTCCGGGGATTCGTCGAGGGCCGGGTCGTGGATGATCGCCCCGACTCCGGCGAGCAGCGTGACGCTGCGGTCGGGGCCGGATTCCGGCATCGGGGAGGGTCGCCCGTCCGGGTCGACGTAGTCGCCGTGTGCGGGGCGGTGGTAAATCAGGCGCAGCCCCGGGTCGCCGAGCGCTCGGGCGAGCGCGTCTTGCAGGCGTCCGGGCGGAGGCGGCGCGTGGCCGAGTTCCGCGGCGAGGTCGGCGGCCACCGAACGGCCGGCCCGGGCCCGCAGCATGCCGGCGAGCAGGAACAGCGGCCACACCGCGAGGCCGACGCGGGACGCGGCGATGCCGGTGCCGTACGTGGACCTCAGTGCCGGGACCATGATCATCAGGCCGGTGTAGACGTATATGCCGGTCATGCCGATGTTGCCGAGCAGCACGGTCGTCCAGCCGCGGCGCAGTATGCGGCCGGCGGTGGCCCAGCGGACGCAGAAGAGGCCGAGTGCGACGACGTAGACGAGCGTCGGGAGCATCGCGAAGACGATGTCCACGGTTTCGACGTCGATCGTGCCGACCTGGACCTCGGCGAGCAGGTCGCGGGGGCGGGCGGTCAGGCCTCCGGAGATGACGAACCAGACGACGACGCACGGGCCGGTGGCGACGTATCCGGCGATGACGAGGGCGCGCCGCAGCCGCGGGTAGGCGCTGCCGCGGGCGAAGTCGGTCATCACGTGCGCGATCGCGCCCATCACGAGCCAGTCGGCGAGGAACGCGATCTGGAACGCCAGGCGGTGCCGGACAGCGCCGAGGAGCAGCAGCATGCACAGCCCTGCGGCCAGCAGCATCGGCCACACGCTCTCGCCGGGGCGGCGGCGTTCCGCGGCAACGATCGCGCAGCAGGTGAACGCCCAGGCGGCGGCCAGCGGAAGGACGGTGTGGCTGACGGTGTCGGCCCACGTCAGGCCGTAGCCGCCGTAGCGGACCGCGGCGATGCCGAACAGCGTCGCCAGGATCTGGACGGTGATGAGCAGTGGGGTGGCGGGCGCCGGGCGGGAGTGCCGGAGGGTGGCGGTGTGGAGCATGTGGGTCGTTTCGCGGTCACGCTGGGTCGCCGGTGCCGGGCGTGGCGCGGCCCGCCGTCGCCAGCACCGCCGCGAGGCTTTGCGGTGAAAGTTCTTCCTTCGCGACGTAGCCGTCCGCTTGTGCGCGGACGACCCGGTCACCGTAGTCGGCCCTGTCCCGACCGGAGATCAGCACGATTCCCACCCCCGCGTCATTGTCCCTGATCAGGCCGGCGGCCGTGAAGCCGTCGAACCCGGGGAGCTGGACGTCCAGCAGCACCAGGTCGGGGCGCAGCCGCCGCACGGTCTCCACGCCGCCGGGGCCGTCGGCTGCCTCACCCACGACCGCGTAGCCCCATGCGGACAGTAAGCGGGTCGCCAGTCTGCGGTAGTTCTCGTGGTCGTCGACCAGGACGACCGTGACCGGTGACCCGGTTGCCGTCACCGGCTCCTCCTGCGGTTCGCGCGCCGACGTGCCCGGTCGGGGGCCCTGCCGGCGGGGTGCCGCGGCCGGATCCGGACGTACGCGATCGCCGTTGCGTTCCGTGTTCCGCGTGGCAATCCCCCCCAGGCTTGCCGCGTGCGCGACCCGGGTCGAGCGGGCCGAGCACGCCGGTTGCGGAACGTTGTACGGCCGGCTTCCCCCCTGGAGCCTTTCGTACCGCAGCGGTTCGGAGCGAGCGGGGCCTCGTCCGCGAACCGCCGGAACGCCACGGCGATCGGTGGATCCATGGTGTCCCGCGGG
>NZ_JBPKBI010000012.1:73539-92417 GCF_051388935.1 Yinghuangia sp. YIM S10712
CTCGGGGACAACCCTGATTTCGCCCGGCCGGGCGTGGGTCCGCGACGGCCTCGGTCACAGGCGGGGTGGTTCGGGGCGTACGAGGCCGTTCTGGTAGGCGATGACGACGAGTTGGGCGCGGTCGCGGGCGCCGAGTTTGGTCATGGCGCGTTGGATGTGGGTGCGGACGGTCAGGACGCTCAGGACGAGTTCGTCGGCGATCTCGTCGTTGGACTTGCCGTGGGCCGCCAGGACGGTGACCTCCTGCTCGCGGGGTGTGAGGTCGGCAAGGCGTTCGACGGCGGTGAGGGGCGGTCCGGACGCGGGGGTGGTGAGGAACCGGGTGATCAGGGCCTGCGTGGCGCCCGGGGACAGGAGTGCCTCGCCTGCGGCGACCGTGCGAATTCCGTCCAGAAGCGCGTCCGTGGTGACGTATTTGCCGAGGAAGCCGCTGGCCCCCACGCGCAGTGCCTGGGCGACGTATTCCTCGGTCTCGAACATGGTGAGGATGAGGACGCGGGTGTCGGCGAGGCCGGGGTCCTCGCAGATGGCGGCGGTGGCGGCGAGGCCGTCGGCGCCGGGCATGCGGATGTCCATGAGGACGACGTGGGGCCGGTGCGCGCGGGCGAGTTCGACGGCCTGGTGGCCGTCGGCGGCCTCGCCGACGACCTCCATGTCGTCGCAGGAGTCGATCAGGAGCCGGAAGGTGCCGCGCAGCAGGGCCTGGTCGTCGGCGAGCAGGACGCGGATGGTCAACGGGTGTCCTCGTGTCGTTGTCGGGCCGGGGCGTCCGCCGGGGTGCGGGGCTGGAAGGGGAGGTCGGCGGCCACTTCGAAGCCGCCCTCGGGCCGGGGGGCGGCTTGCAGGTCGCCGCCGATGGAGTGGGCGCGTTCACGCATGCCCATCAGCCCGTATCCGCCTCCGGGGACACCTCCGGGGGCGGGCGGGGCGGCCGCGCCGTCGGCCGGGCCGTCGTTGGTGACGGTGACGAACAGGCGCGAGCCGTCGTAGCGGAGCCGGACCCGGGCGGCGTGGTCGGGCGCGTGTTTGGTGGCGTTGGTCAGGGCTTCCTGGATGATCCGGTACGCGGTCAGGTCGACTCCCGGGGACAGGGGCCGCGCCTCTCCTTCGGTGGCGACGGTGACGGCCAGGCCTGCCGATTCGCAGGCCGCGACCAGCTCGGGCAGGCGGTCCAGGCCCGGGGTGGGTTCGAGCGGGTCGGCGTCCTGATCGGCGGTCTCGCGCAGCACGCCCACCGTCGCGCGCAGTTCCAGGAGCGCGGAGGTGGTGGTGCCGACGAGGTCGGCGAGGATCTGGCGGGTCTGCTCGGGTCGGGTGGCGGCGAGGTGGGCGGCGGTGCCGGCCTGGGCGTGCGCGACGGCCATGTGGTGGGCGACGGCGTCGTGGAGTTCCCGGGCGATGCGCATGCGTTCCTGGGCGACGCGGAGCCGGGCTTCCTCCTCCCGGGTGCGTTCGGCGTACGCGGCGCGCGCTTGCACGGATTCGACGTAGGCGCGCCGGAAGCGGCTCCTGCCGCCCAGGGACACCGGCAGCAGCAGCCACAGCACCGTGCCGAGGGTCCGCAGGATGAAGTCGTCGCCGAGCGGCTCTCCCGCCAGCGAGGTGGCGACCAGGATCGCCAGGGTCGCCGAGCCGTAAATGTTGGTGGTCCGCGAGTCGGTGAGCGCGGCAAGCCAGTACAACGCGGCCATGACCGGTGCCAGCAGCAGTGGACTGGGCAGGTAGCCGAGGCCGGTCAGCACGGCGGCCGCGCCGGCGGTGAACGCGAGGGCGGAGCGCGGATGGCTGCGGGAGGCCAGGATGGCCGCGTTGGGCGCGACGGCGAACGTCAGGACGGGCCACAGGGCTTGCGGCGGCGAGGACTCGGATGTGCTGATCTGGGTCCCGAAGAGCGCGCAGACGCACAGCGCCACTGCCGTCACCGCGTCCGCGGCCCGGGCGTGGCGGTCCGCGTACCGTTCGAGGTTGCCGGTCATCGTGCTCTCCACAGGGGGCGTGCCGGGGTCCATGGTCCCCGATGGGGACGTGGGCGGGTGCGCGGACCGCCCGAGACGCCTTGCTCGGGCGGTCCGGTTCCGCGGGCGGTGCCGGTCACACGTGTGCCTTGACCGGCCCGTCCTGATCGGGGTCGGGGTTGCCGGGCCGCGTGTGGCCGAGTGCCTCGCCTTCCACGTCGACGCGGGGCAGGACGCGGCCCAGCCACGCCGGCAGCCACCATGCCCGGTCGCCGAGCAGCGCCAGGACGGCGGGCACGATCGCCATGCGGACCACGAAGGCGTCGAACAGCACCGCGGCGGCCAGGCCGAACCCGAGCATCTTGATCAGCGAGCCCTGTTCGCCGATGAACCCGGAGAAAACCGCGGCCATGATGAGCGCGGCGGCCGTCACGACCCGGGCGCTGTGCCGGAACCCGGACACGACCGCCTGATCCGCCGCCTCCCCGCGGGTGTACGCCTCCCGCATCCGGGAGACCAGGAAGACCTCGTAGTCCATGGCCAGTCCGAAGACGATGCCCATCATGAAGATCGGCATGAGGCTCATGACCGGCCCGGTCTGCTCCACCCCGAACAGCTCGGCGGCATGTCCTTCCTGGAAGACCAGCACCAGGACACCCAGCGCCGCCAGCACCGAGAGGACGAAGCCCAGGGCCGCCTTGACCGGCACCAGTACGGAGCGGAAGACCACCAGCAGCAGCACCACCGCCAAGCCGCCCACCACGGCCAGATACGGCACCAGCGCGGACTGCACCTTGGACGCGACGTCGATGTTCAGCGCGGTCGTGCCGGTGACCTCGAACGTCGCGGAAGCCTGCTCCTCCACGGCCGGACGGTCGCGGCGGATCGCCTCCACGAGCTCCTTGGTCTTCTCGTCGGTGGGCCCGGTCGACGGGGTGGCCCGGAACACCGCCGTGTCGCCGACGTCGTTGAAGTCGGCCTGCGAGACCGACACGATGCCGTCCGTGACGCCGACGTGGTCGCTGATGGTGCGTACCGCGGCCTGCGGGTCGGCCGCTTCCCCCGCGTCCACGACGATGGTCAGCGGTCCGTTGAAGCCGGGGCCGAAGCCCTCGGCGAGCGCGTCGTAGGCCCGCCGCTCGGTGGTGGCGGTGGACTTGGCTTCGTCGCCCGGCATGCCCAGTTGCAGCGACGCCGTCGGCAGGGCCAACGCGCCCAGGCCCACGACGCCGAGGACCAGCACGGCCACCGGACGACGCAGCACGAAACGAGCCCAGCGCGTGCCGAGGTTGTCCCGCCCGCTTGCTGCGGGGTCGCGGAGCCCGGCGGTGCGGTCGCGGGCCCCGCCCCTGCGCGCGCGGCGCGCCAGCACCGCCTCGGGCCAAAAGCCCAGCAGCGCGGGGACGACGGTCAGCGCGACCACTACGGCGATCGCGACAGCCCCTGCGGCGGCCAGGCCCATCTTCGTCAGCGTCGGAATCCCGACCACCGACAGGCCCGCCAGCGCGATCACGACTGTGCCCCCGGCGAACACGACCGCCGACCCGGCGGTGCCCACCGCCGCACCGGCCGCGTCCTGCGGTGCCCGGCCGCGCCCGCGCTCCTCCCGGTAGCGGGACACCACGAACAGGGCGTAGTCGATGCCGACCGCCAGGCCCAGCATCATCCCGAGCGTGAGCGTGTCGGAGGAGAGGCCCAGCGGGCCCGCCAGCAGCATGATCCCGAACAGGCTCACGGCCACACCCACGACCGCGGTCAGCAGCGGCAGGCCCGCGGCCGCGAGCGACCCGAAGGTGACCAGCAGCACGACGGCCGCCGCCGCGATGCCGACGATCTCCGCGACCCCGCCGGGCCCACCGTCACCGTCCATCGCCGACCCGCCGGTCTCCACCGTCAGCCCCGCCGCCCGCGCCCGGTCCACCGCCTGGTCCACCGCGGCCCGGTCGACGTCGGTGACCTCGGAGGATTCCACCTTGTAGGTGACGGTCGCGTACGCCGTCGACCCGTCCTCGCTGACGGCCCCCGACTCGAACGGGTCCGCGACACCGGCCACGTGCGGGCCGGTGCTCAGCGAGCCCACCGCGTCCTCGACGGCGTTCCGCAGGTCGCCCGCGGTCACCTTCCGCCCGTCCGGGGCGACGAAGACGACCCGGGCGGTGGCGCCGTCCGCGGCCGCTCCGGGGAAGCGCTCCTCCATGAGATCGAACGCCTTCTGCGATTCGATCCCCGGCATCGAGAACTCCTCGTCCGAGGCCCCCGGGGCCCGCGCGGCGCCCACGGCGACCGCGGCCAGCACCCCCAGCCACACCACGACGACCCAGCCGCGGCGCCGAAAAGCGCCGCGACCGAGCCGATACAGAAAACTCGCCACGTCAGGGTCTCCATATCCACAGGCGATGACCGCTCAAGGCTCGCCCGGGAGACCCCGGCCCGTCGTCATACGGCTACGGACACCGCGACCTACAGGAACCACATGACCGACTACTGAAATCGCAGTAGGCGCCCGCCGGTTGCGCAGGTCGCCACGCGGCGGACGAGAGGTGGCCTCCCCCGCGTCGTGAATCCCCGGCCGCGCGCCGGTGCTGCCCGTGCGCGAGGCTGCCTGGCCTCCGTATGCGTCTCGCGACCTGCCCGCCGTATCGCGCCTCGCGCGGGACGCGGTTGCGCGCAGTCGGGCGGGAAGGCACAGGGAGGCCGTGGTTCAGCCCGGCATCGTTTCGCCGCCGAGAGGCGCGAGCACTTCGCCGGAGTAGTAACTCGACAGGCGTCCAGCGGCGAAGAAGACGTACGACGGCGCGATTTCGTCGGGGTGCGCCGCCCGGCCCATCGGCGCCTGCTTGCCGAAGTCCTCGACCCGCTCGGGCGGGAACGTGGCGGGGATCAGCGGCGTCCACACGGGTCCGGGTGCCACGCAGTTGACGCGGATGCCGCGGTCCATCAGCGACTGCGCGAGCGCGTACGTGAAGGCGAGGATCGCGCCCTTGGTCGCCGAGTAGTCGATCAGCGTCTTGTTGCCGCGCAGGCCGTTGACCGACGAGGTGTTGATGACGGCCGAGCCGTCGCCGAGGTGCTCCAGGGCGGCGTGTGTGGTCCAGAAGAAACTGTGGATGTTGACGCGGAACGTGTACTCCCATTGTTCGGAGGACAGTTCGGACAGGTCGTCGACCGGGTTCTGGTACCCGCAGTTGTTGACGAGGATGTCGATGCCTCCCAGGTCGGCGGCGGTCCGGGCCACGACGGAGCGGCATTCGGCCTCCCGGGACAGGTCCGCACGGTACGCCTCGCAGCGGCGCCCTTCGCCGCGGACCAGCGCGGTGGTGTGGTCGGCGTCGTCGGTCTCGCCCTGCTCGCCGAGATACGCGATGGCGACATCCGCGCCCTCTTTGGCGAACGCCACGGCCACCGCCCGGCCGATGCCGGAATCGCCTCCGGTGATCAGCGCCCGCCGCCCTTCGAGCAGGCCGCTGCCCCGGTAGCCACGCATCTCGTCGCGCGGCTCGGGTTCCATGGCACCGGTTTCCCCGGGCGGAGTCTGGTCCTGCCGGGGCGCGGGGCGTTCCTGCGAGGGACTGGTCACAGCGGCGCTTCCTTCGTTCGGTCGGGCAGGCCGTGGTTGGTACGGCCCATCGCTGACCGCTCGCCCTACCCCGTCCGGTACGGCCCATGTATCGCCGCGTCGCCCCGCCCGGTCCGTGGCTGCTCCCCCGCAGGGGCCGGCGCCGGCGCACGGGGCACCGTCGCAGCGCGCATGGGCGTGCCCGCACACGAATTTCACGCCACCCTCGCGAAAGGTGAACAATGAGTTCATCAGAACGCGTTGTGACGTGACGATGCGTGGCGATCGGTGACCCACGGGTGCCGGCAAACGGCCACGTATATTCGGGTGGTGGATGCGTCAAAGCGTGAACACGGCAAAACGGCGTTCATGGATGACGCAGAGCAGCTGAGATGACACACAGCGAAAACCCATCAGAAATACGGGAGACCGGCGGTTTCCGGCGGTGGCTCGTCGACTTTCGCCGCTGGTTCCGCGGCCTCGACAAACGATTCAAGGTTGCCGCCGCCGCAGGGTTGGCGTTGCTTGTGGCCGGCGTCGCCATACTCGGTGTCTCCCTGAGCAGTGGGGGAAGTGGCGCCCGGGAGGCCGACGCCCCCGCCAACCCGGCGGCCGGGCCCTCGGAAGGCCCGCAGGCCTCGCCCAATCCGCTCACGGGCGACACCAGACCCGCAGGCAAGGTCCTGGCCGTCAAGATCGACAATGTGGGTGCGGCCACGCAGGCGCGGCACGCCGGCCTGAACTCGGCGGACATCGTCTACGCCATACAGGTCGAGGGCGGACTCTCGCGCCTCATGGCGGTCTACGACAGCAACAACGCCCCGGCGTCGACGGGGCCTGTCCGCAGCGCGCGGGAGACCGACCTGCCGATCCTGGCCGGCTACGGCAAGGTGGCCTTCGCGTACTCCGGTGCGGCCGGCCGCTTCCTGCCCGACCTTGCGAAAGCGAACGTCTTCAATGTGACACCGTCCACGTACGACGGATTCTCGAACGGCGGTTCAAGCCCGACGTTCATCAGCCCCGCCGATGTCTTCGCCGCATTCCCCGGCGCCGTTGTCGCGCCCGACATCGGGCTGCGCTTCGCGGATGCGGCGAACATGCCGCCCGGCGCTACGCCTTCGGATTCGTTCGTCCTCAGAATGCCTGCGGCTTCGTTCGGCTTCTCATGGGACGGGTCGAACTACCTGGTGTCGACAGACGGGCGCGCGGCCGTAACCGATGGCACACAACGTGTTACCGCCACAAATGTCATTGTGCAGCATGTCGACATCGTGCCCGGCCGGTTCGCCGACAAAAACGACGAAAATGCGGTCTTCAGCCAGACGACCGGCAGCGGCGAGGCCGACATATACCGGAACGGTGTTGTCTACCACTGCACATGGAGCAAACCGACGGACACATCCCCGACGAGTTACTCGCTCGACGGCTCCCCGATGACGCTTCAGCCCGGCAGAACATGGGTCGTGCTGGTTCCGTGACGACCGCCGTCCTTCAGCCTTGGATCCCACCACCCTCACAGGCAGACGAACACGACCCGAGCGTGCCGAAAGGCTGAGGGAACTCCCAGGTGCATCAAGGGTGTTGGTGTATCCACACTGTGAGTGTCGGCCCGATTCCCCGAAAGTCTCGCTGCGTTCCACCCCCATATGGCCGTGGCGGACGTCGGGCCCGCGCCGACGCGAACAGGGGGAGGGGCCCGTGTCGTTGAGGCTCGCCAAAGGTGGGAATTGTTCGTTGGACGCGCTCTTGGTGGTCGTGGAGGTCACCGGTGAGGCGCCCATGGACGTGTGCGCTCTGCTGGTCGACGCGACAGGCGCCGTCCGTTCCGATGCCGACGTCGTCTCCCGGCACCGGCCGAAGAGCCCAGGCGTGCGCCTTGAGCCGGGCCCGGCAGGCGCGTCGGCGGCGGTACGCATCGACACGTCCGCCGTCCCCGCCGCCGTCGACCGGATCGTGGTGGCGGTCAATCTCGACCGCCCCGGCACGCAGACGACAGGCCATGTAGGCACACCGACGGCCGTTGTGCGCGACGCGGCGTCCGGTCGCGAACTCTCCGGCTTCAAGCCCACGGGCCTGGCCGCCGAGACTGCGGTGCTGCTCCTTGAGATCTACCGCCGCGGACCGGCTTGGAAGGTGCGCGCGGTGGGCCAGGGATACGCGAACGGACTCGCCGGAATCGCCGCCGACTTCGGCGTCCCGATCGACGACACACCGCAGCCGACCCCCCGTTTGCCTCCGCGGCCCACATCACCGCCGCCCACGTCACCGCCGCCGTCGTCGTCTGCACCGGTGAGCCTCGACAAGGGCCTTGTCATACTCAGTGCGAACCAGTCGGTAATGCTCGGCAACAGGAGCGGCATACCGTTCACGCGCTTCCGCATGGGGCTCGGTTGGGACCCTGCCCGGTTCCGATCCGCAATCGACCTCGACGCATCCTGCGTGGCGTTCGACGCGTGGGGCGGGACGGTCGACATCGTGTTCTTCGCGCACCTGCATGCGTTCCACGGCGCGATCGCGCACTCCGGCGACAACCTCACCGGCGCGGGAGCGGGGGACGACGAGGTGATCAGCGTGCACCTGGACCGCATGCCTGCGGATGTCCATGCGCTCGTGTTCACCGTCACTTCGTACCGCGGCCAGAAATTGACCAGGATCTCCCGGGCGTTCTGCCGGCTCGTCGACGACCCGACCAACACCGAACTGGTGCGCTTCGAGCTCTCGGGGACGCAGCCACGCACTGCTGTACTGATGTGCAAACTCGTCCGCCAAGGACCGGTGTGGATCATGACCGCGCTGGGTGAGTTCGCCGACGGCCGCACGGTGCTCGACCTGATCGCCCCGGCCCGCAGCGCACTCATGCGCCGCTGACGCGGGAGCACGGCCCCCGGAAGGCCGTGCACATGATTCGCCGCGTCAGCAGCCGATCAGCCGCAGCACGGGGTCATGTACGCCGCGCGGCGGTGAGCATGCCGCGCACGAGCGCGCTCGGCGGTCAGGACGGCTGAACCTCGTCGAAGAGGGCGAGGGCTTGGGTGGGGTCCGAGCTCACGAGTCGTTCAAGGCCGGCCGTCGTCATCGCGGCCCACCTTGAGGCCCGTGCCCACATCTTTTCCTCGAAGGCCCGGACGGCCTCGTCCAGGTCTTCGGGGCCCGCGGCGATGGTCTCGGCGAGTTCGGCGCCCTCCAGCATCGCGAGGTTCGCACCCGCCCCCAAGGGCGGCATCAGGTGGGCGGCGTCGCCCAGCAGCGTCACGCCGGGGACGTGGGCCCAGGTGTGCGACACGGGCAGGGCATGGAGGGGGCGGTGGACGAAGGCGGTGCCGTGGCGGAGGAGGTCGAGGACGGGGGCGGCCCAGCCGTCGAACAGGTCCAGCAGGCTTGATCGCACGGCCTCGGCGTCGGCCAGGTCCAGGGCTGCGCGCCCGCTCAGGCCCATGTGCCGGTCCAGGTCCGTGTGCCAGTCCAGCGGTGCGCGGAACTGGGCGTACACCTTGACGTGGCCGCCGCTGTTGCGCTGGGCGACGAGCGCGCGGTTCATGCCGTACACAGCCACGGAACCGTCGCCGATCAGCCGGGCGAGGTGGGGGTGGCGGTTGTCGACGTCGTCGAGGGAGGTCTCGACCATGGTGACGCCGGTGTAGTGCGGTGTCGCGGACGAGGCTGCCGGGCGGACCCGGGACCAGGCGCCGTCCGCGCCGACCACGAGGTCGAATGTCTCGCGTCGCCCGTCCGCGAAGTGGACGAGTACCCCGTCGGCTGTCCCCGGCACCACCTCCGTCACACTTCTCCCCCACTGAACTTCGAGGGGGCCGAGCAACAGGTCACGGAGTTGCCCCCGGTCGATTTCGGGATTGGCCCGGTCACCCGGGCGAGGTTGCCAGTCGCGGAGCACGGTCCCGTCCGTGTCCAGGATGCGCATGGCCTGCCCCTCGGGACGCGACAGCGCCTCGAACTCCGCCGACAGCCCCGCCTTGTCCAGCGCGAGCTGACCCAGCCCTTGGTGCAGGTCCAACGTGCCGCCCGGGGGACGGGCGTCGGGGGAGGAATCGCGTTCGAGGACGGCGACGGGGCAGTCGTGGCGGTGCATGACGCGGGCGAAGGCCAGGCCGGCGGGACCGCCACCGACCACGGCGATACGGTGTCTCATATCGATACACTGTATCGCCCCTGTACGGCGTATCGCAATCAGTACGATGGAGCCATGACTGTCTGGGACCGGCCTGAGCCACCGACTCGCCCCGTGCCCCTCGACCGGGAGCGGATCGTCGCCGCCGCCATCGCGCTCGCCGACGAGGGCGGGCTGGAGGCGGTGTCGTTGCGCAAGGTCGCCGCCCGGCTGGAGGTCGGCCCGATGCGGCTGTACGGATACATCTCCACCAAGGAGGAGCTGTTCGACCTCATGGTGGACGAGGTCCACGCCGAGATCCTCCCCGAGGAGCGGCCCGGTGAGTGGCGGGAGGCGCTGGGCCTGCTCGCCCACCGCACCAGGCTGGCCGCTCTCCGCCACGAATGGCTGGCCGACCTGCTCGGCGGCCGTCCGAGTCTGGGCCCGAACGCGCTCGCCGTGGGCGAGGCGACGCTGGCCGCCCTCGACGGCCTCGCCGACATCGACACCGTCATGCGCGCCGTGGAAACCGTCAACGCCTACTCCACCGGCGCGATCAGGCGCGAGATCGCGAACGTGCGTGCCGAGCGCGCCACTGGCCTGTCCAAGCGCGACTGGCAGCGCGCGTCCGGCCCGTACCTGACGCGGATGCTCGCCACCGGCCGCTACCCGGCGCTGGCCAAGGCGGTGTACGACGGCACGGAGGTCACCGCCGAGGAGTCCTTCGCGACCGGCCTCAACTGGGTCCTCGACACCGTGGCCGCCAACCTCGACCGATCGTCGGCGTGACACGGCCGGCGGGCGCGTTCTGCCATCGGCGGCACGGTCACCGCCGTCGCATCCGGCAAGCGGCTCGACGCGCCGGTCTCGCAGGCCGGAACACACCTGCGCGGGTGTTTCATCGCGCGGCCATGGGTCAGATCGCCCCAGCAGAGGAACCCGCGGGCGACCGAAGACCGAGGAGGCCCATATGATCCCGACGTCCCGGCACCGAGTTCGCCTGTCCCATGGCAGGGAAATGGCCTTCGCCACGGCGGGCGACGCGTCCCGGCCCGCCGTACTGCTGCTGCACGGGTTCCCCAATTCCGCGCGGATGTTCGACGCGATCATGCCCGAGTTGTCGCAGGTCGCCTACGTGGTGGCGCCCGATCTGCCGGGATTCGGCGACTCCGACGTCCTTCCCGCGCCCTCGTTCACCGCCTTCGGCCACGCGGTCTCGGAACTGCTGGACCGACTCGCGATCGGCGCGCGCTACATCTACCTTCACGACTTCGGTGCTCCCGTGGGTTTCCACATCGCCATGCAGGCGCCGGAGCAGGTGCTGGGCCTGATCATTCAGAACGCCAATGCTCATCGCACCGGATTCGGGCCCCAATGGGCCGCGACAATGGCGTATTGGTCGGACCCGAGCCCCGAGAACGAGGCAGCGGCGACCGCCCACCTGACCCTGGAGGGGACGCGTGCCCAGTACATCGCCGATGTCCCACCGGACGTGGCGGCGCGAATTCCGGCCGAGCGCTGGGAGGATGACTGGCGCGTGATGCGCCTGCCGGGCCGGATGCACACCCAGCGGGCGCTCGTCAGGGACTACGCTCACCACGTCGCCCGGTTCGACGCAATCGCCGGTTATCTGGCGCGTTGGCAACCGTCATCTCTGATGCTCTGGGGGCGGCACGACGCGTTTTTCGATCTCGCCGAGACCCTGTCGTGGATGCGGGACCTGCCGAGGATGGAAGCCCACATTCTCGATGCCGGGCACTTGATGCTGGAGACCCACTCAGCCCGGGCAGGGTCGCTGATTGTCGACTTCATCGGGCGTACTCGGCAGAAGGACGCGACGGACGAGACGCGTCCATGAGGCAGGACGAGCGGCCTGGGGCACGAAAAGAGCGACACAACCGGCTTGCCCGACGCGGTCACCGCCGCGCGCGACCGCGCCGAGGCGGCCTCGTCGCACAGCGGCAAGGACCTCGACGTGTTCATCATGGGCGGCGGTGCCACCGTCGGCTCGGCGCTGGACGCGGGGCTCGTCGACACGCTGACGCTGCACCTCGCGCCCGTCGTGCTGGGCGCCGGGACGCCACTGTTCACCGACGCGAAGCCGCGCACGCTGGTCCAGCGGGAGGTGACCTCGACAACGACCGCGACACACCTGACGTACGACGTCCTCTGACCGGTCGCGGGCCTTCGGGCCAGAGCGGCCGAACGCACCCCGCCGCCGCCCACTTCGCTACCGACCGGCACCGCCCGCGGCGCACCACGCGTCAGTCCTGTGACGCCGCCTTCGCCGCGTCGTACGCCTCTTGGGCGGCCAGCACCTCGGCCATGTTGCCTTCGATGAACTCGATGAGTGCGCTGAGGCGTTCGACGACGCCGCGGCCGAACGAAGTGAGCCGATACTCGACGTTCGGCGGGATCGTCCGGCGCACCTCGCGCACCACCAGGCCGTCGCGTTCCAGGGCGTGCAGGGCCTGGGCGAGCATCTTCTCGCTGATCCCGTCGACGCGCCGACGCAGCGCGTTGAAGCGCATATCGCCGTCGGCGAGGGCCACAAGAACGAGCCCGCCCCAGCGGCCGGTGACGTGCTCCATCGTCGGGCGCGACGGACACCCGCGGGCGAATACGTCGAACACGACCTCTTCCAGGCCGTCGCCACCCACCGTCGCTGCGGGCGGCTGCGGTGTCGTCTCCATGCCAACCACGGTACCCCCTGCACCGTGCCGATGAGCCGAAAGCACTTCCCATCAGATTGCACTTTCCAAAAGTTAGTGCGATCGTTTCGTTGCGAGGGACGCTCCCACGGAACGTCCGAGCACCCGCCCACCCCGCACCCCGTACCGAGGAGAACCCCCGTGATCGTCATCACCGGCGCCACCGGACGCCTGGGCCGCCTTGCCGTCGAGCACCTGATCGCCCGCAGCGTGCCGCCCTCCGGCATCGCCGTTGCGGTGCGCGACCCCGCCCGCGCCGCGGACCTCGCCGCTCGCGGGGTGGACGTCCGCGAGGGGGACTACGACCGCCCCGAGACCCTGCGCACCGCTTTCGCCGGCGCAGACAAGCTCCTGCTGGTCTCCGCGAACGCCCCCGACAACGCGCTGCGCATCGCCCAGCACACCAACGCGATCGCCGCCGCCGAGGCCGCGGAAGTCCGTCATGTCGTCTACACCTCGATCGTCGAGGCGGACACCAACCCCCTGAGCCTCGCCGTCGTGCACAAGGCGACCGAGCAGGCGATCCGCGCGACCGGCATCACGTCCACGTTCCTGCGCAACGGCTGGTATTTCGAGAACTACACGGCCGGCCTGCCCGCCGCGGTCGAGCGCGGAGGCATCGTGGGCACCGCCGCGGACGGCCGCATCGCCGCCGCCTCCATCGCCGACTTCGCCGAAGCCGCCGCGGTCGTCCTGTCCACGGACGGCCACGAGGGCAGGGCGTACGAACTCACCGGCGACGCCGCCTGGACCCTCGCCGACCTCGCCGCCGAGGCATCCCGGCAGAGCGGCACCCCCGTCGCCTACACCGACGTCGACGCCGACAGGCTGACGGGCATCCTGACCGAGGCGGGCCTCCCGGCCGGCCTCGTCGACCTCCTCGTCGACGCCGAGATCCACACGCGCGGCGGTGCGCTCGGCACTGTCACCAGCGACCTCCGCGCCCTCCTCGGCCGGCCGACGACCACAGTGGCGGAGGCGGTCGCCGAGGCGCTGAAGAACTGACGAGAGAGGCGAACCGCCATCGGGGCGTCGGTACTTCGTCGTGGTGCCACGGTGCCCACCAAGGCACCACGACGGGCCGGGCCGGCACTGTGGGGCCGCCCCGGGAGCAGACCAGCCGAGGCCTGTGCCGCTTGTACGATGCGCCCATCGTCCTCGCGCGTCGCTTCCGATCCGGGGACCGGCGAGGGCGGGAGTGCGTGGCGCAATCGGGATCCATCAGCCGCCGAAGATGGCTGGTGTTGGGCGGGGCGGCCGTCGCCGTCGGTGGTGTCGGCTGGTTCGCCGCGGACCTCGGTGAGGCAGAGCCCGGACGCAACCGCGTCCGGACCGATGTCGCGCCACTGTTGCGCCTGTTCTCGGCGGTCGGGCCGTTGTCCGACCCGCACTGGCTCGACTACAACCCGAACGACTCGGGGCGCGAACTGCTCCCGGACCAGGACCCGCAACTCCGCGTCGTCGGAGTGGCACACCTGCCTGAGGGGTCCGTGGCTGCGGTCGTAGGTGTCCCGGCATTCGGCTTCGACCACGCCGAGCCGACGGGACGCCCGAAGTCACTTGAGCGGTTCCTGCCTTCGGAAGCGCGTTGGATGCACAGCGCGGCCTTCGACGTCCACGTCACGAACTCCCGCTACCAGGGCGCCTTTTACGTCGACCGCACAACGGACTCCTTGTACTTCGACGCGATGAACCCCGTGCCCTTGGACGGCGTGCAGACGCCGTGACCTGCCCACAGAACAGCCGGCACCTGTCTGCGAGGGTGTCCGGCCGGAGTCACTGTTCCGTTCGGGGCGAGTCGGGCAACGGCAAGGCGGTGGGGCTCAGGTCGGGAGCCGCCGGTGGCGCCGGGGACGTCGTTGCGGGCTCGTCGGTGTCGGCGCGCGGCCCGGGCGGCGGGACGGCCACGGTGTGTCCGGCGGTGACATGGAAGACCTCCGGTCGGGCGGGCCCTGTACCGCCTGTCGGTGGCGGCGTGGCCGCGGGCGAAGTTGCCGTGATGCGGCGGGTGTTCTTCTCGTGCAACTCCGGTGGTACAACCGCGAGGGTGTCGGGTCTGGGTGGTGTGTCCGGGCTGTTGGCGCGCCGCGCGCGGGAGCGGCGCACGGCCAGGTAAACCCAGATCGCGACGATCAGCAGCACCACAAGCACGATGATGACGACGATCGTCGGTACGTCGCCGCCGCCCCCTCCTCCTCCCCCGCCTCGGCGACCGCCGCCGCCCCGCCCGCCGCCGCCCTTCGCCGGCAGCAGCGCCGCCGCCGTCAACAGGTGTGTCACCCAGCCCCCTTGCCTCGTCGCCGGAACGCACCGGACTCCTGGTGGTTTCCGCTCATGCCCCCGGGAAGCGCAGTGCGCGCGGAGCGTATCGCGGGGGGTGGCCGAGGAGCACGGTGCCCGGCTTGCCGGGGCCGTTCGAGACGCGGCGGGCGTTCGGCGCTCGTGTGCGCCGGGGGCCAACGGCCGCTGTGCGTGTCACTTTGCGCGGCGCTCGCCCGGTCCCGGGCCCCGGTGTCTGCGTACGACGGCCCACGACGTCGCGATGAACACCGGCAGCGTGACCGCGATGAGCAGCGCGGGCCCACTGAGCGAACTGATCAGAAACGCCACGGGGTCGTTCGTGGTGAGGGCGTACGGCGCGAGCACGGCGAGGAGCAGCAGGTAGCCGCCGACGGCGGTGCCGAAGACCTTACGGAGGAACGCGGCCCGGCCGTGCGGGACCGTGCGTCCGGCCTTGTCCCGTGGCTCGGCCGTGTGTGGGTCCGCACGGGCTCGCAGCCGTGGCGTCAGCATCAGCCATGCCATGAGGACGAAGTAGCCCGCCGCCGCGAGTGCGATGTTCACGGGCGCGCAGTGTCGAGGTGGTCGCCGGTCATCGCATGTCCCGCAGCAGGAAGTGCCAGCCGCGGATGAAGGTGTGCCAGCCCAGCCACAGCCAGAGCGCGAAGAGCGCCCATCGTCCCGCCGGGTAGCGCATGGTCGCGTCGACCGCGTCGCTGAACGTGGGGACCGCGTCGTCCGCGCGGATCAGGCCGACGCATTCCCAGGCGAACACCGCGCCGAGGAGAAGTGCCCAGACGAGGTATCCGATCCAACGGTGCTCCGCCACCGCAACCTCCGCACACGTGCTCCGGTCGTTTCGGGGAGGTGCCGGAGCGGTTGTGACCATCGTGCGGTATCACGGCCGGAGATCTCGGAAGCTTCGCCTCGGAGGCGTTTGGTCGCATGTTCCCGTGTCCCGGCGTCACTTCCGGGTGGCGCGGAATTTCGGTTTCACCGGCGGCCGGCGTGGCGGCGCGGATCGGTGTGTACCCACTCGGGAACGCGGTCGGGGCATTCGGGGTTGTGGCACGGGCCCGGCACCCAGACAGGGAAGGCGACCCCCATCGTCTTGTGGCGCTCGGCGATCGTCGCGACGCGGTGTCCGCATGTGGGGCAGACGTACTTGGCGTCCGCCGTTCTCATTCTTCGCTCCTGGTCGTTCATTGCCTCATTTTATGACGATTTTACGAAATCGGCATTCATGAATTTTCCGTTCGGTCGGGCTCTTCGTCGACCTCCGGTTTCTCCGTGTCACGCGCCGGAGCACGGACGATGCTGAGCGTGATCGACACGATGAGGACGACCACGATCACGGCGAGACTCAGCGCCGACGGAATCTCCGGAACGCCGGTGTCGATCGTCTCGTGCGCGGCCTGGAGAAGCAGCTTCACGGCGATGAAGCCGAGGATGATCCCGAGCCCTTTGTTCAGGTACTGGAACCGGTCGAGCAGGTCGGCGAGCAGGAAATACAGCGCCCGCAGTCCCAGGATCGCGAACGCGTTGCTGGTGTAGACGACGAAGGTGTCGCTGCTGACCGCGAGCACGGCGGGCACGCTGTCGACGGCGAAGACCAGGTCGGCGGCCTCGATCGCGGCGACGACCGCGAGCAGGGGGGTGGCGACGATCTTGCCCGCGTGTCGGACGAAGAAGTCGTGGCCGGAGTATTCGTCCTGTACCGGAATCACTTTGCGCAGCAGTTTGACCGCGATGCTTTTGCCCGGATCGAAAGCGCTTTCCTCACCGCGAAAGACCTTGTACGCGCTGTAGACGAGAATCGCCGCGAAGACGAACAGCACCGCGGCGAAGCGGCTGACCACCGCGACACCGAGTGCCAGAAAGACGCCTCGGAAGACCAGGGCGCCCAGGACGCCCAGAAACAGCACCCGATGCTGGTGTTCGCGCGGCACGCGGAAGTAACCGAAGATCAGCGCGAAGACGAAGAGGTTGTCGACGGACAGGCTCTTCTCCAGGAGCCACGCGGTGGTGTATTCCGTCCCGGCGTCGACGCCGACGACGATGTAAACGGCCGCCCCGAAGGCGAGCGCCAGGCCGATCCACAGGCAGCTCCACGCGGCCGCCTCGCGGAAGCCGATGACATGGGCCGTCCGGTGGGCGAGCAAATCGACTGTCAGCGAGCCCAAGACCGCCGCGACGAAAACCCCCCACAGCCAGAACGGCACTTCGTGCACGAGGTTCGACCTCACAAGCCGTCGACGAAGGCGGACGAACCGTCCTTTGTCCGAGTGTGCTCCCCGTCCGCACCGGTGTCTCCCGGAAGACCGGCACCACCCGACGCCCCAACCGCCTCTGCGGCCCGTCCGACCGGGCGGAGCTCGCAGCGCGGGTTGTCAGCGAGGGCGCGGGGGCGGCGAGCAGGAGTGCGGCGAGGTCTCCCCGCGGCCTTTCCGGGCGGTGAACATGCCGCAACGCGCGACTTCGGACGGCGACCTTATGGGCTCCCGGACGGAAGTACCCGGGAAACGTCGCCGTCGCGTCCCGCCGCGTTGTGAACAACGAACAGTCCGGTGCCGTCGTCCCCGACTATCCGCGCGGCGCCTATCCGCTTGGTGCAGCCGGACCGGCACGGAACGGCAAGTGCCCGGTAATGCTGCTAAAAGACTGCCGTCCGTGACACGGCCTGCACTCACACGGCCTGAACGGACCCGATCGGTTCGGTTTCAGGGGTTGTCGGCTTTTGAGAGGGCGCTGGGTCGTGGCCTCAGATTCGGGAAATGCCCGATTTCGCCTCGCGCGGGGATCAGCAGACCATTTCCGCGGGTCTTCGGTAGAGTCGCTCGTTTATCGCACCAAACGCTGCGGTCGGCCAAGGGTCTGCGGTGGTTCGAACGGCGGAACCTCGACCTCGCCGGGGTCTACGACCTGTCGGGCATGGAGCGGTGGCTCGCCCGGTGGCTCGCGTGGGCCGGGGTGTCGACGTTCCGGGACCTGCGAGGCAGGGCGATACTTCCGGGGGTTTTTGCCACATTGCCCGGCGACTACGCGGACATGCGGCGGCGCTCGGAAAACCTGGGGCGCCACCGAACCGTCGACGTGCCCGCGTTCCACGGCTTCCAGGCCATCGCGGCCGAGGAGCGCCCGGGCCGCAGGCCGCGGCTGGGGTTGCGCAGTTGAGGTGGTCAACGCAGTCGACGCGGTTGAAGCAGTCGAATGGGCCGCGTAGTGTGCGCGGACGGGTTGGGGTTGCGCTTACGAGAACACCGGAGTAACGGTACGATCCGCCCCCAACTCCCTTCGGACGAACGACAAGAGGCGATCGCATGCCCGAACTCCAGCCCGGGACCACGGAACTGAAAGCCCAATACACCGCTCAAGTCACCGCAGACCTGGAGCACAATGCCAGGGAACAGCAGCGCATACATGATGAACTGGCCGCGCTGGAGGGCCAGTTGGAGGCGCTGCAACGAAACCACGCAGTTCTGCTGACCGTACGTCAGGCCCTCGCCGCCCAGGCCGGGGACGGCGCCGCAGCCCCGGCACGCAAACGAGGCGCCGCCAAGACCAAGGCCGCGGGCAAGGATGCACCGTCGGCGCCAGGGGCGGGGAAGAAGTCGGGATCGGCCGAGGCGAAGGCGGGACACGCCAAAACCACCAAGCCCGCCGCTCCGCAACCCACGCTCGGCGAACTCATCCGCGACATTCTCGCGCAGCAGACGGAACCCAAGTCCATCGCGGAAATCGCCGCCGCACTGGCCCAGGCCCACCCCGACCGCGGTGTCAAGGCCACTGTCGTGCGCAACACGGTCGAGAACCTCGTCGCCCGGGCCCAGGTCGAGCGCCACAAGCAGGGCGGGTCGGTCTTCTACACCACGGTCTCGGCGTCGAAGGACGAACAAGAGCCGGCCGCCGAGAAGACCGAGCCGGTGTCCGAAACTCCGGACGCGGCACCGAGCGTCCTTGTGGGCTGACGCCCGACCGAGGACATGTCGGGCGGACACCTCCGGCGGGTCGGAGCGGCGCGGGGGACCATGGGTGCCAACCAGGCCACGGCGCCCGCCCTTGGCATTCCGTGCCGTGGGGTGGGCGGTGGCCAAGGCCTCCGTGATGGCGAAGTCGGCCTGAACCACCTGGAATTCGTCCCTGCTGCCGCCCGCTCCCGCGCGGCGCCGCATCCGTGACGGACGGTGTCGCGTACACGTCGGGGGGACATTGTCACCACGTAGGTGTGACAAGGCCGTCGGATCGGGGAACGCCCCAGGCGGGCGTTCGCC
>NZ_JBPKBI010000012.1:92531-117704 GCF_051388935.1 Yinghuangia sp. YIM S10712
ACTTCCATACCTACCGGCCCGAAGTCCCGGTGGCTGCCTGGACTTCCGCGATCCACGGCGTGATTCCGTCATAGGCCTGCACGGTGTCGGCCGTGTCGGCAGGATGGTGCCATGGATCACGAAGACGCAGTGCCGGGCGGCAGCCGGCCGTTGTTGGTCCGGGTGCCGACCGAGCCGGTGGAGGCCGCCGTGGAGGCGGACGCGGTCGACGCCGCGAGGCGCGAGGGCACGCTGGTGGTACGCGGTCCCCTGTTCGGTGTCGTGGCCCAGGCCGCCGAGGACGGGCCGCGGTGGCGTGTGGTGTGCCCGGTCACCGACGGCTGCCCGCAATTGGCTCGCGACGGCCTCAACTCGCTGTTGTGGAACCTGGCGCGCAGCCCCGACTTGAGCCGCGAGGAACGCCGTGAACTGCTTGCGGCGGTCGCGCGGTTGGAGACCGAAACCGTCGACGAACTGCGTGTGCTCGGCACCCGCTACCGGATCGTCCGCGCCGAGGAGTACGCGGTCGCCGCCGACGGCGGCATCGAAGGGCCGCGTCCCACCGACCCGGAGCCGCCGGTGCCGGACTGGAACCGCGCGTCCCGCGAGCCCGACATCGACGACGGGCTGGTCCTGGACCCGGAGGCGCCCGTCACTCCGTCGCAGGCTTTGGAACAACTGGCGCTTCGCGACCTGCGGTACACCGGCAGCCGGTTCCCGGACGAGGTCCGCGCCGACTCGGACCGTGCCCTGACGACCCACCCCGATGTGCTGCTGCTGCCGGCGTGCTTCACGGTCGTCGAGCGGCACGCCGCCGGGTGGAGCCCGACCAGCGGCCCACACCCCACCGCACACGCCGCCCGCAAATCGCTCGTCTTCGCACTGACCTGGCTGTGGCCGCGCCAACACGGCCTCATCCCGTTCGAGTGCGACCCGACGACCGACGCGGACAGCCCCACCGTGGACGGTCGGCCTTGCTCCGAACTCATCCCGTACGCACAGGCCGCGGCCGCACTGCGTGCCGAACGCCCGGACCGGCTGGAGTTCCGCGGCAGCGTCCACCAGATCGGCCGGACCCGCCGGCTGGTCCGCTGGGGTCCGGACGGTCCGGAGGGCCCCCGCCCATCCGACGTGAACTCGCAGCCGCCGACGCAGATCCACCCGCCGCTCGACGAGGACGGCCGCATCCTGCCGGAACTGTGAACCGAGCGCGCGGCCGGCGGTGACGCGAACCTGCGACGCCCGCGGGCCGGCATCGTTCCGGGACCCGCGGGGTCCCGGCGCTCACGCGTCGGCGAGTCGGGCGGGGAATCCGCCGGTGGCGACCGGGCCCCAGCGGCGCGGAGTGACGCGAAGAATCGACTTGCCCTGCTTCAGCATTGCGGTGCGGTACTCGTCCCAGTCCGGATGTTCGCCGGAGATGTTCCGGAAGTACTCGACGAGGGGTTCGACGGAGTCGGGGGCGTCGATGACCTCCGCGTCGCCGTCGATCTGGACCCAGGGCCCGTTCCAGTCGTCCGACAGGACGACCACACTCACCTCGGGGTCGCGGCGGGCGTTGCGCGTCTTGGCGCGTTCCGGATAGGTGGACATCACCAGCCGCCCCGAGTCGTCCACGCCGCAGGTCAGCGGTGAGGCCTGCGGCGAGCCGTCGGCGCGGCGGGTGATGAGCAGGGCCCGGTGCCGGGGCCGGACGAATTCCAGCAGGCCGTCCAGATCGACGGACGTGTTGGTGGCGATGCGACGGCTCATGGCGGTCGGCCCTCCGTGGTCTCGGTCGTAGTGCGGCCCGAAGTGCCGGGCGGGGACGGGCCGGAGGAGGCGGACAGGCCCGCACGGCGCCGCCTCCGGCGACCCGGTCGAGGCTACGCCCCGGTCCGCCGCGGCGCCGAGGCACGGCACGCTCCGGCGCGTTCCCGGCCGGCGGTGTTTTCCGCTCACTGCCCCGGGCAGCGGCCAGGCGTGCGGTTGCACGGCAACACCGGCGCCGATATTCGGAAGGTGAGCGGAATGCCCGGACGCCAGGAGCTTCCGTCCACGTTGGCGCGTTCCGACGAGGAAGCACAGCGGACGTGGGTCAAAGCGCATGATTCGGCCGTCGAGCAGTACGGCGAGGGTGAGCGAGCCCATCGTGTCGCCTATGGGGCGCTCAAGCACAAGTACGAGAAGGTCGGCGACCACTGGGAGCGCAAGGAGGGCGGACGCAAGGGCCCGTCCGATCCGCAGTCGGCGAAGCCGCGAGGGAGTGGTGCCCGCAGCGGCGAGGGCGTCGACGAGCAGGCGTCCAAGCAGCACTTGTACGGCGTGGCCCGGCGCCTGGACATCCCCGGCCGCTCCCGGATGAGCCGCGCGGAGCTGCTGGAATCGATCCGCAAGGCCAACCGCTCCCGCACCCGGCGGGCACGCGCCGGGTGATTGCGCGCGGCCACACGTGACGGCACCCCTGTGCTCCACGCGCACACTGACCGCCGAGCACGGGTGTTCGGACGCGAGGCCCGAAGTTCGCCCATCGGGCGACAGCCCGATCGGGTGAGGGCGCGCATGCCCGGGGAACGCCCGGGGAGACCTCGCCTGGAATAAGCCGTTCCGGTGAAACAGGAGGCGCAGATGCAGGCAAGTGTCGGTGACAAGCTGCTCGTCCACGGACGAACCGTGGGTCAGTCGGACCGGATCGCCGAGGTCATCGAAGTGCTCGGCGAGGGCGGCGCGCCACCGTACCGCGTGCGCTTCGAGGACGGTCACGAGACGTTGATGTCGCCCGGCCCGGACACCGTGGTCAGGCACCACGCCGCCGAGGAGGAGTAGCGTCCGCCCGCCTGAGCGGGCCCGCGCCGGGCGAACATCGTCGCGGGCCCGCTCAGGCGGTCCCGGCGTGCTCCCGCCCGGGTAGGCCGCCGCTCGCGGGCGTGGGCTTCGCAGCGGGTGCCGGTGTGCGTACCGCGATCAGGACCAGCACACCCGCGATGATCCCGACCGTGCCGCAGACCACGAACACGCGGTCCAGGCCCGCCGCGAACGCCTCGTCGATCGCCGCGCGCACGGTGTCCGCGGTGCCGGGCGGAGCCGCCGCGACGATCCCCGGGGCGCCGCCCGCGCCGACGGCCTCGGCGGCGGCACCCGGGTCGGCGATCCCCGCGGCACCGTCGAGGCGCCCTTCGACGGCGGAGCGGAAGACGACACCGACGATGGCGATGCCCAGGGCGAAGCCCAACTGGCGGAAGGTGTTGAGCGCGCCTCCGGCCATGCCCGCCCGGTGCGGCGGCACCGCGCCGAGCGCGACCCCGGCGATCTGCGGAATCGCCAGCCCGACCCCGATGCCGATGGCCACCAGGCCCGGCACCAGGACCCACCGCCCGGAGTCGGCGTCGAGCAGCGCCAGCAGGAGGGACCCCACGCCGATGATCACGATCCCGAATCCGACCGGCCCGCGCGGGTGCACGTCGTGCAGCAGGCGCCCGGAAACACCGGCGACCACGAACGACGTGGCGGCCATCGGCAGCAGGGTGAGCCCTGTCGCGACGGGCCCGTAGCCGAGCAGCGACTGAAGCCACACCGAGACCTGCGGGAAGCATGCGAACGCCGCGAACTGGGACAGCGCCCCGGCGAGCATGATCGCGCTGAACGCCGGGCTGCGGAACAGGTCCAGGTCGAGCATCGGGTGCGCGACGCGGCGCTCCGCGACGACGAACGCGGCCAGGGCGACGGCTCCCACGGCGAGCACGGTGAGCACCACGGTGTCGCCCCAGCCGTCGCCGCCGGCGCGGATGAGGCCGTACGTGACCAGGCCCGCAGCCGCGGTGAACGTCACCAGGCCGGGCAGGTCGAGGCGCGCGGCGCGGTCGCCGTGGGACTCGTCGAGGACGCGCAGTGACAACGCGACCGTCACCAGGCCGATCGGCAGGTTGACCAGGAAGATCCATTCCCATCCGAAGTGCTCGGTCAGGAGCCCGCCGGCGATCGGACCCACCGCGGCGGCCGCGCCGGAGACCGCTCCCCACACGCCGATCGCGACGCTGCGGTCCCGGCCCTCGTAGACGTGTCCGAGCAGAGCGAGGGTGGTGGCGAACATCGCGGATGCGCCTATCCCCTGCACGGCGCGGGCGGCGATCAGGGTCGCGGTGTCGGGGGCGAGGGCGCACAGCACCGACGCCGCGGTGAACACCAGCGTCCCGGCGACGAACGTCGCGCGGCGCCCGAACCGGTCGGCGAGGCTGCCGACGGCGAGCAGGACGGCGGCCAGCGCGAGCGAGTACGCGTCGAGCACCCATTGCAGGTCGGCGAAGGACGCGTCCAGGTCACCGGCCATGTCCGGCATCGCGACGATGACGATGGTGACGTCGACGAGCAGCATGAACGATCCGAGGCAAACCGCGATCAGCGGTACCCATTTGCGCATGGCGACTCCCATGAGGGGCGGCGGAGGAACAGGGCCGGCGGGTGCGACGGTCTCGTGGTGGTGCCCCGGACGGCGGAAGCGTACGGGCGGAGGTGACCGGCGCCACGGCGATCACTGTCTCGATTCCCGCGGTTCGAAGCGAGCCATGGGCCGAACGTGTGCGGATTCCGTCGTCCAATAGGGTTTCAAGGGTGGATTCCGCCGTGTTCGACGATCTCGACCGGGCGCTGGTCCATGCCCTGGAGCTCGACGCCCGGGCCCCGTTCTCCCGAATAGCCGACATCCTCGGCGTCTCGGAGTCCACGGTGGCCCGCCGGTTCCGCCGCCTGCGCACGCAGGCGCAGTGCCGGGTGGTCGGGGTGCGGGACGTGCGCCGCACCGGCCAGCCGACCTGGCTCATCCGGGTTCGCTGCTCGCCCGCGGCGACCGACGGGATCGGCCGGGCGCTCGCCGACGCGCCGGGGACGGCCTGGGTGCAGTCGGTTTCCGCGGCGACGGAGCTGTGGTGCTCGGTGCGCTCCGACCCCGCCGACGAGCACAACCTGGCACTCATGCGCGGTCTGGGCCGTACGTCCGGGGTGACGTCGGTCAGCGCGGCGAGGGTTCTGCGGGTGGTCGTCGGCGGCCCGCAAAGCTACTCGGCGACATCGGCGCTGTCCCCCGCCCAGCAGGACGCCGTGGTGTCCGCGGCGCCCGCCGTGTCGTGGGAGGGGGCGCTGCCCGCGGCGGCGGACATGGACGAGGCGCTGTTGGGGGCGCTGTCGGTGGACGGCCGGGCGTCGTACGCCGATCTGGCCCGGGCGTGTTCGGTTTCGGAGACGGCGGTGCGCCGGCGGCTGGACGTGCTGCGCCGGGCGGGCATGGTGTTCTTCGAACTGGAGATGGACTTCGCGGCGCTGGGTCACACGATGACGGCGCTGCTGTGGATGACCGTCCGGCCCTCGCACATCGCGTCGGTCGGCGAGGCACTGGCCGCGCATCCGTCGATCGGCTTCGCGGCGGTGACCACCGGACCGATGAACCTCGGCGCGTACGTGGTGTGCCGGGACGTCGCCGAGCTCCATGACCTCGTGGTGGAGGCATTCGGCGCACTGGCCGGCGTGGAACACATCGAGGCGGCGCCGGTGGCGGTGACGTACAAGCGCGAGGGCGCGGTTGCGCGGGGCCGGCGCCCAGGCGGCTGACGCGCGGCCGGGCAGACGGCAGAGGTGAAGGGCTCGGGCCGGTGTGCGCTCAGCGGCGCGGCAGGGTGTGTGGTCCGCTCACCACCGCGCCGAACTCGCCCACATGGGAACGTAGTTCGCGGTCGGCGGTGACCACGAGGCACGGTCGTGTGGGGTCCGACGCGTGCTCGGCGGCGACGAGGCGCACGATCTCGTCGTCGCCGCTGCCGGGTGCCCCGGTGACGTGCACCCCCGGTACTCCGGGCAGGTCGCGGGCGGCGCCCTCGACCACCATCCGGATGTCCAGGGGGCCTTCCGTCGCCCACTTCGGGACCCGGTCGGCGGCGGCCAGGCCCCGTGCGGCCAAGGGGGCCAGCGCGTCCCGCAGGCGTGCCGCCGCCGCTCGGCGGTCGCGCCACCAGCCGTCGGGTACCGAGCCGACGACGTTGGCCGCGTCGACGACCAGCAGGGGGAGCGGTGGGTCCGGCGTCCGGTCGGCCATGGCTTCGTCCTCCCGCTGTTTCGTCCCGCGGCGCGGGCGGTCACTGGCGGGATCGTATGCGGCGCCCGGTGCCGTGCGCGGGCGGGCGGGCGGACGGCACCGGGGCCACAGGGTCAGGCGTACTGCACGCCCGGGACGCGGTCCTGCACGACGAGGCCGGCGCGGGTGCGGACCGGCGAGCCGGGGCGGGTGACGTAGTCGACGACCCGGAAGTCGGTGCGCCACAGTTCCGGGGTGACGGTCACCGAGGCGTAGCCGCGCTGGGCGTTGAAGAACTTCATGTGCGGGTTGGCGTCGAGGAATGTCTGTCCGGTGGCGTCGACGTCGTAGCCGTCGCCGCCGCTGGTGATCGAGGTGCCGACGAACTCCGTGCCCACGACGGGGGATCCGGGGTCGGCGTAGTCGAGGTGCAGATTGGCGGCGTAGTTCTGGTGCCGGTCGCCGGTGATGACCACGAGGTTGGGTACGCCGCGGTCGCGGGCGGCGGCGAGGACCTGGTTGCGTTCGGCGACGTAGCCGTCCCACGGGTCGTACCAGACGTCGGTCACGGCCGGGTCGGGGTTGCGGTCGGTCTGGATCATCGGGGCCTGGTTGCCGAGGATCTGCCAGCGGGCCGACGAGGAGCGGAACCCGTCGAGGAGCCATTCGCGCTGCTTGCCGCCGAGCATGGTGCGGTCGGGGTCGAACCGGTCCCCGCAGGTGGTGCCGCCGCCGTCGCCGCACGGCTGGTCGGTGCGGTATTGGCGGGTGTCCAGCATGGTGAAGTCGGCGAGACGGCCGTACGGCAGGCGCCGGTGCAGGCGCATGTCGGGGCCGGACGGCATCTGGGCGGCGCGCAGCGGCATGTTCTCGTACATCGCCTGGAACGCGTCGGCGCGACGCCTCAGGAAGCGCTCGGTGGTGTCGTTGCCCTGGTTCGGGTTGCGGTTCTCGGGGATGTCGGCGGCCCAGTTGTTGTCGACCTCGTGGTCGTCCATGGTCTGGATCCACGGGAACTGCGCGTGCGCGTTTTGCAGCGGCGCCTCGGACTTGTAGAGGGCGTACTGCAACCGGTAGCGGGCCAGGTCGGCGGTCTCGGTGTGGAACCGGGGGTCGGTGGTCACGCCGCGCCTGTTGGTGGCGACGCCGTACTCGTAGAGGTAGTCGCCGAGGTGCACGACCAGGTCGAGGTCTTCGTTCGCCATGTGGTCGTACGCGGTGTAGTAGCCGTCCTGCCAGGCCTGGCAGGAGGCGAAGGCGAAGCGGAGCCGCCGGGGCTGGGAGCGGGGGTGGGGTGTGGTGCGGGTGCGTCCGACCCGGCTGATCTCGCCGCCGACGCGGAAGCGGTAGAAGTACTCGTGGCCGGGGGCCAGGCCGGACACCTCCGGGTGGACGGAGTGGCCGAGTTCGGGCATGGCGACGACGCTGCCGCGGCGGACCGCGGAACGGAACCGCTCGTCCTTGGCGACCTCGTACTCCACCCGCACCGGCTGGTCGGGCATGCCGCCGCGGCCGTCCACGGCGAAGGGGTCCGGCGCGAGCCGGGTCCACAGGACGACGCTGTCGTGCATGGGGTCGCCGGAGGCGACGCCGAGGGTGAAGGGGTTGCCCAGTCCGGTGGGGGCGGCGTAGGCCGGCGACGCCGACCAGGTGCCGGTGCCGAGCATGACGGCTCCGGCGCTCGCGGCGGAGAAACCGAGGAAGCCGCGACGGGACACGCGGGGTCGTGACACGGACATCACACCTCATGTTCGAAAAGTTCGAGATTTTGGTTCGAAGCTGCTGGAAGCGGTTCGAATGACTGCGCGGAAGACCGCTCGCAGGGGGAGGATCCTCGGTGATCACATCGGCGCCAGGAGGCGCCCGACTGGCCTCGGGGCAAACGTTTTTCGACCCTGCGTCGAACTTCGCGGTGGGTCCTTGGCTCGGTTTCACACGGAACTGCCGCAAAAAACCGGTTCGTTCGGCGCGGCCAAGAGTCCACGCGGGCGGCGGGTGAGCACACCCTCCGAGGCGGCGATATGTATCGGTTCATCCCTCGGCGGCGGGTTTCTCCGGGGGTCTATATCGTGGAAGGTGCCGCGCGTCGCCCTTCGGCACGGGCGATCCCGCGAAGCCCCGCGCCCGGGGACAAAGACCCCCGGGAAGGCGTCGGCGGACGGTCGGCCGCCACTTGGCGGCGGGTCCAATCCGCCCCCGCGCGCGGCGTTCCCGAGGAAACGGTAGCCATGGAAAGCATCGCCAAACGCATGGCCTCCTTGTTCCGGATCAAGGCGAACAAGGCACTGGACAAGGCCGAGGACCCGCGCGAGGTCCTGGATTACTCGTACTCGCAGCAACTGGAAATGCTGCGCAAGGTCCGCCGCGGGGTGGCCGATGTCGCGACCAGCACCAAGCGGGTCGAGTTGCAGGTGGGCAAGTTGCACGCGTCCGACGAGAAGCTGCGAGACCAGGCGCAGCAGGCGCTCGCCGCGGGCCGGGAGGATCTCGCACGTGAGGCGCTGACCCGGCGAGGTGCGGTGACGACGCAGATCGCGGATCTGGAGCAGCAGCAGGCGTCGTTGCGGGAGCAGCAGGAGAAGCTTTCGCTGGCGGCCGAGCGGTTGCAGGCGAAGGTGGACGCGTTCCGCACCCGCAAGGAGACGATCAAGGCCACGTACACCGCGGCGGAGGCGCAGACGCGGATCACCGAGGCCGTGACCGGCATCGGCGAGGAGATGGGCGACGTCGGCCTGGCGGTGCAGCGGGCCGAGGACAAGACCGAGCAGATGCAGGCCCGCGCGGGCGCGCTGGACGAGCTGATCGCCTCGGGTGCCTTGGAGGACGCGTCGCTGCCGTCCGGACGGGACGACATCCAGGCCGAGCTGGACGCCGCCTCCGCGGACCGCGACGTGGACGCGGAACTCGCGCGCATGAAGGCCGGGTTGACGGCCGCCCCGGAGGTTCCGGCGCTCGGCGAGGGCGAAGGCCGTACGAAGGGGTCGACGTCATGATCATGCGGATTCTGGGCGAGGGCCAGTACGAGGTCGCCGACGCCGACATGGATCGTCTCAACGAGCTCGACGCGGTGGTGCAGTCGGCTGCGGACGCGGGCGAGGACGCGGCGTTCGCGGCCGCGGTCGCCGATCTGCTCGGGGCGGTGCGGGCGATGGGGACGCCGCTGCCGGACGACGCGATCAAGCCGTCCGATCTGGTGCTGCCCGACGAGGACACGAGTTTGGAACAGGTCCGCGCGATGCTGACCGACGAGGGCCTGGTTCCGGGGTGACGGCGGTGCGCAGCCGTTTCGCGTCCGACCGGAAGCTGACCCGCCGCATGCTGGTCACGATGTTCCTTCTCGGGCTGTTGTACGTGGCGTTCGTCGCCGCGCTGATCGCGTTGCTCAAGTCGGTCGTCCTGGTGGTGGTGATCGCCGCGGTCCTGTTGGGCGCGCAGTACTGGTTCTCGGACCGCATCGCGATGTACGCGATGCGAAGTCGCGTTGTGACACCCGAGGAGGAGCCGGAACTCCACGGCGTCGTGGACCGGTTGTGCGCCGCCGCGGACATGCCGAAGCCGAAGGTCGCGGTGTCGGACATGGATCTGCCGAACGCGTTCGCCACCGGGCGCAATCCGAACCGGTCGGTGGTGTGCGTGACACGGGGGCTTCAGCGCCGACTCGATCCCGCGGAGTTGCAGGGCGTGCTCGCGCACGAGCTGTCGCACGTGGCGCACCGTGACGTCGCGGTGATCACGATCGCGTCGTTCCTCGGGGTGATCGCCGGGCTGATCGTGCGGTTCGCGTTCTACTCACAGCTTTTCGGCGGGCGGGACCGGCGCGACCAGAACACCGCGGTCATCTTCGCCCTGGTCATGTTGGTCTCCGCGCTGGTCTACGCGATCAGTTTCCTGCTGATCCGGGCGCTGTCGCGCTACCGCGAGCTGGCCGCCGACCGGGCGGGCGCGCAGCTCACGGGCCGGCCGTCCGCGCTGGCTTCGGCGCTGACGAAGGTGAGCGGCGACATCGCGCGCATTCCGACGCGGGACCTGCGCACCGCGCAGACGTTCAACTCGTTCTTCTTCACTCCCGCGCTCGGCCCCGGGACGACGTTGGCGAACATCTTCTCCACGCATCCGCCGTTGCAGCGCCGCCTGGACGCCTTGGCGGAGATCTCGGCGGAGCTCGGCGACGAGACCCCGTGAGTGGGAGGCGCGATGGGCTTCTGGGACACCGTGTTGGGGCGTACGAAGCCCGTGCGGCCGGACCTGGACCAGCTTTTCGGGGTGCCGTCGGCGGCGGTCACCCTCCAGGCTGCGATGGGGTTCGCGCCGACGGGGACGGGCGCGGTGTGTTTCGCGTCCCTGGAAGGCGCCGCGTTCACGCGGGTGAGCGGCGAGGTCGACGCGCTGCTGCGGGGCGCGGACGCGGACGGTGGTGCCGGCTCGTCGGCGGAGTTCAGCCGTGACGAGTACGGCTATTCGTGGCTGACGTCCCGGCGCCCGCCCGACGACGTCGCGGCGCTGGTGAACGACCTGCACGCGGTGAACTCGGCGCTGGAGGCCGACGGGTTCGGGTCGCACTTGCTGTGTTCACTCGTCGCGTTCCGTGACGCGCGGGCGCGTACGCTCGCGTTGGTCTACCTCTACAAGCGGGGCACGTTCTACCCGTTCGCGCCGCTGCCGGGCGACAAACGCGACAGTCCCCTGGAGTTGGAGGTCAAGGCGACCGTGCGGGACGACCTGCCGATCGAGCCGGATCTGACCCGCTGGTTCCCGGTATGGGCGGCGCCGGGCCTGTGAGGGCTCCTGCGGTTCCGTGTGCGGCCCGCACGCTTGGTGTGCTGCCGCGCGGGCGGGTGCTCAGGCCGGTGCGAAGGCCTGGAACGAGTCCCGCAGTGAGACGGATTCGAGGGCTGCCTGCGCGCGGCCCAGGGCGGCGGACAGCGCGTTGGCGTAGTCCGCGGCGTTCTCCAGGGCCGAGTGGACCTCGATGACGCGCGGGGCGGCGTTGCTGCCGCCGTCGACCTGGAGCCGCCCGTCGGCCAGGAGACCGGTGAGGAACTCGTCGATCTGCCGGAACGCCTGGGGCAGTCCCATCGTGGCGGTGGACAGGTTGCCCAGCGTCGCGTGGGCGTCGCCGGGCTGCGTGAACCCCGGCCCGCCGGGCGGCACGGTCGCGTACACCAGTACGCGGACAAGCGCGGTCATGGCGTCGGTGAGTTCGACGGCGGCCGACTTCTCGGTGGTCATCGTGTCGCCTCCACGGCGGTGTCGGTACGCATCAGGGCCGGTTGCCGCGGCCGGAGGTTCTGTCGGTCGCAGTACCGGAGGGCTTCACGGGGCAGCCGCGGGCCCGGCGTGCGCCCGCAGACTAGGCAACCTAACGATCCGCGGCACTGCGCGCGCCCCCGGCGCGGCGCCGGAGACGGCCGCGCGTCGGGCGGGAACGCCGGGGGAATTCCGGACCTTGCACCCACACCGGTCAGGCACACAGTCCCATAAGGGTCTGAACCCCCCGGCCCGGCTCGGCAGGGGACACTGCGGGCACGGACTCGAACACACCCCGAAAATCACTCGAACGGGTGACAAACCGAGTGACCGTGTCTGACCGCCCGCCCGGCGACGCGATCACGAACCACGTCGGCATGATCGTGAAGGCGGGCGGAACAGTCATGACGCGATCAGGAGATGTCGGCTTCGCACTGAAGGACGTCGGAGCTGTCCCCGCGCCTGATCGACTTCTCGTCCACGACCTTGCCGTCCAGCGTGACGCGGCACGTGACGGTCTCTTCCGGCGCCTCGTCCGCGGACGGGTACACGGTCATGTGCATCAGCGTCTCGGGACTCGTGACCTCGATCGTCTTGGTCCACCCCGACTGGACGCCCTTGGCTTCCTCACCCTCCGAATCGGGGTCGTCCACGGCGTACCGCACATCGACCGGGCCGCGGCCGAGGATCTCGTAAGTCACTGTATGTGTCGAGGACTTGCCGTCCCCGTCGTCCGAACAGCCGGAAAGTATGACGGCCGCAAGCATTCCGGCCGCGGCGGCAAACGCACGCAATGTTGTCCCCGTGTTCCTGTTCTGGCGTGTCACGCGGTCGCCGGGGGCAACGCCGTCACCGCGCTCGACCTGGTCACGGCGCCCGCCGGCGTCCCTGCGTCGGGCCTTCGGCCGACACCGGCCGAAGCGGGGCCGAGCATAACGGGGAACCGCCGTACCCCACGGGGCCCTTCGCGTTCCCCGACACCCGGCAAGCGCGCCGGAACGCGGAACCTTCGCCGCTCAGTCGGCCTGAACGCTTGCGTGCGCCCGGTACTCACTCGGCGTGATGTCGAACTGCCGACGGAACATGCGGGTGAACACGCTGGGATCCGTGATGCCGACCGACCGCGCGACTTCGGCGATCGAGCGGTGTTCCCGGCGGGGATCGGCGAGCATGCGCCGCGCCGCCGCGAGGCGGGTCTCGCGGATGAACCGGGACGGCGAGGAGTTGCCTTCGCTGAACACGAGGTCGACGTAGCGCACCGAGACGCCGAAAGCGGTGGCGATCAGTTGCGGGCACAGCTCGGGGTCGGCGAACCGGCGGCGCACGAAGTCCTGCATGCGCGGCAGTTGCGCCCGCCGGGACAGTCGCGGGCTGGACAACCGAGTGTCGCCCGCCGCGGCCATGCGCAGCGTGGACACCAGCAACTCGTAGGTGGTGTGGCCGAGTTCGGTCAGCATCTCGGGTGGCAGGTCGGCCGCCCCGCGGCCGAGCTCGGCAACCACGGAAGTGAGGACGCGCACCGCGGGATCGTGGGCCGGGATGACCCGCCCGAGCTCGGGTGTGGTCCGCAGGTCGCGGATCAGTGCGGCGCGCGGCACGTTCACCGACAGATAGTGCGCGAAGGCGTCGGCGGTGAACGAGTACTGCCGGGTCGAGTCGAGCAACACCGCATCGCCCGGGCGCAGTTTGTTGTGCCGGTCCTCGACGGTCGTATGGCTCGGGCGCCGGGCGAGCATGAGGTGGCAGAAGTCCACGGGGTTGCGGTCGATCAGCCGCCGGGTGCGAGCCGCGCGCAACGGGTCGGACGCGACGTCGGTGATCGTGACCGCGCCGGCGTCGAGCAGGTAGACCCAGCCGGTGTAGCCGGACCGTACGGCGGGGTCGACCGGGGTCGCGTCCAACTCCACGACGGCGTCACGGAGGATTTCGCGCCACGCCTCGATGTCCGGCGCCGCCTTCGAGCCGTGGCAGAAGGGCCCGGGGCTCAGCAGCGGACGCGTGCGCCCCTGGGCACGGACGACATGGCGCGCGACAGCGCCCCTGCCGCGGCCCGCGGGGGGTCTCGGTATCGCCCCGGGTGCGTCGGGGTCCGGTGAACGCAGCATGCAGACCTCCCGGCCCGCGAAGCGACCGAAGTCGCCTGCCGAGCCCTGGCGAGCCATCGTGTACGGTTCGGGCCGCCGGCGGTACCGGGTTCGCGGGCAGGCGCGTTCGAGGTCTGCCTCGCCGACACGGTTCGGCGGCTGGGCGTGAATCTACCGTCGGTCGCGCCCCGCCGCCGGTGGACCCGCGGCTCGGCCGCGGCCGTCATCGGCGCCTCTCCCCCGTCGCTGCTCGGCGCCGACCGGCCGTCCGGTGGGGAGCGGGCCGATTGACTACCGTGGCGCCCCTACCGGTTCGCGAGTGCGGCCGGAGATGCGGATGGGGGCGGACATGGACGAGGCCGCGGTGTCTCTGCGACATCACGCGGTGCTGACACCCGGCGCCGGCGGTGATCCGGGTGATGAGCCCGCGGCCGTCGGACTGGCCCCGGGCGGCCGGGTCGTCGTGCTGTGGACGCCTCGTGCGGCTGCCACGGCGACGCAGACGCGGATCACGGCGCCGTCCGGGGTGTCGTTCCCCCAGACGCGGATGTCCGCGGATGTGTCGGCCCGCGTGACCGTGCACGGCCCGGAGCCGGCGGAGGCCGCCAGGATCCCTCGGCTGACCGTGTCGCATCCGCACGTCCAACTCCTGCCGGAAGGCCGGGTCCTGCTGGTGGGTACCCGGGCCTGGTGGCGTCCGGAGCCCGAGGGGCCCGAACGGAACGCTGTCGTGCACGACGCAGACGGGCGCGTCTCGGCGGAGGGCGTGTTCGGCGACGGTATCGCGGACGTCGTCACGACACCGGCCGGCAACAGCTGGGTCCGCTACTTCGACGAGGGCATCTTCGGCAACTTCGGTTGGGGGTATGACGGAGCGCCGCCGCCGATCGGGGCATCCGGCTTGGTGCGTTTCGGCCCGGACCTGCGGCTCGACTGGTCGTATGCCATGGGCGGCGACGAGTGGGGCGGAATGTGGGACTCCCCCGCACTCAACGTCGACGGGGAGACTGCCTGGGTGTCGTACGAGCAGACCCACCCCATCGTGCGGATCCAGGACGGGCGGAAGACCGGGTGGGCCCACGACACGCTCGCCAGGATCCATGTCCTGCTGGTCGGCGGCGACCGCGTCGCCGTGATCGGTCGCCCCCACGATGACGGCCCCGCACGGGTCACAGGCCGCCTGGGCGAGGGCCGGTTCCACCCGACGGCCGCCTTCCGGCTCTGCCTGCCCGACGGCTCCCCGCTTCCCGATCGGTACCGCGTCTTCGCGCAGGGCGCCGACCTGCATGTGTTGTGCGGACACGACTGGTATCGCGTCGGGCTGGACGACTTGGCGTGACGGCCGTCGGCCCACTCCCCCGCCGTCCGGCGCGGCCGGTCAGCCGACCGTCGCGACGAGCCCTGCCATGCGGGCGAGGCGGGTGTAGGTGTCGGTCATCCGGTTGCGGTCGAACGTGCTTGTGGTGAGCATGAATTCGTCCGCGCCCGTGGCGGTGAGGATGCGTTCGAGCTCCGCCTCGACCTGTTGCCCGGTTCCGCGTACGTGTCCGCGCAGTCCGTCGGCCAAGTACGTGCGCTCCTTCGCCGTCAAGGTGAGGCCTCGGATCTCGCGGGCGGGCATCAGCGGCGGAAACACCCCGTGGGTGCGTGCGTACGCGGCCGACCACGCCTCCGGCACCAGCAGTTCCTCGGCCTCCTGCTCCGTGTCGGCGACCGCGACCGAGCCCGCGACGACGACGTACGGCTCCCGCGCCCACTCCGACGGCCGGAACAGCGCGCGGTATTCGTCGATCGCCCGCAGCGTGCGCTCCTCGGCGCCGAACAACGCCATCACCAGCGGCAGCCCGGCACGGGCGGCGTGTCCGGCGCCCTCACCTGTCGCCAGTACGAAAGGCGCCGGCCGCAGTCCCTCGGCGGGCCGTGCGTGCACGCCGGGGTGCACGGTCTGATCGCCTGTGAAATACCCGAGCAGTTCGGCCAGTTGGTCGGGAAAGGTGGCGGCGTCGAGCTTGTCGCGGCCGAGTGCGCGGCGTATTCCGTCGGTGAATCCGACCGAGCGGCCGATGCCCATGTCGATCCGTCCGGGGAACAGCGATTCGAGGACACCGAACTGCTCGGCCACCACGAGTGGCTGGTGGTTCGGCAGCATCACCCCGCCGGTCCCGACGCGGATCCGCGTCGTCGACCCCGCGACGGCGGCGGCAAGCACGGTCGGCGCGGATCCGGCGACGCCCGGCACGCCGTGGTGCTCCGACACCCGGAACCGAACGCGTCGGGCGTACTCCGGTCAGCGCGTGCCCGCGATCGGGGTGGTGAGCACCTGCGGCGACAGGGTCTTGATCATGGTGTTGGTCCAGCGCATCTGGCGCAGTGTGCGGGGGTGGCAGTCGGAGGCGAGTCCGAGCAGGGTGCTGTCCCTTTTCGCCTGGGCTGCCTGCGCGAGCATTTCCCAGTGCAGCGAGTTCTCGGCCGCCGCGAGGTGGAGTTGGCGCAGATCGCGCAGGAGAAGCAGTCCCGGTTCGGGGCGACGGCCGATGGCTTCGGAGGCCTTCTTCCGAAGCGTCGGCAAGACGCCCTCGGTCGCGTTGTCGGACGGGCCGCCCAGGTTCAGGTGGTAGTCGGCCGCGGCTGCGGCCAGGCGGTCGACGTGCTCGCGGGACCAGCGGGCCAGGTCGACGGCGACGTGGTGGACTTCGTGTTCGGTGCGGTGGCGTTGGGCGACGGTCACGAGCCGCCCGGCCAGGCGCCGTTCGCCGCGGTGGAGGACGCGCAGCGCGAGGGTGATGCCGTTCACCGGTTGCCTCCCCGGGAGACTCGGGTCGTGTCGGGGGCCTGTGACGCGTGTGCGGTCCGCCCGCCGACGGTGGTGGTGTGCACGGCGTCGGCCGACGCCGGCGCCGATGCGGTGGTGGTGGGTGCGGGTGCGGGGCGTCCGTCGCCGGTACGGATGCGGGTCAGCGCGGCGGCCGCGGTTTTGAAGATCGGTTGCTTGGACGCCGGGTCCCAGTCGGTCACGGTGGCTTCGTTCGCCGCGCGCGGCGGTGTCGTCTCGTCCGGTCCGCTGCGTGCGGGGGTGTCCCAGTAGCCGTAGTGGAAGGGCACGAACAGAACACCGGGCCGCAGGTCGGTGATCCGCAGCCGCCCCTGCAACGCGCCTCGGGGTGTGCGGACTTCGACGAGGTCACCCTCGGAGTACCCGAGTCGGGCCGCGTCCGGGGACGAGATCTCCACCCACACGTCCGGTGCCGCCGCGTCGAGTTGCGGGGCGCGGCCGGTCTTGGTGCGGGTGTGGAAGTGGTACAGCGTGCGTCCGGTGCTGAGTCGGAACGGGTACTGCGCGCTGGGGGTCTCGTGCGGCGGCAGGTATTCGGCGGCCTTGATCATGGCTTTGCCGTCGGGGTTGAGCGACCGGTACTCCACGACGCTGTCGGCGGCGCCGGTCACCAGGTCCTTGCCGTAGTCCTCGCAGACGTCGGGGTGCGCCCAGGTGATGCCGTCCGTGTAGAGGCGGTCGGTGCCGTCGGGAGCCCGGTCGTTGCAGGGCCACTGGATCCCGGTTCCGCCGCGGAGCTTGGCGTACGTCAGCCCGGTGTAGTCGCAGGGGCGTCCGGCGCTACAGCGCTTCCAGGCCTCGAAGGCCGCCTCGGGGTCGCCAGGTGATCAGCGGCTGTTCGTCCTTGTCGCGGAAGTCCATGCGTCGGGCGTAGTCGAGGAAGATGTCCAGGTCGGGCCTGGCGTCGCCGGGCGGTTCGACGGCCTTGTCGGACAGGTGCACCGTGCGGTCGGCGTTGGTGAACGTGCCGGTTTTCTCACCCCAGGTGGCGGCGGGCAGGACCACGTCGGCCAGGCTCGCGGTCTCGGTCAGGAACAGATCCTGGACGACTGTGAACAAACGCTCCTGCGCCAGGATCGAACGGATACGGCCGAGTTCGGGCAGTGAGACGGCGGGGTTGGTGCCGCTGATCCACAACATGCGGATCGAGCCCTGTTCGGCGTACCGGAACATCTGCATCGCGTGGGTGGGCGGCGCGTAGTGCGGGATGGTCTGCGGGTCGACGTTCCACACCTCGGCCAGGTCGGCGACATGGGCGTCGTTCTGCCAGTTGCGGAAACCGGGCAGGTCTCCGTTCGCGCCGCATTCGCGGGTGTTCTGCGCGGTGGGCTGGCCGTTCATCTGGAGGACCCCGGCCCCCGGACGGCCGAGCATGCCGCGGATCAGGTGCAGGTTGTTGATCTGGACGGCGGCCGCGGTGGCCTGGTGTGACTGGTACACGCCTTGCAGAACCGTGGACAGCAGCGCGTCGGCGGTGCCGATGACGTCCGCCGCTTCGGCGATGCGCGCCGCGGGGACGTCGCAGATCCCGGCCGCCCATCCGGGGGTGCAGTGCTTGACGCGCTCGGCCAGTTCCTCGAATCCGACGGTGTGGGCGGCGATGTAGTCGCGGTCGACGCGGTCGCGGCGGATGACCTCGTGGAGCAGCGCGTTGAGCAGCGCGACGTTGGTGCCCGGGCGCGGCGCCAGGTGCACCGCCGCGTGGCGCGCGACACGAGTGGGCCGGGGATCGACGCACACCAGGCGCGGCGGGTCGTTGCCCTCCAGCCGGTCCAGGACCCGCATCCACTGCACGGGCTGGGTCTCGGCGAGGTTGTGGCCGTACAACGCGATGACGTCGGCGTGGTCGATGTCGTCGTAGCTGCCCGGCTGGCCGTCGCAGCCGAAGGACTCCTTCAGCGCCTCGGCCGCCGTCGAGGTGCAGAGGCGGGTGTTGCCGTCGAGATGGTTCGTGCCGATGCCGACCCGGGCGAGGACGGCCAGCGTGTAGTACTCCTCAAGGAAGAGCTGCCCCGACGTGTAGAACCCGATCGACCCGGGGCCGCGTTCGTCGAGCAGGTCGCGGGAGCGGGTGACGACCAGGTCCATCGCGGTGTCCCAGTCGGTCGGGACCAGCCTCCCGTCTCGGCGTACGAGCGGTCGGGTGAGCCGGTCCGGGGAGGCGTTCGCCTGCCAGCCGAACAGGTCCTTCGGCCCCAGCCTGCCGCGGTTGACGCGGTCGACGGCCCGGCCGCGCACACCGGCCATGCGGCCGTCGACGACGGCGATGTCCATCGCGTCGCCGTCGGAGTGCAGAATCGACGCGGCCTGTACCCAGCGCTGGACCGAGTCGGGGGCGACGCCTTCGGCGAGGTAGGTGTCCACGCGTGCCGGCCACGGATCGTGGCGCCCGTGCGGCGTACGACTCCCCCACGGATGCGCGATCCTGTCCACCGAAGCCTCCATGTCCGCCTCCCAGCGAAAACGCCATCGACCGTCGGCGGCTACCCGGTGACCGGGCCGGTTAACAGGCGGGGCCTTTGGCGGCCCGGCTGTTCTGCTCTCGGCGGAGAGCATCGGAAGGACGAGCGGGGGCGGCCTACGATGAGGCATGTCCGAGACTGCGCCTTCGCTGCCTGCCCGTTTCGATGCCGAGCCGGAGACCCGTGGGGATGCCCGGGTGGATCCCGGGGGCGGCCCCCGTGTCGGGCCCCGTCTCGTCGAGGGCGGGCGCGGTACGCCCCTGCCGCACCGGCCGAACGCGCCCGCACGTGAGCCTCTGTGGCGTCACGTGCTCGGCGGGCACTTCCGGTCGCTGCGCCACGAGCGCGGCGAGACGCTCGCCGAGACGGCGGGCCGCGCCGGTGTCTCGCCGCAGTACCTGTCCGAGGTGGAACGCGGGATCAAGGAGCCGTCGAGCGAGATGATCGCCGCGGTCGCCGGTGCACTGGGGGTGACCCTCGTGGATCTCACGCTCGCGGTCGCGCAGAACCTGCAGAGCGCGCGGCCCGCGGGGCGGTCGGCCCCCACCTGCCGGACCGCGTACGCGCTGGCCGCGTAGCCGCCCGGCGGCGGGGGCCGAGAAGACGTCAGCGTTCCTCGATGACGAGGTCGACGAGGCCGTACTCCTTCGCCCCCGCCGCCGTGAAGACCCTGTCGTGGTCGGTGTCGGCGCGCAGGGTGGCCGTGCTGTGGCCGGTGTGCCGGGAGAGGATCCGCTCGATGTCCGCGCGGACGCGTACCACTTCGTCGGCCTGGAGGATCAGGTCCGGGATCGTGCCTCGGCCCTGGGCGGCGGGCTGGTGGAGCACGACGCGCGCGTGGGGAAGCGCGGCGCGTTTGCCCGGGGCTCCCGCGGCGAGCAGGACTGCGCCGACGGCGACGGCCTGCCCGACGCAGGTCGTGGCGATCTGCGACCGGATGTACCGCATGGTGTCGTACACCGCGAGCATCGCGCTCGGGTCGCCGCCTTCGCAGTTGATGTAGAGCTGGATGTCCTGTTCGTGGTTGTCCGCCTCCAGGAACAGCAGTTGTGCCACGAGGGCGTTGGCGACGCCGGCGTCGATGGCGGTGCCCAGGTAGATCACGCGCTCGGCGAGGAGATGCGAGTAGACGTCCATGACGCGCTCGCCGCGCGCGTCGCGGGTGATGACGTTCGGGATGGTGTAGGTGCTCATCGCGTGCCTTCCTGAGCTCCGGTGTCCGATCCGATGCCCCGGCCCGCGGCGAAGCCGGCCACGGCTGCGGTGCCGCGCGGCGCGATCTCGTCGAACCCCTGGACGATCGTGTCGATGAACCCGTAGTCGAGCGCTTCGCGCGCGGTGTACCAGCGGTCGTGCAGCGAGTCTTCGAAGACGCGCTCGACGGGCTGCCCCGTGTCCTCGGCGATCAGGCCCAGGACCGTGTCGCGGGTGTGGCGCAGATCGTTGGCCTGCAACTCGATGTCGACGGCGGTTCCGGCGATCCCCGCGGAGCCCTGGTGCATGAGCACGCGGGCGTGCGGCAGCGCCCGCCGCTTGCCGCGCGTCCCGGCGGACAGCAGGAACTGCCCCGCGCTGTAGGCGATTCCGAGGACCAGCGTGGACACGTCGCACGGCACGAGCCGCATGACGTCGCGGATCGCCAGCATCGACGGCACCGAGCCGCCCGGCGAATGGATCCACAGCGCGATGTCCGCTGACGGGTTCTCGGTGGCGAGGGTGATCAGTTGCGTGGTGAGCAGCGTGCCGTTGTCGTCGTCGAGCGGGCCGTCGAGGACGAGCACGCGCTGCGCGTACAGCTCGCGCCGCGCGCGTTGGTGGAACAGCGGGGCCTTCGTGTCATCGCTCATGGCTCTCACCATCGGCCGTCGGCCGAGGCGGAACCAGGGGAATCTGCCGTGGGCGGATCCGCTCTGGGCGGATAGACCCAACCCGTCGGTGGGCCCGGTCTCACAAGCTGACTCTCGCCCCTGATATAACGCTCATGTCACGAACCACCGACGGGGGAGCACCATGCGACCGACCCGCCTGACCGTCATCGCGGCCATCGCCGCCCCGATCCTGCTCGTGGGCTGCGGAAGCCAGCAGGACGAACCGGAGACCACAAGCGCCCAGACCAGCCCCTCGCAGGTCGTCTCGTTCCAACCCCCGACGGACGAGCAGAAGAAGGCGGTCCTCACCGCCCTCGCCGCGATCGACCCCGCGCTGACCAAGGCCCCGGACACCGCGCTGTTCCACGCGATGAGCACGTGCGACGACATACGCATCGTCAAGGACCAGGCCACGGTCGTTTCGTACACCGCGGACCGGTACCGCGCCGCGGGCGCCGAGGTGGACATCGCCAAGGCCGGGAGGATCGTGGAAGCGATCAAGAGCGCCTACTGCACGAGCTGAGCCGGGGAACCGACCACCGCATTTCGGGGTCGGCCCCCCGGTCGGCCGAACGATCAGACCGTCGCCTCGACACCCGTACTGCCGCGGACGGCTTCCAGCCCCGCGACGTACGGACGCAGCACCTGCACCCACGCCGCGTAGCCCGCCCCGTTCAAGTGCAGGCTGTCGAGCGTGAATTCGGACCGAAGCCCGCCCGCGTCGTCGGCGAGGGCGGGCCACAGGTCGACGTACGTCGCCTCGGCCTCCGACGCGATCAGGCGGTAATCGGCGTTGAGCGTACGAAGCACGTCCGCGAGCACAGCCTGACGAGGCATCACGCTTTGGATGAACAGCGCGGTGTGCGGGGCACGTTCGCGGATGGCCGTGACCAGGTGACGCATGCGTTCCGCGGTCTGCCCGGCGCTGCGGCGCGGGCCGCGCGCGAAGGCCTCAAGCTCGGCGATTCCCGTGTCGATGTCGTTGGTCCCGATGAGGAGGAAGACCGCGGCGGGGGCGACGATCGCGGTGTCGAGGCGGGCGAGGACGTCGTCGATGGTGTTGCCGCCGATCCCCCGGTTGATCAGGGGGAGATCCGGAAACCACTCGTGCCACAGGCCGCCCTCCGTGATGGAGTCACCAAGGAACACCACACGTCCCGGCGCCGGGACGAGTTGGGCGAACTGCGTTGCACGGGCGGCCATTTGGTCGGCAAACGCGGAGACCAGGCGGTCACGAAGAGATTCGGAGATCATGGCGATGCTTCCTTGGGCAGGAGTCGGGAACACCAGGGGCCGAAGCAAACCGGTGGTACTGACCGGCAGCGCCGCTCCGCGGCGCTAATGCGCTTCAGTATCGCCGAAGCAGACCTCTCCCCGCGCCAGACATGCGAAAGGGCGGCATCGAGTCACGAAGCCGACGCAGCCTGCCGAGTACGCGGGCCACGGCGCGCTTGTGAGCAGCACGCAGCTCGGTCGGGCTCGGCGGCTGGAGTTACGACGGCCTGGTCACCGCCGCCCGAACTCCCGCTCGGCCTGACGCCCACTGGCGGCTGGAGTGCAACGGCCCGGCCACCGGTCCAACACCCGCCGGGCCGCACATCCGGCCTGACGATCGCCCCAGACCAGGCGCTCGTCCATAACTCGTTTTTCTGGCGTCGGGTCGGGGCGGTCCGTGGAGCCCGCCCCCGCCTGGCCCGGGCCGAGGTCGGCTCGGCATGGCGTGCCAGCCGCCAGTGGACGTGTCAGGCCCGGCGGGCGTTTGCCGGGCTCGACGTACGCGCAGTCAAGCCCGGGTCTACGCGCAGTTCGGGCAGAGTCCCCGGTAGGTCACCTCGACCTCGGACACCGTGAAGCCGTACCGCTGCTCGGCGGGGAGGTCGGCCAGCGGATTGCCGGCGGGGTGCACGTCGCGGATGGTGCCGCACTTGGAGCACACCAGGTGCTGGTGCGGGCGGTGGGCGTTGGGGTCGTAGCGCTTCGCGCGGCCGTCGGTGGCGACCTCGATGACCTCGCCGAGGGAGACCAGCTCGCCGAGGGTGTTGTAGACCGTCGCCCGGGAGATCTCCGGGAGGCGCTGCGCCGCGCGGGCGTGCACTTCGTCGGCGGTCAGGTGCACGTGCTCGCCATCGAGGACCTCGGCAACGACACGCCGCTGGGAGGTCATCCGCCAGCCACGCCCTCGCAGTCGTTCCAGCAGGTCACTCATGTCGGTTCACCTAATTCGGGGGGTCGGGGTGTGCCAAGTTTACCAGCGGATGTCCGGCTTCCGATTCAATATGTGTTTGGCATATTTCTTGACTTGGACTCTGTCCATCGTAGGATCGGTTTCGCCGAGAGCACCAGACCACAACTGCTCCCGACCACCCGTGATCCGCCTGGTCCGGAAGGATTCCCATGTCTGAGAACCATGAGGCAATCGTCACCGACGCGAAGACGGAGGACACCGGCGGCTGCCCGGTCGTGCACGGGCGCGCCCCGCACCCGACCCAAGGCGGCGGAAACCGCCAATGGTGGCCGGAGCGGCTGAACCTCAAGATCCTCGCGAAGAACCCCGCCGTGGCCGATCCCTACGGCGCGGATTTCGACTACGCCGAGGCCTTCAAGAGCCTCGACCTCCCGGCCGTGAAGCGGGACATAGCCGAGGTGCTGACCACCTCGCAGGACTGGTGGCCCGCCGACTTCGGCCACTACGGGCCGTTCATGGTCCGCATGGCGTGGCACAGCGCCGGGACGTACCGGATCAGCGACGGCCGCGGCGGGGCCGGCGCCGGTCAGCAGCGGTTCGCACCACTGAACAGTTGGCCGGACAACGGGAACCTCGACAAGGCCCGCCGACTGCTGTGGCCGGTCAAGCAGAAGTACGGCCGGAATCTCTCGTGGGCCGACCTGCTCATCCTGGCCGGCAACGTCGCCCTGGAGTCGATGGGCTTCAAGACCTTCGGGTTCGGCGGCGGTCGGGCGGATGTGTGGGAGCCCGACGAGGACGTCTACTGGGGTCCGGAGACCACATGGCTCGGCGACGAGCGGTACACCGGCGACCGCGAGCTTGAGGACCCGCTCGGCGCGGTCCAGATGGGCCTCATCTACGTGAACCCGGAAGGCCCGAACGGCAATCCGGATCCGCTGGCGGCGGCGCGCGACATCCGTGAGACGTTCCGCCGGATGGCGATGAACGACGAGGAGACGGTCGCGCTCATCGCGGGCGGCCACACGTTCGGCAAGACCCACGGCGCGGGCCCGGCCGAGTCCGTCGGCCCCGACCCCGAGGCCGCGCCGATCGAGGCGCAGGGCCTGGGGTGGGCGAACAGCTTCGGCACCGGCAAGGGCGGCGACACGATCACCAGCGGCCTGGAAGGCATCTGGACCAGCACGCCGACGAAGTGGGACAACAGCTTCTTCGAGACGCTGTTCGCGTACGAATGGGAGCTGTTCCAGAGCCCTGCCGGCGCGAACCAGTGGCGGCCGAAGAACGGCGCCGGGGCCGGCACCGTACCGGACGCCCACGACCCGTCGAAGACCCACGCCCCGACGATGCTGACGACGGACCTGTCGCTGCGGTTCGACCCGGCGTACGAGCAGATATCGCGGCGCTTCCTGGAGAACCCGGACGAGTTCGCGGACGCGTTCGCCCGCGCGTGGTTCAAGCTGACGCACCGCGACATGGGCCCGGTCGTCCGCTACCTCGGCCCGGAGGTCCCGACCGAGACGCTGCTGTGGCAGGACCCGCTGCCCGAGGCGCCCGAGGAGACGATCGACGCGGACGACGTCGCCGCGCTCAAGCAGCAGATCCTCACGTCGGGCCTGTCGGTGTCCGACCTGGTGTCGACCGCATGGGCATCGGCCTCGTCCTTCCGGGGCAGCGACAAGCGCGGCGGCGCCAACGGTGCCCGGGTGCGGCTCCAGCCGCAGATCGGGTGGGAGGTCAACGACCCCGACCGGCTGGCCACGGTGCTGAGTGCGCTGGAGGGGGTCCAGGAGGCGTTCAACAGCGGGCGTGCCAAGCAGGTTTCGCTCGCCGACGTGATCGTCCTCGCGGGAAGTGCGGCCGTCGAGAAGGCCGCGAAGGACGCCGGCTTCGACGTCGAGGTGCCGTTCACGCCCGGGCGCGTCGACGCGTCGCAGGACCAGACCGACGTGGAGTCGTTCGCCGCGCTCGAACCGACCGCCGACGGGTTCCGCAACTACCAGGGCAAGGGCAACCGGCTGCCGGCCGAGTACCTGCTGCTCGACCGGGCGAACTTGCTCACGCTCAGCGCTCCCGAGCTGACCGTGCTCGTCGGCGGCCTCAGGGTGCTGGGCGCGAACCACGGGCAGTCGCAGCTCGGCGTCTTCACCGAGACCCCCGGCAAGCTGACCAACGACTTCTTCGTGAACCTGCTCGACCTGGGCACGACGTGGTCGGCGACGTCGGAGGACGCGAACACGTTCGAGGGCCGCGACTCCACCGGCGAGGTCAAGTGGACCGGCAGCCGCGCGGACCTCGTCTTCGGGTCGAACTCGGAGCTGCGCGCGCTCGCGGAGGTCTACGCGTGCGATGACGCGAAGGAGAAGTTCGTGAGCGACTTCGTCGCGGCGTGGACGAAGGTGATGAACCTGGACCGGTTCGACCTGGTCTGATTCTCCTGAGCCGTGGGGCCGGGCCGCTCCCCTGCGGGCGGCC
>NZ_JBPKBI010000012.1:117871-127147 GCF_051388935.1 Yinghuangia sp. YIM S10712
GGCGAGCGTATGGTCGCCGTGACTTGAGGGCACGGCCGTCGAGGAAGGCACCCGAACGCGCGCCGCGAGCACACGCCGTGCCCGGGGTGCGGCCCACGCGACGCGCGTTCGAAGACAAACCCTGGGCCACATGCGCCTCTGCTGTCGGGGCGTCCGACCGGCGGTCAGGCGCCGACGTACTCCGCGAGGTGTTCGCCGGTGAGTGTGGAGCGGGCGGCGACGAGGTCGGCGGGGGTGCCTTCGAAGACGATCCGGCCGCCGTCGTGGCCGGCGCCGGGGCCGAGGTCGATGATCCAGTCGGCGTGCGCCATGACCGCCTGGTGGTGTTCGACCACGATGACCGACTTCCCGGAGTCCACGAGCCGGTCCAGCAGGCCGAGCAACTGTTCGACGTCGGCCAGGTGGAGGCCGGTGGTCGGCTCATCCAGGACGTAGACCCCGCCCTTGTCGGCCATGTGCGTGGCCAGCTTGAGCCGCTGGCGTTCGCCGCCGGACAGCGTGGTGAGCGGCTGGCCGAGGCCGAGGTAGCCGAGGCCGACGTCGGCGAGGCGTTCGAGGACGCGGTGCGCGGCGGGCGTACGCGCCTCCCCGTCGCCGAAGAATTCCTCCGCCTCGGCCACCGACATGGCCAGCACCTCGCTGATGTCCCGGCCGCCGAGGCGGTATTCCAGCACCGATGCCAGGAAGCGCTTGCCCTCGCAGTCCTCGCACGTGGTGGCGACGCCGGCCATCATCGCCAGGTCGGTGTAGACGACTCCGGCTCCGTTGCAGGTCGGGCAGGCGCCCTCCGAGTTGGCGCTGAACAGCGCCGGCTTCACGCCGTTGGCCTTGGCGAACGCCTTGCGGATCGGTTCGAGCAGACCGGTGTACGTTGCCGGGTTGCTGCGCCGCGAGCCGCGGATCGGCGTCTGGTCGACGGAGACGACTCCCGCCGACGCCGGGACCGAGCCGTGGATCAGCGAGCTTTTGCCGGAGCCGGCCACGCCGGTGACCACGCACAGCACGCCGAGCGGGATGTCCACGTCGACGTCGCGCAGGTTGTGCGTGGCCGCGCCGCGGATCGACAGGTGTCCGGTGGGTTTGCGCACCGTGTCCTTGAGCGCGGCCCGGTCGTCGAGGTGCCGGCCGGTGACGGTATCGCCGGACCGCAGCCCCTCGACCGTGCCCTCGAAACAGACGGTGCCGCCTTCCGTACCGGCCCCGGGGCCGAGGTCGACGATGTGGTCGGCGATGGCGATGGTCTGCGGCTTGTGCTCCACGACGAGGACGGTGTTGCCCTTGTCACGCAGGCGCAGCAGCAGGTCGTTCATGCGCTGGATGTCGTGCGGGTGCAGGCCGATGGTGGGCTCGTCGAAGACGTACGTGGTGTCGGTGAGTGACGAGCCGAGGTGGCGGATCATCTTGACGCGCTGGGCCTCGCCGCCCGACAGCGTGGCCGCGGGGCGGTCGAGGGAGAGGTAGCCGAGGCCGATCTCCGCGAACGAGTCGAGGGTCCGGCCCAGCGCGGTGAGCAGCGGCGCCACGGAGGGGTCCTTGACGCCGCGGACCCACTCGGCCAGGTCGCTGATCTGCATCGCGCACGCGTCGGCGATGCTGATCCCGTCGATCTTGGACGACCGGGCGCCCTCGCTGAGCCGCGTGCCGTCGCACTCCGGGCAGGTGGTGAACGTGACCGCGCGCTCCACGAAGGCCCGGATGTGCGGCTGCATCGCCTCCTTGTCCTTCGACAGGAACGACTTCTGGATCTTGGGGATCAGCCCCTCGTACGTGAGGTTGACGCCCTCGACCTTGACCTTGGTCGGCTCCCGGTGGAGGAAGTCCTGCATCTCCTTCTTGGTGAATTTGCGGATCGGCTTGTTCGGGTCGAGGAAGCCCGACTCGGCGTAGAGCCGCACGGTCCAGAAGCTGTCCGACTTCCAGCCGGGGATGGTGAACGCGCCCTCGGAGATCGACTTGGAGTCGTCGTAGAGCTGGGTGAGGTCGATGTCGGAGACAGTGCCGCGGCCCTCGCAGTCGGGACACATGCCGCCGGTCCGCGAGAAGGTCGCCTTGACCGCCTTCTTGGCGCCGCGCTCGACGGTGATCGCGCCGCTCGCGCGGACGGTGGCGGTGTTGAAGGAGTACGCGCTGGGCGGTCCGATGTGCGGCATGCCGAGCCGGCTGAAGAGGATGCGCAGCATCGCGTTGGCGTCGGTGGCGGTGCCGACCGTGGAACGCGGGTCGGAGCCGATGCGCTGCTGGTCGACGATGATCGCGGTCGTGAGGCCGTCGAGGACGTCGACCTCGGGCCGCGCGAGTGTCGGCATGAAGCCCTGCACGAAGGCGCTGTACGTCTCGTTGATCAGCCGCTGTGACTCGGCGGCGATCGTGCCGAACACCAGCGAGCTCTTGCCCGAGCCGGAGACGCCGGTGAAGACGGTCAGCCGGCGCTTCGGGATCTCGACACTGACGTCCTTGAGGTTGTTCACGCGCGCGCCGTGCACACGAATCCAGTCATGGCTGTCGGCGGCGTGCGGCTCGGGCGCGTGGGTGTCGGTCTTCGAGGCCGCGGTCATCGTGTCTCCATGGGTCGGGCTGCGCTACGGCGAACAAACTGCGTGGACGGCGGCGTCCGTCGCGGTCAGGGGCTCAGATTAGGCGCGGCCGGGTGACGCGCGCTTCTTCATTCCTGATCGATCCGGCCCGCTGACGGGTTCCTGCCGGACCGACCGCGAGGGCGGGCGTCCGACCGCTCGCAGGCCACACTCTTGACCCTCCGGATCGCGGGTGTTAGACAAGTGCCGCACCATTTTTAGTCGCCCGTTTAAAAACCACCGAACCGCATCAGCGCAGTCGGCTTGCTCGGAACTGAATTGTTTCATCGCGGAGTTCGCCTGCCCACAGGTCGCTCTCGCGACCTCCGAGCGCGTGTGGCCGTCGCCGTCCCGATGGCGGGCACTGCTCCGTGCCCTCCGACCCGACGGCCGGAAACCGGAACGGCCGACGAGTACCTCACGCTCTCCGACTCGTGATGCCCACGTGCGAGTCGCGGTGCCGAGCCGGGTCCGCCGTGGCCGGTGGGCGGGCGTGCTCCGATGCTGCGGAACTCGACGGCCTCAGGAGGTATTTCATGAGCGTACAGCCGGCTCCCGGTGACGACGTGCAGGCGGCATCGGGGGCGGGGACATGGTCGCGGCGTGCATTTGTCCGCAGCGCGGCGGCAGGAGCGGCGGTCGTGGTGGCCGCGCCCGCGATCACGAGCACCAGCGCATCGGCCGCCGAGGCGCCGCAGTGCGTGGCACCGCAGCCGGGCGGACCGGTTTGGGTCACCCCCGGCTGCGCCGACGCGCCGTATGACCGGCCGGTCATCGACAGCGAAACCGACCTCACGGCGCCGGTGCCGCACCGACGGGTGTCCGGCCACTTCGACGGCACGGACAAGAAGTTCACGATCTACCTGCCGCCGAAACGGCAGTGGCAGGGGCGGTTCTTCCAGAACGTCTATCCCTTGCAGAACGAAGTCGCCGAGGATGCGAACATCGCCTTCGGCGCGGCGAGCGGGGCCTACACCGTGCAGACCAACGGCGGTGGCGGCTACCGGGTCGACGCGGCGGCGGCCAAATTCGGCAGGGTCGTCGCGGCGCGGTACTACGGCCGGTCCGGACGCATCCACGGCTACATATGGGGCGGCAGCGGCGGCTCGTTCCAGACCATCGGCGCCATGGAGAACACCTCCGGCGTGTGGGACGGGGCGGTGCCGTTCATCCCCGGGTCACCGGTGGCCATCCCGAACTTCTTCTTCATCCGCGCGTTCGCCCGGCTGGTCCTGGCGGAGAAGGCAGCGCAGATCGAGGACGCCGTGCGGCCCGGCGGTTCCGGTGACCCGTACGCGGGTCTGAACGACGTCGAGCGGGCGGTGCTGCGCGAGGTGACGCGCATGGGCGTGCCGCTGCGGGCATGGCAGAACCACAGGTACGTCCTCGGACTGGACGACGCACAGGGACTGCTCGGCTTCGGGGGCACCGTGCGCGCGATGGACCCGACGTACGCGGACGACTTCTGGGGCAAGCCCGGCCATCTCGGCACCGAGCAGTCGCCGCTGGGCGAACTGTTCCGCGCCGCGCGGATCGACCACACGGCGACCGTCACACGCGTCGACCGGGACGCGCAGAACACGCCGACCGCTCTCGTGCTCGACAGCGTGCCGGCGAACCCGCGCGGCACCCTGCTCGACTTCGCGGCCTCGCACTCGGACGGCACGGCGATCGGCACGCTCACCGGGACGCTGGACTCGGCCTCCAAGGTCTTCACCCTGGCCGCGGGCAACTCCCCTGAGGTCCTGGGCGCGCTCGCGGCCGGCGGCCGGCTCCGCTCGGACAACCGGTGGTCGCTCGCCCTGGTCGCCTACCACCGCCACCAGGTGCCGACACGGGCCGGCTTCGACGCGTGGGACCAGTTCCGCGCCGCCGACGGCCGGCCCGTGTACCCGCAGCGCGCCTTCGAGGTGGGGCCCGCGATCTCCCGCAATGTAAGCGGCGGCGGCACCTTCACCGGCAAGATCACCGGCAAAATGATCGTGGTCACCAACATCCTCGACAACGACGCCTATCCGTGGGACGCGGACTGGTACCGCACTCAGGTGCGGCAGTCGCTCGGGGGACGCGCCGACAGCGAGATGCAGATCTGGTTCAACGACAACGCCGACCACCTCGGCGCCCACCTGCCCGGCCTCGTCGACTACTCCGGCATCCTCCAACGGGCGCTGCGGGACGTCAGCGCGTGGGCGGAGCGCGGCACGGTCCCCGCGCAGCCGACGCGCTACACCGTCTCGAACGGCCAGATCGAGGTTCCCGCGAGCGCCGCGCGGCGCGGAGGCGTCCAGCCCGTCGTGGACCTCACCGTCGGCGGACGCGACCGGATCGAGATCCCCGCCGGACGCTCCGTCACCTTCAAGGCCGAGGTCCAGGTCCCGCCGGGCGCGGGCCACGTCGTGGCGGCCGACTGGGACTTCACCGGCAGCGGGGACTTCCGTCCGGCGACGGTGGGGAGCCCCCGCCCGACCGTCCGCCTGTCGGCGACGTTCACCTATCGCACGCCCGGGACGTACTTCCCCGTGCTGCGGGTCGCCGCCAACCGCGACGGCGACGCGGACACGAGCTTCGCGGCCGTGCGGAACCTCGCTCGGGTGCGCGTCGTGGTCCGCTGACCATCGACCCCGCCAATCTCATACGCATAGAAATTGGGCCCGGCCGACTGGTCGGCCGGATCAGCCGGCCGGGCCCTGTTCGGAGTCGGACGCGGACTCGCGCTGCTTCGTACAAAGGCGAAGGAACGTCTTCACCAGGGCCGGCATGTCGACGGACGGGTCCAGAAGCCACTGGGTCTGGAGCCCGTCGACGACGGCCGGCAGCAGCCGTGCCATGTCGTCGGCTCGCTCGTCGTCGCGCACCCACTGCCGGCGCTGGCCCTCGGCGAGCCCTGCGGTGAGGGAGGCTTGCGCCGCGCGCTGACGCTCGGCGAAGAAGTCGCGGGCGTGGTTGTCGGGGTTGGTGGCAGCGGCGGACAGGGCCGCGAACAGCTTGATCAGGCCCGGCTCGTCCAAGTGGCGGCGTACCGAACCGGTCACCGCGGCGACGGGGTCCGGCTCCTGACGGGCGGTCATAGCGCCGAGTTCGTCGCGTTCCTTCAGGACGGCCAGCAGCAGTTCCTCGCGCGAACCGAAGTAGTACATGAGCGAAGGCTGTTTCACCCCGACCCGGTCCGCGATCTCCTGGAGCGTGCCGCGGGTGCCGCGCTCGGCGAACACCTCCAAGGCCGCGCGCAGGATCTGCTCGCGGCGTTCGGCGCCTTTGCGTGAGGGGTCGCGTCGGGGGGCGGCGGCGGGCTGTCCCGGCGGCGATTCCTCCGCCGACGTGGCGGCGGGGACAGTCGACGTGGCACCGAAGCGCCCGCGCCCGGGATGCCCGCCCTGCCGCCCGCCGGGTTCGTCGGGGTGTTCCCGGACCGGCTCTGCACCGTGCTCCCCACGGTGTTCCTCGCGGCGTTCGCTGACCGGTCCTGCGCTCTGCCGCCCGCCGGGTTCGTCACGCGGTTCGCGGACCGGTTCTCCGCCCTGTTCCTCGCGGCGTTCGCGAATGCGTTCTCCGCCTTGCCGCCCGGCGTTTTCCTCGGCCCGTTCGCGGACCGGTTCTCCGCCCTGGCCCCTGCCCTGCCGCGCGGCGTGTTCGTCGCGCTGTTCCTCCACGGGTTCCTCGGCGGGTTCTCCGCCTTGTCCTCCGCCTTGTCCTCCGCCGCGTCCTTCGCCGTGTCCTGCGCTTCTGTCCGCGCGGTGCCGCGCGCCGGAGTCCTCGCCTAGCAGCACGGTCAGCACGTCCCGGATGATCTCCGGATGGTCGTCCTGCTCGGGGGCGAGCAGCCACTGCTGCTGCATCCCGTCCAGAAGCGCGAGCAGCGCCGTCGCCGCCGCGCGCGGGGTCAGGCCGCTCGGCAGGCGTTCCCCCCAGCGCTCGGTGAAGCTGTCGGCCATGCGCGCACGCACCGCCGCGTAGTGGTCGCGGAAGTACCCCTGCGCCGGGTGCCCCTCCGTGATGCTCTCGCCGAGCAGCACGCTGTACACCTGCGTGAGCCCGACTCGCTCGTGGTCGTGGGCGACCACATGGGCCATCTGGTCGGGCAGATCCTCTTCGGCGTAGTCGGATCGCAGATGGGCGCGGGCCAGTTCCTCCCGGCGGCGCAGCACCTCGACGAGCAGCTTTTCCTTGCCGGGGAAGTAGTGCAGGACCCCCTGCCGGGTCAGGCCGACCCGCTGCGCGATCGCGTCGATCGACGCGCCCTGGTAGCCGCGTGCGGCGAACAGTTCCAGCGCGGCGTCCACGATTTCGTCGCGCCTGGTCCGCGTCATCTCCGTTGTCCGATCGTCACGCCCAGACACTACCGCCGGGACTATGTCATCCCCTACCTTCCTACCTACACGTAAGTAGGACTGCCTACACATCAACGAAAGATTGGGACGAGGTGGAACGGATGACCGAGACGGCCGTCATCACCGGAGCCGCGGGCGGCATCGGGGAAGGCGTCGCACGCTTGCTCACGGCGGCCGGAGTGCGGTGCGTCGTGGTGGACCGCGATCCCAAGGTGGAGGGGGTCGCCGCGGCGATCGGCGGCACGGCCGTCGTCGGCGACCTGACCGACCCGGAGGTGTCGCGGAAGGCCGTCGACGCTGCCGGCGACCGCGTCGACTTCCTGGTCCTCAACGCCGGCATCAACTGCGCCGACAAGGACCCGGCCACCCTCGATCTGGGCCGCTACCAGGCGGTCGTCGGCGTCAACCAGCACTCCGTCGTGTACGGGCTGCGTGCCGCGCTCCCCGTCATGCGCCGGACAGGCGGCGGTTCCATCGTGGTCACCGCCTCGCACGCCGCCCTCAAAGGCGTCCCGCAGGACCCCATATACACGATGACCAAGCACGCCGTCATCGGCCTGGTCCGCGCCTTCTCCGGCACGCTCGCCGCCGAGGGGATCCGTTTCAGTGCCGTCTGCCCCGGCCTCGTCGACACCCCTCTCACGGCGGGCGGACGCGAGCGCTTCCAGGCGGCCGGCATCCCCATGCTCACCTCCGACGAGGTCGCGGCCGCAATCGTCGACACCCTGCGTATGGCGGAGCCCGGCACCGAAGTCGTCCTGCACCCGGGCCGGCCGGTCGGGCGCTACGTCCCCGCGCCCCTCGACTGAGCACTTCGCCGCCCGGCCCACCGGACCGGGCGCCCGAGCATTCCGGTCAACACCCCTTTCCCCCAGTCGGGTTCGCGCGGACCGCGGCGACGTGGCCGCCGACCGGACGCCCCGACTGCACCGCCACCAGCCCCGAGGAACCACGCATGAGATCCCGAACGACCGTCACCGCGCTCGCGGTGACCGCCCTGCTCGCCGCCGGATGTGCCGACCGCGGCGGATCGAACAGCAGTGAGGAACAAGGCGCGCAGGCCCCGCAGGCCACCCCGATATCCGCCGACTTCGGTGATCTGAAGAACGTCTGCCAACCCGGTGAGTCGACCGGCTCTCCGGCGCAGGGCGTGACCGCCGACGAGATCAAGGTCGGCGTGATGTCCGACATCGGCTTCACCAAGAACCAGGAATTCGTCGACGCCGCAAAGGTGTTCACGTCGTGGTGCAATGACGCGGGCGGCATCAACGGCCGCAAACTCGTCGCCACCACCCGCGACACGAAGATGGTCGAGGTCCGGCAGCGCGTCGCCGAGGCGTGCCGCGAGGACTTCGCCCTGGTCGGCGGCGGCGCGTCCCTGGACGGCATGGGTGTCAAGGACCGGCTGTCGTGCATGCTGCCGGACTTCCCCGCCCAGTCCTCGTCCGCCGAGGCCGACGGCTCCGACCTCCAGGTCCGCTCGCAGGCGCGGCCCATCTCGCACGTGCCCTACGCCGGGTTCTACGCCTGGCTGCTCAAGGAGGCCCACCCGGCCTCCGCGGGCGCGCTCGGCATCATCAACGGCGACTCCCCCGTCACCAAGGTCCTCGGTGCCAAGGCCGTCGAGAGCCTGAAGGCCGCGGGCGGCACCGTCGTCTACGACGACCTGTACCCGGCGGCGGGCGTCAGCGACTGGACCCCGTACGCGCAGAGCATCAAGAACAAGAACGTGCGCGGCCTCGTCTTCTACGGCCAGTACGCCCAACTCGCCAAACTTGAGCAGGCGTTGACCAACCTCGGCCACAAGCTCGACTGGATCGACGCCAACAACAACGCGTACAACCCCGCGTTCATCGAACTCGCCGGCGACCAGGTTCTCGCGGCCCAGAACAACGTCGCCGACCTCGGCGGCATCGCCCCGCTGGAAAGCGCCGCGTCCAACCCCGCGACGCAGCGCGTCCTCGACCTGTACGCCAAGTACGCCCCCGGCGCCAAGGTCACCCTCCCCTCGCTCCGCGCCTTCTCCGCCTGGCTCGTCTTCGCCAAGTCCGCCGCGAGCTGCGGCAACGACCTGACCCGCAAGTGCGTCTACGACGCCGCGCGCAACGAGAAGACCTGGACCGCAGGCGGCCTCCAGGCCCCCGTCGACCTGTCGGACAACGACCCGGCACAGTCCTGCTTCAACGCCGTGAAGGCCACCGCCGACGGCTGGCAGGCCCCCGACTTCAAGCCCGACCGGGGCACCTACCGCTGCGACGTCCCCTCCCCCAAGCTCACCGGCTCGTACGCCCGGCCGCTCACGCTCGCCGACGTCGGCAAGAGCTTGAACGACCTTTCGTAAACCGACCGCGCTCGCGGCGGCGGGGCGGCCGGCC
>NZ_JBPKBI010000012.1:127271-134859 GCF_051388935.1 Yinghuangia sp. YIM S10712
CCGCTTTCGTGCGCGCCCGAAACGGCTCAGACATGCAGGTCAGAGCACATGCAAGACGGTGCGCAGCGCCGAAACACGTCGACTAGGCTCGGCGGGGTGACCGACGTGAGGGGCCCGCGCGGCCCGTATCGGAAGAGCATCGAACGGCGGGAGCAGATCCTGGACGCCGCGCTGCACGTGTTCGCCGAGCAGGGCGACGGCGGCGCGTTGCTCCAGGAGATCGCCGACCGTGTCGGCGTCAAACAGCCGTCGCTGACGTACTACTTCGCGTCGCGCGACGAGCTGCTGCTCGCGGTGGTCGAGCACCACGACACCCTCGGCGCGGAACTGGCCGCGGAAGCCGACCGCCCGATCCAGGCGGCGGCTGACGCACTGCGGCGGAGCATGCGACAACCCGGCCTGCGCAGGCTGTTCGCCACCATGGCCGTCGCCGCCGCCGATCCCGACCACCCCGGCCACGCGTTCTTCACCGAGCGCTACCGGCGCATCGCCGCCGAGGTCGCCCGGAGAGTGGCGAAAGACCAGGAGGCCGGGCGGGCGCGCCGCGACGAGTCGCCGGAACACCTGGCCAGGTTGCTCCTCGCCGTTGTCGACGGCTTGCAGAAGCAGTGGCTGATCGATCCGTCGACGGATCCTGTACCGGCGTTCGAGGCATTCATCCGGCTGTGCGGGTACGCGGCCGACACGGCCGACGCGGATGGGACGGACCGCGCGAAGGGGCCCGAGGGGCCAAGGAAGTAACCGCTCCGGCTTGGCAGTTCCCTGTCCCCCCGAAATGCCGTGCGGCTGCGGCGGTCCCTTGGCACGGACCTCGGCCCCCTGCGCCCTGCCGACGCGGATCTCTCGACAACCAATTTCGATGTCTGCTAGATTCTTGTCCGCGAAGAACCTGCTGTGCCCACGATGCGCGGGCGTCGGCGGCCCCTCGACGGCGTCGGAAAGGAGCTCGACCGAGCCGGCACTCCCACGCCCGACGCACCCGGAGCCGTGCACCCGCCCGGCGCGGCCACAACGGAATAACTCCGGGAATCACCGCCCGGAACCGTCCCGACTCGACGCGAAAATTCGCCCCGGCCACGCCGGTATTTCATGCCGCCAGGTCATATCGGCGCGTCACGATGCCCGATCCGCAGCAAATTTCTCGCACCCGGATTCCGGTTTTTTCCGCTGCCTCGATACCGGCGGCCCAGGAACGGAATCCCCGGCTCAGCGCGCCGTAGAGAGGCCTCTCACCAGCATTTTCATGAGCTTTGGCGACCCAAGGCCCGCAAGCGGGAGGTCGGCTACACCATTCCCGGGAAATCCACAGGCCCTCACGGCGACAACTGCATGCAACTCCTTGCCACGCCATGCGAAACAAAGTCTTAATAGGCCGGGAATACAGAAACGCAAAGCCGAACAGGAGCCGTACATGTTGCGTCCTCAAGACACCGCGACTCGCGAACGGAAATGCATGAACGGCTTGTGGTCGTTTCGGCTCGACCCCGCGGGCGAGGGACGCACGCAAGGCTGGTGGCGTTCCCGGCTCGACGAGGCGCGGGAGATGCCTGTGCCGGCGAGCTACAACGACATCGTGCCCGAGTTGGCCGTACGCGACCACGTCGGCGACGCGTGGTACCAGACGACCGTCCGGGTGCCGCAGCGCTGGGCCGGTGAGCGGATCGTCCTCCGCTTCGACGCCGCGACGCACCGCGCGGTGGTGTGGGTCGACGACGTGCAGGTCGCCGAACACGAGGGCGGCTACACGCCGTTCGAAGCCGACGTCACCGACCACGTGCAGCCGGGCACGGAGGCCCGTGTCACGGTGGTGGTGAACAACGAACTCACCTGGGAGTCGATCCCGCCCGGCGTGGTCGAGGACACCCCGCTGGGTCGGCGGCAGAACTACTTCCACGACTTCTTCAACTACGCCGGCCTGCACCGCGCGGTCTGGCTCTACACGACACCGAAGGCCCACGTCTGCGGCATCGCCGTGGAGACCGGACTCGACGGCGGCACCGGAACGGTCCGGTACGCGGTCGAACACGCGGGTGCCGCCGTGGTCCGCGTCGTCCTGCGCGACGCCGCCGGCGCCGAGGTCGCCGACGGGGAAGGCAGCGAGGGCCTGCTGACCGTCCCCGACGTGCATCCGTGGGCGCCCGGCGACGGCTACCTGTACGAGCTGGAGGCGCAACTTCACGACGCGGACGGCGGGCTGGTCGACAGCTACGTCCTGCCGGTCGGTGTGCGCACGGTCGAGGTGCGCGGCACCGAGTTCCTCATCAACGGCGAGCCGTTCTACTTCCGGGGGTTCGGCAAGCACGAGGACGCACCGGTCCGCGGCAAGGGGCACGACGACGCCCTGATGGTCCATGACTTCGAGCTGATGGAGTGGATCGGCGCGAACTCGTTCCGCACGTCGCACTACCCGTACGCGGAAGAGGTCCTGGACTACGCCGACCGCCACGGCATCGTCGTCATCGACGAGACCGCCGCCGTGGGCATGAACGTCCGCTTCACCATGCACGGCGCCTCCGGTGCGACCAGCACGTACACCGAGGACACCATCGGCTCGGCCACCCAGCGCAACCACCTCCAGGCCATCCGGGAGCTGGTCGCGCGTGACCGCAACCACCCCAGCGTGGTGCTGTGGTGCGTCGCCAACGAGCCGGACGGCAGCGTGCCGGAGGCGCGCGACTACTTCGCTCCGCTGTTCGCCGAGTTCCGCAAGCTCGACCCCACCCGCCCGGTCGGCCTCGTCAACATGCTCGCCGACCTGCCGGACAAGGACCTGGTCACCGAACTCGCCGACGTCGTCATGACCAACCGGTACTACGGCTGGTACATGCAGACCGGCGACCTCGCCGCCGCCGAGGTCGCCCTTGAGGCCGAACTGCGGGCGTGGGTCGAGAAGCACCACAAGCCCATCCTCGTCACCGAGTACGGCGCCGACACGTACGCCGGACTGCACTCCATCGTCGACATGCCCTGGTCCGAGGAGTACCAGGTCGCGCTCCTGGCCATGTACCACCGGGTCTTCGACCGCATCGACGCCGTGGTCGGCGAACACATCTGGAACTTCGCGGACTTCGCCACCCGTCCCGGAGTCATGCGCGTCGGCGGCAACAAGAAGGGTGTGTTCACCCGGGAACGCAGCCCCAAGTCCGCGGCGTTCGCCGTCCGCGACCGCTGGCGCGCGGCGCGGTAGCGGGGCCCGGGCGCGTCCTGGGCACGCAGCGAAAACGCCCGGTGAGGACGTGGGATGCCTCGGGTGGTGGACGCGGCGGTGCGAAGGCGTCGCCCGGCGCGGTGGCGAAGCGCGCGGTCTGACCCGCACCGCCGAACTCCCGCCCGGGCCACGCCCGAACGCCCGGCCGCGCCCTCGGACGTGGCATGCCGCGGCAGCCGCACTGTTGTCAGGGCCGGCAAAACACTCGGCCCTGACAGCAGGCCCACAGCCCGCGCCCGGTCCACCGCGGCCCGGCAGCGGTGGTCGCGCGGTGCCGGACAAGGCACCTGGCCTGCGGCCTCAGGACTCGTCCGCCGCACCGAAAATGCGCATGTCGCAAGCGCGGCGAGCGGCGGCTCCACGATGCCGGGAGAATCACCAAGGCCGGGCCCCGGCACTGCCGGCCGTTTCCGCAGCATGGTCGGCCAGGGGCCCCGGCGGCATAATTGAGCCACGATCGAACCGCTCGGGGAGATGGCAGGCCGAATGCATGCGTTCATCCGACGCTGCCGACGCCACAGTCGGTGACACCACCGAGACCGAACAGACGTTCGTAAAGAACGGCGGTATGGTGCTCGTGCTCGACGGACGGCAAGTGGTCGTGTCCGGCACCCCAGACCCCGGCCGGCTGCTCGGTCGGCGCATGAATCTCCATCTCGGCTCGGACTTCGACGATCCGTACACCGTCCGGACCGGGACGACCGTCATCGACTCCCCGCACGGACGGGCCGAGCTTGTCCGGTACAGCGCGCAACCCCTCACTCCCCGCTCCGACCGCGACGCCGCGTGGCTCGTACGCCTGTTCCACATGGCCGATCCGACGCCCCCCAGCGGGCGAGGCAGCACGCAGCGCGCCCGGCTTTCCCACGCCGCCGCGATGAGTGTCGGCGCGTCGCTGGAGATGACGGACATCGCCACCGGTCTCGCCCGCCTCCTCGTACCCGATTTCGCGGACGTGGCGAGCGTGGACATCCCCGAAGAGGTGCTGGACACCGAGGAGCCGCCTCCCGCGGCGAGGAGCATGCGGCGACTGCGGCGCGTCGCCGTCGTCACCGCGGACGGACGCATGCCGCCGAGGTACCGCGGCGCGGGAGAACGCCTGCCTCCCTTCCCCGACCCGCCGCAACTGCGCACGATGGGCGACAACCCGGTGGTCCGCGTGTCGGGCCGGCAGGACCTGGCCGGTGCCCTGGGCCTGTCCCCGGAGGAGGCTCCCACGCTCATCCCCGAGGGCGCGCACACGCTTCTGGTCGCGCCGCTGTTCGTCGGCGGGCGCCTGCTGGGCGTGCTCGCGGTGTGGCGCACGACGACCGCCGAGAACTTCGAGGAGGACGACGCCGACCTGCTCTCGGAGATCGGCTCACGCGGCGCGCTGGCCCTGGACAATGCCCGTCGCTACGCCCGCGAGCACCACACAACCCTCGCGTTGCAGCGCAGCCTGCTGCCTCCGGTCACGACCGACACACCCGCCGCGACGACGTCCGGCACGTACGTCCCGGCTCGGGGCGAGGCGGGCGTCGGCGGCGACTGGTACGACGTCCTGCCGCTGTCCTCGCTGCGTGCCGGGTTCGTGGTCGGCGACGTGGTCGGCCACGGATTGCGCGCGGCCGTCGCGATGGGACGCCTGCGTACGGCGGTGCAGTCGATCGCCGACCGCGACCTCGACCCCGGCGAGATGCTGGCCCACCTGGACGACCTGGTGCTCGGGCGCTGGATCGACCGCGACACCGGCGACGTACACCCCGATGTGGCCGCGCAGGGCGCCACCGTGCTCTACGCGGTCTACGACCCCGTCCTGCACCGCTGCACGGTCGCCAGCGCCGGCCACCTGCCGCCTCTGGTGCTGCGCCCCGGACAGGAACCGGAGTTCATGGACCTCACGCCCGGCCCGCCGCTCGGCGTCGGCGGCCTGCCGTTCGAAACCGTGGAGGTGGACCTCCCGCCGGGCACTCTCCTCGCGCTGTACACCGACGGCCTGGTCGAACGCCGCACCGACGACATCGGCACCGGCATGGCCGAACTCGCCGACGTGCTGCGCCGCCACCGCGACGCGCCCCTCGACAAGATCGGCACCGAGGTCCTGCGCACGCTCCAGCCGCCCGACGGCGACGACGTCGCGCTGCTGCTCGCCAAGACCCGCGCGGTGACGGCCGAATCGGTCGCCGAGTGGAAACTCCCCGGCGACCCGTCGATCGTCGGCCGCGCCCGCGAGCTGACGCTTCGGCAGCTCGGCCGCTGGAACCTCGACGAACTCGCCTTCACCACCGAGCTGGTGGTGAGCGAGCTGGTCACCAACGCGATCCGGTACGGCGGTTCGCCGGTCGAACTGCGCCTGATCTTCCGCAACGACACGCTGATCTGCGAGGTCTCCGACCCCAGCAACTCCCAACCGAGGCTCCGCCGCGCCACCGCAACCGACGAAGGCGGACGCGGCCTGTTCCTCGTGGCCCAACTCACCGAACGCTGGGGCAGCCGCTACCGGCGCACCGGCAAGACCATCTGGACCGAACAAACGATCCACGCCTCGCGCGCCGCCCAACACCAAGACCTGGTCGGCACCTTCGACGTGGACCCCTGGTAGGTCGGACGCCGCACCGGCTCCCCCGGCCCGTCCGTGCAACCTGCCTGGAGCGGCCCGGTTTTGCCCGAACCGCGCGGGAACTTCGCGATCGGCCGTCGGAATCGCCGTCGTCACCGTCGGTTTTGCCCGACCCGCGCGGGAACTTCCCTGCCCGGCTTGGTCGTCGGCCCGCGGCTTTCGGCGGTGCCGTGTACGGCCGTCGCACCCCCCGTTGCTCTCACTTGACTTGAAGTTGAGTTCAACTCCTAGTGTCGTCGCATGACGAAGGGAACACAACTGTGACGACATTGGTGACAGGTGCAACAGGCAACACCGGCAAGCACGTTGTGGCGGAACTCGTGCGCCGGGGAGAGCGCGTCCGGGCTCTGACTCGGGACCCTGCGGCGGCTGTGGGAAGGTTCCCGGCCGAGGTGGAGATCGCAGCCGGCACCCACACGCAACCGGACTCCCTGGACGCCGCCCTCGAAGGCGTCGACCGGCTGCACATCACGGTCACGGCGGAACTCGCCGAGGTCGGGCCGGAGTTGGTACGACGCGCGGTCGATGCGGGTGTACGGCGCATGACCGTGGTGTGGGGCGGCTGGGTGGGGCCCGTCGAGCAAGCCGTCGCGGACTCGGGTGTGGAGTGGACGCGCCTGGAACCCCAGGAGTTCATGTCGAACACGCTGACCTGGACGGAGTCGATCCGGACCGAGGGGGTCATACGCGAGCCTTACGACTTCCCCAGTGCGCTGGTCCACGAGGCCGACATCGGGGCGGTGGCGGCGGTCGCGCTGCTCGACGACGGTCACGCGGGCCGCGCGTACAACCTCACCGGGCCTGAGGCCCTGACCCTGCGCGAACGGATCTCGATCCTGTCCCCGGCGATCGGCCGCGACATCACGTTCGTCCCGATCACGCGCGAAGCAGCCGTCGACAGGCTCTTGGCGACCGGGGTCTCCCGTGCGGATGCCGAATTCGTCATCGGCTGGTACGCCGCACCCCCGGACGACGCCACGACCGTCGTCGACACGGTCGAACAAGTGACCGGCCGTCCGGCACGCACGTTCACCCAGTGGGTCGCCGAGCACGCGGAACGCTTCCGGGTGCCCGCGGCCCCGTAGGCCGCGGCGGACCGGTGTCGGACGCCGGCACGCCGCACGGCGCATCCGGCGTTCGACCCCTGCGGTTTCTCGGCCCGGGCGGCGACGCGCCGGGCTCGGGACGCCGTTGTCGGCTCGATGCGGGAGCCTGGAACGATGATCGACCAACCCTGGAGCCCGATGTTTACCGACCTCACCGCGCCGGCCCGCCGGCGGACCCGACCGGAGGTGAACTGAGATGGCCCACAGCGTCCAGATCACGTTCGACTGCGCCGACCCGGCAGGGCTGTCGGCTTTCTGGGCCGAAACGCTCGGCTACCGGCTCCAGGACCCGCCCGGGGGTTTCGCGTCGTGGGAGCAGGCGTTGCAGGCGATGGGTATTCCGCCCGAAAGGCACAACGACGCCTCGGCGGTGGTGGACCCCGAGGGGGTCGGGCCGCGGTTGTTCTTCCAGAAGGTCCCGGAAGGCAAGCAGGCCAAGAACCGCGTCCACCTCGATGTACGCGCCGCTCCCGGGCTGGAGGGCGACGCCCGTATGGCGGCTCTGGAGGCGGAGGCCGAACGGCTCGTCGCGCTCGGTGCGACCAGGTTCCGACGCCACGAACCCGATCCCCCGCTCGGGGCCGGACACATTGTGATGGCCGACCCGGAAGGCAACGAGTTCTGTCTCGATTGAGTGAACGGCAGGACAGGTCTCGCCGGATGTGTGAGCGCGGG
>NZ_JBPKBI010000012.1:135018-167465 GCF_051388935.1 Yinghuangia sp. YIM S10712
CCTTCCTGTGGTTACCACCAGCCGGCACACCCCGCCCGGCTGTCACAAATGCGGAAGTACACCTTCGACTTGTCGTTGTAGGTGCCGGAATAGGCTGAGTTGACGACGCGGCCGTCCTCCGAGCGCTGCAAATAGCTCTGCGAGGGCAGCGTCGACGGACCATTCGTCCGCCAGCTTCCGTCGTAGTCGTTGCCATCCCAGTTCCACGTTTTGCACAGTGGCAGCTTGCCGCCGGCAGGGCCGTTCAAGGACGTGCAGGCCGACGCGGCGTGGGCCTGCTGCGGAACGGCCACCAAGGCCGTGGCGGCGAGCCCGAAAGCTCCCAGGATCGTGACGACTTTTTTCCTCATGCCTCTGCCTCCCCGTCATGGCGCCCGGCCGGCGCCCGACGGCGAGCCTATTGAGAGTTGGTTCGACAAGGCCCCAGGGGATTCAGCCGATTTCCGTACTCACGCACTTCCGAGCGAAACAGGAAAAAGCCGAAAGAACGCGGTATATGCACTATCGCCCGGCGATCATGAAATGCCCTGGCGAATTTCCATGACATATCCGATACCCGATCTCTCGAACAGTCCGGCGCCCCTCACCGGCATCGCCCGTCGAACGCGGCCAATATGCGGACGGCCGGCACAGCGGGCGGTGGTCGTCGGTGTCGAGGCGCAGCCGGGGTCGGGAGAGGGTGCGAGGCGGCGGCGTACCCGCCCGCCCCCGCGGTTCCGCAGGTGCGAGGGCGGTCCCGGGGGAAGGCGGCCACCGCCGCGATCATCACCGGGGCTCCGGAGTTCTCCGGAGCGGGGCAAGGACCGCGTCGGTGGGCCGCATGGGCAGTTTCAGGCGGGCTCGGTGCGGAGTACCCGGCGGGGCGAAACCGGGCGGCATGCCGGCTTCATCCGGTGAACGGTGGCATGGCGGGTGGATGAAGTGGCCAGGCCGTCAAAGCCGTTGCGTTGTCACGGAATCGGTGTGGTCGCTGAGTCGGTGTCACTGAGTCTGAGTCGGTGTCACGGCGTCGGCTTACGGGATCGGTTCGCGGAGTCGACGTCACAGGATCGGCGCACGGAATCGGTGTCACGGAGTCCGCGGCGGGGCGGGGATGTCGGCCGCGCGGTAGGTGCCGGGGGCCACGTAGACGGCGAATCGGGGGGAGTCGCCGCCGCGGTAGGAGATGAAGTTCTGGGTGAGCGTGTGGGCCAGGGGGCGGTCCGCGAGTGCGTCCAGCAGGTCGGTGTACGGCTTCGCCGCGGCCGAGCCTTCACCGCGCAGGAAGGCCGCCACGCGGTCGCGGGCCGCCTCGTCGTTGTCATGGACGGGGATGAGGGGGATGTAGAGCGTGGCGCCGGGCAGGTCGTGCCGGGAGTCGAGGCTGTAGGCGGTCACGGGCGGCTTGCGCTGCCAGGCGGGCGCGTCGTGGGGGCCGTTGATCTCCCGCAGGGCGCGCGCGAACAAACCTGGCACGTGGTCGTGGGCGACGGCCGACTTGGCGTCGATCTCCTCGGGGGACGCTCCGGAATGGGCGGTGAAGACCTGGGCGCGGAAGTCGTCGCCGCCGAGGAGATCCACGGCGACGGCCACGGGCTCATGGGCCGCGTCGAAGGTGCCGCCCAAGTGGTCGGCCAGGGTCTGCCAGGGGCGTTCCAGTCCCAGCCGGACCATGGCCTCACGGGTGCGGTGCGCGGACTGCTCGCGCCCGCCGACGGCGGGGTTGAGGTAGACCTTGTACTGGTGTCGGCCGTCGGGTCGCCAGGCGACGGCGTGCGACACGGAGAAGTAGCCCTGGGGTGCGTCGGTGGTGAACAGGTCCTCGATGCGTGCCAGGCGGTCGACACAGACGCCCGCCCGGTCGGCCAGGCGGCGCGTGAGAGCCATGCCGTCCCGCATCCGGGAGTGGGCGGTGCCGTCGCCCGGGCTTTCGAGGGACAGGCGGACGGCGGTCCTGCCGTCCACCCACGCGACGGAGAGCTCGAACGGCATGCCGTCGATCGAGACCCAGCAGGCTCGTTCGGGCGGTGAGCCGACGGGCTGCCGGCCCCACGGGTGGGTCAGTTCGTCGACGAGCGCGCGGATTTCGTCGCGGCTCGTGCCGTTGAGGCCCAGGCTCTCGTGGGCGCGCCACACCTGGTCGCCGGCGATCTCCGCGTAGGTGTCGGTGGGTCGGTAGCGCGTGGAGTCGAACCGCAGCGGGCGTCCGATCATTTCGGCGATCACGCCCGAGCCGGGAGGGAACGCTGCCTGCGTCAGGGTGTCAGGGTTGTGCGCTGCCATGAATGGTCTCCCCGTCGTTGGCTGTGGGTCGCTGTCGGTGGCGAGGGGCGTCGTCGTGGCCGAGCGCGGCGTTTGCGGCCCCGCGTGCGCGGGGCCTGCCCGCGCGTCGGAGCCCGGTCCGGGGATCCGCCGGGGCTCTCCCCCGCTCCTTGAGCATCACCCATCGTACCTATACACTCACATGGAGTAAAAACAGTTTGGTTGCGATAGGCAACCCCAATGGCCCATCCCCACCGGGCCTTTCCGGTGGCCCGCGCAAAGGAGATCCGGCCCGTGCGCCATCGGCAGTCCTCCACCGATGCTCCGCTTCGCCCCGCGTCTCCGCCCGCGACTGTCGCCTCCGAAACCCTGGTGGAGGCTTTCGGCCGCCATGTGGCCCGCACACCGGACGCCGTCGCGGTGGTCGGTGCCGACAGGTTGCTGACCTATGGCCGGCTCGACGCGGACGCCGACCGGCTGGCCCGGCGGCTGATCGCCCGCGGAGTGCGGCCGGGTTCCCGCGTCGCGGTCCTGATGGAGCGTTCGGCGGAGCTCGTCGTCGCGTTCCTGGCCGTCGTGAAGGCCGGCGCCGGTTATGTGCCGCTCGACCACCGGGAGCCGGCCTCGCGGTTGAAGTGGATGGTGGAGCAGACCGGGGCGTGTGTGCTGCTGACGGACGACGGCGGCCCGAGCCCCGGGATCGCCGAGGGCCCCGGCGTGCTGCCGGTGGGCGGGTTCCCGAAGCAGGGCACGAACGAGCGCCCCCCGGCCCTTCCCCCGGGCCACGTGCGGCAGCTGGCCTATGTGATGTTCACGTCCGGTTCCACCGGCGTCCCCAAGGGCGTCGCGGTGACCCACGAGAACATCGTCGGCCTGGCGCAGGATCGGGCGTGGCGCAGCGGCGCGCACGAGCGAGTGCTGCTGCATTCGCCCCACGCCTTCGACGCGTCCACGTACGAGCTGTGGGTCCCGTTGCTGTCCGGGGGCACGGTCGTGGTGGCGCCGCCGGGTCCGCTCGACGCGCACGCGGTCGCCGCCGCGGTGCGGGACGCGCGGATCACCGGGCTGTGGGTGACGGCCGGGTTGTTCTCGGTGCTGGCGGAGGAGGAGCCGGGCTGCTTCGCCAGGCTGCGCGAGGTGTGGACGGGCGGAGACGTGGTCGCGCCGGCCGCCGTACGCCAGGTGCTGCGCGCGTGTCCGGAGATCACTGTCGTCAACGGCTATGGGCCGACCGAGACGACCACGTTCGCCACGTGCCACGCGGTGGCCGACGCCGAGGCCGTCCGTGCGTCGGTGCCCATCGGCGCGGCGATGGCGGGGATGCGCGCGGTGGTTCTGGACCCTGCGTTGCGGCGTGTGCCGCCGGGCGAGGTGGGCGAGCTGTATTTGGGCGGTTCGGGTCTCGCGCGCGGTTACTGGGATCAGCCGGGGCTCACCGCCGAGCGCTTCGTCGCCGACCCTCTGGGCGAGCCGGGCGAGCGGCTGTTCCGCACGGGCGACCTGGTCAGGTACGGGCCGGGCGATGTGCTGGAGTTCGTCGGCCGGGGCGACGACCAGGTCAAGATCCGCGGCTTCCGGGTGGATCCCGGCGAGGTGGAGGCCGTGCTGTCGCGGCACCCGGGCGTGGCGCGGGCGGCGGTGACGGTACGCGAGGACCGGCCCGGGCACCCGCGCATCGTCGGGTATGTGCTTCCCGCGCAGGCTCCGGCGGGGGCACAGAACCATGGGCCGGCCCGGGAACCCGGCCCGGCCCGGCATGCCGCCCAGGCCGATCCGGTCGACGAGTGGCGGCGCGTCTACGACTCGCTTTACCGCGACGCGGCGTCGAAGCCCGCGGGCGGCGACTTCTCCGGTTGGAACAGCAGTTACGACGGCCGGCCTCTCCCGGCCGAGCAGATGCTGGAGTGGCGCGACACGACGGTGGCGCGCATCCGCGAGCTGCGTCCGCGCCGGGTCCTGGAGATCGGTGTCGGCACCGGTCTGCTGATGGCCGCGCTCGCCCCGCACTGTGAGTCCTACTGGGGTACGGACTTCTCGGGCCCGGTCGTCGAGGCGCTGCGGGCCCAGGTGCGCCGGGATGCCGGGTTGGCGGGCCGCGTCGAGTTGAGCACGCGCACCGCCGACGACGTCGAGGGGCTGCCTCGCGGCTTCTTCGACACGGTGGTCGTCAACTCGGTGACGCAGTACTTCCCGGACGCGGAGTACCTGGGTGATGTCCTGGCCAAGGCCGTCGACCTGCTGGTTCCCGGCGGTTCGGTATTCGTGGGTGACGTGCGCAACCTCCGGTCGCTGCGCACGTTCCACACCGATGTCCGGTTGCGTCGACCGGACCTGCCCGGCGATCCCCGTGCCGTCCTCGCGGCGGTCGAGCACAGTGTGGCCCGGGAGAAGGAACTGCTGGTCGACCCGGCGTACTTCACCGGCCTGGCCCAGGCGGCGCCCGCGATCGGCGGCTGCGAGGTGCGGGTGAAGCGGGGGCGGTTCGTCAACGAGCTCACGCGCTACCGGTACGACGCCGTCCTGCGCAAAGGGCCGGATCCCGGTGGTGTGACCGCCGCCCGGGAGCTGCGCTGGGGCACGGATGTCGCCGACCTCGGGGAACTGGCCCGCCACATCCGCCCCGGGGACATCCGGGTGACCGGCGTGCCCGACGGGCGGCTGCTTCCCGTCACCCGCGCGCTGCGGGCGATCCGTGACGGCGGTCCAGTGCAGCCCTTGTCGGCGGGCGACGACGCGGATTTCACGTTGCTGGAGGAGTTCCACGCGCTCGCGGACGAGACCGGTCTGCGGGCCTCCGCGTGCTGGTCCTCGGGCGGCGACGACACTTTCGACGTCCTGCTGACCTCCCGTCGTCCCGGGTACGCCCCGGGGCACACCGGCCCACCGGGCGGGCGCGACGTATCCTCGCTGGTCAACACCCCTTCGACCACGCGGGCCACCGACGCGCTGCTCGCGTCGATCCGGGCGTTTCTGCGCGATCGGCTCCCGGAGTACCTGATGCCGTCGGCGACGGTCGTGCTGGATTCCCTGCCGCTGACCGCGCACGGCAAGGTGGACCGGCGCCGCCTGCCCGCTCCGGATCTGGGATCCGCCGACGACGGACGGGCGCCGCGCGACCCGTTGGAACAGCTGTTGTGCGAGCTGTTCGCCGACATCCTGGGCGTCGCCGGGGTGGGCATCGACGACAGTTTCCTGGCGCTCGGCGGGCACTCCCTGTCCGCGACCCGTCTGATCACCCGGCTGCGTTCGCGGCTCGGCGTCGATCTCGCGGTGCGCTGCGTCTTCGAGTCCCCCACCGTCGTCGGCCTGGCCGAGCGGGTGCGCCGCGCCTCGGCGGGCGACCGGCCGCCGCTGGTGCCCATGCCCCGGCCCCGCGAACTGCCGTTGTCGTTCGCGCAGCGCCGCCTGTGGTTCCTCGAACGCCTGGAGAAGCACGGCGCCGCGTATCACGTCCCGCTGGTCGTGGACCTGCACGGGCCCGTGGACACCGCCGCCCTGCACGGGGCCCTCGGCGATCTCGCGGTCCGGCACGAGAGCCTGCGGACGGTCTTCCCGGAGACCGACGGAGTGCCCCGGCAGCGCGTCCTGCACGGCGCGCGACCGGAGTTGGCGGTCTGCGAGGTCGCGCCCGAGGTGTTGGATACGGCGTTGCACGACGAGGTACTCCGCGGCTTCGACCTCGCCCGTGAACTCCCCTTGCGGGCCCGGCTCTTCACCACGGGCCCCGACCGGCACACGCTGATTCTGACGGTTCATCACATCGCTTGCGACGGCTGGTCGTTGCCGCTGCTGTGGAACGATCTGGCCACCGCCTACACCGCACGGTGCGCGGGTGCGGCGCCGGACTGGCCGGCGCTCCCGGTGCAGTACGCCGACTACGCGCTGTGGCAGCGGTGCCTTTTGGGGCGCGAGGAGGATGCGGACAGTGTCGCCGCCCGCCAACTCGCGTACTGGAAAAGCACGTTGGCCGACCTGCCGGAGCGCGTGGAGCTGCCCGCAGACCGGCCGCGCCCGCCGATCGCGTCGCATCGCGGCGACACCGTGCACTTCACGGTCGACGCCGACCTGCACCGCCGCGTGAGCGCACTCGCCGAACGCTTCGGCGTGAGCGTGTTCATGGTCCTGCACGCGGCGCTGGCCGCGTTGCTGACCAAGGTGGGCGCGGGCACCGACATCGCGGTCGGCACGCCGGTCGCGGGCCGCACCGACCAGGCACTCGACCCGCTGGTCGGGTTCTTCGTCAACACGCTGGTGCTGCGCACGGACACCTCGGGTGATCCCGAATTCGGCGAGCTGCTGGGCCGCGTACGCGAGACCGACCTGGGCGCGTTCGCCCACCAGGACCTACCGTTCGAACGCCTCGTGGACGTGCTGGCCCCGCCCCGTGACCTCGCCCACCACCCGCTCTTCCAGGTGCTGCTCGCACTGCAGAACACGCCCGAGGCCGTCCCCGCGTTACCGGGCCTGGACGCCCGGGAGCGCACGGTCGACACCGGGGCGTGCAGGTTCGACCTCTCGGTGAGCCTGCGGGAACGCCACGGCGACGACCGCACGCCGCAGGGGATGGACGCGGTGGCCGAGTTCAGCACCGACTTGTTCGACCGGGTCACCGTCGAACGACTCATGCATCGCCTTACCGGCCTGCTCGACACGGTCACGACCGCCCCCGCGACGCGCCTGTCCGCCCTCGACGTCCTGCTGCCGCACGAGCGCGCGCAACTCCTGGCGCACACCGAGGCCGGAGCGCCCGACGTGCCGGCCCGCACACTGCCTGAACTGTTCGAGGCGCAGGTCCGCCGGGCACCCCAGGCGACCGCGCTGCGGTACGACGACGCCGAAGCGCCGGTGCGGTCCGTGACATACCAGGAGCTGAACGCGTGCGCGAACCAGCTCGCGCGGCTGCTCATCGGCCTGGGCGTGGGCCCGGAGCGTTCGGTGGCCATCGCGCTGCCGCGCACTCCGGACTCGGTGGTGGCCACCCTCGCGGTGACGAAAGCGGGCGGGGCCTATGTGCCCGTGGACGCGCACTACCCCCCGGCACGGCTGCGGGCCATGATCGACGAAACCGCGCCGACGCTGCTGCTGACGGATTCCGCCACCGCGGCCCGGATGCCCGACGCCCCCGGGGTGACGCGGCTCCTGCTGGACAGCCCCGAGACCCGGCGGGAGGTGCGGCGGCAGCGCGACACCGACATCGGGGACGCCGAACGCCTGTGCCCCCTCGCGCCCACTAACCCCGCGTACGTCATCTTCACGTCGGGCTCCACCGGCCGGCCCAAGGCGGTCGTGGTGACCCACACCGGGATCGCGAGCCTCGTGGAGACTCAGCGCCGCCTCTTCGGTGTCACGCCCGGCAGCCGTGTCCTCCAGTTCGCCTCGCACAGCTTCGACGGGGCGGTGTGGGAGGTGTGCGGCACCCTCCTGACGGGCGCCACGCTGATCCTGGCGCCGCCCGAAGTGACAGCCCCCGGGCCCGAGTTGGTCGCTCTGGTCGCACGCCGGAAGGTCACGCACGCCACCTTGCCGCCGGCCGCGTTGTCGGCGATGGACCCCTCGGACCTGCCGTCGCTGACCACGATGATCGTGTCCGGTGAAGCGCTGCCGGAGGAGAAGGCGAGGCAGTGGTCGCCCGGCCGGCGCCTCATCAACGGCTACGGGCCCACCGAGACGACGGTGTGCGCGACGCTCAGCGCCCCGCTGCCGGGCTCATCCGGCAGCGGGGCACCGCCGCCGATCGGCCGGCCCACGGTCGGGGTCCGGGCGTACGTCCTCGACCGCGACCTGCGCCTGGTGCCGCCCGGGGTGGCCGGTGAACTGCACATCGCCGGCGCCGGGCCGGCGCGCGGCTATCTGAACCTGCCGGGCCTGACCGCGGAGCGGTTCGTCGCGGATCCGTTCGGTGCGCCGGGCACGCGGATGTACCGCAGCGGGGACGTGGCCCGTTGGAATGCCGACGGAGAACTGGAGTTCATCGGCCGCGCCGACGGCCAGCTCAAGATCCGGGGCTTCCGAATCGAGCCCGGCGAGATCGAGGCCGTCCTCGGCGGCCACCCCGATGTGGGCCAGGCCGTCGTGGTCCCCAGGCCGGATCCGCGCGGCGACACCACCCTCGTCGCCTACGCGGTGCCCGTGCCGGGCGTGCGTCTCGACGGTGCACTGTTGCGCGCCCATCTCGCCGGGCTGTTGCCGGCGTACATGGTGCCTGCCGTGGTGCTCACGCCGGACGCGCTGCCCCTGACCCCTGCGGGCAAAATCGACCGACAGGCCCTACCGAAACCGGACTTCGAGGCACTGTCGGGCGGGCGAGCACCCCGCACCGCGCGGGAACGCGTGCTGTGCGAGCTGTTCGCGGAAGTCCTCGGCGTCCCCAGGGTCGGCATCGACGACAACTTCTTCGCCCTGGGCGGGCATTCGCTGCTGGTGACACGGGTGATCAGCGGCGTGCGCGAACGCCTCGGCGCGGACCTGCCGGTACGCGCGCTCTTCGAACGGCAGACTGCCGCCGAGCTCCTGGACGCGATCGACACCGCCGGCGCTCCGCGGAACCGTGCAAGCGCCACCGCACGACCGGCCGGGCCCACACCGGGAGACCTTCTCTCGGACGCCGAACTGGACCCGGCGATCAGCGGTCGGGCACGTCCCCGGCGGGCCACGGGCCCCACCTCCGAGCGGGAGCAGATCCTGTTGACCGGCGCGACGGGCTTCCTCGGCGCGTTCCTGCTGCGCGAACTCCTCGACCGCACGGACGCCGACATCCACTGTCTCGTCCGCGCCGACGACCCCGGGCAGGCGGCCCTGCGCATCCGGCGGAACCTGGCCGCGCACAGGATCTGGGAGCCGTCCGACGCGCACCGCGTTCTCGCCGTCCCCGGCGACCTGGAGCAACCTCTGCTCGGCCTCTCCCCCGCGCGCTTCGACGAACTCGCCCATCGGCTGGACGCGATCTACCACAACGGCGCCCGGGTCAACGCGCTCGACCCGTACGCCCGGCTCAAGGCGGCCAACGTCGCGGGAACCACGGAGGTGCTGCGCCTCGCGGCCCGGTCGGGCCCGGTGCCGGTGCACTACGTGTCCACCGCGGCGGTGTCCGTGCCGGGCGGCGCGGCGACCGACCCGGCCCGGGACACGATCCGGGAATGCCACCGCGTCCCCGCGCGGGCGGTGATGCCCGACGGCTACACGCAAAGCAAGTGGGTCGCCGAGCAACTGGTCTGGGCCGCGATCGACCGCGGCATCCCCGCCACGGTCTTCCGGTGCGGCCGGATCAGCGGAGACACCGCCACCGGTGCCGGTTCGGACCGCGACGTGCTGTGGCAACTCGTCCGGGCGATGCTGCTCCTCGGCACCGCCCCGCGACTGACCGCGCCGACGGACGACACCGCGCCCACCGTCGACCTGGTGCCCGCGGACTACGCCGCGTCCGCCATCGTCCACCTCGCGCGGCAACCGGGCAGCCGGGGCCTGGGCCACCACCTCACGTGCCCTTCGCCTCTCCCCTTCGACACCCTGCTCGCCCGCCTGCGCTCGTACGGATACCACCTGGCGACCGCCGACTTCGACGACTGGACGCGGACCCTGCGCCGACGCGCGGACATGTCGGCGAACGCCGGCCCTCTGGACGCCGCCGTGCTCCTGGCCGACGCCCTGCCCACCCTCACCGCGCTGGGCGGGCTCCGGCTCGACCGCGCCAACACACAGGCCGGCCTGGCGGATTCGGGCCTCGCCTTCCCGGAGCTGGACGACCGGCTCATCCGCGCCTACACCGACCACTTCATCGCGTCGGGGTTCTTCCCGCCCCCGCCGCGCCGCCCCCCGCACGCCGCCGCGCGGCCCGGCCGCCGGCCCCGGAGAAGGAGTCCCTGATGACCGATTCCCGTCCGGCCGACGTCGAGGACAACCACCACCACCCGAAGGTGCGATCCGCATGAACGACCAGCAGCCACCGCCGAGTTACCCGTTCGGCGAAGCAGTCGCACTCGACCTCCACCCCCGGTACGCCGCACTGCGCCGCGAGCAGCCCGTCCTGCGGGTCGGCTGCCCCTACGGCGAGGACGCGTGGCTGGTCACCAGTCACGCCGACGTCAAGACCGTCCTCGGCGACCGCCGCTTCAGCCGGGCGCTGGCCGCCGAACACGACGAGTCCCGGCTGACGCCGCTGCCCATCCACACGAGCATCCTGGGCATGGACGCGCCTGACCACACCCGCCTGCGGCGGCTGCTGGCCAAGACCTTCACGGCGCAGCGCACCCAACGCCTGCGGCCGCGAGTCGAGCGCGAGGCCGAACGGCTCCTCGACGAACTGATCGCCGCCGGCGCGCCCGGCGACCTCATGGAGGACTTCGCCGTCCCGTTCGCGGGCACCGTCGTCTGCGACCTGCTGGGCGTCCCGTTTCCGGACCGGCAGCAGTTCCGCGGCTGGCTCGACGCCTTCTCCGCGACCACCGTGATGTCGCAGGAGGAGATCGAGCGGGACACACAACGCCTGCACGACTACATCAGGCGCCTGATGGTCAGCCGGCGGCGCGAACCCCAGGACGATCTGATCAGCGCGATGGTGAAGGCGAGCGACGAGGAGGACAAGCTGTCGGAGACGGAACTGGTGGAACTGGCGAGCGTGCTCCTCATCGCCGGCCACGAGACCGTCTCGTCACAGCTCATCGACTCGTTGTTCGTGCTCCTGACGCACCCCGAACAGCTCCGGCAGCTCCAGGACGATCCCAGGCTCATGCCGTCCGCGGTCGAGGAACTGCTGCGGTACGTGCCGCTCATCTCGCATGTCACGTTCGCCCGCTACGCGACGCAGGACGTCGAACTGGGGGGAACGGTCGTACGCGCCGGCGAGTCGGCCCTGCCGGCGATCCCCTCGGCCAACCGCGACGCGGCCGTGTTCGCCGACCCGGACCGGTTGGACCTCACCCGCACCCACAACCCCCACCTCGGCTTCGGCTACGGCAGCCACCGCTGTCTCGGCGCTGCTCTGGCCCGGTTGGAGATGCAGGTGGCCCTGCAAGCAGTCCTCACGCGGTTTCCCGCCCTGCGGTGTGCCGTGCCCCCGGAGGAACTGCGTTGGAAGGAGGGCATGCAGGTGCGCAGTCTCCTGCATCTGCCGGTCACCTGGTGACCCGGCAGCCCGCCCTCGCCCGCAACAGCACCTCTTCCGTGTGAAGCACGGATTATCGCCCTCCGCTGTATTGAACGCCCAACCGCCGGGAGGCGGTTCGGCTTCCCTCGCCCTGCTCCGCAGGGGTCCGTTCCCTCCCCGGTCTGAAGCCGGGGTAACCACGGAGGAATCCGATGACCGATGTGACGACGGCTGCCACGGCCCGGACGGCCGACAGCCCCGAGACCGCCGCCACGAACACCCCCACGGGTGTGTCCCCGCAGGAAGTCGGCGACTGGTACGACCAGTTCGGCGACATCTACCACCAGACCCTCGGCGAAAGCGTGCACTGCGGCCTGTGGTTCCCGCCGGACCAGCCCCAGCCGACGAGCCTCGACCTGGTCGACCTGTCGTCCCACGCCCAGGACCGCTACACCGACTACCTGATCGGGATTCTGGACCCCCAGCCGGGCCACCACGTCCTCGACATCGGCTGCGGCACCGGGCGCTCGGCCTTGCGCCTGACCGAGCAGCGGGGCGCACGGGTGACGGGCGTCGCGATCAGCCGGCAGCAGGTCGCGCGGGCCAACCAGCTCGCCCGCGAACACCGCCGCCTCGACAAGCTCGTCTTCGAGTACGCCGACGCTGCGAAACTCCCGTACGCGGACAACACCTTCGACTGCGCGTGGGCCGTCGAGAGCATCTGCCACATGGACCGGGCCGCGGCCCTGCGGGAGGCATGGCGCGTGCTGCGCCCCGGTGGTGTTTTCCTGGTCCTGGAATCGGTGCTGACCGATGAGCTCACGGACGCCGAACGTGCCGTGTTCGACGCGATGTTGGCGTCGAACCTCCCGCTCCGGATGCCGGACTTCTTCGCCCTGGTCGACCGCGCGGGCTTCCACACCCTGGAGCTGAAGGACCTGTCCGCGAACCTCGCGATGACCATGAACGTGATGGAACTCGCCTGCCACGACCACCGCGAGGAGTTCGTCCGGCGCTTCGGCGCGGAGTTCACCGACCTGATGATCTCCGGTCTGCCGGCGGCCCGGAACGTGGTGGCCCGCAAGACGCGGTTCTTCCTGCTGCTCCTACGCAAGCCGCTCGGCGCGGCCTCCGGGTAACCCGGACCGACTCAGGTTTCCCGCGAAGCCGTTCCCTCCGCAGCGAGGGAACGGCCTCGGGTTCGGGGGCGCCTGTCAGTCCGTCAGACGGGCGTTCCCGAGTTGACTGACGACGGCCGGGTCGCGGTGGTCGAGAAACAGCGAAGCGCCCGTGTCCAGCGCGGCGATGCGGGCCATGTCGTCGTCGGTGAGAGCGAAGTCGAAGACGTCGATGTTCTCGGCCATCCGGGCGGCGCGGACCGACTTCGGGATGACGACGACGTGGCGCTGGATGAGCCAGCGGAGCACGACCTGCGCCACGGTCTTGCCGTGCCGACCGCCGATTTCGCCGAGCACGGGGTCGGTGAAGAGGTTGTTGCGGCCCTCGGCGAAGGGCCCCCACGACTCGATCTGGACGCCGCGTTCGGCCATCAGCTCTTGGTCGGCCGTGCGCTGGAAGAACGGGTGGGTCTCCACCTGGTTGACCGCCGGTGCGACCTCGTTGTGGTCGATGAGGTCGACCAGCCGGTCGGAGTGGAAGTTGGAGACCCCGATCGCCCGGAGACGGCCTTCGCGGTTCAGGGCCTCCATCACGCGCCAGGAACCGTACACGTCGCCGTACGGCTGGTGGATCAGGTACAAGTCCACATAGTCGAGGCCGAGTCTGCCCAGCGACGTGTCGACGGCACGCTTGGTCTTCTCCTCACCGGTGTCCTGCACCCAGAGCTTGGTGGTGACGAAGAGTTCGTCGCGCGCAACGCCGCTGCTCTTGATCGCGCGGCCGACGGCTTCCTCGTTTTGGTACGCCGCGGCGGTGTCGAGTAGCCGGTAGCCCGCGGCGAGGGCGTCGGACACGGCTTGCTCGGTCTCCTCCGGCGGGATCTGGTAGACGCCGAAGCCGAGCATCGGCATCTCGACGCCGTTGTTCAAGGTGGTGCTTTCCATCCGCGGTCCTTCGGTGCGAAGTTGCGTCCTCGGCGGACGACCGTGCCGACGCGACGCGGCCAGGCACGACAATGCCGCGCCACGGTCGACGGTGGCAACTTTCTGTGTCCGTACGACCCCGCAAAGCGACCGATCACCGTGCTGCCGATCCGCGGGTGCGTCGTACCCGAGCGGGAGGACACACCGACGTGGTGAGGCAGACGTGCATGACAACGGCCGGAGCGGCGACCGTTGACGGGTGGGTACGGGCCACCCGACTCCCGTCAGGGCAGTCGCTGTTCCGTCCAGATGACCTTGCCGTCGCTGGTGTAGCGCGTTCCCCACCTGTCGGTGAGTTGGGAGACGAGGAAGAGCCCGCGACCGCCCTCGTCCTCGTTGCGGGCGCGGCGCAGTCGGGGCGAGGTGCTGCTGCCGTCGGAGATCTCGCAGATCAGCGCGCGGTCTCGGATCAGCCGCAGCCGGATCGGGCCGGTCGCGTGGCGGATGGCGTTGGTGACGAGTTCGCTGGCGACGAGCTCGGTGGTGACGGCGAGGGCGTCCAGGCCCCACGCGGCGAGTTGGCCGCCGACCACGGCTCGTGCGTGGGAGACGACAGCGGGGTCGCCGGGAAGGTCCCAGTGGGCCACTTGTTCGGGTGCGAGGGCGTGCGTGCGGACGACGAGCAGCGCCACATCGTCGCTCGGCTGGGTCGGCAGCATCGCGTCGAGGACCGCCTCGCAGGTGTCCTCCGGGCTGCGGTCGGCGTGGGCCAGGACGGTGCGCAGTCGTTCGAGTCCGGTGTCGAGGTCGCGAGTGCGGTGTTCGATGAGGCCGTCGGTGTAGAGCACGAGTTGGCTGCCTTCGGCGAGCTCCATTTCGACGGTCTCGAACGGAAGTCCGCCCAGTCCGAGCGGCGGCCCGGCCGGCAGGTCGACGAAGGCCACGGCGCCGTCGGGGCCGACGACCGCGGGCATGGGGTGGCCGGCGCGCGTGAGGGTGCAGCGGCGGGACGTCGGGTCGTACACGGCGAACAGGCAGGTCGCGCCGATGATTCCGGAGTCCTGGTGGGTGTTCTCCACTGCCCAGCCCTCACCCCGGTCGAGGCGTCCGACCAGGTCGTCGAGGCGGGTGAGGAGGTCGTCGGGCGACAGGTCGAGCGAGCAGAAGTTGTGCACGGCGGTACGCAGGCGGCCCATCGTGGCGGCGGCGTGCAGACCGTGCCCGACCACGTCGCCGACCACCAGCGCGACGCGGGCGCCGGACAGCGGGATGACGTCGAACCAGTCGCCGCCCACGCCGGCCTGCGCGGGCAGATAGCGGTAGGCGACCTCGACGGCGCTCTGCTCGGGTCGGCCGCGCGGCAGCAGGCTGCGCTGGAGGGCCAGGGCGGTTTGGTGCTCTCGCGTGTAGCGGCGGGCGTTGTCGATGCAGATGGCCGCGCGTGCGGCCAGCTCCTGGGCCAGGGACAGGTCGTCTTCCTCGAAGGGGGCCGGTCGCTCGGAGCGGTGGAAGCTCACCACTCCGAGGGTCGCGCCGCGGGCGCGCAGCGGCACGGTGATCAGCGAATGCGCCCGCTCCGCCGCCGGGTGCCTCGCGAGCCGGTTGCTCGCCGCGGGTTCGACCACGGACTGCCCGGTCGACAGGCTGCGGGCCTGCGGGCTGGACGGCATGTAGCGGACCGGGTCGCCCGCGCCGGGCAGGCGCGATTGCCCGTGCACGGCGGCGAACGCAACCCGGCGCAGCCGCAACGGGGTGTCCGCGGGGAACGGTCCCGGCTCCTCGCCGGCCAGCACGGCGTCCGGCAGGTCGACGGCGGCGAAATCGGCGAAGCGGGGAACGGTCACCTCGCCCAGTTCCTCCGCCGTACACGCGACGTCCAGGGTGCTGCCGATGCGCACTCCGGCGTCGTGCAGCAGTTCGAGGCGCCGGCGGGCGAGCAGGGCCAGGCGTCCGACGCCGGGCTCGCCGACGAGCAGCGGCCAGCCGTCGGTGTCCGCGTCACCGGCCGCGACCTGCGGTTGAGGTTCCGATGGTGCGAGCGCAGCAGCTTTCGTCAACAGCGGCACGCTGGTACGCAGGATCGGGGGCCGGATCGCCGTCGGCGCCGCCTCGGTCACGGCGGGCGGCTCGGTGAGGCTCATGCGCGTGACGCCCGGAACGCCGAACAACCGGGCTTCGACGACGACGCCCGTCTCGCCCGCCGCGCCCGTGACGAGGTGCCGCAGCAGGGTCGCCATCCGGCCGCCGGACAGGGGGACCTCCTCCAGGTTCCGCTGCGGCGACGCGATCAGTTCCTCCGCTTTCTCCCGCAGCACGGCGAGGTCGCTCCGGCCGAGCCCGGCGCCGCCTTCGTGACCGTCGGTTTCCCTGCCGCCCGCCATGCGCACGGCCCGCCGGTACGCGGTGAGCAGTGCCCTCTCGCGTTCCGTGGCCTGATCGAGCAGCCGGGACTCGATGCTCCGCGCGGCCTCGCGGACCAGACGCAGCATCGCCGGGTCCGCTTCGCCGCGCAGGCAGGTGAGGTCGAGGACGGCCTCGATGTGCCCGCTGAGCGGGTTGCGGACCGGTGCGCCCGCGCAGGCGAAGGGTTGCAGGCAATCCGCGAAGTGCTCGCGTCCGACGAGGAAGACCGGTTTGCGTCCGGCCAGCGCCGTTCCGACGCCGTTGGTCCCCACGGCCTGTTCGGAGACATCGAAGCCGGGGGCGAACTGCACGTCGTCGAGGCGCCGGAGCAACTTCCTTGTCCCGCCGTGCCGTTGGACCATGCGTCCTTGTGCGTCGCACAGCACCACGGTCACGCTCGTGTCCGCGAGCGACGCGTTCAGTTCACCCAGCACCGGGTCGGCTGCGCGCCGGAACCGGTCGTCCAGGTCCAGATCGGCCGCATACGGATTCGACAGCCGGCCCGGCTCCAATCCCGCGGAGCGGCACCGCTTCCACGAGTCGAGCACCGAGCTGCGCACGTCCGTCTCGACGCGCGCGCCCGCAACAAAACGCTCATGGGCCGCGACCAGCCCGTCGATGTCATCCCATCCGACCGACACCGGGACCACTTCCCTCACGCGGAAACGATCCCTCTCCGGCCGCCGATCGGCACAGGGGAAACCCGTCCACGCAACTCCACCGTAGACCCAACCCGCCCCGACGTCAGGCCCGGCGGTGGGGCGGTGCGGGGGGGGCGCTTGCCGCAGCGGCCGCGCGGCGGCGTACCAAGAGGTAGATCGCCGGTTCGGGCGCCGGAGGCCGTCGAGGAGAATGGCCTCATGACTGCACCGGAGCGTAGGGGAAGCAGAAACCCGAAGACACGCCAGACGCTGCTCGACACCACGGAGCGGCTGATGCTCAAGGAGGGGTACGCCGCTGTCGGTGTGCGGCGTGTGGCGCGGGAGGCCGGCGTTGCTCCGGCGCTGGTCCTGTACTACTTCCCGACCCTCGACGACCTTTTCCTCGCCGTGTTGCGGAGACGTGCCGAAGGGGAGTTGGAGCGGCAGGCCAGGTTCGCCGAATCTCCGTACCCGCTCACCGCGTTGTGGGAGATGAACAGCCAGCCGGGTACGGCGCTGCTCGCGGAGTTCATGGCCCTGGCCAACCACAGCGAGGCTTTCCGGGCGGAGCTGATCGCACACGCGGACGCGTACCGCCGGGCGCAGTACGACTCCCTCACGAAAATGATCGCCGACGGCAACGTCGACATCGGCGACGCGCCGCCCATGGCCGTCGTCGTGCTGACCAGCGCCATCTCGCGCGTGCTGGTGAACGAGAAGGGCCTGGGGCTCACGACGGGCCACGAGGAGACGATGGCGTTTGTCGCGTCGCTTCTGCGGGAGTATGACGGCCCCGCGTCCGCGGCCCGCGCCAAGGGGGCCCGTGACTCAGAGGCCCGCGCCGCGGGCGCCCGTGCCGAGGGCGCCCGCGCGGAAGGCGACGAGGCCGGCGACGCGTGACCGGCTCGCCGGCGGCGCCGGTGGCGGATTCCGGACCGGGGGCGGGGGGCGTCCCCCGGTCCGCACGATCAGGTCACGCCCGCAGGCCCATGCGGTCCCAGAGGACGTGGCCGTCGCCGAACAACTGCACGCCGGTCAGCTTCGGGCTCGCGATGATCGCCGTGAGCGACTCCTGGAAGACGAAGAACGGCATGTCGTTGATGAGTTCGACCTGCACACGGGTGTACGCCTCACTGCGTACAGTGCGGTCGGTCGACAACCGGGCGGCTTCCAACGCGGCGTCCACCTTGGGGTTCTGATAGCCCGTCAGGTTGGCCGTGCCGCTCTTGGAGTGCAGGTACTGGTACAGCGTCGGCTCGGGGTCGTCGGCCCCGACCGCGCTCGTGGTGAGGTCGAAGTCGGCGTCGAGCTGCACGCGTTTGGGGTAGACGTGCAGGTCGACCGTCTCAAGTTGGACGGTCAGCATCCCGCGCGAGGCCGCTTCGATCCGCTCCTTGAAGTACCCCGCCATCTGCACGGATCGCGGGGTGTTCGGCACGGCGTACGTGACCTTGATCGGCTTGCGGCCGTTGTCGGTCGCCTGCGCGAACAGCGCGGCGGCCTGGGTCGGGTCGTTCTGCGGCAGGGACAACTGGACGTTGCCCAGCCGTGAGGTCGATTCGAAAATGCCCTTCGCGGGGCGACCCTTGTCGGCGTAGAAGACCCGGTCGATGTCTTCCGTGCTCAACGACAGCGCGATCGCGCGCCGCACGGCCGGGTTCGAAAGCGGGCGGTTCGGCCGCGTGTTGAAGGCGATCGACACGCCGCCGCTCAGTGCGATCTCGGAGACCGCGAGACCCCTGTCACCCGCGTCCGTCACCGTGCCCGGGTCGGCCGTGAGTGCCATGTCCGCATCACCGTCGTCGATGGCCTGCACGTCCTTCGAGGTGTCCTTGCTGATGCGCATGGTGACGGTGTCCAGGTACGGCTTGCCCGTCTGCCAGTAGTTCGGGTTGCGCTCGAACGTCATGTGGCTCCCGGGCACCCACTCCCGCAGCTTGTACGGGCCCGCTCCGACCGGCGCGGTGTTGGACGCCGCGAGCGACACGTCGGATACCAGGGTCTTCGGCGACGGGACGTAGTTGAGCAGCCGGACCACGGTGCGGTCGAAGTTGGCGTTGGGCGACGGGAGTCCGATGTTGAGCCGCCGCGCGTCGAGCACCGTCAGGGTGAGCTGTTTGACGGTTCCCGACGCGGCGGACTGCACCTTGGGGTCGAGGTGCTTCTCCCACGCGCGCTTGACCGCGTCGGCGTCGAACGGCGTTCCGTCGGTGAACGTGACGCCCTGGCGCAGCGTCAGCGTCCACACGCGGGCCTCGCGGTCGGCGACCATGGACTCGGCCAACTGCGGGCGCACGGTCCCGGTGGACGGATCGCTCCACAGCAGCGCGTCGTACAGCGCCGACAGCTTGCTGCCGTCGCCCTGGGGGGACGCGCTCGCGGTGTACGGGTTCAGCCCGCGCGCTTCCCCGAGCACGAGCATCGTGAGGTCGCCGCCCTGACGCGGCGTCCCCTTCGGGTCCGGGCCGCCGCTTCCGGAGGAATCGTCCCCGCACGCCGCGGAGAGCGCGATGACGGCGGCGAGGACGCCGATCCGGACGGTACGCAGAACTCGCCTGCCTGCCCTGCTTCTTCGGTGGTGCATGAACACGGAAAGCCGACCTCCGGTTTCGATTCATGGCATGCCGCGATCAGCGGTCCGGGGGCCGGGCGAGTCGGTGATTCCGCATGCCGAACGTGGCTGTGTATACGACACCGGAATTTCCCGCGGCGTCGAAAGATGCCGCTGATCGTCGTGCGACGCCACACGGTAGTGCCGAGGCCACTGCCAACGGAAGCGGTGACGGCTGTTGGCTCCCCGGTGAGTTCGGTGCCGGAAGAGGCTTTCGTCCCGCTTCGACACCGCCGCTGATCGACGCGAACTTCCTTACTCATGACGGTAGTTGGGGTGTCACCCCCGATTCTCTCAGCGTGCGGCCAAGACGGTCTCACTCGCCGACGACACCCGTCCTGCATCCCCGCCCGCCTGCCGTCGGCGGCACTCGGAGTGACCGACAGTGCATGCGGTTGCCTTGGCCGTCATACAGAGCGAATGAATCCGAAGACAGTTGACTTCATCGAAAGCGCATGCTTCGATCCTCACGCCGGACGGAAACTGTGTTCTTCGGTTTGAGGAATCGCCCTCTCATAAGTTGGTGCCCGTGATTCAGCCATCGGTGAAGGAACAGATCGTGCTCGCCGCGGAGCGCTTGTTCGCGGAGCACGGACTCGAAGGCGTGTCCCTGCGCCAGGTCAGCACGGCCGCCGGCAACGGCAACAACTCCGCGGTGCAGTACCACTTCGGAAACCGGGACCGCCTGATCCAGGCGATCTTCGAATACCGGCTGCCGGACCTCAACGAACGGCGCCGCATGCTGGCCGCCCGGCACCGGCCCGAGGATCTGCGCACGCACGTCGAGTGCCACGTCCTGCCCGTACTGGAGCAGGGGGAGCAGCAGGGCAGCCACTACCTCGGCTTCGTCGCCAAGCTCCAGCAGACCGGCCGGCGGGACGTGTTCGACAAACTGCCGGACAAGTACCGGGAGCCCACACGGATCTTCCGCGAAGGCATCGCCGGATACCTGGCACACATCCCGGAGCCGCTGCGCAGCCACCGCGTCGCGCAGGCGATGGGATTCGCCGTCCACGCGGGGTCACAGCGTGAGCGGGCCCAGCTCCAGGGGGGCCACGTCCTGCCGTTCGACCTGCATGTGCAGGACCTGATCGACGGCTTGGTGGGGTTCCTGGAGGCCCCGACCTCGCTGCCGCCCTCGTCCGGCCGCGAGGCCCTCGATCCGAGTGCCTTGGCCCTGCCGTTCCACCCCTGACCCGGCGGCACCGACCGCCGGATCCCTCAGCACATTCACCGCTCGGCACAAGGTCGGTCGGCACAAGAAGATCCGCACAAGATCCGCACAAGAAGGGCCGCGTGATGGGAATCGATCTGGGCGACGCCGTGGCGGTGGTCACGGGTGGCGGAAGCGGCATCGGCCGCGCCGCCGCGCACTCCTTCGCCCGCCGGGGCACGCGCGTCGTGGTCACCGACATCGACGCCGAGCGGGCGCGTACCGTCGCGGACGAGCTCGGCGACCGCGCGGTGTCCGCGGTCTGCGACGTGACCGACACCGCGGCCCTGGAAGCGGTCCGGGACCTTGCGCTGGAGCGCTTCGGCCGGGTCGACCTCGTGATGAACAACGTCGGGATCCTGGCCGTCGGCCAGGTCGAGGACATCCCCCTCGAGACCTGGCAGCGCGTGGTCGACGTCAACCTGATGGGCATAGTCCGCAGCAACCTGGTCTTCCTGCCCATCCTGCTGGAGCAGGGCTCGGGCCACATCGTGAACACCGCCTCGACCGCCGGGCTGCTGCCGTACGGCTTCGACCGGCTTCCGTACACCGCGACCAAGCACGCGGTCGTCGGGCTGTCGGAGTCGCTGGCGCTGTACCTGCGCCCGCGCGGCATCGGGGTCTCATGCCTGTGCCCGGCCGGGGTGGCGACCAACATCGTCGAGCAGATCACCTTCCACGGCCGCCCGACCTCCCCCCGCGGCCCCAGCTTCCCGATCCTCGACGCCGACACCGTGGGCGAGTTGGTCGCCGACGGCGTCGCCGAGGACCGCTTCCTGATCCTGACCGCCCCCGAGGCCGCCGCCGAGTTGCGAGAACGCGGCGCCGACCTCGACGCGTACCTGGCCCGACTCACCAAGGACCTCACTTGACTTCCTCCCCCTCGTGAACGAGGGGAACTCCCCTCGGCCTCGCGGCCGAGCCGCCGTGCGTCAGCGCGGTGGTCGGGACCTTTCCTGCTTCAACGACCGTCGCCCGCCCGGGAAGGACTTCTCCCGTTGAGGTCTTACACCGTCTCCACAGGCAGCAACCGCCAGCCCGGCGGCCAGGATGTTCCTCGCGGCGTTCACGTCGCGGTCGTGGACCGCGCCGCAGCCGCACGTCCACGCGCGGACGTCCAGCGGCAGCCTGGCCGCGACAGTGCCGCAGGCCCCGCACAGCTTCGAGCTGGGGAACCAGCGGTCGACCACGACCAGTTCGCGCCCGTACCAGGCGCACTTGTACTCCAGCATCGACCGCAGATCCCGCCACCCCGCATCCGAGACGGCGCGGGCGAGGCTGCGGTTCCTGACCATGTTCCGGACGGACAGGTCCTCGATCACGACCACTTGGTTATCGCGGACGAGCCGAGTCGACAGCTTGTGCAGGTGGTCCCGGCGCCGGTCGGCGATCCGGGCGTGGACCCGCGCGACACGCAGCCGGGCCCTGGCCCGGTTGTTCGATCCCTTGGCCTTGCGGGCCAGGTGGCGCTGCGCGCGGGCGAGGCGTTCGCGGTCGCGCCGCTCATGCCTCGGGTTGGCGACCTTCTCCCCGGTGGACAAGGTCGCCAGGGACGTGACCCCGACATCCACACCGACCGCGTCGGCGCTTGCCGGCGCGGGGGTGACCGTGTCGTCGCACAGCAGGGACACGAACCAGCGCCCGGCCGCGTCGCGGGACACCGTCACCGTCGACGGCACCGCACCGGCGGGCAGCGGACGCGACCACACGATGTCCAGCGGCTCGGACATCTTCGCCAGCGTGAGCCGGCCGTCGCGGTAGCGGAACGCGGAGGAGGTGTACTCCGCCGACGCCCGCGACTTCCGCCGGGACTTGAACCTGGGGAACCGGGCGCGTTTCGCAAAGAAGTTCGCGAACGCGGCATGCAGGTGCCGCAGCGCCTGCTGCAACGGCACACACGACTACCTCACGCAGAAACGCCAGCTCCGGAGTCTGCTTCCACGCCGTCAGCATTGCGGACGTCGCCCCGTAGCCCACCCGCTCCCGGCGCAACTCCCATGCCTCGGAACGCGCCTGCAACGCAAGGTTGTAGACCTTCCGGACACAGCCGAACGTCCGCAGCAGCTCCGCAGCCTGCGCATCGGTCGGATGGAAGCGGTACCGAAACGCCCGCTTCACGGAAGCACCCCCCACAGCGCGCAACCATACCGTCGCTACGTGTATGCAATCAACGACGTTTCGCCCCAGGGCGAAGACGTTTCGCCCCAGGGCGAAACGCCTGCCCCTGCCCTGCTCCGCAGGCAATCCCATTCCTCCTCCGCCTGAAGGCGGGGGTCTCCTCGGAGGATTTCGATGAACACATTTGACCGCATGCGCCTGGACGGCAAGGTCGCCGTCATCACCGGCGGTGGCGGCGGGATCGGGCAGGTGTACGCCCGTGCGCTCGCCGATGCCGGTGCCTCGGTGGTGCTGGCCGACCTCGATGCCGCCCGCGCGGACGAGGCTGCCGCCACGCTGGCCAAGGACGGTTTCCAGGCGATCGGCGTGCAGGCCGACATCACCGACCGTGCGGCGACCGACGCCATGGCCGCCAAGGCGACGGAGGCGTTCGGCGGCATCGACATCCTGGTGAACAACGCGGCCCTGATGGCCGAGATCCCGCAGGTCGACATCCTCGACCTGCCCGCCGAGTGGTTCGACCGCGTCATGCGCGTCAACGTCCTCGGCGCGATCAACTGCATCGCGTCGGTCAAGGCGTCCATGGTCGAGCGCGGCGGCGGCCGGATCATCAACCAGGTCTCCGCGGGCGCCTTCCACCCCGGCGGCATCTACGGCGCCAGCAAGATCGCCCTGGTCAACCTCTCCGCCGGCTTCGCGCGCTCCCTCGGCCCGCTCGGCATCAACGTCAACGCCATCGCTCCCGGCCTGGTCGAGAACGACGCCGCGTGGCGCAGCCTCCCGGCCGACCACCCCGGCCGCACGGCGCTCGCCGCCGCGATCCCCGGCAAGAAGTCCGCACCGGCGGAGGACCTGCTCGGCGTGCTTCTCCTGCTTGCCTCGCCGGCCGGCGAGTGGATCAACGGGCAGACCATCAGCGTCGACGGCGGCTGGGTCATGCGGCTCTGAGCTCCTGAACACATCACCCGAACCGACGTGGGACGGGCCGCCGCAGACGGCTGCGGCGACGCGGCCGAGGAAGGAACCCATGGAACGCATCGGCTTCATCGGACTGGGCAGCCAAGGCGCGCCGATGGCCCGGCGGATCGTCGAGGAGGGCTACCCGCTCACCCTGTGGGCGCGGCGGTCGGCCTCGACCGAGCCGTACGGCGACACCGCCGCCGTCGTCGCCGCGACACCGGCCGAGCTGGCGTCGCGCAGTGACATCGTGTGCCTGTGCGTCGTCGCGGACGCCGATGTCGAGGACGTCCTGCTGCGCGAAGACGGGGTGTTCGCCGGTCTGGCGAGCGGCGGTGTCGTCGTGCTGCACTCCACGATCCACCCCGACACGTGCCGCAGGGTCGCCGAGGAGGCCGCCGCACGCGGGATCTCCGTCGTGGACGCCCCGGTCAGCGGCGGCGGGCAGGCCGCCGCCGAACGCCGGCTGCTGGTGATGGCCGGCGGAGCGAAGGAGGACGTCGAGCGCTGCCGTCCGGTGTTCGAGACCTTCGCCGACCCGGTCATCCACCTCGGCCCGCTCGGCAGCGGCCAGGCGGCCAAGGCGCTCAACAACTTCGTGTTCACCGTCCAGGTCGGGCTCGCCCTCGATACGTTCGCGCTCGCGGACGGCCTGGGCATGGACCGCGCGGCCGTGGCCCAGGTGCTCGCGAACGGCACCGGAGGCACGCGCGCCGCCGGAATCCTGGCCGCGTCCGGCTTCAACACCGCCGGGCTGCGCCAGGCACGGTCGCTGCTGCGCAAGGACGTCGACATCCTGCTCGACCTGGCCCGCGCGGGAGGCCCGGACGCGGACCCGGCAGGTTTGGCCGAGCTCGCGGAACGCACGCTGGCCGCACTGGAGAACCCGGACCCGGCCTGACCGCGCCCCGGTCAGGAGGCCGCGTCCCGCGGATCCCGGCGCCGTGCCACGCCTGTCGGAAGACCTCCACCATCCCCGGAACGAACATCCTTTCCGTGCAAGCGAGTTCGCCGACCGACCGGAGACCACACGGTCGGGGCGTACGCGGCCGGCCGTTCGTTCCCCTCATCAGTTCTTCGTCCGGACTTCTCACGAGCACGAGACAAGGCGGTAGCCAATGACCACCCCCTCCCCCGTCACCGGCGACCTCGGCGTCGCCCGGCCGCTCATCGACGGATCCTGGCTCGACCAGGCCTCCCTGGGCGCCGCCGACGCCACCAACCCCTCCACCGCGCGCGTCGCCGGGTCCGTCGTGCTGAGCGGGCCGAAGGAGGTCGACGCGGCGGTCGCCGCCGCGACGGCGGCGTACCCGCAGTGGCGGGCGATGTCGCCGGACAAGCGCCGCCGGATCCTGCAGCGCGTCGAAGAGCTCATGGAGGAGCGGGCGGGCGAACTCGCCCGGCTCAACTCCCTCGAAACCGGTGCCCCCATCTTCATGTCGACGCTGCTGGTGCAGCTCTGCGCCGGGTGGTTCGGCTACTACGCGGGCTGGGCCGACAAGCTCGAAGGCGCGACGATCCCGCCGAGCCCCGCGATGGTGCCGGGCCTCGACTACACCGTCCCGGAGCCGTACGGCGTCGTCGGGATCATCCTGACCTGGAACGGCCCGATCGTCTCCGTCGGCATGAAGATCGCGCCGGCGCTCGCCGCGGGCAACTGCGTCGTGGTCAAGTCGCCGGACCTCGCGCCGTTCACCGTCGCCAAGTTCGCCGAGATCGCCCTGGAGGCCGGGCTGCCGCCCGGCGTACTGCACGTCCTGCCCGGCGGCCCCGAGGCCGGCGACCGGCTGGTACGCCACCCCGACGTCGCGATGATCTCGTTCACCGGCGGCATCCCCACCGCGAAGAAGATCCTCTCGGCCGCGAGCGACACCCTCAAGCCGGTCCTGACGGAGCTGGGCGGCAAGACCGCGAGCATCGTCTTCCCCGACGCCGACCTGGACGCCGCGACGACCGAGGTCGCGCGCTCCTTCTGCAACCTCGCCGGCCAGGGGTGCAACCTGACCACCCGCCTGCTGGTCCACCGCGACGTGTACGACCGGGTCGTCGAGTCGACCGTCGCCGCGGCGACGGCGCTGCGGCCGGGCGACCCGTTCGCCGCAGGCACCGGTCTCGGCCCGGTCATCAACGCCGCCGCCCGTGAGCGGATCCTCGGCGTGATCGAACGCGCCGGCAAGGACGCGCGCCTGGTCGCCGGCGGCCACGCCGCGGATCCCGCGTCGCTGGGCGAGGAGGTCCGCGACGGTTTCTTCGTCGAACCCACGGTCTTCGCGGACGTCGACCCCGCGAGCGACGTCGCCCAGAACGAGGTCTTCGGACCGGTCCTGTCGATCATCCCCTTCGGCAGCGAGGAGGAGGCCGTCGCCATCGCGAACGGCACCGTCTACGGCCTGGGCACCACGCTCCAGACCCGCGACTCCTCGCGCGTGCAGCGCCTCGTCCCGCAGCTCCAGTCCGGCAGTGTCAACGTCAACGGCTCCTCCACCCAGCCGCCCGGCGCTCCGTTCGGCGGCTACAAGTACAGCGGTTCCGGACGCGAAGGCGGCCGCGAGGGCCTGTACGAATTCCTCCAGACGAAGAACGTGTTCATCCGCATCTGACACCGCCGATCCGCAGCGAACTTCCTTTGGACGACAGGAGACAGTCATGGACGAGGGACGCGCCGAGCGCATCGGCGCCGAGGTGCTGGAACACGAACTCCCACCGGCGACAACGCCGTTCGGTCAGGCCTCACGCGAGTTCCTGTACGGCGGAGTCTGGTCTCGGCCCGGCTTGTCCCGGCGGGACCGCAGATGGATCACCCTGACCTGCGCCGCGGCCGCCGACGCGCCCGGCCCCATCGACGAGCATGTCTACGCCGCCCTCGCGAGCGGTGACATGGACCTGACCGCGATGCTGGAATTCGTCCTGCACTTCGCGGTCTACAACGGCTGGCCCAAGGCGTCCCACCTGGAGGGCAGCATCGCCAAGGCGTGGGCGCGCCTGCACCAGGAGCGCGGCGAGGAGCCGCCGCCGTGGCCGACTCTCGACTACGACACACTCGGCCCCGGCGACTGGGAGGCCCGCCAGGCGCGCGGCACCGCGGAGTTCATCGACGTCAACCTGTGCCCGGCGCCGCCGCCCACGTCGCCGTACCGCCATGCGGGCATCCTCAACTTCGTCTTCGGCCACGTCTGGCAGCGCCCCGGCCTCACCCGCCGCGACCGCCGCCTGATCACCGTTCCGAGCGTCGCCCTGTGCGACGCGGCGACCCCCTTGGCCTCGCACGTCACGTCGGCGCTCCACTCCGGCGACCTGACCAAGGAGGAAATGGACGAACTGGTCCTCCAGTTCGCGGCCTACTACGGCTTCGCCAAGGGCCAGGCCCTGGCCGACGCGGTCGAAGCCGCGTGGGCGGCCCGTCCGGACGCCTGACACACCCTGGGTCGGCCGGCCGGGCCGCGCGGTCATGCGGCCCGGCCGGCCCGCCGCCGCCGTGTCGGCGGACTCCCGCCGCCCCGGCCGGTATGGCCCGATGTGCGTTCCCGCCACGCCGGCGCGGCCCATCCGGGCAAAACGCAACAAATGCCTTCGGCGCCCCGCGGCCCCACAGGACCCGTTCGGCGGGCGCGTCACCGCTTTCGCGTCCGGCCGCGCGTGGCACGATCGGCCGATGCTCAGCGTTCTGTTCGCCATCCTGACGTCCCTGAGCAACGGCACCGCGTCCGTGTTGCAGCGGCGTGCGGCGTCGACGGTCGATTCGCGCAAAGCCCTGCACGCCTCGCTGATCACGGAGCTGGTGCGCCGCCGGGTCTGGCTCGCGGGCATCGGGCTGGTGATCGTCGCCGCCGCGTGCCAGGCGATCGCGTTGGCGACCGGTCCGATCTCGATCGTGCAGCCGATCTTCGTGATCGAGTTGCCCGCGACGCTGATCCTGGGATCGCTCGTCTTCCGGCGCCGGCTGCCGCCGTCGGCGTGGCTCGGCGTCGCAGCGGCCACCGGCGGCCTCGCGCTGGCGCTGGCATCCGCGTCGCCGGACGGCGGTACGGCGGGCGTCCCGTCGTGGCGGTGGGTGCCCGCCCTCATCGCGACAGGCGGCGCGATCGTGGTGCTGGCCGCGGTGGGGATCCGCGTCAGGGGGGAGGTACGCGCCGCCGCGTTCGGTCTCGCCGCCGCGTTCGGCTACGCGCTGACGGCGGCGCTGCTCAAGGACGCGACCGCACAACGGCACGGGGGCCTCGCCGAGCTCTTCTCCGCGTGGCAGCTCTACGCGACCGCCGCGGTGGGCGTCGCGTCGCTCTTCCTGCTCCAGAACGCCCTCCAGGCCGGGTCGCTGGCCGCGTCCCAGCCCATGCTGACACTCGGCGACGCGCTGCTGAGCACGGTCTTCGGGGTCGTGCTGTTCTCCGAGAGCGTGCGCCTGGGCTGGTGGCTGGTGCCCGAGGTGATCGGTGTCGGTGCGATCGCGTTCGGGTGCGTGCTCTTGGCGCACAACCTGCCGACGGCGGCCCCCGAGCAGACGCCCGCCGTCCCGGAACCCGCCGTTCCCCCGAACCGCTGACGGCCTCTCCGGCGGCTTGTCGGGGATCTTCCCGCATGCGCGCATCGGCCGCCTTTTAAGCTGCGGTCATGACCACTGGATCTGCTTCTCCGGCGCAGGGCCTCGACGCCCTGCTCGCCGGCAACCGCCGCTTCGTCGCCGGAGCCCCGCGCCACCCCAACCAGGACGCCGCCCGACGTACCGAAATCGAGCCGGGGCAAACGCCGTTCGCGGTGCTGCTGGGCTGCTCCGACTCCCGTCTGGCCGCCGAGATCATCTTCGACCAGGGCCTGGGCGATCTGTTCGTGGTCCGCACCGCCGGCCACGTGCTCGGCCCGGAGGTGCTGGGCAGCATCGAGTACGGAACCAGCGTCCTCGACTGCTCCCTCGTGGTCGTGCTCGGGCACGACTCCTGCGGGGCGGTCGCCGCGGCCCGCGCGGCGATCGACGAGGGCGCGGCTGCCCCGGGCTACGTCCGGGACGTCGTCGAACGCGTCACCCCCAGCGTGCTGGCCGCACGATCCGCGGGCCTGCACGCCGACAGCGACTTCATCGACGAGCACATCCGCCGCACCGTGGACCTGCTGCTGGAGCGTTCCCGCGTGCTGAACGACCAGGTCGCCGCCGGCCAAGCGGCGGTGGTGGGTCTCGCGTACCGGCTCTCGGAAGGCAGCGCCCGCCTGGTCACCGCGCGGGGCCTCCCCGCTCCCGCACCGGACGACACCCCGGTCGGCTGAGCCGACCGGGGTGTCAGTCGTGCGGGTCCTGACCGCTGACCCGGTGGTCGGCGTGACTCAGCGCCTCCAGCACGAGTCGGCGCAGGTGCCCGTCGCTGAGCCGGCAGAGCATGCGCCGGCCTTCGCGCCGGGTGTCGACCAGCCCGGCGAGACGCAGCTTCGCGAGACGCCGGCTGACCGCCGGGCGGGCGGCTCCGCAGCGGTCGGCCGGCGTCCCCACGTCTGACTCGTCCTGGGCCGGCAGCCACGGCAGGTGCGGCCGCGTGGCGTCGGACAGCAGCGCGAACACGGCGGTTGCCTCGGCAAGCCGCGCGTTGTCCGGCCGGCGGCCGGCCTCCTCACGGCCGTCGGCGTGCTCGGCGGCGTCACGCTCGTGTCCGCCGCAACCGCCGCGCGCCGGTGGCCGGCCGAGGGCGGCCTACCGCCGCTGACACGGACTCGGGGAGGAGCCCGTGTTGGCTCCGGGGGCGGCGGCGGGGGTCAGCGCCGCATTCCGATGCGGTCCCAGAGCACCAGGCCGTCGTTGAACAGTTGCATGCCGGTCAGGCCGGGGCCGGTGACGGCTCCGGCCAGTGCCTCCTGGAAGACGAACATCGGGACGTCGTTGATGAGGCGGACCTGCACGCGCGTGTACGCCTCGGTGCGTACGGCGCGGTCGGCCGACAGCCGTGCGGCTTCCAAGGCGGCGTCGACCTCGGGGTTCTGGTAACCCGTCAGGTTGGACTGGCCGCTCTTCGAGTGCAGGAACTGGTACAGCGTGGGCTCCGCGTCTTCGGCCCACAGGCTGTATATCGCCATGTCGAAGTCCAGGTCGAACAGCACGCGCTGGGTGTAGCCGGGGATGTCGTCCACTTCGAGGCCGATGGTCACGGCTTTGTTCGACGCGGTCTCGACGCGGTCCTTCACGTACTCCGCGATCGCCACGGCCTTCGGGTTGCTGGGCACCGCGAAGGTGATCGCGACGGGCCGGCGGCCGTTGTCGGTGATCGCCGCGAACATCGACGCCGCTCGGACGGGATCGTTCTCCGGCACGGCCAACTGGATGTTGGCGAGCGGCGACGACGAGTCGAAGATGCCTTGTGCCGGGCGCCCCTTGCCGTCGCTGAAGCGCCGGTTGATCTCGTCGGTGCTCAAGGAGAGCGCCACGGCGCGTCGCAACTCCGGATCCGTGAGGACGCGGCCGGGTTGCGCGCGTGTGTTGAAGGCGATCATCTGGCCGCCGTTGAGCGGAATCTCGTCGACGGACAGGCCGAGTTCACGCGCTTCGGCGAGCATGATCGGGTCGCTGGTCACGACGGCGTCCGCCTCGCCGGAGTCGATCTTCCTGGCGGCGACGCCGGTGTCGGCGTCCACACGGAAGGTCAGCGTGTCCAGGTACGGCCTGTCCCGCTGCCAGTAGCGGGCGTTGCGCTCGAACGTCATGTGGCTGCCGGGCACCCATGCGCTCAGCGTGTAGGGCCCGGCACCCACGGGTGCGGTGCGTGATGCCGCGAGTGATTCGGCCGATTCAAGGGTGCGCGGTGACGGGACGAAGTTGAGCGAGTGCGCGATGGTGCGGTCGAAGTTCGCGTTGGGCGACGGCAGTTCGATGGTGAGCCGCAGGGCGTCGACGACGGTGAGCCGGAGTGGTTGGACGACCGCGGCAGCGGCCGAGCGCAGGGCGGGGTCCAGGTGCTTCTGCCACGCGCGTTTGACGGCCTCGGCGTCCAGCGGTGTGCCGTCGGTGAAGGTGATCCCGCTCCTGACGGCCAGCGTCCAGACACGGGCTTCGCGGTCGGGTACGAGAGACTCGGCCATCTGCGGGCGCACGGTGCCGGTGGCGGGGTCGCTCCACAGCAGAACGTCGTACAGCGCCGAAAGCCTGCTGCCGTCCGCCTGGTTCGCGACGTTCGCGGTGTACGGGTCGAGGCCGCGGGCGTCGCCGGGCAGCAGGACGGTGGCGGCACCGCCGTGCTGCGGGGTGCCGTCCGGCTCGGGGGCGTCGCCCGAGGACTGCGTGCATGCGACAGCCAGGAGCAGCGCCGCCGCGCAGGCGGCGGTGCGAAACATGCGCAGGGAACGCCCGAGGTTCCCGCGTCGGCGGCCGTGCCGGTGTCCGTGTCCGTGCCGGTGTCCGTGTCCGTGCTGGTGCGCCGACATGAGTTTGCGGCCTCCGGTTTGTCGGCGGTGGAGCGCGCGTGCGCTGATCGGCCGCTGTGGCGCCCCGCTGACGGTCCGGCGACTATGCAGCATCGGTTCTCGGAACTCAATATGAAAACCAAGTTTTCGAAAACTCGGTTCTCCCTGAGGTCGGCCGCAGCGGACCGCTCCTCGCGCACGGCACCCGAGGGCCTGGCGGAACGCTGTTTATTGGGCTCCGTCTGATTTCTTGGCGATCTCACCGGGGCGCCATCTGCGGATCCGAGCGAGTCGTACATCACTTCCCAGGCCGAGGAGACCCAAGAACACTGACAAAAGCTGCAAATCATCGCGCGGCCGACCTGGTTGGCGCTCGGCATATCTAGACGGCGTCGTACTTTCTTGCTTACCTTGAGGACAGCAGCCCTGCACGATCTTTGGAGGCAGCCTTGTCCCGCAGGTTGGACTTTCCGGTCTTCGACGCCGACAACCACATGTACGAGACCACCGACGCGTTCACCAGGCATCTGCCCGAGAGCTACACGGGACTGGTCAAGTATGTGCAGGTCGAGGGCCGTACGAAGATCGCGTTGAAGAACCAGATCAGCGAGTACATCCCGAACCCGACGTTCAACAAGGTCGCCCCTCCCGGTGCCCAGGAGCTTGAGTTCCAGCTCAAGAACCCTTCCTCGAAGACCAAGCGCAAGGAAGGCGACATAGTCGTAAGCGCGCCGCCGAGGTACATCGACGCGCCGGCCGCGTACTTCAATCCCAAGGACCGGCTGGAGCTGATGAACGAGCTCAGCCTGGACCGGGCGATGATGTGGCCGACGCTCGCCAGCCTGCTCGAAGAGCGCCTTGCCGACGACGCGAAGGCCACCCACGCCATCGTCCACGCGCTCAACGAATGGATGTACGAGCACTGGACGTTCAACTACGAGGACCGGATCTTCCCCACGCCGGTCATCACCCTGCCTATCGTCGACGAGGCGATGCGTGAGTTCGAGCGCGTGGTCGAGCGCGGTGCCCGGGCCATCCTCATCCGCCCCGCGCCCGTCCCCGGCCTCAACGGCAAGCGGCGTTCGTTCGCGCTGCCGGAGTTCGACCCGTTCTGGAAGCTGGTCGAGGAGTCCGGCGTACTGGTCGGCATGCACGCCTCCGACGACGGCGGGCAGCGCTACCTCAACGAATGGGACGGCGACGACGGCGAGTTCCTGCCGTTCGCCAAGAAGCGGTCGGCGTTCGCCGAGATCGTGCGCGCCGACTACCGCGGCATCCGGGACGTCGTCGCGTCGATCATCGGCCACGGCCTGGCCACGCGGTTCCCGCGCCTGCGGTTCATGCCCGTCGAGAACGGCAGCGCGTGGGTGAAGCCGCTGGTCACCACCCTCAAGAAGCTCCACGAGCGGGACCCGGGGCTGTTCGACGAGGACCCGATGACGACCTTCAAGCGGTCCATCTACGTCCACCCCTTCCACGAGGAGGACGTGCTCGGCCTCATCGACACCGTGGGCGCCGACAACGTCGTCTTCGGGTCGGACTACCCGCACCCGGAAGGCCTGTTCGACCCGGTGACCTGGGTCGACGAGCTGGAGACCCTGCCCCTCGCGGACCAGAAGGCGGTCATGGGCGGCAACCTGGCCAAGCTCATGGGCGTCGACCCCGACGCCCGGGTCCTCCCCGCCGCGTGACGCCCCGGGTCGCGGGGGGGGGGGGGGGGGGGGGGGGGGGGGGGGGGGGGGGGGGGGTGGGGGGGGGGGGGGGG
>NZ_JBPKBI010000012.1:167605-168745 GCF_051388935.1 Yinghuangia sp. YIM S10712
ACGCGTCGCCGGCTGCCGGCCCGCGGCGGTCTCCCGACGGAGAGGCGCCCCCTCCTCGTCTACGACCGTGTCCGATATCATCAGCCGAAATCACACGCCACTCTTCCGGGAAACTGCCAGGTAATCCGACCTTGTCCAGCTACGACACTCTTGCGGCGGGGGTTCGATGAACGAGGACAAGGCCGGTCCCCGGCGGTCGCTGCTGGCCCAGGGCCGGTCGCGCGACACCCGGCAGGCCATCATCAAGGCCGCTTTGGAGCTGTGGGGCGAGCGGGGTTTCGACGCCGGTTTCGACGGCACCACCGCCGAGGAGATCGCCGCACGCGCGGGCGTCTCCAAGGCGACCTTCTACTACCACTTCGCCCGCAAGGAAGACGTCCTCCTCGCGACCGGTTGGCTGACCGCGAAGGTGTTCTACGAGGACGTGGTGAAGGCCCTCATCGACGGCAGCAGCACCGACGACGTACTCAATGACGTCACCACCAAGCTCTGCCGCCGCATCGAGAAGGTGCCCAGGTCGGCGCTGCGCCGCATGATGCAGGTGATGTCGGACGTCTCCGACCGCCCGCAGGACGGCGAACGGCTCCGTTTCCAGCGCGGATTCGCCGTCATCCTGTTGCAAGGCCAGCAGAACGGCGATATTCCGCAGACCCTCACCCCGTCCGACCTCGGGATGATGTTCGAGGTGATGCTCATGTCCGCAATCCGCGAATGGGCGTACGACGAGGATTTCAGGCTCTCCGAAGTCCTGCACGAGCGGTTCGCGGTCCTGCTCGCCGGGGCCCGGCATGTGTCGGCGAGCGCCCTGGGCAGGCCCGCCGCGTCGTGACCACCGGGCTGTCCTCGTGCGACCAGGGCGACCGAACCGGCCGATCGGCCCCGGCAACCGGACCGGGCGTTCGCCGTGAGGCAACCGGCTGTTGACAGGCACGCGAAAAGACCTGTAAATCAGATCTATTAATCGATTGATTAACTCTGGATCGCTTCGCCCCGACGGCTGAACGAGCAGGACCTCAACGGACCCAAGGAACCCCTAAGGAAGTCGCGATGGAGTTCGAGCTGACCTCGGACCAGAAACTGTTCCTGTCAACGGCGCGGGACTTCCTGGAGAAGGAGTACCCGCTCGATGCGCTGCGCCGC
>NZ_JBPKBI010000012.1:168890-225114 GCF_051388935.1 Yinghuangia sp. YIM S10712
GGCGCGCCGCCGAGCTGGGGTGGACGTCGCTGCTGGTCCCCGAAGAGCTCGGCGGCGGCAGCATCTCCGGTCACGGCGTACGCGACCTCGCGCTGCTGGCCGAGCAGTTGGGCGCGGGCATCGCCCCCGGCGCGCTGCTGCCGACCAACACGGTACTCGCCGGCCTGGTGGCGGCACACGGAACCGGCCCGGACCACTCCGACATCATCGGTGAGTTGGCTTCCGGCGAGAAAGTCGCGACCTGGGCGGTCTACGAACCCGGCGGCCAGTGGGCTCCCCTGCGGCCGGGGCTGACCGCGACACCCACCGGCGACGGCGGCTTCCGCCTGGACGGCACCAAGGACCGCGTCGAGGCGGCCCCGCAGGCCGACGTGCTGCTGGTGACGGCGGCGACACCGGACGGCACCGCGCAGTTCCTCGTCCCGGCCGGAGCCGAGGGTGTCTCGGTGACCCCGCAGTGGGGCCTCGACATCGCCCGGTGGTTCGGCACCGTGCAGTTCGACGGCGTGCACGTGGCCGCCGATGCAGTCGTCGGCGCGGCGGGCGACGAGGCGGCCATGGAACGGCAGTTCCAGATAGCGCTGCTCATCCAGTGCGCGGAGGTCTGCGGCGGCCTGACGAAGGTCTTCGACATGACGGTCCAATGGGCGTTCGACCGCTACTCCTTCGGTCGGCCGATCGCCTCGTACCAGGCGCTGAAACACCGCTTCGCCGACATGCGCACCTGGCTGGAGGCCTGCCACGCCACCACCGGTGCCGCCGCGGCCGCGGTCCAGGAGAACGCGGAGAACGCCGCGCAACTGGTCAGCGTCGCCAAGAGCTTCGTCGGCGAGCGGTCGCTGTGGATCCTCCAGGACTGCGTCCAGATCCACGGCGGCATCGGGGTGACCTGGGAACACGACCTGCACCTGTTCCTGCGCCGCGCCACGTTGGACCAGTCCCTGTACGGCACCCCCGACGACCACCGGCGGCGCCTCGCCGACCTCGCCGGGCTCTGACCGCTGTTCCGAGAGGCTCCACACCGATGACCGCAAACGCCCCCGAAACCGCCGAGTCCGTCGAAGAGTTCCGCGCCCGGGCGCGATCCTGGCTCGCCGCCAACCTGCCGCGCCTGGATCCCGACGCCGTACCGCCGCTGCCCGGCGACGACGACCACCTGTGGCTGCGCGCCCGCGAACTCCAACAGAAGCTCCACGCGGGCGGGTTCGCCGGCATCTGCTTCCCGAGGGAATACGGCGGCCTCGGTCTCCCCCGCGCCTACCAGGACGCGTTCACCGAGGAGTCGATGGGCTACGAAATGCCGATCATCCTCAACATCCCGACATTCAGCATCTGCTGCGCGACGCTGCTGGACGTCGGCACCGAGGAGCAGAAGCGCCAACACATCGGCGCGGCGATCCGCGGCGAAGAGATCCTGGTGCAGTTCCTGTCCGAACCCAGCGGCGGTTCCGACCTCGCGGGGCTGATCACGCGCGCCGACCGCGACGGCGACGGCTGGGTCATCAACGGCTCCAAGACGTGGAGCACTTCGGCGTACGCGGCCGACTACGGGCTGTGCCTCGCCCGCACCGACAGCGACAAGCCCAAGCACGAGGGCCTGACCATGTTCCTTGTGCCGACCAACGCCCCGGGCCTGACGATCAACCGCATCCGCATGGTCGACGGCTCCACCGAATTCTGCGAGGAGTTCTTCGACAACGTCCGCGTCGACGCGTCCGCGGTCGTGGGCGAGGTCGACGGCGGCTGGGCCGTCGCGTCCCAACAGTTGTTCCACGAGCGCAACGCGGTCGGCGGGGGCTCACCGTACGTCAGCGGACGCGGCGCGACCCCGACCCGGCCGAAATCCGACCCCTTCGCCGTCGCTCTGGCGACCGGGCGGACAGCGGATCCCGAGGTCCGGACCATGCTCGGCGAGATGCTGACGCTGTCCGCGGTGCGTTCGCAGCTGCGCGCGCGCGTGTCCGCCGGCATCGCGAAGGGCCACCTCGGGCCGCCCGCCGCCTCGATGCTGCGCCTCTTCCACGCCGAACACTCGATGACCGAGGACGACCACGCGCTGCGCATCGCCGGCGCCACCGGGGGCTTCGGGACCGGGCCGGAGCCGGGCTACACCGGGCTGGCCGGCGTCTCCTTCCTCGGCCGCCAGGGCGCCGGGCTCGGCGGCGGCAGCACGGAGATGTCCCGCAACATCATCAGCGAGCGCATGCTCGGTATGCCCCGCGAACTCGCCCCCGACCGGGGCGTGCCGTTCAACCAGATCAAGCGCGGGTCGCGGTAAGGCAGTTCGCACCCGACCCGACAGGGACACGGATCGGCATCCGGGGGGCGGTCTCGCACGGCACTCCCCGGATCCGGTCCCCGACTCCGTCCGGTGTTCGGCGGACGAACCCTGCGACCCGGCGCACCGACGAGGCAACCATCGCTCGATCAACCCGGCGAAATCACAAGCGCCAACCCCGTGGAAGGCCTGTGCGAGACTGACCGTATGTCCAGGACCCGGCGAAGCATCGCGGAGGATTCGGAGCGGCGCACCGCACTCCTCGACGCCGCTCAGGAACTCATGCTCGAAGAGGGCTACGCCGCCGTCACGACCCGTCGGCTGACCGCCAAGGTCGGTGTGAACAGCGCGCTCGTCTACTACTACTTCGACACGATGGACGGCTTGTTCATCGAGCTTTTCCGGCGCAGCGCGGACCGCACCTACGCCCGCCAGGAGGAGGCGCTTGCCTCACCGCAACCGCTGTGGGCGCTGTGGGAGCTGATCCACGATCCGGCGGGCACCGCGCTGACCATGGAGTTCGCCGCGCTCGCCAACCACCGCAAGGCGATCCGCTCCGAAATCGCCGCGTCCGCGCGGAGGTTCCGGATGCTTCAGCTTGAACGCCTGACGGCGGTCCTGGAGGGCTACGGCCTGGCCGACAAACACCTGCCTCCGATTTCCGTGATCCTCATGCTGTCCGGCCTGTCGCGGTTCCTGCTCATGGAAGAGGCGTTCGACCTCGACATCGGCCATGCCGAAACCATCGCCGTCATCGAGCGGTTCATCAGGGACTGCGAAGGAGAGCGGGTCCGCGACGACGCGACGGCCGAACCGCACAGGGTGTGACCGTCTTGGTTCCGCTTCGGGGACACGACACCGCGTGGGCCCACCCGGCCGCACCGAGGCAGGAGCCTTGGCACGGCCGGGCACACAGTCTTGTGTCGGGCAGCCGACCCGCGGCCGGGACTTGTCCGGTCGGTCGGTGTCAGGCGTCAGCTGTCATTTGTCAGTTGTCAGTTGTCCTCAGTGGCGGGTGCGCGCGGGTGCGCGCATGTCAGCGGAACTCGTCCATGCTCTTTCCGACGTCGGCGAGGGTGAACGGCCGTCCGTAGTCTCCGGTGAGCCTGGTGGCCGGTGCGTCGCAGCGGTAGACGCCGTCGGTGGGGCGGAAGTCCGCGGCACGCCACCCGTCGGGGGTGGCATGAAGCACGTTGTGGCACTTGACCGGAAGCTTCTGCGACAGGTCGGTGGGCGCCTGGAGTCCCCCGCCGGTCCAGGAGGTCTCCTTGCCCGCGGTCTCGTACACGCACCTGCGGGTGAGGTCGTTGCCGCAGGCGACAGCGGACTTGGCGAACAGCAGCCAGGCGGAGAACGCCTTCAGTGCGGGATAGGTGATGCGGGCGCCGGGGGCGTATTTGGCGTACAGGTCCTTGAGGTCCTGCACTGCGGGGCCGGGGATCTCCAGGGGATGGAAGCCGCCGATGTCGGACAGGTTGTTCTGGAACGCGAGGGTTTCCCTGCCTGCCACGTCGATGAAGTCGGGGCTGTAGGAGTTGGAGTGGGTGTCGATCCAGTCGGGCTTGTACTGCATGGTCGTCATGACCTGTTCCAGCTTGGCGAGATTGCGGAAGTCACCTAGCCAGATGAGGCCTTTGACCTTCTTGTCCTTCACGGCCTGGGCGTACGGCGTCCAGTCGCTGACCCCGGCCGCGGGGTAGAAGTCGATGTAGATCGGGGCGTCCGCGCCGACGGCTCGCAGGGTTTCGATGGTCTTGTCGCGCATGACCCTGGTGGGCGCGGAGTCGCCGAGGATGATGCCGATCGCGCTCTTGGAGTCCGGGTTGGCCTCTTTGAGCAGCCAGTTGTAGAGGCCTTCCTTGGGCCAGTAGCCCGCGGCGACGGATTGGACCGAGACCTGGAGGTCCGAGCCCTGGTTCTCCGTCTGTGTGGTCTGACCAGGGAAGTCCGGCAGCAGGCACGACAGCCGGTCCTTGGTCCCCAAGCCGTCGTAGCCGGCTCCCCCTCCCACGAGGGCGAAGTCCTCGCGGCACGCGTCGATCACCCGCTGGCGGACCTCGTTCATCTTCACGTCGCGTGTGACGGGCTTGAGCTTGCGGCCGTTGATGCCGCCGGCGTCGTTGCACCACGAGGTGAAGACCTCGGCTGCGTCGGGGAATTCCGGGTTCTTGCTGAATCCGATGTCGGACATGACACCGACCTGGATATCGTCTTCGGTCACGCCTTGGGCGGGGCTCCCCGTCGGGGTGCCGGGACGGCAGACCTGTGTGAGGTCGCCGAAGTCGGCGGACATCGGGGGGCCGGACGCGGGTTGTCCGGCTTCCGCCTCACCGCCGCCGTCGCCACTGCGACCGCAACCGGCCGCGAGCAACCCGGCGACAATCGTCGCGGCGGCTATGGCGCGGGTTCTGCCGCGTCTGCGGAATCTGGTGCTTCTCACAGTCGTTCGTCCTCCTGAGTCAGGCACGGACGGCCGTTTGCGCGCGGCCGCCTCCCCGCTCCGGACCCGGCATCGCAACCCGGGTCCGACGCGGGCTCGGGATCACACGACGGAATCACTTGTTCCGTTTTGTACGTTTGCGCGTTTTCCGGCACGCACATTGAGCGACTGCATGCGCACTTCCGGCCGGGACCGACAGGCGCACGGGGTAATCCGTTCCCAGGTGTCCGATGCCAACAACCCGTTACGGGAACGCTGTTCTCACTTTCGGGCAGCGCGCATCCGGAGCGGCCCGCTGGTGTTCATCGGTCGACCAATGATGATTAATCACATGATTAACACATGGCGGTGGCCCGTTCAAGGGGGCAGCCACTGCGTCCCGAAAACGGCGATGCGCACCCGACCGTCACCAACTCGGTTTTTCAGACGGGCATTTGCAGGTCGGCGCGACTACTCGGCGGCGACTCCCGCGGTGCCTGCCGGTCAGCCCGTTCGGCCGTCCCGTACAGCACCCGCTCGGCGGCGTCGAACAATTGGCGGCGCACGTCGCGGAAAGACGCTGCTCCCATGCCCATTCCAAGCCCAGGTCGCAGCCGAATTGTGGGGCGGCACAAGGCATGGCCGGGAACGCGCGCGCACGCTCGACACGTATGTCGGTGTCGGATAGCGTCCCGCCCGTCCGGACGCAGGCGTGTGAGGTCGGCCAAGAGCGAGGCGGGAATGCGAACTGCTGTCATCTGTGAGCCCGTACGCACTCCCGTCGGCGGTTTCGGCGGCACCTTGAAGGCGCTGACCGCGCACCAACTGGGAGCGGCGGTGCTGCGGGGGCTGCTGGACCGGACCGGCCTCCGGGGCGGCGACATCGACGACGTGCTCTTCGGCTCGTGCTACCCCACGATGGAGGCCCCGGCGCTGGGCCGGGTGGTGGCTCTGGACGCGGGCCTCGGTGTCGAGGTCCCGGGCCTCCAGGTGGACCGGCGCTGCGGCTCGGGCGTGCAGACCGTCGCGATGGCCGCGATGCAGGTACAGACGGGTGCCGCGGACGTGGTGGTCGCCGGCGGCGCGGAGAGCATGAGCAACGCGGCCTTCTACTCCACCGAAATGCGGTGGGGCGCGGGGGGCGGCGCGGTCACCTTGCACGACGCCCTCGCGCGGGGGCGCACCACGGCAGGCGGCCGTGACTTCCCGGTGCCGGGCGGCATGATCGAGACGGCCGAGAACCTGCGCAGGGACTACGCGATCTCCCGGACCGAGCAGGACGAACTCGCGCTGCGCTCGCACCGGCGGGCCGTCGCGGCTCAGCAGGCGGGACTCTTCGCCGACGAGATCGTGCCGGTCACGGTCCCGGCGCGTGGCGGGGAGGTCGTCGTGGATACCGACGAACACCCGCGCGCGGACACGGACTTGGCGAGACTTGCGAGACTGCGGCCGCTGATGGCGGCGTCCGACCCGGACGCGACCGTGACGGCGGGGAACGCGAGCGGCCAGAACGACGGCGCTTCCGCGTGCGTGGTGACGCACCCCGAGGCGGCGCAACGTCTGGGGCTGCGACCCCTGGCCCGGCTGGTCAGCTGGGCGGTGGCCGGCGTCGGTCCGGACCGGATGGGCATAGGCCCGGTCCCGGCATCGGCGAAGGCGCTGTCACGGGCCGGCCTGAAGCTGTCGGACATGGACCTGATCGAACTCAACGAGGCTTTCGCCGCGCAGGTCATCGCGTGTACGCGGGAGTGGGGACTCGGCGAGGCCGACATGGAGCGGTTCAACGTCAACGGGTCCGGGATCTCGCTCGGCCACCCGGTCGCGGCGACAGGCGGCCGCATCCTCGCCACGATGCTGCGCGAAATGCACCGGCGCGACGCCCGTTACGGGCTGGAGACGCTGTGCATCGGCGGCGGGCAGGGCATCGCGGCCGTGTTCGAGCGTGTGGACTGACCGCGCCCGAACACGGCGGACCGGAACCGACCACGACCGGGGCGCAGGCTCGCGGATCGACGAAGAAGGCTGGTGACGATGGAGGCAAGCGACCTCTCCGAGGTGCTGGCGAGTGTCCGCCGCTTCGTCCGGGACCGGGTGGTGCCGGCCGAGACGGAGATCGAGGAGACGGACGCCATCCCGGACGGGCTCCGGGCCCAGGCCGCCGACATGGGGCTCTTCGGCTTCGCGATACCCGAGATGTACGGCGGCCTGGGCCTGACGATGAGTCAGGAAGTCCGTCTTGTTTTCGAACTCGGCTATACGACACCGGCGTTCCGCTCGATGTTCGGTACCAACAACGGCATCGCCGGTCACGTTCTGCTGGAGGGCGCCGACGACGCGCAGAAGAAGGCGTACCTCCCGAAGTTGGCTTCCGGGGAGTGGACCGCGTCCTTCGCCCTCACCGAGGAGGGGGCCGGCTCCGACCCGGCGGGGCTGGCGACGTCGGCGCGCCGGGACGGCGACCACTGGGTGATCAACGGGGCCAAGCGCTTCATCACCAACGCGCCCGTCGCCGATGTGTTCATGGTGTTCGCGCGGACCGACGCGTCGGCGCAAGGCGGCGCGGGCATCAGTGCGTTCATGGTCGAGCGCGACGCCGCCGGGCTGCGGGTCGGGCCGAAGGACGCCAAGATGGGCCAGGCCGGGGCGTGGACCGCCGACGTCTATCTCGACGACGTACGCGTGGGTCCGGGAGCGCTGATCGGCGGGGAAGCGGGGCTGGGCCGCGGTTATGCGACCGCCATGCGCTGCCTGGCACACGGGCGCATCCACATCGCGGCACTGTGCGTCGGCTTGTCGGAACGCCTGGTGGACGAATCGGTCGCGTACGCGGCCACTCGGGTCCAGGGTGGCGGCCCGATCGGCGAACACCAGTTGGTGCAGGGGCTGTTGGCGGACTCCGCGACCGACCTGTACGCGGCGCGGGCGCTGGTCAAGGAGACCGCGGCCGCGTTCGACGACGGCAGCGACACGCGCATCGGTCCTTCGTGCGCCAAGTACTTCGCTTCCGAGGCGGTCGGCCGCATCGCGGACCGGGCCGTGCAGATCCACGGCGGCGCGGGTTACATGCGCGGGGTGCCCGTCGAGCGCTTCTACCGGGACGCGAGGCTGTTCCGCATCTACGAAGGCACCAGCCAGATCCAGCAGTTGGTGATCGCCCGGCAACTTGTGCGCGGTGCGTCGAGCGGGAGTTGACCCGCGACGGGGTCTCAGGTCTTGGTGCCCGCCGGGCGCCTCAGGCCGAGGAACAGCAGGTCGCACAGGCCGTCCGCCTCCTCCGGCCGCACGGCCTCCGGGCTGTGCGCGAGCGCCCGGTAGAGCAGGGTGCCCACGACAGCGTCGGCGGCGGCTTCGAGGTCGGCGTCCGGGCGCAGTTGGCCCTCGCGCACGCCGGCCGCCAAACGTGCGACCAGGTGCTCCCGGGCGGGGCCGGTGAGCCGACGGTAGAGCCGCAGCGCGTCGCTCTCGCGGTCCGCAGCAGCAGCCGCGAGGCCGCGGATCAGCGCGGTGTTGGCCGGGTCGTCGAGTTGCCCGAAAATCGCGCGCACCCATGCGCGCAGATCGGCCTCGACGTCTCCGGTGTCGCCGGGGGCGCCGCCCTCGGCGACCAGGTATCCGGCCAGGACGGCTTCGGCGACGACGGCCGCCTTGGAGGGCCACCACCGGTAGACGGTCTGCTTGCCCACTCCGGCCCGCGCGGCGATCGCGTCCATCGTCATCCGCTCGTAGCCGCCGGACGTCAGCAGGTCGCGGGCGGACTCCAGGATGGCCTGGTGCGCTTGGTCGCTGCGCGGCCGTCCGCGCTGTTTGCCTGACATGCGCATGAGCGTAGACGTCCGCCGCCATTTACAAAACGAATCGTCTCGAAATATGGTGCGGCCATGGACAGGGACGTCACAGTCATCATCGGCATCGGCGGTATGGGCCAGGCGATCGCTCGCCGAACCGGCAGCGGTCGCAAGCTGCTTCTCGCCGACTTCAACGAGGACGCACTGCACGAGGTGGCCGGCCGGCTGCGCGACGAGGGCCACGACGTCGCCGCCCGGACCGTCGACGTCGCCGACCACGACTCGGTTCGCGGCCTGGCGGACGCCGCCGCCGAGCTGGGGCCCGTCACGCGCGTCGCGCACACCGCGGGCCTGTCCCCCACACAGGCGTCCGCGGACCGGATCCTGCGTGTGGACCTGCTCGGTGTTGCCCTCGTACTTGAGGAGTTCGCGCGGGTGGTCGCGCGCGGCGGCGCCGGTGTCGTCATCGCGAGCATGGCCGGGCACATGGCAGCGGGGCTTCCGGCCGAACACGAGGCCGCGCTCGCACGGACCGCGACCGACGAACTGCTCAAACTGCCCTTCCTGGCACCGGCCGTGCTGAGCGACCCGGGGGCCGCGTACGCGCTGGCCAAGCGCGCCAATGCGCTCCGCGTGCAGGCCGCAGCCGGTGCGTGGGGCGAACGCGGCGCGCGCGTGAACTCGATCAGCCCCGGCGTCATCGCCACACCCATGGGCCATCAGGAGCTGGACGGTGAAAGCGGGCAGAGCATGCGGATGCTGGTCGACATGTCCGCCACCCGGCGCCTCGGCACCCCCGACGACATCGCCGGCGCGGCGGCCTTCCTGCTGGGCCCCGACTCGGCCTTCGTCACCGGCACCGACCTGCTCGTCGACGGAGGAGCGGTCGCCGCCGTCCGCGCACTGGCCCCGGCCGGATGACCTTCGCCACCACAGCCCCGTGGCAGCCGGGCGTCGCCGATGTCCACGGGGTCTCTTTGGGCCCGGCCGAATGACCTTCGCACCACAGAGCCCGTGAGAGGGGACGATGACGAAGCCCTCCTTCCACCACGACCTGCGCCGGGCCCGGTTCATGCCCCGGACCACGCCCGTCGGCCCCAGGTCCCTCGGCCTGATCCGGAAGATGGAGGCGCGGACCAGGAATCGGCCGCCCTCGAACGGGATGATCGCCCGGGTCAACGCGGACGTGACCGTGCGGGTCTTCCGGCCGGAGTCGGCCGAGTACCCGACACCGGCGATGCTGTGGATCCACGGCGGCGGCTACGTGCTCGGCAGCGCCATGCAGGACGACGCAGACTGCCGGAGTCTCGCGCAGCGGCTGGGCATCGTCGTGGCGTCCGTCGAATACCGGCTCGCCCCCGAACACCCTTTCCCCACGCCGCTGGAGGACTGCTACGCGGCGCTGCTGTGGCTGGCCGTGCAGCCGGACGTCAACCCGGAACGCATTGCGATCGGCGGCGCGAGCGCGGGCGGCGGGCTGGCGGCGGCGCTGACGCTTCTGGCGAGGGAACGCGACGCGGTGTCGCCCGTGATGCAGTTGCTGTCGTACCCGATGCTGGACGACCGGACGACGGCGCGCACCGACATCGACCAGCGGACGCTGCGCATGTGGAACCAGAACAGCAACCGCATCGGATGGCGCGCCTACCTGGGCGAAATGTCCGGCCCCAACGTCTCCCCGCTGGCCGCGCCCGCCCGGTACAAGGACCTTGCGGGACTTCCGCCCACCTGGATCGGCGTCGGGACGAACGACCTGTTCCACGACGAGAACGTGACGTACGCCCAACGCCTTCGCGAGGCCGGCGTCCCCACCACGCTGCACGTGGTCCCCGGCGCATACCACGCGTTCGACCGCCTGGAGGCCGGGGCCGCGGTCTCCCGCGCCTTCCTGAACGCCCGCACCACGGCACTGCGCGAGGCACTTGCGCGTTAGAAGCCGACACCGGCGACGCCATGGCGCAGGATGCCGTCCCGGCTCCAAGGGTCCTCTCCGACAACGCTCACCTCCGCACCTCCGCACCTCCGCACCTCCGCACCTCCGCACCTCCGCACCTCCGCACCTCCGCACCTAAGCCGCGACGCCGTCCGTACGGGCCCGGTTCGACGTCGCCTGACGACCGTGGCACGCGAGCGCCGAACCGAGGAGCACCTGTGCTGGAGATCGACACGTCCACGCGACTGTGGGACCTGGCCGAGCAGCGGGCCGCGCGCGACGGCAGCGCCGAGATGCTGGTCGACGAACGAGGACGGCGGCTGACGTTCGCCGAGTTCCGCGACCACTCCGAGCGGATGGCCGAGACGCTCTCCGCCCGGGGCGTCGGGCCGGGGACACCGGTGACCTGGCGCCTGCCGACCGTCGTGGAAGCCCTCGTCGTCACGTGCGCGCTGGCCCGGCTCGGTGCCGTACAGAACCCGGTGATGCCCATATGCGGCGAGAGGGAACTGCGTTTCATCCTCGCCCGGACGGGGGCCGAGCTGTTCATCACAGCGGAAGGGCAGCTCGGCCTCGACGAGGCGTGGCGGACCGACAGGCTCATCACGGACCGTCCCGGCCTCGACGCCCTGGTCGTCGCCGCCGAAGGCCAACCCAGGCGCCGCACCGCGCCGAACTCGGCAGGTCCGGACGACGACGTGCGCTGGATCTTCTTCACATCCGGCACCACCGCGGACCCCAAGGGTGCCCGGCACACCGACGCGTCGGTCCTGGCCGCGGCCCAAAGCATGGCGGTACGCCTCGACTGCACCAAGGCGGACCGTGTCGGCCTGGCGTTCCCCATCGCCCACATCGGCGGCTGCGGCATCTGGCTCGGCGCGGCACTGATCTGCGGCTGCACGCTGGTACTCGACGCCGCGTTCGAACCCGAGCGGACGAGTCGCTTTTTCCACGCGGAGGAAGTCACCTTGGCGGGGTCGGGGGCCGTCTTCATTCAGGCGTATCTGGAACTCCAGCGGCGACAGCCCGACACCCCGCTCTTCCCGAAGCTGCGGGCGATGACCGCGGGCGGGTCCGCGCGGCCGATCACCCTGCACGCCGACACGAAGCGCGCGTTCGGTGTGCCGGTGCTGTCGGGATACGGCATGACGGAGGCACCGGTACTGGCCATGGCCGGTCCGCACGACCCGGACGACACCCTCCACGCGACCGAGGGCCGACCCAAGCCGGACGTACACCTGCGGATCGTCGCCCCGGACGGCCGGGTCCTCGGTGCGGGCGAGGAAGGCGAAATCCGGGCCAAGGGCCCGCAGGTCATGCGCGGTTACCTGGATGCGTCCCTGACCCGCGACGTCTTCGACGAGGACGGGTACCTCCGCACCGGCGACCTGGGCATGCTCGACGAACGCGGCTACCTCACAGTCACCGGACGCCTGAAGGACATCATCATCCGCAAGGGCGAGAACATCAGCGCCCGTGCCCTCGAAGACGCCTTGGCCTCCCACCAGGCCGTCGCGGACGTCGCCGTCGTCGGCCTCCCCGACGCCGGACGCGGCGAACTCGCCTGCGCGGTGGTCGTGCCGCGCGGCAACGCACCGACCCTCGCCGATCTCACGGCGTTTCTGGCCGACCAGGGCCTCCCGCCCCGGCAGTGGCCCGAACGCCTGGAAACAGTCGACACACTCCCGCGCAACGCCACCGGAAAGGTCCTCAAGACGGAACTCCGCGAGCGCTACACTACGTAGCCGTCCGGACATGGAGTGTCTTGCCCCGCCGAGGAACAGCCGCACGGTCAGGGTGTCGTAACTCCTGCCTCCGACGTGGGTGACATCGGTCCGTCAGCCGACGGTCGCATCCCGGAGTCCCGAGTCCGGCGGTCACGGCGGGCCTGAGTCTGGACGCCGCCTTGGAGGCTGCGCTTCCCGATCCGTCGGGTCATTTGTCCGTCGCGGTACTGGATACGGCCTCCGGTCGCGTCGGCGCCGCGGACGGGGAGCGGGCGTACGTGTCGGCCAATATCGCGAAGGTCGACATCCTCGCGACACTGCTGCTTCAGGCGCAGGACGCGAACCGGGCTCTGACGGCGGCCGAGCGCGCCGAGGCCGGTGTGATGATCGAGCACAGCGACAACGCTGCGGCCGACACCTTGTGGAGGCAGGTGGGTGGGGCGTCCGCGCTGCGTGCGGTAAGGCCGCCTGCCCGCCCCGTCAGGCCCTTGCGGTCAGTTCCCCCGCCGCAGCGGCAGCGGTCGTGCGGGCCACATGCCGGATTTGATCAGGCGGATCGATTCCTCGCGCATGATCTCGCTGACCCGGGTGGCGAAGCCGCGTGGCAATTCGAGTTGCGAGGTGACGGCGATGCCAAGTTGCTGGGTGAGTTTCGGGTCGCCGAGCGGGGCGTGGTTGAGTTTTTTCTCGGAGATCTCCTCCGCGCATGCCGAGATCGGGAGGACGGCATATCCGTGGCCTGCTTCGATGAGGTCTTTCGTCACCTGGAGGGAATCGGTCGCAAATCGCGAAACCAGCTTGATCTTGATACGTAGTGCGGTGTTTTCCAGTGCATTTCTGATTCCGGTCGCAGAGGCCGGGAGAATGAGCGGGAAATCGGCGAGTTCGGCGAATCCCACCGGGCGATCGGGCCGGAGATCCGAGGTCGTCCCGCCGACGATGACAAGATCCTCCTCCAACAGGTCTCCGTGGAAGAGCCGGTCGTCGGGCACCGGATTGATCATCGCGATATCGATGGCTCCCTTGAGCATGCCCGTGACGAGGACGTCGGTATTGGCGACGCTCACGTGGAAGTCCACCCGGGGGAACGCGGCGTTCAGGCTATCCAGAAGTGGTGGAGCCAGGAGCGGTGCGGCCGTCGTCGGGAGGCCCACGTGGAGGCCGCGCTCGACGCGTGCCAGGGGCGAGCCCACGTAGCGCATGGCGAGTTCGAGTTGCCGCAGCGGCGCGGCGGTGGTCTCGCGCAGGCGTGCGCCTTCCTCGGTGAGCTCCACGCCGCGCGAGGTTCGCCGGAAGAGGGTGACGCCGAGGTCTTCCTCCAGCAGGCGGACCTGGCGGCTCAGGGCCGGCTGCGCGATCTGCAGGACGGACGCGGCGCGGTTGATCGAACCCTCTTCGGCGATGCACAGGAAGTACCTGAGACGGTGCGTGTCCACGGCGGACACCCTACCTCAGCTATACAACGACGGTATATCTGAGGAACGAAAGTTGTATTGGCATGCGCTGCGGGCGCCGCCCTAGCATCGCTGGAAACAACCGCGAGGGTGTATCCCGGCCGTTTCGGCCCGCCGCACCCGGCCACGGTCGCAGCGAAAGGAATTTTCATGGAGTCGGACGAGCAGAAATGGACCCAGCTCCTGGGTCTTGACCGGCTGCCCACGGACATCATCGACAAGCGCGTCAGCGACCTTCTCGACCTGAGTGGCAAAAAGGCGATCGTCACGGGTGCGGGCGGCGACGGGCTGGGGCAGGCGACGGCCAATCGCCTGGCCGGTTCCGGCGCCGATGTCGCGTTGATAGGCCGGACTTTCTCGAAGGTGGAGAAGCGGGCGAACGAGATCGAGAAGCGCTGGGGCGTGAAGGCCGTCCCGATTCTCGCGGATCTCTCGGACTGGGACCAGGTCCACCGGGCTGTGCGCGAAAGCAAGGAAGCGCTCGGCGGGCTGGACATCATGGTCAACAACCCCGTCATGTCCGTGGGCGGTGCGTTCGAGAACCACACCAAGGAAGACATCGACCAGACCGTTCTCGGCAGTCTGACGATGATGATGTACGGCGCCCACGCCGCGCTGGAGCACTTCCTTCCGCAGGGCTCCGGCCGGATCATCAACATCGGAGCCGTGGGCGGACGCGTCCAGCAGAAGGGCCTGACGGTCTACTGCTCGTGCAAGGCGGGGGTGATCGGCTTCACCCGCAACCTCGCCCACGAGTTCGCCTCGCGCGGCGTCAATGTCCTCGGTGTGGCGCCCGGCATCATGATCAAGCCGGACATGAAGGAGTACATCCTCAACCCGAAGGACGACCGGCAGCGCGCGGGCCGCGATGCGATCTTGAACTCGATCCAGACGCAGGTCCAACTCGGCCGGGTCTGTCTGCCCGAAGAGGTCGCCAACATGGTCGCGTACCTCGCCTCCGATGCCGCCAACTACATGTGCGGGCAGACCATCGACGTCGCCGGCGGCCAGTGGATGGGCTGACCCGAACATACGGCACACGGGCGGGACGACGACGAAGCCCTGAAGTCACGGCACGGCGGCCGACATTCGCGCACGCTGTCGCGGACGTGCGCCCGACAGCGGCGCAGTGGGCCTGTGTCGATCCAACACGCTTGTCCCGTACAAGACTTCGCGCCGCATCGACGGCCTGGATTTGTTGACACCCCTGACATCGGAGCGTGGGAGCACAAAATGCGCGGACTCGCGGGCAAGACATTCATCGTGGCGGGCGGTGCCACCGGAGTCGGCGCGGGCGCCGCGCACCGGCTCGGCGAGGAGGGCGCCAACGTCGTGGTTGGCGACATCAACCTCCCGGGCGCCGAGGCCACCGCCGAGAAGATCACCAAGAACGGCGGCACGGCGCTCGCGCTGCACTTCGACCTGGCCGACGAGGCGACCGTCGACCGCCTGGTCGCCACGACGGTCGAGACTTTCGGCGCCGTCCACGGTCTGTTCAACGTCGGTGCGGACCTGTCGCCGGACAACCTCGGGCGCGACAAGTCGGTGCTGGAGAACGACCTCGACGTGTGGCACCGGACGTTGGACGTGAACGTGGTCGGCTACGTGCGCACCTCGCGGGCCGTGCTTCCGCACCTGCTGGCCAACGAGGGCGGCGGCAGCATCGTCAACTGCTCCTCGGGGGCCGCGGTCAGCGGCGGTGACCGGCTGCGTCCGGCGTACGCGGCCTCGAAGTCGGCCGTCAACGCCCTCACCCGGCACATCGCGGGCAACTGGGGACCGAAGGGCGTGCGCTGCAACACCGTCATGCCCGGACTGGTCATGGGCGAACTCCAGGAAAAGCAAAAGGACTTCGAGCTCCAAAAGCGGTTCATGGACCAGGTCCCCACGACCCGTCTGGGCCGCCCGAGCGACCTGGGGGCCGTCGTGGCATTCCTGCTGTCCGACGACGCCGAGTGGATCAACGGCCAGGCCTGGGCCATCGACGGCGGCGCCAATATGCGCGCCTGACCCGGACCTGCCGCGCGCCGGACGCCGGCGCCCCGCGACCGACCACGTCAATCCACAACGGGCGCCGCCTCGTCTCCGTGCAGGGACCGGGCGGTCACTGAAGGGCTTCACCATGGGACCACATGACGAACTGCTCGATGCCGCACGGGCGGAGACAGGCCTGGACGACTTCGGCGACGACGCGTTCCGGGAGGGCCTGGAACTGCTCGTCCGCGACCTGCGCGAACACGGCAGGCTGAACGCCGTCGGACAGGCAGCCCTGCGCAAGGTCGTCGTCGACCTGCTCGCCCAGCGGCTTCAGGTCGAGGACTGGTACCGGCGCCACCCCGAGATCGGCGACGAGCCGATCGACAGGCCGCTGTTCGGCATCGGCCTGCCCCGCACCGGGTCGACCGCCCTGTCGTTCCTGCTGGCGGAGGACCCGAACGCCCGCTCCCTGCTGCGCTGGGAGGCGTCGCAGCCCTGCCCGCCGCCGTCGACGGTCCAAGGCCCCGACCCGAGGGTCGAGCTGGCCAAGGCCGAGATCGCACAGATCGCCAAGCTGTCGCCGCGCACCCTCGCGATGCTGCCCGGCAGCCCCACCGGGCCGATGGAGTGCCTGTCGCTGCTGGGCCTGGACTTCAAATCGCACTTCTTCCAGGCGTTCGCGTACGTGCCGCGCTACTCGAAATGGCTGCTCGACACCGACTGCACCTCCGCGTACACCTACGAGCGGCGCGTCCTCAAGCTCCTCCAGTGGGGCTTCCCCGCCAAGCCGTGGCGGCTCAAGACCCCGGCGCACCTGCTCTTCCTCGACGCGCTCGATCGGGCTTTCCCCGACGCGCGGTTCGTATGGACCCACCGCGACCCCACCGCGGTCATCCTGTCGGTGGCGGACCTGTACGCCGAGGTCGCGGGCCGGTTCAGCGACGACGTCGACAAGCACTACATCGGCGAACTGAACGTCGAGCACTGGACGGTCGGCGTGACGCGGGCGCTGGCGTTCCGCGAGCAGTCCGACAAGCGCGGTGAAAACCGGTTCCACGACATCGACTTCCGGGCCATGCAGACCGACCCGATCACCCAGATCCGGAATTTGTACGCATGGCTGGGCGAGCCGGTCACCGAGGAGTTCGAGACCGGGATGCAGGACTGGTGGCAGGAGTTCGCCGCGAACCGGGAACCCAACGTGCACCCCGACGCCGCCACGTTCGGCGTCGATCTCGACGCGGTACGACCGCAGTTCGCCGCCTACACCGCGCGCATCCCGGAGTGGACGTCGCGCTGAAGGGAAACGCCCGCATGACCATCGACCTCACCGGCGGCCTGCCCGCCGAGCGGGAGAGCGTCTTCGCCGAGGCACCGGACAACCCGGAGATGCGCGACTCGGTCAGCATGTGGATCTTCGACGACCGCGGCGAGATCGCCCTGCCCCGCGTCGGCGTCGAGGGATACGCGGCCGAGTGGGACGCGCACATCTACCAGCTCAACCTGGTCTTCCCGGACGGCCGCGTCTACCGGAGCCGCGACCGCGGCACGACGCTGCCGGCCCTGGACGCGAACGGGCGGCCCCGCATCCTCGGCACCGGCCCCCTGGCGTTCCAGTGCGTCGAACCCTTCACGACGTGGACGGCCACGTTCAAGGGCGACGTGGTGCGGACGACGCAACAGGACCTGATCGCGGGCAGGCAGGACGGCCCGCGCGTCCCCTTGGAGTTCCATGTGGAGGCCACCTGCGCGGTGCCGCCGTGGATCCAGGGTTCGCTGTTCCCCGATGCCGGAGACAAGCTGGCGTCGGACATCGAGAAGGGGCTCATGGGCGGCCCCCGCTACGAGCAACTGGTCCGGGTCACCGGGACGGTGCGTGTCGACGGCGAGGAACACACTTTCACGGGAAGCGCGTTGCGCATCCGCCGACAGGGCGTACGGGACCTGGACGGGTTCTGGGGGCACTGCTGGCAATCCGGACTGTTCCCCAGCGGCCGGGGATTCGGCTACATCACCTACCCGCCGCGCCCGGACGGGAAGCCGACGTTCAACGAAGGCTTCCTGTACACCGGCGACGGCCCGCTGATCCCCGCCCGGGTCGTCGAAGCGCCGTGGCTGCGCCGACTGGAGCCGAAGGGCGAGGACGCGTCGGTCGTCTTCGAGTCGAAGGAACTCGGCATCACCCGCATCGAGGGCGAAACCCTTCTGGCCACGCACGACACCGTGGTTCGCCCCGAAATGCCGAACTTCCCGGTGCTGTTCCAGGGCGCGGTCCGCTACCGGTGGGACGGCGAGGAGACCATCGGCATGCTCGAACGCTCGACGCCGCGCGATCAGATCGAGTGGCCCGAAGGTGTGCCGGTGACATAACCGGTCACGACCGCCGACACGCGAAGCCGCACAACGTTTCCGGCCGCGCCGCGCCCACTGCCGCCCGGCGCGGCCGGAAACTCCGGAACCACCGCCCCGCCCTTGACGGGTCACGAGCGGAGAAGGGCAACCCAGCCATGGGGCGACTGACACACCTCCAGCGCCTGGAGGCCGAGAGCATCCAGATATTCCGCGAGGCCGCGGCCGAGAGCGAGCGGCCGGTGATGCTGTATTCGGTGGGCAAGGACAGCTCCGTCCTCCTGCACCTGGCCATGAAGGCCTTCCATCCCTCGCTGCCGCCGTTCCCGCTGCTGCACGTCGACACGACCTGGAAGTTCCGGGCCATGTACGACTTCCGCGACAAGGTCGCCGCCGACCTCGGCATCGACCTGATCGTGCATCAGAACCCGGAGTGCGTCGAACGCGGGATCAACCCCTTCGACCACGGCTCGGCGACGCACACCGACATGTGGAAGACCCAAGGGCTCAAGCAGGCACTCGACATGCACGGCTTCGACCTCGCGTTCGGCGGCGCCCGGCGCGACGAGGAGAAGTCGCGGGCGAAAGAACGCGTGTTCTCGATACGTTCCGCGCAGCACCGCTGGGACCCGAAGGCGCAGCGGCCGGAACTGTGGCGGCTGTACAACGCCGGCAGGCAACCCGGCCAGAGCATCCGCGTGTTCCCGCTGTCGAACTGGACCGAGCTGGACGTGTGGCAGTACATCCACCGCGAGCAGATCCCGATCGTCCCCCTCTACCTGGCCGCGCAACGCCCTGTCGTCGAGCGGGACGGCGCGCTGATCATGGTCGATGACGACCGCATGCCGCTGCGTCCCGGCGAAGTGCCCGAGCAGCGCAGCGTCCGCTTCCGCACGCTCGGCTGCTATCCGCTCACCGGGGCGGTGGAGAGTTCGGCGTCGACGCTCACCGAGATCATCCGGGAAATGCTTCTGACCACCAGTTCGGAACGCCAGGGCCGGGTCATCGACCACGACTCCAGCGGATCGATGGAGAAGAAGAAGCAGGAGGGCTACTTCTGATGGCGCACACGACCAACGACCTCGTCGCCACCGACATCGAGGCCTACCTGCGGCTGCACGAGCACAAGTCGCTCCTGCGCTTCATCACGTGCGGCAGCGTCGACGACGGCAAGAGCACCCTGATCGGCCGGCTGCTGTACGACTCCAAACTCGTCTTCTCCGACCATCTCGCCGCGCTGGAAAGCGACTCGAAGAAGGTGGGCACGCAGGGCGGCGAGCTGGACTTCGCGCTGCTGGTCGACGGCCTCGCCGCGGAGCGCGAACAGGGCATCACCATCGACGTGGCGTACCGCTTCTTCTCCACCGAGCGGCGCAAGTTCATCGTCGCGGACACCCCCGGGCACGAGCAGTACACCCGCAACATGGTCACCGGCGCGTCCACCGCCGACCTCGCCGTCATCCTGATCGACGCCCGCAAGGGCGTGCTGACCCAGACGCGGCGGCACAGCTACCTGGTGTCGCTGCTGGGCATCCGCAACATCGTCGTCGCCGTCAACAAGCTGGACCTCGTGGACTATTCGCAGGAGGTCTTCGACCGCATCGAAACGGACTACCGCAGCTTTGCCGCGGAGATCGGCCTGAGCGACATCGTGTGCATCCCGATGTCGGCACTCGCCGGCGACAACATCACCGAGCCCAGTCCCAACACCCCCTGGTACGACGGACCGACCCTCGTCGGCCATCTGGAGACCGTCGAGATCGCCGACGACCTGCACACCGGGCCGTTCCGTCTGCCGGTGCAGTGGGTCAACCGACCCAACCTCGACTTCCGAGGCTTCTCCGGGCAGATCGCGGGCGGCGTCGTGCGCCCCGGCGACCGGGTGCGGGCGCTGCCGTCCGGCCAGGAGAGCTCGATAGCCCGGATCGTGACCGCGGACGGCGACCTCGACGAGGCGGTCGCGGGCCAGTCCGTCACCGTGACGCTCATGGACGAGATCGACGTCAGCCGCGGGGACGTCATCGCCGCGGCATCCGAACCGGCCGCAGTGGCCGACCAGTTCGAGTGCCATCTGGTGTGGATGAGCGATGAGCCGATGCTGCCTGGCCGGCCGTACCTGCTCAAGCTCGGCAGCCGTACCACCGGCGTGACGGTCGCCCAGCCGAAGTACAAGGTCAACGTCAACACGTTGGAGCACGCTGCCGCGCGTACGCTCGAACTCAACGAGATCGGCGTGTGCAACATCCACCTCGACCGCCGCGTCCCGTTCGACCCGTACACCGCGAACCGGGACATGGGCGGATTCATCCTCATCGACCGGTTCACCCGGGCGACGGTCGCCGCCGGGCTGCTGCACTTCGCGCTGCGGCGGGCGGACAACGTGCACTGGCAAGCCGTCGAGGTCGACAAGACCGCCCGCGCGCGGCTGAAGGGGCAGCGGCCGGCGGTGGTGTGGTTCACCGGCCTGTCCGGCGCGGGCAAGTCCACGATCGCGAACCTGGTCGAGAAGCGGCTGCACGACCAGGGCTTCCACACCTACCTGTTGGACGGCGACAACGTCCGGCACGGTCTGGGCAGGGACCTCGGGTTCACCGACGCCGACCGCGTGGAGAACATCCGCCGCACCGCGGAGGTCGCGAAGCTGATGGTCGACTCCGGGATCATCGTGCTCGCGTCGTTCATCTCGCCGTTCCGCGCCGAACGCGACATGGCCCGGAGCCTCCTCGGCGACGGCGAATTCGTCGAGGTCCACGTCGACGCCCCGCTGTCGGTGGCCGAAGCCCGCGACCGCAAGGGCCTGTACGCCAAGGCCAGGCGCGGGGAACTCGCCCACTTCACCGGCATCGACTCTCCGTACGAACCGCCCGAGACACCGGAACTGCGGCTCGACGCGAGCGGCTCGGTCTCCGCCGAGGAGAACGCCGGCCTCGTCGTCGAACACCTGCGCCGCGCGGGCATCCTCGAACCACCGGCTCCCGGAGCGGAAGCGTGACCATGGACGACCATACTCTCGCAGCCGCCGTCGCCGCCCAGGCCGGGGCCCTGCTGCGCAAGATCCGCACCGAAGGCGGCGGCAAGGAAGGCGACCGGCAGTCCAACGAGTTGCTGCTGCGCCTGCTGACACACGCACGTCCCGAGGACGCGATCCTGTCGGAGGAGAGCGCCGACGACCGGATGCGCCTGACGTTCGACCGCGTGTGGATCGTCGACCCCCTCGACGGCACCCGCGAATACGGCGAACCGCCGCGCGACGACTGGGCGGTGCACGTCGCGCTCGCCGTCGACGGCATCCCCGCGGCGGGCGCCGTGGCCCTGCCCGCAGCCGACCTGGTGCTGCACACGGGCGAGCCGCCGACTCTCGCGGACCCGGTCCCCGGCCCCATTCGCCTCGCGGTGTCGCGGACGCGTCCGCCCGCGTGCGTCGACCACCTTCTCGACCGACTCGACGCCGAGTTGGTGCCCATGGGCTCGGCCGGCGCCAAGGCCATGGCGGTGGTGCGGGGCGAGGTGGACGTGTACGCGCACTCCGGCGGCCAGTACGAGTGGGACTCGTGTGCCCCGGTGGCCGTCGCCGCGGCGGCCGGGCTGCACGTCTCCCGCATCGACGGGTCGCCACTGCGCTACAACGAGCCCGACCCATACCTGCCCGACCTGCTCATCTGCCGCCCGGAGTTGGCCGGCGCCGTGCTGAACGCACTGCGCGACGCCTGACCACCGGTCCCGGCCCGACCCTCAGGCAACAGAGTCGGGCCCGGCACGGCCGATCCCGTGTACGGGGCGGGTCGTCGTCCGGTTGCCGCGCGGCTCGGAGGGACGTCAGGCAAGGAGAAAACGCACTCGAAACGAATGGCACCAAAAGCTCCACAGCACCAAGGCTCAGACAGCTCCGACCCGCCGGCGCAGCGTGCAGGCTGTTCCGCCCGGCGGGCGTACCGCAATCACGTACATCGCATTTGTGGGATTCGTGGGTTTGTGGGACCAGCCCTGAGGAGGCAGCCCCGTGAGAGCAAGAAGACCCCTCGTCGCCGCGTTGGCGACCGCCGCACTGCTCGCGGCGGCAGGTTGTTCGGACCGAGGCGGGTCCGACGAACAGACACCCGCCACCGCCGGGACCCAGCAGGCCGCCGTCGACGCGGACTTCGGTGACCTGAAGAACGTCTGCCAGGCCGGCGAGACGACCGGCGCGCCGGCCCAGGGCGTCACGACCGACGAGATCAAGGTCGGCGTATTCAGCGACGTCGGCTTCACGAAGAAGCAGGAATTCCTCGACGCCGCAAAGGTGTTCACGTCGTGGTGCAACGACGCCGGGGGAATCGACGGGCGCAGGCTCGTCGCCAACGTCCACGACACCAAGATGATGGAAGTTCGCCAGCGGATGGCCGAAGCGTGCCGCGACGACTTCGCTCTCGTCGGCGGGGGCGCCGCACTGGACAACATGGGTGTCAAGGACCGCCTGTCGTGCCTGCTGCCGGACTTCCCCGCCCAGACGGTGTCGTTGGAGAACAGCGATGCCGGGCTCCAGGTGTCCATACAGCCGGGGAGCGGCTCGTACATGTCCTTCGCGGGGCTGTACCAGTGGCTGCTGAAGGAGGCGTACCCCGCCTCGGCCGGTGCCGTCGGCATGATCGGCGGCGACTCCGGGCCGGTGAAGATCCTCGTCTCCATGGCGGAGGAGGGCGTCAAGGCCGCGGGCGGCACCGTGACCTACAACGACCTGTATCCGGCGGCAGGTGTGTCCGACTGGATGCCGTACGCCCAGTCGATCAAGAGCAAGAACGTCAAGGGCCTGGTCTTCATGGGGCAGTACACCCAGCTCGCCAAGCTGGAACAGGCCCTGACGACGATCGACTACAAGCTCGACTGGATCGACGCCAACAGCAGCGCCTACCTCGACGCCTTCATCGACCTCACCGGCGGCCAGGCACTGGCGGCGCAGAACAATGTCACCGATCTCCAGGGGTTCCACCCGCTGGAACTGGCCGACCGGAACCCCGCGACGCAGAAGGTCATCGACCTGTACGCCAAGTACGCGCCCGGTGCGGAGGTGTCGAGCATGTCCTTCCGCGCGTTCTCGTCCTGGCTGCTGTTCGCCAAGTCGGCGGCGAGCTGCGGCGACGCCCTCACCCGCAAATGCGTGTACGAAGCCGCGACGAAGGAGACGGCGTGGACGGGTGGCGGCTTGCAGGCACCGCTCGACATGTCACGGCAGGACGCACCGGTGACCTGCTACAACGTCATGATCGCGACGACGGACGGCTGGAAACCGGCGGACTTCAAACCCAACAGCGGCGCGTACCGCTGTGACGCGCCGGCGGTCCGGCTCACCGGCAACTACCCGAAGCCCGTGACGCTCGCCGACGTCGGGAAGACCATCGCCGACCTCAAGTAGCGCGATCGACCGGCGAAGCCCTGACGGTGACGCCGAGGCCGTGGGACGGACGGTTCGTCCCACGGCCTCGGCGTCGGCGTCGGCGTGTCAGGCGTGTTCGGGCCCGGCATTCGCGCAACTCTCCGTGCCGGCCTCAGCCGACCTTGCCGGACCAGTTCCGCGCCGACCTGATCACTTCCCGGAACGGCCGCTCCGTGTCGAACGACGGCTCGCGCGGCAGCCCGAGAACACGTTCGCCGATGCTGTTGCGCTGCATTTCGTTGGTGCCGCCGGCGATGGCCATGAACCGGCTGTCGAGGACAGTCGAGGGCGACGCGGGGCGGCCTGCCGGTATCGGAGTCGACGGGCCATGTCGTGGCCGCGCCCTCGGCGATCTCCAAGGCGGTGTTCGCGCGGATCGGGTCGAACGTCCCCGACGCCAGCTTGCCGTACGACGCGAAGGCGCTCCCTCGCACCGGATCGGCGCTCACCACCGAAGCGATACGGCGGTCGAGCCCGCGGCGCGCGATGTCGTCGATGTGCCTGCGGACGATCGCCTGTTGGACCGCCGGGTCGCCGAGGCGGTCGGCCGTCGCCGCGAGGTCGACGAGATCGGGGGCGAGCACGCGGGCGTCGCCTGTGCCGCGGGCGACCGTCTCGGTGGCGCCCCCGCCGCGTTCGAAGAGGAGCATCGTGCGGGCGACCGCCCAGCCCTCGTCGACCTCGCCGATGACGTCCTCGTCGCCGAGCACGACGTCGTCGAAGAACTCCTGGCAGAACTCGGCGTCGCCGTTGATCTGCCTGATCCGCCGCACGGTCACGCCGTCGGCGGCGATCGGGACCGCGAACCAGGTGAGCCCGCGGTGTTTCGGGGCGTCCCAGTCGGTCCGCGCGAGGCACATCCCGTAGTCGGCGTAGTAGGCACCGCTGCTCCAGATCTTGGAGCCGTTGAGGATCCACCGGTCGCCGTCGCGGACCGCCTGCGTACGCACGCCCGCGAGGTCGGATCCGGCCTCGGGGTCGGAGAAGAACTGCGCGAACAGTCTTTCCCCGGCGAGAATTCGCGGAATGTGACGCTTCAGGAATCCGGGTGAGGCGTGCGCGAGCATCGTCATCGCGCACACGCCGAACGTGGTGCGCCCGGCGACGCCGAAATTCGGCAGCACGAAGCCGCGGGCTTCCGCCGCGAAGGCCCGCTCGTAGGTTTTCGGCAGTCCCTGGCCGCCGAATTCGGCGGGCCAGGAGATCCCGGCGTAGCCGGCGTCGAACAGTTTGCGTTGGAGCGCACGCTGTGCGGCGAGTTTGGTTTCGGAGATGTCGCCGTTGCCGGTGATCGTGGGGCGTGGCGCGTGGTGTTCCTTTTTGTCGAGGTTCGACTCCAGCCAGTTGCGGGCCTCGCGCCGGTACTCGACGATCTGCGGAAGACGCTCAGACATAAGTGCTCCGATCCGTCGAAGCCGGGACAGCGGCGGAAATTTTAGGGATGGGTAGGGGTGTTGGACGCCTGATCCCACACGCGACGCCGGTGCCACGCCGGCGATCCGAAGAGCTGGGCCTCCGAGGCCAGGCGGCGCATGTAGAGGTGGTGGTCGTGTTCCCACGTGTAGCCGATTCCGCCGAAGACCTGGAAACAGTTGTGTGCGAGTTCGATCGATTTTTCTCCGACGAACGCTTTCGCCATGCTCGCCAGAACCGCGGAGTCTTCGCTCTCACGGCCGACCGCGAACGCGGCGTCGGCGACCAGGGCCTTGGCCATCTCCAGCTTCAGTCCGGTGTCGGCGAGCAGGTGCTTGACCGCCTGGAAGGACCCGATGGGGCGTCCGAAGGCGATGCGTGTCTTGGCGTACTCGACGGCCAGCCGGAAGTCGCTGTCCATCGCGCCGACCGCTTCGGCCGCGCCGAGAACGGCGGCGACGGCGATCTGCCGGTCGAGGAGTGTGCGTCCCGCTTCGCCTTGGGCCAGGGTGTGGCCGAACCGGATGGCGACGCGGTCGACTCGGACGTCGAAGAAGCGTCGCGTGATGTCGATCCCGCCGAGTCTGGTCAGCGTGACGCGCGGATCGGGCAGGCCCAGCATGACGTGCACCACGCCTGTAGCGGAGGCCACACCGACCAGCAGGTGGTCGCATTCATCGGCGTCCTGGACGGCCTCGGCCACGCCGTCCAGGACCAGGTGGTCGCCCTCGGAACAGACCTTCAGCGCATGGCCGTTCAGCCCTCCGACCGCCCAGGTCGCCGCCGCGTGCCCGGACACAAGGGTACCCAACACGCCGTGCCAGGCCTGGCTGCCGATCCGAGACAGGGTGTGTGCCGTCACGCTCGTGCCCACGTACGGTCCCGGTTGCAGTCTCGCGCCGCGCTCGGCCGCGACGAGGGCGGCATCCACGACACCGTTGCCCGACGCGCTGCCGCCGCCCCGGAGTTCGTCGACCAGGACGCCGAAGCAGCCGACATCGCCGAGCTTGTGACGGAGTTTCGCGCTACTCGGCTCGGATCCCTCGGCCGCCGCCCGCACGGCTTCGAGAGGGCTTTCGGATTCGAGGATCCGGATGGTCGTGTCGACCATCATCCGTTGCTCATCGGTCGGTTGCAGAATCAGATCGGTGCTCATGGGGCTCCTGATCTCCCAGCCGGTGCAGGGGGCGCGTGCGAGGGCCCGCCCTTGAATGCCTAGATGCCGGTGAAGCGGGGCTCGCGGCGTTCGAGGAACGCGGCCACGCCCTCGCGCATGTCGTCCGTGGTGTACGCGATGTGCTGGGAGCGGGCCTCGTTCTCCAGCGCCTGCTGGAAGCTCGTCTGCGAACTGTCGTCGAGGAGCCGCTTGATCAGGCTCACCGCCGTCGTGGGCGCGGCGGCGAGGCGGCGGCCCCATCGCGCGCCTTCGTCCTGGAGGACGTCGGCGGGCACCACCTCGTTGACCAGTCCCCATGCCAGCGCCTGGTCCGCGGGCACCATGTCGCCGAAGAACGCCATCTGCTTGGCCCTGCGGATCCCCACGGCGCGCGGCAGCGTCCATGAGCTGCCGCCGTCCAGGGCGAGCCCGCGTTTGACGAAGACCTCCGAGAAGCGGGCCCGGTCGCTCGCCAGAACGAGGTCGCACGCCAGCACCAGCCCCAGGGCCACCCCGACGGCGACTCCGTCCACGACGGCGAGCGTCGGCTTGGGCAGTCCCTGGAGCCGGGCGATGATGTCGTTCACGGCGCGCATTTCGTGCAGGATCGGCTGGAGCCTGCCGCCGGTGAGACCGCGCCGCTCGCCGTTCCGCGCGCCGTCACCGCCGCCGGACAGGTCGGCACCCGCCGAGAAGGACCCGCCGGCGCCGGTCAGGATCAGCGCGCGGTCGGCCGGGTCCTTGGCCACCTCGTCCAGGACGCGCGCGAGGTCGAGCCAGTTGTCCGCGTTCAGCGCGTTCTTCTTGTCGGGGCGGTTGAACGTGACCCGCACCACGCCGTCGAACCGCTCGATCAGGGTGTCGCCCATCGCGTTTCCTTTCCTCGCCCGCCATTTGCCCCGGTGCGCTGTGCTGCCCCGCGACGGCCGGCCTGTGCGAGATCCGACCGTCAGTGATCGATACCGAGCAGGTCCAGGGCATTCGTACGCATGATCCGGTCGGTCTCGGATTCGGTGAAGCCCTCCAGTTCGTGCACGAAGTCCGTCGGGTTCGCCAACCCCTCACCGTGCGGCCAGTCGGAGCCGAACAGGACACGGTCGACGCCGATGGTGTCGGCGAGCGCGCGAATGTCCTCTTCGTAGTAGGGGGTGACCCACACGTGCCTGCGGATCGTCTCCGCCGGGTCCTCGGCGAACACCCTCGGCGTCTGGTTCGCCTGCTTGCGCAGGCGCTTGATCAGCAGGTGCACCCAGTCGGAGCCGTTCTCGACACTGGCGACCCGCAGCCGGGGGTGGCGTGCGAAGACGCCGTCCATGATGAGGCTCGCCATCGTGTCGTGGATCGCGCGGTCGGCGACGAGGACCTGGCCGAGCGGGTTGGAGACGCGGAACGGGGCGAACCGCTCGGGGCCTCCCCAGAAGGCGGCGAACTTGTGGTAGCCGCTGTCGCTGAGGTGGAAGCCGACCGGGATGTCGTGCGCGACGAGCTTGGCCCACACTTTGTCGTAGTCGGGGTGTCCGAACGAGCGGGATCGGCCGTGGCCGATCGGCACCGGCGCCGGACGGACCGACACGATCCGCACGTTGCGCCCGACGAGCCTGTCGATCTCCGCGACCGCCTCGTCGGGATCGGCGAACGACAGCATCGGGGCGGTCATGATGCGGTCCTGGTGGGAGTAGCCCCAGTCTTCGTCCAACCAGGTGTTGAAAGCGGTGACGCTCGCCATCGTCGCGCCGACGTCGTCGCGCAACGCCTCCTCGACACCGCACGCGAGTGTGGGGAACAGCAGGGCACCGGATAGCCCCTGACGATCCATCACCTCCAGCCGCAGCGCGGGGTTCCGGTACGCGGGGTCGAGCGGTTCGACCTTCATCAGACTGCGGGGGTCGACGCCCTTCGGGACCTTGCCCCGGAAGAACAGGTCTTGGCAGCCCGGGACGATGACCGGGTCGAAGGTCGGATTGGGGATGAACTCGAACAGCCTTCCCCCGGCGAGGAGTTGGGTGTGCGTGCCGTGCTTGACGACCATGATGCCGCGACTCCCCATGGCCGGGTCCAGGTGTCGGGTGAAGCTGTCGGTGGTCTCGTAGTAGTGGTTGTCGCTGTCGAAGGGCAGCGTGTACGTCCCCCGGGCGGCCTGCTGCCTCGTTGCGGCGGTGGTCACCGGTCTCCCCCTCCGTCGAAGAAGAATCGGTCGGCGTTGCCGTACAGGTAGGCGTCGAGCACTTCGGGCTCCAAGTCGAGCCGGGACGCTTCGGTGACCGTGCGGGTGATCGACAGCACCGGGGAATCCGACGCGAAGATGATCTTGTTCCTGCCGCGGGTCCGCATGTAGTGCAGCAGCGACTCGGGCAGCCGCTTCGGCGACCACGCCGAGGTCATCAGGTGCAAGTTCGCGTACTTGCCCATCAGCCGGATCGCCAGGTCCCACCACGGGTCGGCGCCGTGCATCATGCACAGCTTCAGCTCGGGGAACCGCTGGCACACGCGGTCGAGGTGGATCGGATTCTGCGCCTCCCCCGGCAGCGGCGGCCCCGGCAGGCCGGTGTTCACGGTGACGGGCAGGTCGAGTTCGCACGCCTTGGTGTAGAGCGGGTAGTAAACGGCGTCGCTCGCCGGGTAGTTGCCGTCGCCCCAGAAACTCGGGCCGACCGACGCGTACGAGACGGGAGCGTTGGCCGCGGTCTCGGACAGCACGCGTACGGTCTTCATGGGACGCAGCAGGTCGAACCCGCCGATGCCGAGCGAGAACCGCTCGGGTGCCTTCTCCACGAACTCGCGGGCCTTGGACGCGGCTCCGTCCCGCACGCTGCTCGTCAGAATCGCCCGGCGAACCCCCAACCGGTCCATCTCGTCGACGAGTTGGTCGAAGTCCGCGTCCTTGAGGAACGACTCGCCGCCTTTGAAGTAGTCCTCTTTGACCCGCACCATCCAGTCGGGCGGCTTGTCGCCTTTGACCATGCTCACGTTCACCAGGCAGTCGATCGCCCTGGTCACAGTCGCCATGAACGTCCTCTCTGCTTCTCACTCCCGGATCCACCCGGATCCTCGGCGTGTGCGGGCCGGCCGCCCGCAGCGGCTACGACGCGGTGGCGGGCAACGCGTCGAGCGCAGCCTGCCGCGCCCACGTGTAGTCGGCCTTTCCGGTGGCGTGCCGCCCGATCCGGTCGCACAGCAGCACCGCGCGCGGCGCCTTGAAGCGGGCGATCCGGTCGGCGACGTACGCGCGGACCTCGCGGGGCGACGGCGACGCCCCCGGGCGTGGCTGGACCAGTGCGACGATCTCCTGGCCGAAGCGGTCGCTCGGTCTGCCGACCACGAGCGCGTCCGCGATGCCGGGGTGCCGGCGCAGCACTTCCTCGACCTCTTCGGCGAACACCTTCTCTCCGCCGGTGTTGACGACCATCGCGTCGCGCCCGAGCATCTCCATCGTCCCGTCCGCCGCGTACCGGGCCCGGTCGCCGGGGACGGAGACGCGTTGCCCTCCGATGACCGGGAAGGTCTCCTCGGTCCCCGCGCGGTCGTTGAGGTAACCGAGCGGGATGCGGCCCGTACGCGCGGTCCAGCCGATCTCGTCGTTCCCGGGCTCGATGAACCGCGACCGGTCCACGGACAGCACCGCGGCGCCCTGCGAGAGCGTGAACTCGCGGGTCTCCTTGTCCTTGGTGGAGGAGCCGAAGGCCATGCCCCCGGTCTCCGACGCGCCGTACCCGTCGACGATCGTGAGGTGGGGAACCATGTCGAGCAAGGCCCGCTTGAGCACGGGATTCGTCGCCGCGCCGCCGGTGGCCAGACGGGTCAGCGACGACAGGTCGTAGGTGCGTGCGCGCATCTCGTCGACCAGCGGCCGAGCGTAGGCATCGCCGACGATCGACATCATCGTCACGCGTTCGCGCTGGATCGTCTCCAGGATGCCGCGCGCGTCGAACGCCTTGGAATCGTCGTGCAGGACCACGGTCGCGCCGTTGTGCAGCCCCGCGAACGCGGTCCACTGCGCGGCACCGTGCATCAGCGGGGGCGCCGCGAACCACGTCCCCAGGCCGCCGCCCCGCGCGATCGAGGTGATCAGCTCGCGGGTGGCGCCCTCGACGCCGCCCGCGCCGGATACGTAGACGTCGGCCTGCCGCCACAGGACGCCTTTGGGTGTGCCGGTGGTGCCGCCGGTGCAGACGAGGTAGAGGTCGTCCGGTGACGGCACGGGCAGGTCGTCCGTCCTGGTCGCGGCGTCCAGAGCCTCCTCGTACGCGGTGCTGCCCGGCAGCGGCGCGACGCCGGAGCCGTCGTCCACATCGACCAGCACGCGGCCTCGCGCGGCACCCGCCGCGGCGAGCTTCGGGCCGAGACGGCGGTGGTAGACAACGGCCTCGGCGCCGAGTTGGTCGAGCAACGCGCCGATCTCGGCGGGCGCGTAGTGGTGGTTGACGTTGAACGGCACCGCGCGCGCCCGGTAGGCGCCGATCATGGTCTCGACGTACTCGGGACAGTTGCTCAATACGAGCGCCACCGTGCTCTGGCCGCACTCCCAGCGCTGCAACTCGGCGCGCTCGCGGCGGACGCCGAGCCCGCGGCCCTGGAAGCAGGCGGCGAGGCGGCGGGTCCGCTCCCGCACCTCCGCGTATGTGCGGCGGACCGTGGTCCACACCAGCATCTCGCGCTCGGGTACGGCGTCGGTGACGACGTCAAGTACGGCGGGCAGGGACCACTCGTTCGCTGCCATGCGGACTCCTCGGGCACCTGGTCGTGGCGCGCATGCTAGACAAAACCTCTAGATCTATACAAGACGCGGAAGCGCCCGCGAAGCCACCGTCGCCACCTTCCCGCAGCGCGATGATCACGAGGTTGGAGGGTCTGCCCGGGAGCACGGGGACGACCACACGCAGCGCGCAAGAACCGCCGCACAACCCCTTGGAATATTTAGATCTTTCTAGTACACCTTCTGCATCGACTGCCCAGGGGAGTGGAGGTGTCGATGAGTGTCGAGACGGTGTCACCGATCTACTACGACCCGTTCGACGTGCAGATCGACCGGACAGTGCACGCCACGTGGCGGCGAATGCGCGAGGAAGAGCCGGTCTACTGGAACGACAGGTACCGGTTCTACGCGCTGAGCCGCTTCGAGGATGTCTGGAACGGCTACCACGACACGGCGACGTTCAGCTCGACGCACGGCGTCCAGCTCGAAACCCTGGACGAGCCGACGGCCTTCCCGTCCGTGATCTTCATGGACCCGCCCGAGCACGGGGTCATGCGCAAGCTGGTCAGCCGGGCGTTCACGCCACGCCGGATAGCCGCGCTCAACTCCTACATCGAAACGCTCGTCGACCGCTGCCTCGACCCCCTGGTCGGCTCGTCGGGCTTCGACTATGTCCAGCAGTTCGGGGCCCTGGTGCCGCCGATGGTCATCGGATACATGCTCGGCATCCCCGAGGACGAGCGGGACATGCTCCGCCGCTGGTTCGACGAGATGCTGCACCGGGAGGAGGGGCAGACCGAGCAGATGAACCCCACCTCGCTGAACGCCTCGCTCCAGGTCCACGCCTACGCCACGAAACTCATCGAGGAGCGCAGGCGGCACCCCGGCGAGGACATGATCAGCACTCTCGTGGACGCCGAGATCGAAGAGGACAATGTCAGGCGCCGGCTGACGGATGACGAAGTGGCGCTGTTCGTCGTGCTGTTGGCGGGTGCCGGGGTGGAGACGGTCGCCAGGCTGCTGAGCTGGACGGCAGTGACGCTGGCCCAACACCCGGACCAGCGGCGGCTCTTGGTTGACGACCCGTCGCTCGTGCCCGGCGCGATCGAGGAGATCCTGCGCTATGAGGCGCCGTCCCCGGTCAACGGACGCTGGACGCTGCGCGACTTCTCCGCGCACGGCGTCGACATCCCGGCCGGCTCCAAAGTGCTGCTGCTCAACGGCAGCGCCAACCGGGACCAGCGCGAATTCACCGATCCGGACATCTTCGACGTGCGGCGCAACATCCAGCGGCACATCACGTTCGGCTTCGGCGCCCACTACTGCCTGGGCGCGGCACTCGCCCGGCTGGAGGGCTGCGCGGCGCTGGCCGGCACGCTCGCGAGGTTCCCGGAGTGGGAGATCGACGAGTCCGAGCTCGTCCCGGTCCAGACCAGCACGGTCCGGGGGTTCGCCTCCGTCCCGATCCACCTCGGGTGACGCCGGCGGCATCCGGCGCGAAGTTCCCCACGCGGTCGCCGTGTTCGGCCGCACAGTCAACGACACGAAGGCGGCGGTGTGACCAGCGACAGTGTTTCGGACGACGGCGTGCGGGACGGCGGCCGGGAAGTCCGCCCGATGCGCGTCATCGTGGTGGGCGCCTCCAGCGGCATCGGCCGCAGCATCGCCCTGGGCCTGGCCGCCCAGGGCGCGCACGTGGCCCTGCTCGCCCGACGGCTCGACCGGCTCAAGGCCGCGGCGGAGGAAGCCGGTGAACACGCCTTCCCGGCCGCGTGCGACGTCACCGACCCGGATTCCTGCCGTACCGCGGTCGCCGACGCCGCAAATGCCCTCGGCGGTGTCGACGGCCTGGTGTTCGCCACGGCCGCGTGGGCGGTGGCACCGGTCGAGGGCACCGACGCGGACGTGTGGGGACGGATGTTCGCGACCAACGTGACCGGCGCGTCCCTGGTGACGGCCGCCGCGCTGCCGCACCTGGCCGCTTCGGGCGGCGCCGCGGTCTACCTGTCGTCGATCAGTGCGTCCCTCGGACCGCCGTGGGCCTACCTCGGGGCGTACGTGACGAGCAAGGCGGCACTCGACAAGCTCGTCGAGGTATGGCGCATCGAGCACCCCGAAGTCGGCTTCACCCGCCTGACGATCGGCGACTGCCTCGGCGGCGAGGGCGACTCCGCCACCGGCATCGCCGACAACGCCGATCCGGAGGTGTTCGGCCGAGCCATCACGGAGTGGGCACGACTCGGGTACGTCACCGGGAACTTCGTCGACGTCGCCCACATCGTCGACGCCGTCTCGTCGGTGCTCCGCTTCGGACGCACCAGCTCGATCCCGTCCATGACCGTCATCCCGCGCATACCGGCAACGGAGACCGAGGCGAACTGACGCCCACCGCCGCTTGTCGACCCGACAGACAAGCCGGCGGCTGCGCGGTATCCCCCGCGAACGCGCGACTCGGTCCGAACCGGTTCGGTTGCCGTCACCGCCTTCGGGACCACCGGCAGACCCGCAAGGTCCGGCAGTGGTCCCGAAGGAGCAGTGCCACACCGCAGCGCCCGGCAGCGGCCCGAGGGCAGCACTGCCAGACCGCAACCCCCGGCGGGCGCGGAAGCCGAGGCACTCGTCCGCGCTCGGCCTCCCGCGAGTCGCGCTCCCTCCCACGTGACGCGCTCGCCCGCCCGCGTCACGCGTCGTCCTGGTCCGGACGCTTGCCGCGCCCGTCGTCTCCGTCGTTTCCGTCGTGCCTGTCGAGCGGATCCCGCTTGTCGCGGTGTGATGCCAGCAGGACCTTCTGGAGTTCGCGGGCCGCGCGGGGCGGGGCCACGTCGCTGCGGTGAGCCAGGGCGATGGTGCGCCGCAGGCCCGGCGCGGCGAGCGGGGTGACGCGCAGATCCGGGCCGGACCGTGCGGCCACCATGCGCGGCACGACCGCCGTACCCAGGCCCGCCCGCACGAACCCCAGCACGGCGTCCATCTCACCGCCCTCGACGGTGAACGTCGGTTCGAAACCGTCCGCGCGGCATGCCGCGACGGTAAGCTCCCGCAGGTCGTAGCCGTGCCGGAACATCACCATCGGCTCGTCGCGCAGGTCCGCGATGCGCACCGCACGTCCGTTTCCGGGCACCGGAGCCGCAGCCGACGTCACGACGACGAGGTCCTCCCGCAGAAGTTCCACCGTCGTCAGCGCGGGCGACGGGCTGGGCAGCGGCAGGACCACCAGGGCGAGGTCCAGTGCCCCTCGTGCGAGTTCGCGGACGAGGTCGTGCGAACCGCTTTCCTCGATGAGCAGGCGGATCCCCGGATGCATGTCGTGAAAGGTCCGCAGGATTTCCGGCAGCAGGCCCGTGCACAGGCTCGGCGTGGCGCCGAGGCGTACCCGGCCGCGCCGCAATTGCGCGAGCTCCTGCACTTCCAGGCGTGCGGTGTCGGCGTCCGCGAGGATCCGGCGTGCCAGGGGCAGGAGTGCCTCGCCCGCCTCGGTGAGCGCGATGTTGCCGCGCGCCCTGCTCACCAACTGCGCGCCCAACTCGTTTTCCAGCGCCCGGATTTGCTGTGACAGCGAGGGTTGGGAGACGTGCACTCGCTCGGCGGCCCGGGTGAAGTGCCGGGTCTCGGCGACGGCGACGAAGTACACAAGCTGCTGGAACTGCATGCCCGCACTCTAACCGACAATAGATATTGCCTATTGACATGAGCCGGATCATGTCTTGGACCTCTGATGACGGCGCACCTACCGTCGGCAGCATGGCTCTCGCTACCAGGACGGACCGACGGCCGTCCATGACGCGTTCGCTGTGGCACTCCTCCGTCGGCAAGAAGGCGGTCATGGCCGTGACCGGCCTGATCATGCTCGGCTACCTGGTCGCGCACATGATGGGCAACCTCAAGATCTTCTTCGGCCCCGGGGAGTTCAACGGCTACGGCCACTGGCTGCGCCACATGGGCGAGCCGGTCCTGCACAGCCACTGGGGCCTGTGGGCCGTTCGCGTCGTGCTGGTCGCGTCCGTCGTGCTGCACGGCGTCGCCGCGTACCAGTTGAGCCGCCGCGACATCGACGCGCGTCCGATGCGGTACGCCCACCCGCGCCGCCGCGCGAGCTATGCCACCCGGACCATGCGCTGGGGCGGCGTCATCATCGGCCTGTTCGTCGTGTGGCACATCCTCGACCTGACCACGCTCACGGTGAACGAGAACGCGCAGGCCGGACACCCGTACGAAAACGTCGTCGCGACCTTCTCCACCTGGTACGGCAACCTCATCTACATCGTCGCGATGCTCGCCGTCGCGCTGCACGTCCGGCACGGCTTCCGCAGCGCCGCGCACACGCTCGGCGCGGGCAGCGCCGCGCGCGACCGCGTCCTCGCCGGCGTCGCCGACATCCTCGCGGCCGTGCTGTTCGTGGGCTTCGTCTCCGTCCCCGTCGCCGTCATGACCGGAGTGGTGAGCTGACATGGGTTACCCCGAGTACACCGCCGGCGAGCCGATCGCCGACACCCGTGCCCCGGCAGGGCCGATCGCCGAACGCTGGGGCCGCCGCCGCTTCGAGGCCAAACTGGTCAATCCGGCCAATCGGCGGGGGCGCACCGTCATCGTCGTCGGGACCGGCCTCGCGGGTGCCTCCGCGGGCGCGACGCTCGGCGAACAGGGCTACCGCGTCGTGCAGTTCTGCTACCAGGACTCACCTCGCCGGGCGCACTCCATCGCCGCGCAGGGCGGCATCAACGCCGCCAAGAACTACCGCAACGACGGCGACTCGATCCAGCGGCTGTTCTACGACACCGTCAAGGGCGGCGACTTCCGCTCCCGCGAGTCCAACGTCCACCGCCTCGCCGAGATCTCGGTCGAGATCATCGACCAGTGCGTCGCGCAGGGCGTCCCCTTCGCCCGCGAGTACGGCGGCCTCCTCGACACCCGGTCGTTCGGCGGCGTCCAGGTCTCCCGCACCTTCTACGCCCGCGGCCAGACAGGACAGCAACTTCTCCTGGGCGCCTACCAGGCCCTGTCCCGGCAGATCGCGGCCGGGACCGTCGAGATGCACGCCCGCACGGAGATGCTCGACCTGGTCGTGGCCGACGGCCGGGCGCGCGGCATCGTCGCCCGCGACCTGGTCACCGGTGAAATATCCACACACTTTGCCGACGCCGTCGTCCTCGCGTCGGGCGGCTACGGCAACGTGTTCCACCTGTCGACGAACGCCGTGAACTCCAACGCGACCGCCGTGTGGCGCGCCCACCGGCGCGGCGCGTACTTCGCCAACCCCTGCTTCACCCAGATCCATCCCACCTGCATCCCGCGCACCGGCGACCATCAGTCCAAGCTGACGCTGATGAGCGAGTCGCTGCGCAACGACGGACGCATCTGGGTGCCCAGAACGGCCGGGGACCGGCGCGCGCCCGGCGACATCCCCGAGGACGAGCGCGACTACTACCTCGAACGCGCGTACCCGTCGTTCGGCAACCTCGTGCCGCGCGACATCGCCTCGCGCGCCGCGAAGAACGTCTGCGACGAGGGCCGCGGCGTAGGGCCCGGCGGCCAGGGCGTGTACCTCGACTTCGCCGACGCCATCGCGCGCCTGGGCCGCGCCAAGGTCGCCGAGAAGTACGGCAACCTCTTCGAGATGTACGAGCGGATCACCGCCGAGGACCCGTACCGCGTCCCCATGCGCATCTACCCCGCCGTGCACTACACGATGGGCGGCCTGTGGGTCGACTACGACCTCCGGACCACCGTCCCCGGGCTCTTCGCGATCGGCGAGGCCAACTTCTCCGACCACGGCGCGAACCGGCTCGGTGCGTCCGCGCTGATGCAAGGGCTCGCCGACGGCTACTTCGTCGTCCCGGCAAGCGTCAACGACTACCTCGCGCGCACGCCGCACGCCGGCATCGTCGACGACACACACCCGGCCGCCGTGGCCGCACTGCGCGAGACCACCGGCCGGTTGGAACGGCTCCTCGGTGTCGACGGCGACCGCACAGCCGACTCGTTCCACCGCGAAGTAGGCGAACTCCTCTGGGAGTACTGCGGCATGGCCCGCACGGACGAGGGACTGCGCAAGGCACTCGATCGCATCCCGCAAATCCGCGACGAGTTCTGGCGCCGCGTCAAAGTCCCCGGAACGGGCGACGAGTTCAACCAGTCGCTGGAGCGGGCCAACCGCGTCGTGGACTACCTCGAACTCGCCGAGCTCATGTGCCTCGACGCCCTGCACCGCACCGAGTCCTGCGGGGGCCACTTCCGCGAGGAGTCCCAGACACCCGACGGCGAAGCCGCCCGCAACGACGACGACTTCTCGTACGTCGCCGCCTGGGAGTTCACCGGCACCGGCCGGGCACCCGTCCTGCACCGGGAAGACCTGGCCTTCGAATACGTCCACCCCACCCAGCGGAGCTACACGTGAAGCTCACCCTCCGCGTCTGGCGGCAGAAGAACGCCGACGCCCCCGGCACCATGGCCACCTACGAAGTCGACGGTGTCTCCCCCGACATGTCGTTCCTGGAGATGCTCGACACGCTCAACGAGGACCTGACCCTGCGCGGCGAGGAACCCGTCGCCTTCGACCACGACTGCCGCGAGGGCATCTGCGGCGCCTGTAGTCTCGTCATCAACGGCGACGCGCACGGCCCCGAGCGGACCACCGCGTGCCAGCTCCACATGCGGGCCTTCCGCGACGGCGACACGATCGACGTCGAACCGTGGCGCGCCGCCGCGTTCCCCGTGGTCAGGGACCTCGTCGTCGACCGCACCGCCCTCGACCGCATCATCCAGGCCGGCGGTTACGTCACCGCCCCCACCGGCTCGGCCCCAGAGGCGCACGCCACCCCGGTCCCCAAAGCCGCCGCCGAACGCGCTTTCGAACACGCCGAATGCATCGGCTGCGGCGCCTGCGTCGCGGCCTGCCCGAACGGCTCCGCGATGCTGTTCACCTCGGCGAAGGTGAACCACCTGGGCGCCCTCCCCCAAGGCGCACCGGAACGCGAGACCCGCGTCCTCGACATGGTCGCGCAGATGGACGCCGAGGGCTTCGGCGGCTGCACCCTCACCGGCGAATGCGCGACCGCCTGCCCAAAAGGCATACCTCTGCCGTCCATCAGCGCGATGAACAAGGAGTGGCTGCGGGCGATCCGCAAGGTCGACCGCTGACCGCCGCAGTCCGTCCGAAACACCCCCGGCGCGGCGATGAGTTCCGGGCACGTGCCCGGTCTACACGCACGACGGCCACCGCGGACGGCTGCGTGACGGACCCGAAGCACACGGCCGTTCCATGGGTGAGCGCGGGACGGTCCAGCGTAAGCACCACGCTTCGCACACCCGGTCCGCGGTCACGGACGGACCGCGACCTTGCTTGCCTGACCGGGTTTCCACGGCCTTCAATCCACGGAGCGTTCGCCCTGCGGATCGCATTTGGTGCGACGGACAGGTGCCGCGCCCGTTCCGGGTCGATTCGCGAGTGAGCCGCCGGCGCTGATCAAGCCAACGGGTGCGCCGGGCCGACGCCCGTGTCCGGCGTGCGTCTCGGTTCCGCGGCGGTTTCCGAAGGGATGCCGGTTCACCTTCTCGTACAGGGCGTCGGGCGGATTGTTCTCCGGCACGGTCGACTGCACGTTGGCGGGCGGCGATGACGAGTCGGAGATCCCCTGTGCGGCTCGGCCCTCGGCTGTGATGCGGCTTGAACCTAACCACTTGACTGCAAATCTTGTTTTGCTATAGCAAAGTACCTATGTTCAATCTAGCGGGCCGCGTGGTCCTCATCAGCGGCGGCAACGCCGGTATCGGTCTGGCTTTCGCCCGCGGCGTGGCTCGGGCGGGCGGCGACGTCGTCATCTGGGGGCGACGGGCGGAGAAGAACGCGGAGGCGGCGAAGTCGCTGGCCGAGTTCGGGGGCCGGGTGTTCACCCAGGAGGTCGACGTCTGTGACGAGGACCGCGTCGTGGCGGCGATGGCCGAGGCGGTCGAGGAGATGGGCCGCGTCGACGGGGTCATCGCGAACGCCGGGATGATGCGCAACGAGGGCAGCTTCCTGCACATGGACAGCACCGCGTGGCACAGCCTGCTCGCGGTGAATCTGCACGGCGCGTACCTGACGGTGCGTGAGGGTGCGCGGCACATGAAGGCGCGGTACGACGCGGGCGACCCCGGCGGGTCGCTGCTGTTCTGCGCGAGCCTGTCCGCCCTCACCGGGAGCCCCGGGATGCAGCACTACAACGCGTCGAAGGGCGCGATGGCCGCGATGTCGCGCGGCATCGCCGTCGAGGCCGGCCGGTACGGCATCCGCAGCAATGTCGTGTGTCCCGGCCACACGGTGAGCGAGACGGTGCGGATCCCCGAGGACAGCCCTCGCGCCCAGCACATACGCCGGTACAACCCCTCGGGCCGGATGGGCACCGCCGAGGACTTCGAGGGCATCGGCGTCTACTTCATGAGCGACTGGTCGCGCTTCCACACCGGGGACCTCGTCGTCATCGACGGGGGCTGGATGGCCAACGCCGGCAAGACCGACATCACGGAGGTTCCGCTGTGGCCGTGAAAGTTCTCCGCGTCGAGGGCATGCGCGAGGACACGCGCAGCCCCGAGGAGCGCGCGGCGCTGGAAGCCGCCGAGTCGCAGCCGCTCGACATGAGCGTGGGCGCCGTCCTCGAAGCCGCCCGGCAGCGGGCGGGCCTGGACGACTTCGGTCCGCTCGACTTCGTCGAACGGCTCGGCGCTCTGCTGGGCGAGGTCGAGGCCGACGACAACGTGTGGAAGACACACAAGGCCGCGTTCGTCGAGCAATGCGTCAAGGCAGCCGCGAACCGCCTGTTCATCCAATACTTCTGGACGACGCACCCCGAGTCGCAGGCCGTGCCGATCGACCGGCCGGTCAACGTGATCGCGCTGCCCCGCTCCGGCAGCACCCACTTGGAGAATCTGGTCGCCTCCGACCGCCGCCTGCGTCACCTCCCGGTCTGGCTCGCGACGCAGCCCGCACCGAACCCGCACGAGCAGATCGCCCCGGACGGCGCCGACCCGCGCTACGCCAGGGCGGAGGAGCGGTGGGCCCGCCTGAGCTCGAACGAGATCATGGCCGCGATGCACGAGCACTCGCCCGACCACGCGTGCGGCGAAAACGAGCTCCAAATACCGGACTTCGCGAGCTACCAGTGGGAATGGATGGCCCGCGTACCCGGCTTCCGCGACCACTACCTGGCCACCGACCAGACACCGCACTACCGCTACATGCGCGACGTCCTCAAACTGATCGCCCATCAGTTCCCCGACGACCGGCGCTGGATGCTCAAGTCCAACCAGCACGCGGAACAACTCGGCCCGCTCATGGCCACGTACCCGGACGCCACGGTCGTGATGATCCACCGCGACCCCGTCGCCACCCTCACCTCGCTGCTCACGATGCGCGGCCTGGCCCTCAAGGCCGGCCAGCGCGTACCCGACATCGACGCGCACGTCGACTACTGGGTCGACCGCATCGAACGCATGCTGCGCAGCTATCTGCGCGACCGGCACCTGGTTCCGTCCGGGCAACTGGTCGAGGTCATGTTCGCCGACATGGTCGCCGACGACATCAGGACGGCCACACAGGTCCTCGACCAGGCCGGTCTGCCGGTGACCGACGAGACCACCGCCGACATCGACGCGTACATCGCCGCGCACCCGCGCGGCAAGCGCGGCCGGGTCGTCTACGACCTGGAGGGCGACTTCGGGCTGGACACCGACCGGTTGCGCGAGCGGTTCGCGTTCTACACCGACGCGGTCGGCATCCGACCCGAGACCGGAAAGGGGGGCGGGAAATGAAGCAGCCGCTCAACGCCCTCATCGTGAAAGAGGGCGAAGGCCCGCAAGACGCGGTTCCGCTCGGCAACGGCATCTTCGCGTCGAAGGGGATCTCCAACAGCTACCTGGTCACGACCTCCGACGGCGACGTGCTGATCAACACCGGCATGTACTTCGAGGCCGAACAGATCAAGGAGCGCTTCGCGCGGGTCAGCGACGGACCGCTGCGGGTGATCGTCTTCACGCAGGGCCACCCGGACCACGTCGGCGGCTGGTCGCAGATCACCGCGCCGGGTGTCGACACGATCGCGCAGGCCGACCACACGAACGTACGCGAGTACTTCCGGCGCCTCCAGCCGTTCTACGCCCGCCGCAGCAGGCGGCTGTGGAGCCGCGACGTCACGAACGTGGATCCGACGTACCAGCCGCCCGAGCCGGTGGTCACCATCCCGTTCCTCGACAGCCACACCTTCACCCTGGGCGGGCGCCGCTTCGAGCTGTACGCGACGCCGGGCGGGGAGACCACCGACTCGCTGGTGGTGTGGCTCCCTGACGAGCGCACGGTGTTCACCGGCAACATGACCGGTCCGCTGTTCGGGCACGTGCCGAACCTGTACACCATCCGCGGCGACAAGTACCGCAGCGCCATCTCGTTCATCCAGTCGGTGGACCGGGTCATAGGCCTGGAGCCGGAGACGCTGGTCACCGGCCACGGCGAACCGGTACGAGGCGCGGAGGAGATCCGGCGGAGGCTCACGCAAGTCCGAGACGCGACCGAGTACTTGCGTGAGAAGACGATCGAGGGCATGAACGCGGGCACCGACCTGTGGACCCTCATGGCCGAGGCCTCGCTCCCGCCCGAACTCGACATCCCGCAGGGGCACGGCAAGCTGCCGTGGATCGTCCGGTCGATCTGGGAGGAGCACGCCGGCTGGTTCCGGTACGAGTCGACCACCGAGCTCTACAACCTCCCCCTGTCCGGCATCGGCGCGGAACTCGTCGAACTCTCAGGCGGCACCGCGGTGTTCGTCGAACGTGCCGAGGCCCATCTCGCCGCCGGACGGCCCGTGGAGGCCCTGCACTTCGTCGACCTGGTGCTCGCGCAGGAGCCCGACAACCGTGCCGCGCTGTCCGTCAAGCTCGGCGCCCACGAACTGCTGCTGGAACTCAGCGGGCGTGAGAACTTCAGCGAAGTCCGGTGGCTGGAAGCCGAGATCCGCGACACCAAGGAGCAACTGTCGTGACCCACGCCCGGCTTTCGGTGAGCGCGATGTGCACGCATCCGTGGACGTTCGCCGAGGACCTCGCGCTGTGGGACGAACTCGGCATCAGCCAGGCCGGGTTGATCCTCGCCAAACTGGAGGCCCACGGTCTCGCCGATGCGCTGGCCGCGCTGAAGAAGCGCGGCATCAGCGGCACGACTGTCATCACCGGGAACTTCGACCTCGCCGCTCCCGAAACATGGGACTCCACGCGGGTTTTCGTCAAACGGGCGATCGACGTCGCCGCGGACATCGGCGGCACGCCGTACTTCACCCCAGGCGCGGGCGACGGGCGTTCCGTCGACGAGCTCGCCGCGGTGCTTGCCCGGGCCGTCGAACCATGCGTCGAATACGCCGAGTCGCGCGGCGTACGCATCGCCATCGAGCCGACGCTGCGGGCGGACCGGTCGTTCGTCAACACTCTCGCCGGCGGCATCGACGTCGCCCGCCGCGCAGGCATCGGAGTGATCACCGACCTCGGCAACTGCTGGATGGAACCCGGCCTCCACGACGTCGTGCGGAGCGCGGGGCCGGACATCGCAGTCGTGCAGATCGCCGACGCCCTGCCCGGAACGCCCGGCCGGGCCGTTCCGGGCGACGGCGGCCTGGACATCGCCGCCTTCGTGACGACCGCGCTGGAGACCGGCTACACCGGCGCCGTCGAGATCGAAATCGTCGGCCCCCGCATCGACGCGGAAGGACACGACTCCGCGACCCGCCGCAGCGTCGAGCGGGCCAACGCCATCCTCGAAAGGGTCCTGCCATGAGCCGCGCCATCGTCTTCAACGGCGACGAAACCTGGGAATTGCGCGATCTCCCGGTGCCCGACCCGCAACCCGGCGGCGCGATCCTGCGCGTCGAGGCGACCGGCCTCTGCCACAGCGACATCGACCACTTCAAGGGCCACGTGCACACGTCGTTCGGCGGCGCGTTCCCGTCCATCGCCGGGCACGAAATCGTGGGCCGCATCGAGAAGATCGACGCGGAGACAGCCAGGGCCTGGGGTGTCGGGGAGGGCGAGCGCGTCGCCGTACGCGAACTCCTCATCACCCCGAACGGCAACCGCATCTACGGCCACGACTTCTCCGTCGACGAAGGCTCGGGCCTGTACGGCGGATTCGCCGAACACCTCGAACTCCTCCCCGGCTCCGAGGTGTTCCGCATCCGTGACGACCTGCCCGCCGAGGAGCTGACCGTCTTCGAGCCGCTGAGCTGTGCGGTGACCTGGGTGGCCCCGGTCCGCAAGGACGACGTCGTGGTCATCGAGGGCCCCGGCCACATGGGCATGGCCACCATCGTCGCGGCCCGCGCCGCCGGAGCCTCCGCGGTCATTGTGACCGGCAAGTCACAGGACCGGTTCCGGCTGGACGCCGCGCTCAAGGTCGGCGCGGACCACGTCATCGACGTGGACGTCGAAGACCCCGTCGAGCGCGTACGCGAAATCACCGGCAATGCGATGGCCGACGTGGTCGTCGACGCGGCGGCCGGGCACCCGATCACACTGAACCTCGCGATGGACCTCGTCCACAAGGGAGGCCACGTCGTCGTCGCCGGGATGAAGGACCGTCCGCTGGAGGGCTTCCACAGCGACTGGATTCCCACGCGCCGGATCACCCTGCACCCCGGCGCCGGCCTCGACACCCAAGGCGCGGTCGCCCTGATCAACGAGGGCAAGGTCCCCACCGCCGCACTCCTCGGCGACACCTTCCGCCTGGAGGAGTTCGAGCAGGCCTTCTCCCTCCTGACCCGCAAGACGCCCGGCCGCGACACGGTCCGCGTCGCACTGCGGCTCGCCTGAGCCGCCGAAACGAACAGGACCACCAGTCACATGCCACCACTGACACACCTTGAGCGCCTTGAGGCGGAGAGCATCCAGATCTTCCGGGAGGCGGTGTCCGAGGCCGAGCGGCCGGTGATGCTGTACTCGGTGGGCAAGGACAGCTCGGTGATGCTGCACCTGGCGATGAAGGCGTTCCACCCCTCAAAGCCGCCGTTTCCGCTGCTCCACGTGGACACCACGTGGAAGTTCCGGGCGATGTACGAGTTCCGCGACAAGCTCGTCGCCGAACTCGGCGTCGACCTGCTGGTGCATCGGAACCCGGAGTGTGTGGAACGGGGCATCAACCCGTTCGACCACGGCTCGGCGGTCCACACCGACATGTGGAAGACCGAGGGCCTGAAGCAGGCGCTCGACCTGCACGGGTTCGACCTGGCTTTCGGCGGCGCGCGGCGGGACGAGGAGAAGTCCCGGGCGAAGGAACGCGTCTTCTCGGTCCGTTCGGCCGCGCACCGGTGGGACCCCAAGCAGCAGCGCCCGGAACTGTGGCGGCTGTACAACGCCCGCAAACAGCAGGGCGAGTCACTGCGGGTGTTCCCGCTGTCCAACTGGACCGAGCTGGACGTGTGGCAGTACATCCACCGCGAACAGATACCCATCGTCCCCCTCTATTTCGCCGCGCCCCGGCCGGTGGTGGAGCGCGACGGCGCGCTGATCATGGTCGACGACGACCGGATGCCACTCAAATCCGGGGAGGTGCCGCAGCAGCGGAGCGTGCGGTTCCGGACGCTGGGCTGCTACCCGCTGACCGGCGCGGTCGAGTCCACCGCCGACACCCTCACCGGGATCGTGCAGGAGATGCTCCTGACCACCGGCTCCGAACGCGAGGGCCGCGTCATCGACCACGACTCCAGCGGATCCATGGAGAAGAAGAAGCAAGAGGGGTACTTCTGATGGCGCACACCACGAACGACCTGGTGGCCTCGGACATCGAGGAATACCTGCGCCGGCACGAGCGCAAGTCGATGCTGCGGTTCATCACCTGCGGCAGCGTCGACGACGGCAAGTCCACCCTGATCGGCAGGCTGCTGTACGACTCGAAGCTGGTCTTCTCCGACCACCTCGCAGCCCTCGAAGCGGACTCCAAGGCGGTCGGCACCCAAGGCGGAGAACTCGACTTCGCCCTCCTCGTCGACGGCCTCGCCGCCGAACGGGAACAGGGCATCACCATCGACGTCGCGTACCGGTTCTTCTCCACCGAGCGCCGCAAGTTCATCGTCGCGGACACCCCGGGGCACGAGCAGTACACCCGCAACATGGTCACCGGCGCGTCCACCGCCGACCTCGCCGTCATCCTGATCGACGCCCGCAAGGGCGTGCTGACCCAGACCCGGCGGCACAGCTACCTGGTGTCGCTGCTGGGCATCCGGCACGTTGTCGTCGCGGTCAACAAGCTCGACCTGGTCGACTACTCGCAGGAGGTCTTCGAGCGGATCGAAGCCGAGTACCGGGAGTTCGCCGCCCAAGTCGGGCTGACCGACATCGTCTGCATCCCGATGTCCGCGCTGCGCGGCGACAACATCACCGAACCCAGCACCAACACCCCCTGGTACCAAGGGCCTTCGCTGATCGGGCACCTGGAGACCGTCGAGGTCGCCGACGATGCCTCCGCCGGCCCGTTCCGTCTGCCCGTCCAGTGGGTCAACCGCCCCGACCTGGACTTCCGCGGCTTCTCCGGCCAGATCGCCGGCGGCACCGTCGCGCCCGGTGACCGCGTACGCGTCCTGCCGTCCGGACGGGAGTCCACGGTCGCACGCATCGTCACCCGCAGCGGCGACCTCGACCTCGCCCGCGCAGGGCAGTCGGTGACGCTGACCCTCGCCGACGAAATCGACGTCAGCCGCGGCGACGTCATCGCCGCCGCGTCCGAACCGCCGGGAGTCGCCGACCAGTTCGAGTGCCACCTGGTGTGGATGAGCGACGAACCCATGCTGCCGGGACGCTCGTACCTCCTCAAACTCGGCACCCGCACCGTCGGCGCGACCGTCGCCCGCCCCAAGTACACCGTCAACGTCAACACCCTCGAACACACCGCCGCGCGGACGCTGGAGCTCAACGAGATCGGGGTGTGCAACCTCAACCTCGACCGACCTGTGCCGTTCGACCCGTACACCGCGAACCGGGACATGGGCGGGTTCATTCTCATCGACCGGCTCACGAACACCACTGTCGCGGCGGGGCTTTTGCACTTCGCGCTGCGGCGGGCGGACAACGTGCACTGGCAGGCTGTCGACGTGGACAAGCAGGCGAGGGCACGGCAGAAGGGGCAGCGGCCGGCGGTGGTGTGGTTCACCGGCCTGTCCGGCGCGGGCAAGTCCACGATCGCCAACCTGGTCGAGAAGAAGCTCCACAGCGAGGGCTTCCACACGTACCTCCTCGACGGCGACAACGTGCGCCACGGACTGTGCAAGGACCTCGGGTTCACCGACGCCGACCGCGTGGAGAACATCCGCCGCGTCGCCGAGGTCGCCCGCCTCATGGCCGACACCGGCCTGATCGTCCTGGCCTCGTTCATCTCCCCCTTCCGCGCCGAACGCGCCCTCGCGCGGGGACTGCTCGACGACGGCGAGTTCATCGAGGTCCACGTCGACACCCCGCTGGATGTCGCGGAAGCCCGCGACCGCAAGGGCCTGTACGCCAAAGCCCGCCGCGGCGAACTCACCAACTTCACCGGCATCGACTCCCCCTACGAACCGCCGGCGAGCCCCGACGTCCACATCGACGCCGGCGGCACACAATCCGCCGAAGCCGCAGCCGACCAGGTCATCGCCCACCTGAGGCAGGCGGGCGTTCTTGCACCACCCACCGGAGCCTGACATGGACGACCATGCCGCGGCTGCACATTTCGCCGCCCAAGCCGGCGCCCTGCTCCGCAAGATCCGCACCGAAGGCGGCGGCAAACAAGGGGACCGAGAGTCCAACGAACTGCTGCTGCGCCTGCTGGCACACGCACGTCCGGACGACGCGATTCTGTCGGAGGAAAGCGCCGACGACCCCATCCGTCTCCAGCACGACCGCGTGTGGATCGTCGACCCCCTCGACGGCACCCGCGAATACGGCGAACCGCCGCGCGCCGACTGGGCCGTGCATGTGGCCCTGGCGGTCAAAGGAACCCCCGTCGCCGGAGCGGTCGCGCTGCCCGCGGCCGGACTCGTCCTGCACACCGGGGAACCGCCGATCCTCGCGCCTGCCGTGCCCGGCCCGATTCGGCTGGCGGTCTCCCGTACCCGGCCGCCCGCCTGTGTCGACCAGCTCGTCCGACGCCTCGACGCCGCACTCGTGCCCATGGGTTCGGCCGGTGCGAAGGCGATGGCCGTCGTCCGCGGCGACGTCGACGTCTACGCCCACTCCGGCGGCCAGTACGAATGGGACTCCTGCGCCCCCGTCGCGGTTGCCGCAGCAGCCGGACTCCACACCTCCCGCCTCGACGGCTCACCGCTGCGCTACAACCAACCCAACCCCTACCTGCCCGACCTGCTGATCTGCCGGCCGGAACTGACCGATGCGGTGCTCGACGCACTGCGCGACGAATAGCGAAACACCAACAGTCGGGACATTCCGGGCTGCCCCGGAATGTCCCGACCGCGCGCTTGCCCCGGGGTCCCCACTCACCTCCAAGGGGTCCCGGGGGAGCGCACCTCGGTGGCCGACGAGGCTCGGTTGCAGACGAGCAAGGCGACCGGGAGGCACCCCATTCCGCCATCCGTCAGTCACATACGCCGGGATACGCGACGGCCGTCGGGTGTTTTCGCGACGGCCGGTGCGCCACCATTACGCCAGTTCCACGCCGTTCCCCGGGCCACGGGCCGTCACGTCCCCAGAGGTGCTTCCATGTCGTACGCGTTCGACCCCGAACTCGCAGCCGCCATCGAGATGATGCCCGACGTGCCGTGGCACGACCTGCCGGCATTGCGCGGAATGCAGAACGCCTACGTCTCGCAACGATCCCGGGCGGATGAGGTCGGTGTCGTGATCTCCGATGCCTCGGTCCCCGGCCCCGCCGACGCCCCGGACATCACGCTGCGCATCTATCGCCCGCTCGACGCGCCGGACGGACCGCTTCCTGCGGTATACGACATCCACGGCGGCGGATTCGTACTCGGCTCGGTCGAGATGTCCCACGAAGGCAACCTCGAACTCTGCCGGGCACTCGGTGCTGTAGTGACAGCGGTCGAATACCGGCTCGCTCCGGAACACCCGTTCCCGGCGGCGCTGGAGGACTGCTACGCGGGACTGGCCTGGTTCGTCGCGGAGGCACCCCGCCTCGGGGTCGACCCCACACGCGTCGCCCTGCACGGGCAGAGCGCGGGCGCGGGCCTGGCGGCGGGACTCACTCTCTTGGCTCGTGACCGGGGTGGGCCGTCGGTCTGCTTCCAGTACCTGGGCATGCCGGAACTCGACGACCGGCTGGACACGCCCAGTATGCGGGCGTTCACCGACACTCCGGTCTGGGACCGAGGCAAGGCCGAGGTCAGCTGGGACTGCTACCTCGGCCCGGGCAGGCGCGGCGGCGGCGACGTTCCCGCGTACGCCGCCCCCGCGCGCGCCAAGGACCTGGCAGGGCTACCGCCGGCATACATATCGGTCATGGAGTTCGATCCACTGCGCGACGAGGGCATCGCCTACGCCCAAGCCCTCCTGGCCTCGGGCGTGGGCACCGAACTGCACTTGTACCCGGGGACTTTCCNGTCATGGAGTTCGATCCACTGCGCGACGAGGGCATCGCCTACGCCCAAGCCCTCCTGGCCTCGGGCGTGGGCACCGAACTGCACTTGTACCCGGGGACTTTCCACGGTTCGGGAATGGCCCGGCACGCCGCGGTCACGCGCCGCCAGATCACCGAGCGGACTACGGTTCTTCGCCGGGTTCTGCACGGCTGACGGGATCCGTTCGTACGGCGGCGGACGCGTCCCAGGCGGAGTGCGGCCTCGCGAGACGGGCCACGGCACACCGACGGAACCGTGCGGCCGTGCTGCGCGTCGCGAAGGCTGTACGGACGTCCGATTACGGTTCGAAAGGGAGACTCATGCAGGAGTCCGCCCGCCTGATCGTGTGTAGTTCATCTCCGGTTGCGGAGCTGGGGGCCGACGAAGCGTTCAGCTTGATTTTCGGGGACGATGACACGCCGTTGGGTGACCGATGGCGGGTGGGATGGTTGGTCGACTGGCCGGACCTGCTTTCGGACGCTCTTGCCGCGTACGCGGACGAGACAGGCATGCCGGTGCTGTTCACCGAGGGGGCCGGAGACGACGATTTCGTACTGGCGGCGCTTCACCTGCCGGGAACCGGACCGGACGACCCGGCGCTCACGGTCAACTGCTGGCTTGGCCCGAAGGCTGCACGTGAAGCCGGCAACGATCTGGGGGGCTACTCCCCGGACGCCGCACACCAGTTGGCCCTGTGCTGGTCGCGTGCCGCACGACGGGCCGCCGACCCCGGCGCCCTCGCGGTCGCGCTCTCCCGCGAGGGCCTGCCGGCGAAGGACTACCTGAGACTCTTCCTCTACGGCCTGGGCGTCCCGGGCATCGGTGCCGACGATCTACGGCTCCGCTTCGGGCTCAGGGGCGATGTCATCACGCCCCCGGACGACCCGGTGGACTACCAACTCCTGCAGCTCCTCTTGTAGTGGCCAAGCCCCCGGGCGTACCTCGGAGTTGGGTTCGCCGTAACATGCGCCGGTGATTGATCGCGGGGTTGTGCGCACCGGCGCAGCGGTGTTGACGGGGTGGCTTACGTTGGCGGCCTGCGGCGGGCCGGGAGCGGTCGCGGTCAAGGAGGCAGGTTCTGCCACATCAGCGCCGGTGGCCTCGACGCCGGTGACGTCGGCACCGGTTCCCAAGCCTGCCGTGACCACGACAGGCACGCCGACGGCCGAAGCTGCTGCCCCAGGTGCAGCGGCCGCCGTGCCCACAGGGTTGCAGGCCCGCTGGCTGACGTGGGTGGCGTCCCAGCCTGAGGAGAGCAACCCGGTGTCGGATCCGACTGGCGAGTTCTGCGCCCGTGGGCAGGCGGGGGATCTGTGGCTGGTCGCGGGGACGTTCGGCGGAACGGCCCGACGGTCGTGCACGGTTCCCGCCGGACGGAGCATCGCCGGGCCGGTGTTGAACCTGTGGGAAGCCTCCCGCGCAGACTGCGCCGCGTTCTTGAACAACGCACAAGGCCGAGTCCTGGTCGACGGACGCCCGGTGGAGGCGGCACGGGTCGACGCGGAGTCGGTGTCCTTCACCGGGGTCGCGGGCAACACCGTGACCGGGCGCGCGGGCACCGCACGGACGGTCACGTGCGGCTTGTGGTTCACGGTGCCGCCGCTGGCTCCCGGAGACCACAGCCTCACCATCGCCGGCGCCACCGAAGGTTTTTCGCTGCGTGTCGAGTACGCCCTGACCGTGACCGGCTGACACCGGCGCTGTCAACCGCACGGTTCCTCGCACGACCGATCTGAAACTTGGGATGCCTCGCCAACCTATGCTGCGCGCATAGTTCCCCGGAGTCGCGCGTCCCTGGTCGAGAGGTGCGCCGGCCTCGCACCCACACTCCGCCGCGGCACGGGGCAAGCGCGCATGCGGCCTTGGCCTCGGCCTCGGGGTCAGTTGAAGTGCGGGTCGGCCGCGCCACCGACGCCGCAGAGACCTTGGCTGCCGTCGCTGTGCACCGGCCCGGCTCACGCGTAGTATCAGGCCGCTCAACTGCGCCGTACCAAGCAGCAGTTGCGCAAGGTCATCGCCCGGGTCCTGTCGGACGCCATGCCCACCCGATGCTGGGCCGCCAACTGGAACGGATGCGGGTTGACGGACAAGTACAACGCGGCGCAACGTCTCTGGCTGGGCTTGTGGGGAACCCAGCGCCATGTGGCCGAGGTCGTTCGGGACGCTGAGCGGTTCGCCGAGGAGCATCTCGAGGAGACGCGGAAGATCGGCCTGCCTCCGGACACCGCAGACACGGTTCGTGCATCGGCCTTCGCGCTTCACGTGCAGAACCACCAGCTCAACCTGTCCGCCGTACGCTCTTTCCTGAAGTTCCGCGAGGCCATCCCGGTCTTGCTGGAGGCGGAGACCCGGGCGTACGCCGGATACGGACACGCCCGGAAACGGCTCGGGCCTCCCGAGGCGGACCGCCGGGCTCACCAGGCCATGGTTGATTACGCCCTCGACCACGGCATCCCGCCCGACCTGCTCCAAGAACTCCTGAACCGGCGATTCGAGCGCGGTCTCACGCAGGCGGTCAGGACACTGAAGCCGCCCGACCCGGTGCCCGCGAACAAGTTCGAAGCGGCGGCCGCTGCCGCTCGCGCGTTCGACGAGGCGGTGGGCAACGACGCGCTCGCCGACGAGTTCCGGTTCGTCGCGCGGGCGCAGAGCCGGTACGCCGAGCGGCGCCCGCCCATCCGAGCCGGCGACGTCGAGGTGTTCGTGCGCAGGCAGCCCGACCGACCCGAACGGCAGATTGTCGCCCGTCACGGGGACGGCCACGAGGTGGTGCTGGTCCAAGCACATGCGCCGAACATCGTCTTTCCGCGCGTCTATCCGGACGGCTTCTGGCTGGAACCGACGCACGGGCGGTATTTCGTGTATTCGTCCCAAGCGTCGGGGAACGAATCCGGGGCCGGTTTGACCGTCTTGGACACGCGCAGCGGCGACGTGTTGGCCACCATTCCGGGAGCCGAATATCCGGACGTGTCCTGGGAGACCCCCGAAACTTTCGTCTGGGTCGGCGCGGCCGGCGAGATGCAGGCCGCCTGGAGGTTCGACGTGGCGACCGGACGCAAGCAACTCCTGGTCTCAACAAACGACTTCGGCCCCTACGTTCCCCCGCCATCGACGTTCGAGCGGCGGGTCTTCTACCGCTCGGTGGCGGCACGCGGGAAGACACCGGCGGGGGCAGAGCATCCGTGGATGGTCGTGGGCTCGAACCGAGGGCCTCACGGCAGCGCGAACCGGCTCACCCTGTACGACACCAGCCTGGCGCATCCGCGCGCTGTCGAACTCCTCGGCTACTCCGACGAGACTCTCGGGAGCCCCCAGGTCACCGCGGACAACCGGCTGATCGTCGTCGGCTGGAGCGAACAACATCCCCGCGGACGCATCGCCGAGGTGCCACTGGACTTCGACCGGAAGCGGATACCACCCAACGAATGGCGCGACCTCGTGCCCGACGACGGGGAAACCGTGATCCGCGACGTCGTCGCCGCCGACCGCGGGCCGGGCCGGGAACCGCTGTTCGTGGTCAGTCGAACGCGCCACGGGGCCGCGGAGGTCCAGGTCTTCGACGTGGAGACCGGGCGCGGAACCCCGGTGCCGTTGCACGGCCTCGGGCTTCCCGAGGTGTACGCGCCCGACGGCACTCGGTTGCCAGGTCTGTTCGGCCAGATCACCGGCATGACCGTAAACGCCGCCGACGACGGCACGAACATGCTGGAGATCGAGCACTCGTCGATCGTGTCGCCCCCGCGCAGCTTCCGCTTCCAACTCTCGCCGACCGGCGTCTGCCCGGCCGGGGAGATCCGTATCGAGTCCACCATCGCGGACAAGTTGCTGACCGGTGCCAGGACAACGCGCCATACCTTCACGGCCCCCGACGGCACCCTGGTCCGCGGTTGGCTGGTCGAGCACGCGGACGCACCAGGTCAGGGCCCGCTGATGTTCACCTCGTACTCGAACTACTTCGTCGGCAACAACACCAGCAAATTGTTCAACCATGTGCACAGCACGCATTTCGCCGCCGGCGGGCGTTTGTGGATCAACGATGGCCGGGGCACCGGAAGCGACGGCTACCAGCACTACAAGGACGGGGCACTCGAGAACCAATTCGCCGCCGTGATGGACGTCGTCGCAGGGGCCGACCATGTCATCGCCAACGGCATCGCCGCACCTGGTGACATCCATGCGAGTGCGCAGTCCTCCGGTCCGATGGTCATGCTGCGTGCGGTGGCCCAGCGTGCCAAGGCATTTGCCAGCGCCACGCTCCGCAGGCCCGACCACGACTCCTGGCAGGTCCTGATCACCGAGCCTGCGGTTGCCGCCGAATTCGACGCGACGGCCTCGGTCCTCATGTCGTCGCGGCACTACCTCGACCCCGGCATGGACATGCCCGAGCTCACGATCGTCATCGGCGCTCCTGACGACCCGCGCATCGACAGCAGGTCAGCGCACGAACTGGCATGGCAGCTCATGACGACCTTGACCAAGCCCTTACTCCACCTGGCCCGCCCCGGCCGCGGCCACTTCGCCGGCGAACAGGAGGCCGCCGAGGAACTGAGCGCCACCTGGCGCACCTTCGATCACCCCCTGCCGAGTGAACTGCGCCCGGGCCTGCTCACCAAGCCCCGCGACGCGACCCGGCCGGTGAACCGGCTGTCCGCGGCAACAGCGCGAGCAGTTCGCGCCGCCGCAGCGGGACTGTCCGCCATTGCGCAGCTCGCCCAACAGGGCAAGCACGCCCCCGCCCTGCCCGAAAGCGCCCCTGCCAACACGCGGGCACACGCCTCCCACCTCGCACAGACCACACCGCACCCCGCGCCGAAATCCCCACCCAAGTACGCCGATGTGCACCTGGCAGCACGGTTGGGCGGCAGCAACAGAACGACGGCTTGACCCACAGGCCGTTCGCCGGCGCGACGACCCACTCGGGACATTGCCGCAGTACTCCGTCGTCTTCTCGGCCGAGCTGCGGACCGCAGTCCACCGCGTGGGAGACCCGCGGCGCGGACTTCCCCGCCCAGCAGTGGCGAGAGCCACCTGCCGGGATCTGTCCGGGGCCGGGGTCTCCCGACAGATGCGGCCCAACCAGGGCCGGCAAAGACAGACCGAAGAGGGCCAGAAGGCCACCGTCCTGGACGCAACGCGTGCACGCTGGTGGCCTCTGGCCGCCCCAGCCGGGAACGGAGCCTCATGTCCCCGCAGAAGTCCCTTCGCGTCAACGTGCCCGGCTGCAATGGCAAGGTGCTGGCCCGCTCGCTGACGACCGCGGCAGGCAGCCTGACGTCGTGGATCTCCAAGTCCCTCGCCCCTGCCCGTGCGTTCCGGGGTTTCTGCACGCCGATCCGCAAAACGGTTCGGGTCGGCGACCGAATTGGGTTACAGTCAAAGCCGGTTCAGGCGCGAAGTGGCTCCTTGCTTCTGCCCGAGCCGGGGCGGCACAACTTCATGGGCACCTCCCGGTGCGAAGACAGCGGTTCCTTCATTGTTATCCGCGGGTTGGAGGTTAGAGTCCTCCTGGGCCTTCGGGTCCGTAGCTCAATCGGCAGAGCAGCGGAACGAACACCGCAGTCGACCTTGATCTCGGGAGGAGCCGACGCCACGCCGCTTCGGCATCGCGAAATCGCAGAACACCAGAGCGCCGCCAGGATCCATCGGATCTGCGCGCAGGGCGATCGGTCATTCCTCAGGCCGAAGCCGGCGACGAGCGGCCTCAAGCCGCTGGTCATCGTCAGGCGTGAACAGGTCGGGCATCGCGGTCACGCAGGCAGGCGATCCGCCCGAAGTTACCCATCATCGCCACGTCGTCGCCGGCCCCGTGCCTCGGGATGGTCCCCCGGGGACACAGCGGGCGCGGTCAGGCGCGTCCTACGCTGAGCCCGGCAGACCCGCACGCCCGTGCGACGGGCCGGCGAGGAGCGCTCCGACATGACAACCGTCAAGAAGCACGTCTTTCAGCTCACCCCGTGGCCGTGGAGGGACCTCGCATGGGTGGCGGTGCCCGACGGCCTGGAGTTCACGCTGTACGAAGTCATCGCGTACGAGGGCAGGTTGCGGATACCGGCCACCGCCGACGAAGCCGCGCGATGGCAGAGCGCCTTCCAGGCGTTCGACGCGGAACTCCGCGACGCGCACAGCACGGTCCGGTGGGACCACGGGGTGCGCACCCGCGCCGGGCTCATGGTCGACAGCCGCGCCGTCCGACTGCGCCGCTACGACCTGGTGCCCGGTCGGCGCAAGCGCTCCCGCGCCGCCTGGGCACGCTGCGAAGCCCGCATGCGCGCGGCCGACGCCGCCTACCGCCCGATCCGCGAGGAGATCGAACGCCGCCTTGCACGAACTGCGGATTACACCGAGGAATGAACTCCGGTCACTCGCCCGGTTGTTCGCGTGTGGTCGAAGGTCCGCGCGGTGTTCACCGGAGAGTTCCTCGCCAACCCTTGATACCCCCGGTGACCACGGGTTCGATCTGCCTGATGTTCTGGTGTCGCAGGAGCCTCCCGAGACCCGTGGCGGTGGGCGCAGTGATGCGCGGTGGTGACGACGCTGCCGCATCGGCAGGACGGTGAAAGCAAGGTTGTCGCTGTGGGCATCCGGCGCGGGACGCCCAGGCAGTCGGCGGGCCCGTGACGCGGCGCAGCGCGACCGGCGGCCCGTCCGCGGAGTGGTCGGAGCCGGGCGGAGCATCTCGGTCCCACGGTCTCCGGGTGCGGCAGGGCGAGGAGCCGGTCCAGGATGAACGCCACCGGCCCCAGGACCATGGTCCGCCCCGGCAGTCCTGGCAGCCCGCACGCTTCCTTCCTGACATGGAACGGGCCCATCAACTCCCGCGGGGGTGTTGCTCGTTCGTTGCTGCTGTTGACCGAACCGCGTTGCAGGGTCCACAACACCCCCGTGGTGGGCCAGGATCGGTCGTCAGGCGGTGCAGCCGACCAGGACACGATCGCGCACTGACGACCACACACCGAGGAGAGAACTGTGTATCGCCCCCTGTTATCGCTCCGAGCCGCCCTCGTCTTCCTGCTCGCGGGACTTACCGGCGTCGGGGCCGGTGCGCTGACCGCGATGACCGGCCCCGGAGCCCCGCAGTCACTGCTGTGCGGCGCGGGGGCGTTCGGTCTGGCGGTGGGCTTCTTCGACCGCATCATCGGTTCCGGGCATGAGGCCGCCCTTCCGGGCGCGGGCGACGCGGAGGGAGCGCCGACGCGCCTGCCTTCCGCCGGCAGTTGACGGAGGGCGGGATGGGATCGCTTCGTCCCCTGGACACAGGGCTCGCCCAGGAGAGCCGGGACTTCGCCGAAGCGCTCAGGGAGCTGTTCGGTGTGCTCGGTGTCTCCGTCCGGCGCTACGGCGCACAGCGTTTCCGCGATGCGGGCAGCATTTCGAGGTTCCTCGGCGGCACACGTGTTCCGCCGTGGCGGTTCGTCGCCGAACTCCTGGACGATGTGGCCGAGTGCCAGGGTTCGCCCGTGGATGCCGATGCGGTCACCCACCTGCGGCGACTGCACCGAACGGCGCTGCGGCTCAGCGCGGCCACGGCCGGGCCGGCCAAAGTCCTCGAACTCCAACTGGCGGAGGCGGAACTCGACGCTCAGCGCTCCACGATTCAAGAGGAGGTTCTCGGGGACGCCCTGATCGACCGCAACCATCGCATAGTCGAACTCGAGACGCGTCTGACCCAGTTGGAGGAAACGTGGGCCGGAGCCGCTCGGCCGCCGCAGCATACGGTCCTTGAGACGGAGCGCGACGCCCTTGCGATGCAGGTGCGCAGGCTTTCCGACGAACTGGAGACCGCCCGGCGGCGCAATCTGGACGCCGAGGCGCGGTGCGACATTCTGGAGCGCCAACTCGCGGCCTTGGAGCGGCCGGAGCCGACCAGGCCGGCGACTGGAGCGCCCCCGAAGATCCTGCTCGTCGACGACCAGCCGGCCAACCTCCTCGCGCTGGAAGAGGTCATCGCCGCGCCGGGCCACGACGTCGTCTCGGTCCGGTCGGGTAAAGAGGCCGTCAACTTGACCCGGCCCTGAAGGGCCGGGCTTGGAGGTAGGGCGCGGCTGGCTGCCGCGTGGCCTCCT